>NZ_JBKFBC010000007.1:174394-212533 GCF_053345995.1 Comamonas sp. C24C | reverse complement strand
GTTCTTCCAGAACAGCAGCTGCTGCATCATGGCGGCTTCGGCTGCCACGCCCCAGAAGTTATGGAAGAAGAAGCTGGCAACGAGGGTGAAAAAGCCCAGGATCAGGGCCGCCCAGCGCGTATGCCAGCCCAGCAGGATGGCCAGACCGCCGACGATCTCGATCACCAGACCCACCGCCACGGCGACCTGGGGCATGGGCATGCCCACCGATGCGGCATAACCCACCGTGCCGGCAAAGCCGCTGATTTTCTGGAGGCCCGCCGGCAGGAACAGCAGGGCGATCAGCACCCGCCCCAGCAGGTCCAGAGGATTTCTGAATTGATTCAACATTTAAAACTCCAGTCATTGCGACCAAAGGTCGCGTTGGCTCATATCCATCATCACAACCCTTGAAATCGTCAGACTCAAGGCTCCAGATCAAACACCAGAACTTCCGCAGCCCGGCCATTTGCAAGGCGCAGGCGCTCCTCATTTTCAATAAGAGCAGCGTCGCCGCTTGTCAGCTTTTGTCCATTCACGTCCAGCTCGCCGCGCACCAAGTGCACATAGGTCTTGCGACCGGCTGGCAGGGCCACATCCGCAGCCTCGCCTGCGTCGAACAGGCCGGCGAACAAGCGCGCATCGGCATTCATGCTCACCGAACCCTCGGCTCCATCTGGCGAGGCCACCAGGCACAGGCGGCCGCGCTTTTGCGCTTCGCTGAAGGTCTTTTGCGCATAGCCGGGCTCGATGCCGGTGCGCGCCGGCAGCAGCCAGATCTGCAGAAAATGCGTGGTCTGGTCCTGGGCGTAGTTCTGCTCGCTGTGCACCACCCCCGAGCCGGCGCTCATGCGCTGCACTTCGCCGGGCAGGATGGGGGTTTCATTGCCCATGCTGTCCTTGTGCGAGAGCGCGCCTTCGAGCACATAGCTGATGATTTCCATATCGCGGTGGCCATGGGCGCCGAAGCCCGTGCCCGGCGCGATGCGGTCTTCGTTGATCACGCGCAGATTGCCAAACCCCATGTGGCGCGGGTCGTAGTAATCGGCAAACGAAAAGCTGTGATAGGACTTGAGCCAGCCGTGGTCGGCGTAGCCGCGTTCCTGGGATTTGCGCAGAGTCATCATGGTGTGCTTCCTTTCGTTCAAGTGACTGTCTCTATGGGCTCTACTGTAGAAGTCGGCTGCAAGACTGTGGCTGAACGGCGTTGATGGCATCATTCAAACTGTTTGAATACTCGATCCCACCATGCCCAGCTCCCGCGATGTGCTCACCCCCGACAGCCTGGCCATGCTGCAGGCCATAGCCGAAACCGGCAGCTTTGCTGCTGCGGCACGCTCCCTCGGTCTGGTGCCCAGTGCGCTGACCTACCGCGTGCGCCAGATAGAAGATGCGCTCGACGTGCTGCTGTTCGACCGCAGCTCGCGCCACGCCCAGGCCACGGAAGCCGGCCAGGCCTTGCTGCACGAGGGCGCCCGGCTGCTGCAGGAGATCGATGCCGTGGCGCACCGCGTCAAGCGCGTGGCCACGGGCTGGGAGCCGCAGCTGACCATCGTGATCGACGGCGCCGTGGCCCGTACGCCCGTCTTCGAACTCGTCGAAGCCTTTTATGCGCTGAGCCCGCCGACCACGCTCAAGCTGCGCGACGGCATTCTCAACGGCACACTGGAAGCGCTGACCAGCGGCCAGGCCGACCTGGCCATTGGCGTGGCGGTCAACACCAGCAATGTCTCGGAGCTGCAGACGCGAGAGATCGGGGAGATGGATTTCGTCTTCGCCGTCGCGCCGCACCATCCGCTGGCCAGGCTCGACGAGCCGCTGTCCGACGAGCTGCTGCTGCAGCACCGCATGGTGGCAGTGGCCGACTCTGGCGTGCGCAGCAACACCAGCTTCGGTCTGGTCAACGGCCAGGACGTGCTCACCGTGGACAGCATGCAGGCCAAGCTGGAAGCACAGATACGCGGCATTGGCGCAGGCTTTCTGCCGCGCGGCATGGTGCAGGCCTATCTGGACGCCGGCCTGCTGGTCACAAGGCAGGTACGGCGCGCCAGCCGCAATCTGCGTCTGCACTATGCCTGGCCCGGCCCGGCCCACCGCACGCCCGGGCGCGCGCTGCAATGGTGGCTGACGCAGCTCGAGAGTCCGGCCACGCGCAAGGCGCTCATGGAAAACCATCACCGCCAATAAGCTGAGGCGGCTCACAGCCGACATCCGGGAGGTGTAGAGTGAGTTGCGCTGCAACAATTCAGCAAAAGCAGCACTTGCTATCTTTTGGATAGCTGGCTACGCTAGAACTCAAACGGTGTCGAAAAGGCTTTTCCATGAATGCTTCCCGCACTCGCGCGTCCGCAACTGCCTCTGCTTCTTCCCCCTCCCTGCATCCCGGTGCCAAGCGCATTGCCGTCATCGGTGCAGGTATTGCAGGCCTGGCCTGCGCCCGCACGCTGATGCAGGCCGGACACGACGTTCATGTCTATGAGCGTCTGACCCAGGCTGGCGGGCGCATGCGCTCGGTCAGCGGCCCCTATGGCAGCTTTGACATCGGCGCCCAGTTCTTCACCGTGCGCGACCCACGCTTCAAGCAGGCGCTGGACACCACGCCCGGCAGTCTGCGCGCCTGGAGTCTGAACAGCGTGCAGACCCGCAATGCCCAGGGCCGCAGAGTCGACAAGCACGCACCGGTGCGCGAGACCCACTGGGTCGGCATGCCAGACATGCAGTCCCTGCCCCTGGCCTGGGCCGCTCCGCTGTGGGAGGCCGGACGCCTGCATCTGGGCCAGTCCCTGCGCGCCATGAGCCACCACATTGCCAGCGGCAGCCACCACAGCCGCCACCAATGGTCGCTGATGCTGGACACCGAGGACCACGGCCCGCAGATTGCCGCCGACTTCGACGCTGTGGTGTTGGCGGTGCCGGCGCCCGTGGCCGCGCAACTGCTGCAGACCGCGCCGCAGGGTGCGGCCCTGGCCAAGACCCTGGCCCCCGTGGAAATGGCCCCCTGCTGGGCCATGACGCTGTCCTACCCCATGGCGGCTCAGGCCGGCCTGACCACGCTGGGCCCGCAGTGGAATGCGGCGCGCAGCACGCATGAGCGCGTTGCCTGGGTGGCACGCGAGTCTTCCAAACCCGGCCGCGCCCAGACCGAGCGCTGGACGATTCATGCCAACCCGCTGTGGTCCAACGAGCACCGCCATGACGACGCCACGCGCGTGCTCTCCAAGCTGCAAAAAGCCTTTGGCGAGATCACCGGCATCCGCGTCGCACCGCGCCATGCCAGCGTCTACCTCTGGCAGCATGCCCAGACTCTGGCCCCCCTGGGCAGGCCCTTCAGCCACGATCCCTCGGTAGGCCTGGGCCTGTGCGGCGACTGGTGCATAGGTCTGCGCGTGGAAGATGCTTTTGTCTCGGGGCTCGAAATGGGCCTGGCTCTGGCCTGAGCCTGCTGCGCACAGGGCAAGGGGCGTAAGATGGCGTCCCTCATGACTGCGGCCCTCTCCCGTCCCTTCACCAGTGCCCCCAGTGCGGGGCCATATATCGGGCGCTTTGCCCCCTCCCCCACCGGACCGCTGCATGCGGGTTCCCTGGTCGCGGCACTGGCCAGCTGGCTGGATGCACGCGCCCACCAGGGACGCTGGCTGATTCGCATCGAAGACATCGATCCGCCACGCTGCCAACCTGGCGCCGACCAGGAAATCCTGCGTCAGCTGGCCGCCTGCGGCCTGCACTCCGATCTCCCCGTGGTATGGCAGTCGCAGCGCCATGCTCTCTATGAAAAAGCACTGCAGCAACTGCAGGCGCAAAACATGGCCTACGCCTGCGGCTGCACGCGCAAGGACATCGAAGCTGCCTGGCAGGCAAAGGGGCTGGCTCACGAGCGGCATGTGGAGCGCCCCTACCCCGGCACCTGCCGCCATGGCCTGCAAGGCAAGCTCTCCAGGGCCTGGCGCTTTGCGCTGCAGCAGCAGGTACATGAACTACAAGAGAATCAACCCAAAACCATTACCCAACAAGCGCAAGCAGCTACGCAAAGCATAGCAATAAGGCAACCTTATCTGGAAAGCGTGCGCCCTGTGCTGCACTGGCAGGACCGGCGTCTGGGCCCGCAGCAGCAAGACCTGCTCGCCAGCGTGGGCGACTTTGTGCTGCGCCGGGCGGACGGGCTCTGGGCCTACCAGCTGGCCGTGGTCGTTGACGACGCCGAGCAAGGCATCACCGATGTGGTGCGCGGCGAAGACCTGGCAGACAACACCCCGCGCCAGCTCGTGCTGCAACGCGCACTGGGCCTGCCTCAGCCGCGCTATCTGCACACGCCGCTGGTTTGCATGGACAACGGAGAAAAGCTCTCCAAACAGCATGGCGCACCCGCCGTGGATGTCAGCCAGCCGCTGGCCGTGCTGTCTGCTGCAGCGCAGCAGCTGGGCCTGCCACAAGCGCCTGCGGCCACGACTGGCAGCAACGAAAGCCCCGCAAGCGCCTTGCCTTTGGCGCTGGACTTCTGGCTTCAATGCTGGCGCCAAACCTACAATATCGCCCCGTGACTTCTTCTATTCCAACACCTACTACCGATATGGCCGAAAACGTGCCAGCCGCTGACGCATCCGCAGCATCCCAAGGCCAGGCGCCCGAAGGCGTGGCCTATCCCAAGACCATCAAAAGCTATGTGCGCCGCGCCGGCCGCACCACCACGGGCCAGGCCAAGGCTTTCGAGGAGCTGGGTCCGCGCTTTCTGCTGCAATACCAGAAGGCCCCGCTGGACGCCGCAGCCGCCTACGGTCGCGACGGCAAGCTGATTCTGGAGATCGGCTTCGGCATGGGTGAAGCCACGGCCCATATCGCCCGCGTGCGCCCCGACGACAATTTCCTGTGCTGTGAGGTGCACGAGCCCGGCGTGGGCGCGCTGCTCAAGCGCATTGGCGAGCAGGAGATCGAGAACATCCGCATCCTCCAGCACGATGCCGTGGAAGTCATCGACAACATGCTGCCTGAAGCCTCGATCGATGGCGTGCACATCTTCTTCCCCGATCCCTGGCACAAGAAAAAGCACAACAAGCGCCGCCTGATCCAGAGCCCGCTGATCGCCAAGCTCGCTGCTCGCATCCAGCCCGGTGGCTATATCCACTGCGCCACCGACTGGGAGCCCTATGCGGTGCAGATTCTGGAAGTGCTGAACGCAGAACCCATGCTGCAGAACACGGCCGAGAACTACGCCGAAAAGCCAGACTACCGCCCGCTGACCAAGTTCGAAAACCGCGGCATTCGCCTCGGTCACGGCGTCTGGGACCTGGTGTTCAGGAAAAAGTAATACCCCCTGAGGCGCTCTGCGCCTTCCCCTAGCCGGGCGCCCCTTTCTCTACGCGCTTCGCGCTATGGAAGGGGGACGATGCCTTCGCCGCGAGGCGGCTCTTGCTCGGCATCTCGGATCTTGGTCAGCGCCAGTCGCAAGGGTTTCGCTCCAAGCCATAAAAAACGCTCCTCATTGAGGAGCGTTTTGTTTTGGGTCAAGGCAGCCTGGGCTGCCTTTTGACGCTCGCCTTACAGGCGCACGGCTCAGAGGCGCTCGGTCACCCAGGCCTGCACACTGGCCAGCGCTGCGGGCACGGCTGCGGCGTCGGTGCCGCCGGCCATGGCCATATCGGGCTTGCCACCGCCCTTGCCGCCCACTTGCTGGGCCACAAAGTTCACCAGCTCGCCAGCCTTGACCTTGGCGGTTTCAGCCTTGGTCACGCCTGCGGCCAGTTGCACCTTGTCGCCATCAACGGCAGCCAGCACGATCACGGCCGCGCCCAGCTTGTCCTTGAGCTTGTCCATGGTGTCACGCAAGGTCTTGGCATCCGCACCTTCGAGCTTGGCGGCCAGCACCTTGACGCCATTGACGTCGGCGGCCTGCGTGGCCAGCTCGTCGCCCTGGCTGGAAGCCAGCTTGCCCTTCAGAGCTGCAATTTCCTTTTCCAGCGCCTTGATCTGATCCAGCGCGCCACCGATGCGGTTGGTCAGCTCGGCAGCAGGCGCCTTGAAAGCGGCTGCTGCCTGGTCCACAGTGGATTCCAGCGACTGCAGATAGGCCAGCGCGTTTTCGCCAGTAATGCCTTCGATACGGCGCACGCCAGCGGCCACGCCAGATTCGCCCACCACCTTGAACAGGCCGATGTCGCCGGTACGGCTGACGTGAGTGCCGCCGCAGAGCTCGCGGCTGGAGCCGATGTCCAGCACGCGCACGGTTTCACCGTACTTCTCGCCGAACAGCATCATGGCGCCGGTCTTCTGGGCGCTTTCGATGTCCATCACGCGCGCATCGGTGGCGGTGTTGGCCAACACCTCGGCATTGACGCGGGCTTCGATCTCGCGGATCTGCTCGGCCGTCACCGGAGCGTTGTGCGCAAAGTCGAAACGGGTGCGCTCGGCATTGACCAGCGAGCCCTTTTGCTGCACATGGCCGCCCAGCACTTCGCGCAAGGCCTTGTGCATGATGTGGGTGACCGAGTGGTTGCGCATGGTCGCAGCGCGCACAGCGGTATCCACCTGCGCCTCAACGGCATCGCCCACCTTGAGGCTGCCGGTTTCCAGCACGCCGTGGTGACCGAATACATCGGCCTTGATCTTGAGCGTGTCTTCCACGGCGAAGCGGTTGCCGCCCGCGGCAATCACGCCCTGGTCGCCGACCTGGCCACCGGATTCGGCGTAGAAGGGGGTCGTGTCCAGCACCACGACACCGTTTTGGCCGGCCTTGAGTTCATTCACGCTCACGCCATCGGCGTACAGCGCGACGATCTTGGCAGCCTCGGCCAGCTTGTCGTAGCCGGTGAACACATTGGCGTCCCCCGTGTATTCCAGCGCGCGGTCCATCTTGAACTTGCCGGCTGCACGGGCAGTTTCCTTCTGGTGCTGCATGGCGGCGTTGAAGCCGGCCTCGTCCACCGTCACGCCACGCTCGCGCGCCACGTCGTTGGACAGGTCCAGCGGAAAGCCGTAGGTGTCATGCAGCTTGAAAGCCACATCGCCGGGCAGCACCTTCACATCGCCGGCCAGCGCGCTGTCCAGGATTTCCATGCCGTTGGCCAGGGTCTCGAAGAAACGCTCTTCCTCGGCCTTGAGCACGCTGGTGATATGCGCTTCCTGCTCCTTGAGCTTGGGATAGGCATCGCCCATCTGCACCACCAGGTCGGCCACCAGCTTGTGGAAGAAGGGAGTCTTCTGACCCAGCTTGTAGCCGTGACGGATGGCGCGGCGGATGATGCGGCGCTGCACATAGCCACGGCCTTCGTTGGAAGGAATCACGCCGTCGGACACCAGGAAAGAGGTCGCGCGGATATGGTCGGCAATCACCTTCAGCGAAGGAGTGCTCAGATCTTCGGTGTGGGTTTCGCGGCCGGCAGCCTTGATCAGCGCCTGGAACAGGTCGATCTCGTAGTTGCTGTGCACATGCTGCAGGATGGCCGCCAGACGCTCCAGGCCCATGCCGGTGTCCACGCAGGGTGCAGGCAGCTTCACCACGGAGCCGTCTTCCTTCATGTCGAACTGCATGAACACGTGGTTCCAGATCTCGATGAAGCGGTCGCCGTCTTCTTCCGGGCTGCCGGGAGGGCCGCCGGCAATATGCTCGCCGTGGTCGTAGAAGATTTCCGAGCAGGGGCCGCAGGGGCCGGTGTCGGCCATCATCCAGAAGTTGTCGCTCTTGTACTTGCCGCCCTTGTTGTCACCGATGCGGATGATGCGCTCGGCGGGCAGGCCGATGACGTTCTTCCAGATGTCATAGGCCTCGTCGTCTTCGTGATAGACCGTGGCCAGCAGCTTCTCGGCAGGCAGGCCGAAGACCTTGGTCAGCAACTCCCAGCCCCACTCGATGGACTCCTTCTTGAAGTAGTCGCCGAAGGACCAGTTGCCCAGCATTTCGAAGAACGTGTGATGGCGCGCGGTGTAGCCCACGTTTTCCAGGTCGTTGTGCTTGCCGCCAGCGCGCAGGCAGGCCTGCACCGATGTTGCACGGTTGTAGGGGCGCTTGTCCGTGCCCAGGAACACATCCTTGAACTGCACCATGCCGGAGTTGGTGAACATCAGCGTGGGGTCGTTGCCGGGAACCAGCGAGCTGGACGCGACAACGGTGTGGCCCTTGGAAGCGTAGAAATCCAGGAACGTCTTGCGGATGTCCGCAACGGAAAAAGTGGGTGTACTCATGGTGTTTGGTATGAAGACGCCAGCATGACGCCTGCGATCAGTACGGCCCGGCGCTGCTTTTTCAGGAGCTGCGCAGACAGGCAAATCAGCCGAACATTATAGGTTTGCGACTACATACCCGCGCTGCCTTGTGCCGATAACAGCGATCACGAATTTTCATGCGTTGCATTAATGTCTTCATCATCGGCTTGCGGATAATCGGCAGCCACTATGAGCGATACCCCAAAAACCGAGACTTCCAAACCCGATGCCCCAGCCAAAAACCGCCTGGTGGTCTGGCTCATCGCCCTGCCCGTGGTCATCTTTGGCGCGCTCATGCTTGTCGGCCAGTTCATGGACGATCCGCTCAGCAAGCAGCGCTGGACGGAGGCTGAAACCATCAAGATCTGCTGGAAGCAGACGGCCAAGCCTGAGGCCGAGCGCAAGACCCAGGAGTTCAGGTCCCCCGAAGACTGCGAACGCCTCGAATTCGACTTCAAGACCCGCTACGGCGAAAACCCCTGAAGCAGCTGCGACGGGGCAAGCCCGGGCTCCGGGCATGCGTCCTACGTGACCGAGAGACTTACTCTTCGCCCCAGTCTTCGCCCGCGCCCTCTTCCTCTTCTGCAGCGGCCAGAGCGATCATGCGGTCGAAGGTCTCGATGATTGCAACGCGACGATCCTGCTTGTAGCCCTCTTCCGGCTCCAGTTCGTCGATGCTCTGATCCCAGGCCTGCAGATAAGTGGCTTTCCATTGCTCCAGCGTCTGCAGATCCGGCCACAGCGGATGCATGCCGCCCTCGGCCATGGCGCACAGCAGCTCGATCCGGCAGGGAACCAGATCGGACTCGGGCTCGCCCGCCTGCAAGGCCTCGGGCGAGTCCAGGGCCTCGGCAATTTCATCGATGAGCTGGCCCGTGATATCGGCCAGCCAGTCCAATGCGGTGTCGTTATCGAAATTGCCGTGCGACCAAGTGCCCATGACCAAACTCCTTGCTGCGATATGTCAGTAAAGCAAGGCCCAACATAGCGGGCCTTGATGTCAGAGCTGTGTCAGTCCGGGCAGTCGATCCAGGCGCGGCAGGTCAACGGTTGCGGTTCTTCATGGCGCGCTCCACCTCGCGCTTGCCCTCGCGGTCCTTGATCACGTCGCGTTTGTCATGCTCGGCCTTGCCCTTGGCCAGGGCAATCTCGCATTTCACGTAACCGTTCTTCCAATGCAGATTGATGGGTACCAGGGTGTAGCCCTTTTGCTCGACCTTGCCGACAAGGCGCTTGATCTCGTCCTTTTTCAAGAGCAGCTTCTTGATCCGCGCCGAGTCGGGATTGACGTGGGTGGAAGCGGTCTTGAGCGGGTTGATCTGGCAGCCCAGCAGGAACAGCTCGCCGTCCTTGATCAGCACGTAGCCATCGGTGAGCTGCACCTTGCCGCTGCGCAAGGCCTTGACCTCCCAGCCGTGCAGCACCATGCCGGCCTCGTGGCGTTCCTCGAAGAAATAGTTGAAAGCTGCTTTTTTATTGTCGGCAATGCGCGACGATGTTTCTGGTTTCTTGGCCATGGAATATTAGTTGCAGGCGGACCGGAGATGAAAGCTCTCCCTACAATACTGGATTGCCGTCTCGCCTCTGAGCGATGATTTTAGTTTCGCATCGCGCCCCTGGGTTGATTGGCCCTGACCAATTCCCTGCTCTTGCGCCCTGCTGATTGCTCTTTGTTCATGAAAAACGTCAACAAGTCCGTCCTGATCTGGTACAGCCCCGAAGAAATGTTTGCCCTCGTGACGGACGTGGCCCACTATGCCGACTTTCTGCCCTGGTGCGATCATGCCAAGATTCTGGAGCAGGACGGCACCGGCATGACTGCCGAGGTGGGCATTGCGTTCAGCGGACTGCGCAAGTCTTTCGTGACGCGCAACACGAACAGTACCATGGACAACGGCGGCAAGCAGGTCAGCATGCGCCTGGTCAAGGGACCTTTCTCGCGTCTTGAGGGCCACTGGCGCTTTCACCCCGTGGGCGACGGCACGCAGCGCGCCTGCAAGGTCGAGCTGCAACTCGACTACGGCTTCGAGAACGGCGCAGTGGCCGCCATCATCGGTCCGGTCTTTGACCGCATCGCAGGCTCCATGGTCGACGCATTCATCAAGCGTGCCGAGCAGATCTATGGCTGATGCGCTCCCCACGCTGATCGACATCACGGTCTGCATTTCGCCCTGCTCCGGTACCGTGCAGGAAACCTTGTTGCAGCTTCCAGCAGGCAGCACCGTCCAGCAAGCGCTGGACGCAGTGACCGCTTCAGCAGCAGCATTGCCGGCTGTGCAACTGCCCGAAGCCTCGGCTGGCATGGTTGGTATCTGGGGCAAGACTGCGACCGCGGACCAGGTGCTCCAGCATGGCAATCGCCTGGAGGTCTATCGCCCGCTGACCGTAGACCCCAAGGTCGCCAGACGCGAACGCTTTGCCCGCCAGGGCGCGCGCAGCGCCGGACTTTTCAAACGTCAGAGGGACGGAGCCAAGGCCGGCTACTAACCAACAGCCAGCAGGACAAAAAAAGCGCCTTCAGAAGGCGCTTTTTTATCCAGATTTCGGCGAAGACTCTGGCGACTATTGCGCCGGCTCTGCCATGGGTCCGCAATCGGAAGCGATCACGGCATCGGCTCGCTTGATCTCGGCATCGCGCGTGGCCTCGTCCATGAAGCCGCGCTCGCCGTTGGCATTCACATGCGAGAGCATGCGGCCCGAGGCCAGGGTTGCCCTGGCCTGCTTGGCGCGGTTGCAGTTGTCCTGGCGCTGCTTTTCCTTTTGCAGCTTGTCGGCCTGGGCCTTGGCGCTCTCCTGCTCCTGCTGCTTGCGTTTCTGCTCTTCCAGCCCCTTGTCTACGCCCTTGTCCGCCGAAGGCTTGGCCGCAGCTGCACTGGCTTCAGGCACGGCCACAGGCGCCGCAGGCTTTGCGCCACCGGGGCTGCGCAAGATATTCTTGGCCGGGATATCCGCAGGCGGCGCCCGGTCGCTGAACACCTTGCGCCCCTGACCATCTATCCATTGCCACTGGGCAATGGCGGGTACCGTGCAACAGGCTATGGCTGCGAACAAAGCGAACTTGATGGCGTGCATGGAGTCAATAAGTCTTGGACAGGCGTTGGGGATTCTGGCTCACGAGCCCACATTGTGCGGCAAGTCACAGGTACAATCTTTCTTTTGGAGCCATCACATGCGCCTTCTCGGAAAAGCACTGACCTTTGACGACGTCCTGCTCGTTCCCGCCTACTCCGAAGTCCTGCCCAAGGACGTTTCTCTCGCCACCCAATTCACTCGCAATATCCGCTTGAACCTGCCCCTGGTGTCTGCCGCCATGGACACGGTGACCGAAGCGCGTCTGGCCATCGCCATTGCGCAAGAAGGCGGTATCGGCGTGATCCACAAGAACATGACAGCCGAGCAGCAAGCCGCTGAAGTGTCCAAGGTCAAGCGCCACGAATCCGGTGTGGTGCACGACCCTGTGGTCATCACCCCCGAGCACACCGTGCTGCAAGTGCTGCAGCTGTCGGAAGAGCGCGGCATTTCGGGCTTCCCCGTGTGCGACGGCGGCAAGGTCGTCGGCATCGTGACCAGCCGCGATCTGCGCTTCGAGACCCGCTACGACGTCAAGGTCAGCCAGATCATGACGCCCCGCGAGAAGCTGATTACCGTCAATGAAAAAGACGGCACCAGCCCCGCCGAAGCCAAGGCCTTGCTGAACAAGCACAAGCTCGAACGTATTCTGGTGGTGAACGACGCCTTCGAACTCAAGGGTCTGATCACCGTCAAGGACATCACCAAGCAAACCACCTTCCCCAATGCCGCGCGTGACGCATCGGGCCGCCTGCGCGTGGCCGCTGCCGTCGGCGTGGGCGCTGGCACCGAAGAGCGTGTGGAACTGCTGGTCAAGGCCGGCGTGGACGCCATCGTGGTGGACACGGCCCACGGTCACTCCAAGGGCGTGATCGACCGCGTGCGCTGGGTCAAGCAGAACTACCCGCAGGTGGACGTGATCGGCGGCAACATCGCCACCGGCGCTGCCGCCCTGGCACTGGTGGAAGCCGGCGCTGACGCGGTCAAGGTCGGTATCGGCCCCGGCTCCATCTGCACCACCCGTATCGTGGCAGGTGTGGGCGTGCCCCAAATCATGGCCATCTCCAATGTGGCCGACGCCCTGAAGGGCACTGGCGTGCCCCTGATCGGCGACGGCGGCATCCGCTTCTCCGGCGACATCTCCAAGGCCCTGGCCGCAGGTGCCTCCACCATCATGATGGGCGGCATGTTTGCCGGTACCGAAGAAGCTCCCGGCGAAGTGATTCTGTACCAGGGTCGCTCGTACAAGAGCTACCGCGGCATGGGCTCCATTGGTGCCATGCAGCAAGGCTCGGCCGACCGCTACTTCCAGGAATCGTCCACCGGCAACCCCAATGCCGACAAGCTGGTTCCCGAAGGCATCGAAGGCCGCGTGCCCTACAAGGGCTCCATGGTCTCCATCGTCTATCAGATGGCCGGCGGCGTGCGTGCCTCCATGGGCTACTGCGGTTGCGCCACGATCAGCGAGATGAACGAAAAGGCCGAGTTTGTGGAAATCACTGCAGCCGGCATCCGCGAATCTCACGTGCATGACGTGCAGATCACCAAGGAAGCGCCCAACTACCGCGCTGACTAAGCAAGCCCCTTGAAATCTGACCAGATTGAAAAATCTGGTCAGAATGCTAAAATCTGGCCTGAACTACTGGTTCTAGCCAGATTTTTTGTTTTCCACCATGCAATCTATCGGTATCTACGAAGCCAAAAGCCGCTTTTCCGCCCTGGTCGAAATGGTCGAGCAAGGCGAGGAAGTGCGCATCACGCGCCACGGCAAAGAAGTCGTGCGCATGTTGCCCATGCGCCGCAAGCCCGTGATCACCGATGAGCAGATTGCGCGCGAGCTGGAGCAGATCTCGGCTCTGCAACAGACGGTGAAAGCGCCAGCCGCTGCAACGAGCGCTGCTGACAGCATCGCCGGCCTGCGCCACACCGGACGGAGCCAGGCATGAGCGCCACCGCTTTTGTGCTTGATGCCTCCGTTACCGCCGCCTGGCTGCTGCCTGACAGCGCCAGCGAACACACCCGGCGCCTGTACACCCGCATCCGCCGCGATGAGGTGGATCCCCAAGCCCCCAACCTCTGGCAGTGGGAATGCGGCAACCTGATTGCATCGGGCGTGAATAATGGACGTATCCCACAGACTTCGGTCGAAGGCTTGTGGGGCGTGCTGGAAGCCATTCGCCATCGCGTGGAGCTGCACGATCTGGCGCCTGCACAGCACAAGGCCGTACTGGATGTGGCGCTGGACACAGGCCTGCCCACCTACGATGCCGCCTACCTGTGGCTGGCGCAATCGCTGCGCCTGCCGCTGGCCACATTCGACGCAGCCCAGATGGCGGCCGCCCGCAAAAGCGGCGTCACCGTCTGGGCTCCCGAAGATTTCTAATCCCTTTTTGCCACCCTCTTGCCCTTGATCACCATGCAACACGACAAGATTCTTATTCTGGACTTCGGCTCCCAGGTCACGCAGCTGATTGCTCGCCGCGTGCGCGAAGCCAATGTCTACTGCGAAGTCCACCCCTGCGATGTGAGCAGCGACTGGGTGCGCGAGTTTGCCGCCGATGGCAAGCTCAAGGGCATTATCCTGTCGGGCAGCCATGCCTCCGTCTACGAAGTGGATGACCGCGCTCCCGACGCCGTGTTCGAGCTGAACCTGCCCGTTCTGGGCATTTGCTACGGCATGCAGACCATGGCTACCCAGCTGGGCGGCAAGGTCGAAGGCTCCAACACCCGTGAATTCGGTTACGCCGAAGTGCGCGCCCATGGCCACACCAAGCTGCTGGAAGGTATCGAAGACTTCGCCACTGCCGAAGGCCACGGCATGCTCAAGGTCTGGATGAGCCACGGCGACAAGGTCACCGAACTGCCTCCCGGCTTCAAGGTCATGGCCTCCACGCCATCCTGCCCCATCGCCGGCATGGCCGACGAGGCACGTCGCTACTACGCCGTGCAGTTCCACCCCGAGGTCACGCACACCGTGCAGGGCCAGGCACTGCTCAACCGCTTTGTGCTCGACATCTGCGGCACGCAAGCCGACTGGATCATGGGCGACTACATCGAAGAAGCCGTGGCCAAGATCCGCGAGCAGGTGGGCGACGAAGAAGTGATCCTGGGCCTGTCCGGCGGCGTGGATTCGTCCGTGGCTGCAGCCCTGATCCACCGCGCCATCGGCGACCAACTGACCTGCGTGTTCGTCGATCACGGCCTGCTGCGCCTGAACGAAGGCGATATGGTCATGGACATGTTCGAAGGCAAGCTGCACGCCAAGGTGGTGCGCGTCGATGCTTCCGACTTGTTCCTGGGCGAGCTGGCCGGCGTGTCCGAGCCCGAGCAAAAGCGCAAGATCATCGGCCGTCTGTTCGTGGATGTATTCAAGGCCGAGGCCGAGAAGCTCAAGGCTGCCAACGCCGGCTCCAAGGGAGCCACCTTCCTGGCCCAGGGCACCATCTACCCCGACGTGATCGAGTCGGGCGGCGCCAAGAGCAAGAAGGCTGTCACCATCAAGAGCCACCACAACGTCGGCGGCCTGCCCGAGCAACTGGGCCTGAAGCTGCTGGAGCCTCTGCGCGACCTGTTCAAGGACGAAGTGCGCGAGCTGGGCGTGGCCCTGGGCCTGCCCCGCGGCATGGTCTACCGTCACCCCTTCCCCGGCCCCGGCCTGGGTGTCCGCATTCTGGGCGAAGTGAAGAAGGAATACGCGGACCTGCTGCGCCGCGCCGACGCCATCTTCATCGAAGAACTGAACAACTGGATCGACGAGGCCTCTGGCAAGAGCTGGTACGACCTGACCAGCCAGGCCTTCACCGTGTTCCTGCCCGTCAAGAGCGTGGGCGTGATGGGCGACGGCCGCACCTACGACTACGTCGTGGCCCTGCGCGCCGTGGTCACCAGCGACTTCATGACCGCCGACTGGGCGGAGCTGCCCTACGGCCTGCTCAAGAAGGTGTCAGGCCGCATCATCAACGAAGTGCGCGGCATCAACCGTGTTACCTACGACGTGAGCACCAAGCCGCCAGCGACCATCGAGTGGGAATAACGCACTGTCGTGAACTGACAGGCAAGCTTTAGCTGCCCCTCATCAAAGCCCGTAATCTGCGGGCTTTTTTGTTGCGGGCTGGCACTGTCTGGAACCTGCCGCTCTCACCACCCAGCCCCTCGGAGGTCGAGAGCTGGATGAAGGAGCACCGCAAATAGATGAAGAACCTTCCAGACACCTACCCACAACATCTGTGCGAGCAGCACGAACATAGTCACGGAAAGCTGCAGCAGGCCCATGGCGAGGCGATTCGCGCCACGAAGGCCACAGCGCCGTGCAGTACTTTGGTGCGCCATGCCGAAGCAGGAAAGACTGGCGCATGGCAGCACCCCAAAAAAAATAGCCGCAGCATGGCAATGCGGCTTCGCCTGACTCTGGCTCATAAAAAATACCCATGTCGCCATGAACTTGCCATCGAATCGGCAGGCCGATTATTTTGCGAACTCCTTGATCCGGATGGGGCGATCCTTCACAAACTCCACAATACCTTCGCCATTCTTGAAATGGATGAACGTACTCTTGCCATCCGACATGCGCAAGCCGCTAGCCGCCGGCACACGGGTCATGTTGAACGAACGATCGGCGTTGTCCGTCATCACGGCGGTCTCAAAATTATCCGAAGACTGCAGCCTGATCGTCAAATCCATGGGCCCCACAAAGTTGACCACCCTGGTGGCTGAAACGCCCGCCGACTTGTCCCCGGCAGCACTTTGCACAGGCGGCTGGGAGGCATTGCAGCCCACCAGAGCAATAGCGGTCAATGAAATGGCCAGCATCACTTTCATGACGAACTTCCTTGCTTGTTGAACCCCAAACCAACCACCATCAAGCAGCATCAAAAGCCTGGGCCGGCCCTGATTCACCTTGATCGCAACACACCGCCACAGGCGCACCGCAGTCAATCACACTGGCAGCATCATCGCAAAATGGCCATCGCTGGATGGTCTTTCTCTGCAACAGCCGGAGTGCATCGCCACCGATTTTTTGTCAAAAGCGTTGGAGCAATTCTCGCCCTGCACGGTAGTCATTGGCGCGGCATCTCAGCAGCGCAATAAGTAAAGCAGCTGCATGCTACTGAAACCGAAGCAGATAGCGCAAGTCATGCAACGATCTTGATATAAAACTGCTTTCAAATACATATAGGCTTTGCGCTACATGCTCATAAATTCGATGATCGCCCGTATAGCCCCGGGCTCCATACCGCGTAGGCTTTTCATGAAGCAGGCTCGTTAAGCTGTGACCTCTCAAACCGCAGCGAACCAGTTCGACCAGCGCAGCCAGCCGGCGAGCAAGCTCTGCCATTCAGAAACCTGAGGGTCAAGACGCTGCCGACAGGAACCGCATACGGGGCCAGTGAGCATGCAGCAATCAAGATATCAACCCGCCATCGGAAAGCGTTTCGCGCAGGATGGTGAGATTGTCCGGCGACACGTGGATCAGGCCTTTACCAGGCACATCGATCTCGGCAATGAGGAAAAGAGCCAGGGCCGTGACGAACGGGACGATGAAAATCAGAGAGCTGCGACGATTTTGGCCACGGATGTTGTAGCCGATAAGAAAGTTCGAACAGACCCCGAAGATGATGAGCAGAAACCAGGCCGCACCTGGAATGTGATGGCGCCAGCTGGCCATCGTTTTCTGCTGCGCGATATAAAGGTCGTTGCAGGCATTCAAGGCTGTCGCTATGACCGGGTCGGGGTTGGCTGTGGCAATCTTGCTTACCAGCGTCCACATCCGGGTCTGCATGCGAATGGACTCCCTACGGATTTCCGCCCGCCGGTCTTCATTCATGGTCTCAAAGAATTGTGTGCGCAGGCTCAAATAGTCTTGCAGCAAGGCCTTCGCCTGCTGCTGATGACTGTCCTTCAACAGGCTGGTGCGCTGAAAAGCATTGCCGATTGCGATGGCTTCGTTTTCTTCGGCCGCCACGCGCATGTTGTAGCCGCCAATCGCGAACGACAGAATGAAGCCGATCAGCAGACCAAACAATGACAAGGTCGCGCCCAGGACGATCTTGAGTTCATCTTCGGCGACGGCATCATGTTTGAACCTCTTGTTCCAGGTGAACTTGCCCAGAAAAGCCGCGAGGCTGAGCAACGCAAAAATACTGACCAGCAGTATCCAGGAGTTGGTATCGATGGCGAGAAATGTCTTTTGCATCGTTATTCTCCAACCCAGCTCAATAGTCACCAGCAGGCAGTAAGCAGCAAGCTGGAGGGAATGACTCTGACTTCGACAGCCCAGCGCTAGCCTTGGGGCAGCGCCCTCATCAGCTTGTCTCCAGGCAAATATACGCTTTATCGGTAAGCCAAACGCAAAGCAGGCACTCGCGAGCCAGGCGGGCCGAGCAATGGACAAGCCCATGCCCACATCCGCTGCGACTCTACATCCCCAAAAGACGCGCAGCAAAAATCAGCCGCAAACGGAGCATGCAGCTACACCGGCATATCGCAAGCCTGGCTTACGGCCAAGAAATGCGCCACTATCAATGCGCTTCAATGAGCAGGTCTTTCTCGTTGTTTGCGGCAAACAGGTGAATCCCTTTGGATATCCGGCGTGGAGCATTGCCTGCTCCCTGAGAAGCAGGCAATGCTCCATCGCCAAGGTTCTCATCGCTGAACCAGCTCCTGAAATAGTTATCGGAGGCTGCTCTCCATATTTCATGTATCGGCGGTGCCATTGCTTCCGGCATCTCCCCACTTGATAGCTAGTTGTCGTCGGGCCTTGATATGCAGCAAGACATGGGGCCAAACCCGATGTCTTGCTGCAACGATATGGACCTTCTCACAGCCCACATCACAAAGGTTATGGACGTGGATTGGGATTTGCAGGCGATGGCTCGGGAACAGGAACTTGTGACCCCGGGGCTGGATGCGGTGCAGGCATTCCTTCTGTTGCTGGCGGCCTCGATTGAAGTTCTGGTTGTGGCGCTTTTTCACAGGCACTGAGAGCCGTCACAACGGCGAGCAATACAAAGGCATTGAGAGATTTCATGACCGACCTCCTTTCATGGAACATAGGTCCATGCTAGGCCACGTCGCTTCTCGGAATCTGCCCTCTTCTTTCAAAACTCACATCCTGTGACTTTCATGCCCGCGGCCAGGAAATCACCTTATATGGTCACTTCTGCCAAACAGACGGTTCACCCGTTGGGGCTCACCACCTACCCAGATCTGGCGATGATGGAGCGGGCGTAAGAAGCCCGAAAAGATGTAACACCTGCGCACTGTCAGGGCCAACCAAGCCGGCTGGCGATCAACGGCCTGCGCCTGCGCGCACCACCGCACCATCCTCAAAGACATTGTTGACCATCAAGTCACTTCAAGCTTTAGCCTTGAACACATGACTTTCCAATCCCGCTCGCAAACTGATTCCTCTTTGCTCGCGCTGCGAGTGCCGCCTGTGGCACTGTTCGCAGTATTTGCCGCAGCCATGTGGCTTCTGCCAGATATCCTGGTCACCAAATTCCCCGCCTACAGGATGGTGGCCTCATTGCTGGCGATATTGGGCGGCGCCTTCTGCATAGCCGGCGTAGGAGCGTTTCAGCGCGCCCAAACCACGGTAAACCCCACAACTCCTGCAGCGTCGACCTCACTGGTCGTCAGCGGGGTCTATCGTATGACGCGCAATCCGATGTACCTGGGCTTTGCGCTGCTGCTGCTTGGCTTCGCCACAGGGTTGGGCAAGTTGTCAGCACTGCTTCTTGTGCCGCTATTCATGGCTTATTTGCAGCGCTTTCAGATTCGGCCGGAAGAAGAAGCTCTGCAAGCACAATTTGGAGCGTCCTTCGATACCTATCGCCAACAGGTCCGACGCTGGCTGTAGATGGGCTTGAATCAGCTCCGGGGAATGCCCAATCAGTTTTGATGACTGAGCATAGCAACCACGCTCGCGATACCAAGGTAGAAGCACTCAAGCCGCTATTGGGTCAACAAACGGAGTCAGTCAAGGCATCGCTGACTGAAGCCTTTATACATTCGGCCGATCTATGGGGTCGGCCGGCAACTCTGCAGGCGGTTGTTCATCGGGAGGATCAACCGGTTCCGGCTTGGGTTCCGCTTCCTTGAGCGGATTCTTTTGAAACGTCATGATGGGCATCTCCTGTATGCGGTTTAAACGGGCTGCTCGTCCCCTGCGCTGTCAGGCGAAGCGAGACCAACCCAAGGCGCTAGTGCCTCAGCGAATATCCGAAGCCAGCATAGCCGGAGCCCGGCTTCTCTATACTTCATCCGCCATGGAAAGATCTCTAAACGCCTTCCGATGTCTGACCCAAATGCAGCGGAGACAAGACCTGCGCCCATGTGAGCGCTGAACAAGCTGCAGCGCACTGGAGCCAGTGCCCAGGCCCTCGCTGCAGACCTTCCGCAAGCGGCTGCAGGGATACCAGGAGGCTCAGACTATCTCGAAGATATCGCCATCGGACGATGCGGCGCTCTCGTGAAAGATGTCGTAGAGATACTGAGGCAACTCCGCGTAAGAGACCTCGGAAGGAACGGCCAGATCCACAAAGCCAAGCTTGCCATCGGCTCCAACGGCAAAACAGCGCCATGCGGAGTCTCTGCGCTCTATGAGCACGATATCGCCGAACACATTGAACCGATACCTTTCCATGGCCACTCCCTTGTTGTGCCTTGCATGCTAGCCCGTTTTCTCCTGCGTCGCCTGTGCACTCGCCCGAGCGCTGCGGCCTTTATCAGTTGGATGAGACAACAGCGTGACTCTCATCTCAGACGCGATGTCCGCAGTCGGCTTTGCAAGCAGTCGCCATGCATCCACCAGGTTGACTTTGGCAATGGAAAGAAGCAGCGGTACCTGCATGAAGATTGGCTTTCTGAGCTAAGGCAGCCGACTCAAGCAGGGTCCGGCTTTTTGAAAACCGTCTGGCGAGCACGCTCCGAGATAGCACCAGCATCGAAGCTGACGTTTTACTTATTGGAGAGCATTTAGGGTTATTAAAAAGAGTACTGTGCTCCTTGACGATCGATCCTGATTCGTCATCCAGGACTGGAGGTCTATATGCCAGATAGCCGTATTCCCCCGCCAATCCAGAAGTTCTGGGAGACCACCAAGGAGCTGTTCTCCATGGACAAGGATTTCCCCACACCGCCACAACTAGAACAGCAAGAGCCCACAGCAATGGAAAAAAAGCAGGAGCAAGAGAGGCTGCTGCGCGAGCGCCACAACTACCGGTATTGGTAGCCGGGCGCATCAAACTCCTATTGCGATGGGTTCTCGACCACCTCGACAGGTGGTTTTTTGTTGCCTTGAGATACAGGAATATGAGCAGGTAGACCCTGCCAAACCTGGGCGCCAACAAGAAATGCAGCGATAAGATGGGTCGGAAGCTGTGCTGCCCATGCCCGGACTTTCAGCCGAATCCCATGCACCCTTCAGGAGACCCATGAAAAACAAAGTTGTGCTCATCACCGGTGGCAGCCGAGGTATTGGTGCAGCCACCGCCATACAAGCTGCAACGGCCGGCTGGGATGTGCTGCTCAGCTTCCATACGGACCAAGCAGCTGCCGAGGCGGTTGTCTCGCAAATCACCGACATGGGTAGGCATGCCATGGCCATTCAGGCCGACATGGCGTGCGAAGAACAGATTCGACGCCTTTTTGCAGTGGCGGATGTGCAGTTCGGGCGCTTGGATGCACTGGTCAACAACGCGGGCATCGTGGACACGGCACAGACGGTGGCGGAATTCAGCCTTGAGCGTCTGGAGCGGATGTTTCGCATCAACACCATCGGTGCTTTTCTGTGTGCCCGCGAGGCCGTGCTTCGGATGAGCACGGCACGCGGCGGTCATGGCGGAGCGATTGTGAATGTGTCCAGTATCGCTGCAAGACTGGGCGCGCCAGGCCAGTATGTGGACTATGCAGCGTCCAAAGGAGCCATGGATGTCATGACTCTGGGACTGGCCAAGGAAGTGGCTGCGGAAGGCATCCGCGTGAACGCAGTCCGCCCTGGCCTCATCGAAACGGATATTCATGCCAGCGGGGGACTGCCGGACAGGGTTCAACACCTGGCGCCCCGAGTTCCCATGCGGCGTGGAGGAAGCGCCCTGGAGGTTGCGAATGCAATCGTCTGGCTGATGTCGGATGAGTCCCCCTACACCACGGGCAGTCTGATTGAAATTTCGGGCGGAAACCTCTGAGGAAAAAACGCTAGCCCGTCCATTCACAACAAAGCCCGCCAAGGCGGGCTTTTAGATGTCCTCGAGCGCCACAGGCATGCGGCGAACGACTTTGACAAGCACATCTGCGCAAGTAGATCCCGGACCGAAAGCCAAGAAGGAACAGGGGCCGGCATTCCTGCCTAAGTCAAAAATATAGCCTGCCAGATGCCGAAGACTCTCAACTGCCCAAGTCACCGATCCGCAGTTGACTCCTTAACTGGCATGCTGCTGCAACATCAATTTTCCAGTCTTCGCTCATTCCCCTGGTACATGCAGCTCAGCGATGCCCATGGCCTCCACCCGGCCTATGCCCGCCATGTGGAGGACGATGATTTCCATGTCCGCCATGACCTGGGTGAGGCCTATGGACAGGTGGACGATGCACGTGATGATGATGGTGGTACCCAGGCCTGTATGCTGGCCGCCCGTAGTAGTACGAGCCGCCGTAAGGCTGATAGATATAGGTATCGCCATACCCGTAGCTGTATCCAGGGCCTGCTGCATAGCAGCCCGACAAAAGCAATACGAGTGCAGAGACTCCAAACAGTTTCTTCATTTGTCTGAGTCTAGTCGCTTCGATATCTTGCGGGTTTTCAATGTGTAAGGCCGTCTTTCCTCAAACAACTGCAGCCATCTCGCCAAGCCGCTTTTGGTGCGCCCATCGGCAACCAGCCATCGGCCCAGGTATTTGTGATGCATCAGAAGCGCACTGCATGGACTGCTGCAGATTCGACATGACCGTGGTGACCACATTCCTGCTCAATAGATAGCGAATGCAATAAGTGAAGAATCAATTTTGATAGCGTCCACCGCTTTATAGAAAAGCGTCGCAAGGCAAATTCACCGTGAATATCGGACAGCATGAATTGATGACTGTGATCTGCCTAACGGGTCATACAAGGCCCGCACCGGCAGCAAACGCGGATGGCATCAGGCCTGAAAGATTCTGTCTCCTGGAGTTGCAGATATCAGATTCAGCCTGGGTTTGCCAATGCGCCAGTCCCCCTGCTTCGGTGCAATTGCCGCTGCGAATAACTGGTACGACCCCTACGCATGTAGCCCGTCAGATGTTGCACTCGAAATCGTTGCCCTTCGAGCGTGGACTGCAAGTAAATCAAGACACTCAAAGAGTGGTTAAACCAGATCTTTCATTGGGCCAAATTCCTGGTCTCAGTAAAAATTGCGATAGGTCTTCATTTCTAATGAGATCTACATCTGACGATGGGAATCGAACCGATCAAACCGGGGTTTAAGGGGGGCCAACGGGGCTATCTCCCTCTGAGCGCCATCATTTCAATTCCCGTCGCGCCCCCTAAACTCCCCAGAAAACTCCCCTGGAAATTTCTATATTTACTGGCACCCAACTCTGCTTGATGATCAAAACTGAATCGGCCGCAAACGAGCAAAGATACGTTAACAGCACTGACCAACGACGTCCTAGAGCACCTGGCCAGCCTGCTGCCTGGGCTGACGCTTAGACTCTTCCAACGCCCGATCGCGATTCAGCGTCATCCATACAAGCGACTTAGTCACCATGATGCTTGGGCGAGCGTTTCACCTACGCACTGACCAAATCAACTACGTTTCCTGACCGAGAGTGAGCGTAGCACACCCCGTGCTACTTTCTAAGCGAGAAATTCAGGGCTGCCAACAACCAAAAGCAGGTTACATTTGCATAATGTGAGGAGCTCAGTTCCACCTTCTATTTAAATAAGTAATGACGCCTATTAACCAAGCTCGTGAATATATTCGTAGCCAAGTCCAAACGCCTGCGCTGCTTCATCCCTTATTGTCAGACGAGATAAAACGCAAGGTCAAGAGCTCCAATATCTGGCTTGACAACTTCGAACGAGTTGGTGACCTTATTGCCTACCTTAAGCGCTTCAAGGTTGTAAATGATGATCCAACATATAAAGCTATCCATGATCACGGATTGAAGACGTTTGAAGACATATCGAATGAATTCGAGAAAAAATTCTCTCTTTGGGCCAATGACTGCACACGTCCCACTGATTTCATCGTCGGCGATCAATACAGCGCATACCAAATACTCATCTTTTCACGAAACTATGACACGCGGGCAGGAGGTATGTTCGTTTTGGACACTGGGGGACAACCATCAGCAGTAGTTATCAAGGCCACGTTATCCGGTGGACGTTATCCCAATGCATGGTTAGAAGAGCCAGTCAGACTCAAGTATTACCTGAAGAGTATTGGCGAGGATTTCGGTGAACATTTCAAGGCAAATGCCTCGATACTTAACAACAAAAAAATACCGATTCTTACATTCGTAAGGAAGAGCGATACTGGTCCCTTTACCTATCAGGGTGTATTCAGCTATCGAAATATCATTCGCGAGTCCGACGGCTCCAAATGGTTCGAATTAGAGAGAAATACAACAGAGTCTGGGGTGTTAGAGGATGCTGGTTTCGCAGCCAAATTATTTGATGAACAAACGCGAGCAGCTCAGAAATCACCCAGGGAGCAACGCCTAGCAAGACTGGCGGCAGCACCCAAAAAGCCGACAAAAATATTGGTTATATCCTCGATTTTCAAGAGAAATCCGGATGTGGTGGCAGAGGTGCTGGAACGCGCAGCGGGAAGATGCGAAGAATGTCGCCAGGCCGCGCCATTCATTCGTCAATCGGATGGATCTCCCTATCTTGAGGTGCATCACAGAATTCCATTAGCCAACGGCGGTGACGACACTGTGGAAAATGCAATAGGAATTTGTCCGAACTGCCATAGGAAAGCGCATTTCGGTTATCCGGCGCAAAATTTATAACGTAATGTCATAGTTCGACTTGTTCGAGCGTCGGATTCTGACCGTTCTGCGCTAGCAGCAAGTCGCCCACAAGCTGCCGCCTCATTTCACCTGGATGGCCGCAGCAGGCTACAGCTCATGGCTGTAAACGATAAACCCGGCATGCCTGGCCAACTTGTCGTAGAGCGCGCGGCCGGCCTCATTGGTTGCTTGTGTTTGCCAGTAGACACGACTCGCGCCAGCCAGCGTGGCTTGCTTGTAGACGTTGTTGATGAGGGCCTTGCCAATTCCGAGCTTGCGCCGCGTCGGGGCCGTGAAAAGATCTTGCAGGTAGCAGACCGGGCCAAGCCTGGTGGTGCTGCGGTGAAACAGGTAATGAGCCAGGCCAACTACCTCTCCTTCATATTCCGCGACCACCGCAAATACCGGCTCGATGGGATTGAAGAAGCGTTCCCAGGTTGTCTCGGTAATTTCTCTGGCCAGTGCGGTAGCCCCTGCCCGTCCGTAGAAAGCGTTGTAGCCGTCCCAGAGCGAGAGCCACTGATCAAAGTCTTTGGGTTGAATGGCTCTTACCACGACACCAGTTACAGCGGTACTTTCAGACATAGGATAGAACTTCTTAGCATGAAACACGATTGATATTCGGGTGTCCGAGCATAAAGCTTGAACGTCATTTCATAATAATGAAAATATTGACTATTATTTCCAATATTAGTCCGTAGATCATTATTGGTCGTATAAATCTATCTTGAAACCGGCTGGGGGCTGCCAAGACTGCAAAGAATGCAGCGAGCAATGCAAAAATGCTAACCAACATAGCACCTGCATAGTCCTGAAGCGTTGAAAACGAACGTAGAAGGCTAATCGCCAAGACTACGCAGCCTGCACTTAGCGCCACAAAAATGATGCGCACCCACCATTGACGTTCTTCCTCGGCGACAGGATCCCCATCGACTATGTCAGACCGCGCTCGTTCTAAAGATACAGAAGGAATTCTGGACATGGCTCGCAGTTTTCACATCTCGGAACTGTGTGAGCTCTGGCGCTCCCACCAAAGACCCACCACGCCCGATAGAAGCACGACCAGCACCGCTGGCCATAACGGCAGCTCAATTGGCAATGCGAATAGGTAGATCAACGCGACGCTGCAGAAGCCGCCGATTACGCTGACATACATGCGTGCGTAGCTCCAATCGTTCAAGAAAACGAAGGCAGCGGCAAGCATGGTTTGCAAGGATTTCCACATTTAGTCATGCTAACAGCGGAGCATCTTCTTGGCGCTCTTTAACGCCGCTACTCGATTCACCGCAGCCGCTCAAGGCTGCGTCTTCTTTTGGTCTTTCAGCACCAGGCAGCCCGCCAAAGCCATGCATGAGCCCAACAGCAAGTAGATCGCTCCCGCCGAGGCTGCTCCAACCACGGGCGAAAAAAACCCGGCAAACAAGCGCGAGATCCCACAGATTGCCTTGCAGCTGGCTCCTTCTGCATGGAAAGCGCCGCGTATCAAAATGGCGCTTCCATTTGCAATACCGAACACACCAAGAATCAGGATAAGCCAACCAAAGATCGTTGCATCACGACGCATGTCTGACCTTCCAAGAGAGTGTTGGATGACCTATCGCGTCCAAGTGTAACTGCTCAGCCTAAGTGGGAGAATTTTGACTGACAACTGCGGCGCAATTTAAGAACTGCCTTGCTCGCCCGGACCTTAGATTGGTCTATTCAGATATACGTGCAAAGCAAAAGTCGCTAGTAATAGAGCCAACAGCATCACTGCCTCCAATGCAATGAGCCCCACCCAAAAGCGGACGGGCTCATCTGCTCTGTAGGCCGTAGACGTTCGCGTCCGTATAACGCCGTTCCTGATCGAAAAAATCGGATAAATGAGTGCAATGGCCAAAAAACATATCCAGCCAAGCACAGCGACACAAGTCGCAGGGGTTCCTCGGCCAAGGAAACTAACGAAAACAGGTGAAAACAGTCCAAACGTAAGACACGCTGCGAGTGGAGAAATTTTTTTTTGACTGTCAGTGCGCATACACCTCACCAGATTGGGACGACAAGTAAAACGCACTTGTCACCCGGATCGAAAGACTCTTGCAGGGCAATGATAGCGAACGAACATGCAAAAGCTGCACTGTTTATCCAAGCAACGATCATGGCGGTGGATTCAACTCAAAACCCCACCCATATTGCCGCTGACACCACCTTGCGTTAGCCTGCGTGCTCCACTATTGCTCAGGAGCCTGCCATGTCCCGTCGTTTGGTTCTTTCCGCCAGCACCGCCCTAGCGGCTGCCGCACTGATTGTTGGTTGCGGCGCCATGGGGTCGTCGGGCGGCAACCCCATGAGCTTCTTTATCACCAGCACCAACCCGGGCAAGGGCGGCGACCTGGGCGGGCTGGCCGGGGCCGACCGCTACTGCCAGTCGCTGGCCGCCAGCGTAGGTGCAGGCAACAAGACCTGGCGCGCTTACCTGAGCAATGCTGCGCTGAATGGACAACCGGCGGTGAATGCGCGCGATCGCATCGGCAACGGGCCGTGGCGCAACGCCAAGGGCGTGGTCATTGCCACCAGCGTGGCCGACCTGCACAGCGCCAATGCCAAGGTCGGCAAGGACACCTCGTTGACCGAGAAGGGCGAAGTCGTCTCGGGCTTTGGCGATGAGGTCAACCGCCACGACATCCTCACCGGCTCGCGCCCTGACGGCACCCTGGCCGTGCCCGAGCCCGGCAAGGACACCACCTGCGGCAACTGGACCAAGAGCGACGGCGGCTCTGCCATCGTGGGCCACCATGACCACAAAGGCACCAACCCCGACCCTGTGGCCAATGCCTCGTGGAACTCGTCACACGGCACGCGCGGCTGCAGCATCGACCAGCTCAAACAAAGCGGCAGCGCCGGGCTGATGTACTGTTTTGCGACCAACTGACCAGGGTGACAGCGCGGGCCCGGGCCCGCGCCTTGCCTGAGCGCCACGCCGCTCTCAATTCAGTCATTTCTCTTGAGTGCGTTTTGACCTCTTGATGAAAAACCAATTCAACATGCCGTTGCGGCCAGGAGCCGGGCGCATTTGATACACGAATCATCCCTTCTGAATTTAGATGGGTGATCGCCGGCGATATTTGGTTTAATCAGGCGCGATAACAACACTGAGAGAGATTGAATGGCTTCCTGCGCGTACTGCAATACCCGAATTCTTTTTGGCGGAAAGCGAGACGGCGACCGTCGCTACTGCAATGAGAAATGCCTGCACCAAGGGCTACTTTCCGACGCTGCCAGCCAGCTCTCCCCCGCCGATGTGAAGGCCCATATCTTTCGGGTGCACAGAGGAAACTGCCCCAAATGCGACGGCCCCGGCCCGGTGGATGTGCACACCTCTTACCGTGTGTATTCCGTCGTCATGATGACGTCGTGGTCGAGCCGGCCGCTGGTGGCTTGCGCACGATGCGGCACCAAGCAAAAAATCGGAGACACGGTCTTCTCATTGTTTCTGGGGTGGTGGGGCCTGCCTTGGGGAATCTTGATGACGCCTGTGCAGCTCACCAGAAATCTGCTGGCCTTTGGCAAAACCCCAGACCCGGAGACGCCCTCGCCCGCACTGGAGCAAGTGCTTAGAAGCCATTTAGCCGCCCAGCTCCTTGCCAATCAGCAACAAGCGGCGTCCCAGTCCGGCAGCAGGTAGTGAATGCGCGGCCCCCCGGCCGCTGTTGAAATCTGGTTAGCGCCCCAAAAAGCACCTGCTCACGCACAAAGGCAATGTAGCTCTCTACATTGCCTTTTTACATATAGATACTTTTTCACTCACCCACGAACTGCTGATTTTTTCAACGGAAGGTCATAGAGCTTGGTGGACGACACACCATCCCTTTTGATGACCCTTCTAACAACTGTGGTGTTACGTCGGCCTATCTTTGTGATCTCAGATGATGCCTCCCTCAGGACTTCATCAAGATTCTTCTGAGAGCCCAAAAGTACTCGAAACAAGGCATCATTGTTAATTTCCGCCATATCAGACTCCTTTCATGCTTCCTTGAGGGGGCCACTTTCAGCCTCGGAAGGCTTTGTGACCCCATCTTTTGGCTCTGTGGAGGATAATATCACACTTCTCTTTTCCAGCAACAACGCAAGGAAAAAGCAGAACGGCTCTATTAGCGGCGCAAAAAGCGTTTGCCCACTATCCTGAAGAATATTTTCTTGATTAGAGTGAATATTTATTATAGCTATAACGCTTTGCTCACTCCCAGGCAATGTAGAAACAATAGGTCGAGAACCAAAACTTTTCACATGGTTCCCCAAACCTTCTACAAAATATTTTTTCAACGGATTAATATAATCGAGCCCTTTAGCGCTGTGATCGTCCAACCACTTCACATAAGACTCAATTGATTCAAATAGTTCAAAACTATTTGCCACGAAAGACTTGGCGGCACCTGGAATAACAGGATCGCGCGCATGGTTTTTTGAGTCGTAATATTTTTCCGTATCTACGGGAACGGGGAAAACGACAGGACTAATTTTAGCATCAATTTTATTTCCAAGATTGGTCGCCGTCGAAAGGCTTTGCACAAGCTCCAAGTAGCCAAGAACCGAGCTATCATTAGGTACAAATGGCACGACATGCAGCGGGCAATCTTCTTCAAAAGCACTGCCATTCTCCCTCCACACCATTAAGTTTGCACCATATATAGCGGATTCTTGCTCATCAAAGTCTCTCGCAATCTCTGCTATCGCCCCCAAGATATTTCTAATTGATTGATCAATTTGATCTTTACTCGCCTCTGGGTAAATCATTGTTAAAAATGCTTGACGCGCAGATTCACGATATGTATCTCTATAGGATTCGAGAAATCCACTAGGCGGTAGTGTTTGCAATCTCCGAATCATAGAACGCAAAGCCCCTGCAGCCATAGCCTGAGACCATTGCGCAAGACCCAAGCTCAGCCCAGTCAATATGATTGCCAACCAAAAAAAAGTGGCAACAGGACTGAAAATCTTTTCGGAGAAAAAAAATAGAGAAGTACTTTCCTTTATCTCAGCGGGATAGAACGAGGCCAGCGCACCTGCTGCGACCGGACACAAAGCTGTTACTACCCACAACCATGGCGTTGCTCCTAGAACAGCAAACCCTTCTTTGAATCTTCTTTTTTTAACTAAAAACCAAAAACCAAAATCATTATCAAAACTTTCCTTTAGCATTCCATCTCCCTATTATTCGAACGTAATAATACATTAGAATTTTAGTAAAATCTCACCTAAATAGATCGTCTTCTATAGCCCTACTTATACGATTTGCGACACAGAGCTGTCTTCCTTGAGTCACCTACACATAGGTCATCAAACGTGCAAACCAGTTACACTAACAGTCATCACGCCCGTTAAGCGTGATCTGGGCTTGGTCGCCCGGTAGTCAAGGCGCAGCAGCCGCGCCCTCAATTATGGTTTGCGGCTTTTTGCTTTTTTGAGCATGCCTGCGCGCGCATGGCTCCCGCTTTACGGTGGGCCGTGTGGGGACACCCGCGAGGGTGTGCCGGATCCTTGACCCGGTCGACCAACCCTGCACGGTCCACCACCTTCTCTTGGTCGGGGAGGTGATGGGTTTAGACCTCGTCGTCAAGGAGCCTCATCATGGCTGACAACAGCATTGGTTCGTCCGTAACCTCCCTCCCCGCTCGTCCCGAGCTTTCCGTCGATCACGGAACCGTCACCACTACCAGTCTTCAGATCGCAGAGCACTTTGGCAAACGCCACGCTGATGTGATTCGCGCCATCAAAAGGCTCGATGCCCCTGCCGAATTCACTGAACGCAATTTTGCGTTGAGCGATTTCACTGACTCAACAGGACGCACGCTTCCGGCTTACCGCATCACCCGCGACGGCTTTACCCTGCTGGCCATGGGCTTTACCGGCAAGGAGGCACAACGCTGGAAGGTCGCCTATATCGACGCCTTCAACCGCATGGAGGCCGCGCTGCACCAGCCTGCGGACACGCAGCGCATGGAGCTGGCCTTTTCTCTGGCCGCCGAGGCTGCGGCGCAGGTGCACCGCACGGTGTTCAATGCGGTGATGCAGGGCGACACCGATGAATGGCAGCACAGCCGCTATTTGTTGAACCTGAACTACGACAGCCAGGGCCGCCCCACCCTGCCCCATGCCCAGCCGATTGCGACGGACCAGATGGTGGTGTCCTTCAGCAGCTTGCCGCAGCGCATTGCCGACGGCGAGATCATGAGCGCGACCGATGCGCAGCTGGCTACGCTGGCAACGGCCTGCACCCAGCGCCTGACCCAGCGGGCCCAGCACCGCGAAAAGCAGGTGACACTGCCGATCTACCCCAGTGATTCCCCCGGCCAGCGCCCCGCATCTGCACCGGCCCTGCCCACCAAGCAGCCCCCTGCGCCCGATGAAGGCCTGCTGCACATGACGTTCCGATAGCCTGCCTGGCTCACCCGAAGCGCTTTGCCATGTAAAAAGCCCCTCTAAGGGGCTTTTGTTCATTCCTCTGGTGTGGACGGCCAGAACATCTCTCGCACTTCTGGAGAGTAGTACGGCAGGGCAAGCACTGCCCCAAAGAGTACGCAGCCCAAGGTCGATGTGGAGTACCCCAGACCGGACAGCACAATCGGCGGGCTGAAACAGACGACGACCCAGGTCGCCACAGAGGACCACAGGGTAAACCGAGGCGCCCATGCCCTGAACCGCAGCAGCCCGTAAAAGGAAATGAGGCCGAGCACTAGGACCACCGAGAACGCCAGCAGGAAGATCCAGTCGGTGAGACCGACCTCGGACTGCATCAACAGGCTCTGGGAAAGGTCAGCCAGCTCCTGGGGCACCAGATCGAAGCCATATTCCGCCAGTATTCCGAGGATTGGGATGCCCAGCGAAGCCATCACCAATGCGCGATACGTCGATTTGCCCATACCCACTCCAAGTTGCCATTGGCGAATCGTACTACCGCCCTAGCCGCTGATGGCGATCTGCACAGCGGATGCGAGAGCACAACGCACAATGCCTGCGTGGCTAGACGGGCCGGTGCCCTTCTGCCAGCCGGCGCAGCAGCTGCAGCTGCTCGCTCTGGATGGTGATGAGCTCGCTCCACTGCGTTTTCTGCAGCTCGTCTATTTTTTGGTGCAGCAGCATGATCTCCAGCTCGGCCTTGAGGTTGACTTCGTAGTCGTGCTCGCCGCGAATGCGGTCCTTGTCTGCCTGGCGGTTCTGCGACATCAAGATGATGGGCGCCTGGATGGCGGCCAGCATGGACAGAAACAGGTTCAGCAGGATGTAGGGGTACGGGTCGAACGTGGAGCCGCGTGCCCATAGCAGCAAGGCGTTAAGGCCGACCCAGGCCACCATGGTTGCGCAGAACAGGAGCACAAAGGCCCAGGAGCCGCCAAACGTGGCGACGGCATCTGCCGCGCGCTGGCCGAAGGTGGGCGGCGCCTGATCCAGCTCCTCATCCACATTGCGCGAGATGTGCTTGCGCCGCGCTATGTGCTGGGCGACCTTGAGCGCTCTTTCGTCCAGGGTATCTGCGGAGGCGCCGAACAACCTCTTCGCAACGGTATCCGTGTTGAGCATGGGACTCCTTGTCATCCGAAGGATGAAGACAACGCCACCATGCTACCCAAGCCTGCGCGTTGCATCAGGCGCGTGCCATGGCTGATTGAATATTGACTCCAGGTGTTGCATTGACGGCCCCGGAGTGTGAGTATGGGTCTGGTAAAGGTTCGGATCGACTACCAACCACGTACGCGCTGGCGCGCAAGGAGGCTGAAAATGTTCAAGCACATTCTGATTCCTACGGACGGCTCGAAACTCTCCGAAGCTGCGCTGCATGCGGGCCTGCAGCTGGCCAAGGAGCAAGGCTCGGAGGTGACGGTGCTGTATGTGATGCCGGACTATTCGGCCCTGATGTATGGCGGCGAGGGAATGGTGGCGTACAACCCCAGCGAGCTGCGCAAAGACGCCGAACGCATGGCCGACAAGGTGCTGCAGGCGGTGCAGGACATTGCCAGGGCCGAGGGAGTGGCCTGCAAGACAGCGCGGACGATGAACTTCTCGGTGCACCAGGCCATCATCCAGCAGGCCAAGGACAGCCAGTGCGACCTGATCTGCATGGCATCCCACGGCCGCAAGGGCATTGCCGGCATTTTGCTGGGCAGCGAAACCCAGCGCGTGCTGGTGAACAGCAGCGTTCCGGTGCTGGTGCATAGGCCAGTGGTTTAAGCCCGGCCTGCGGCAGCGCGGCAGATTTGCGGCTGTTCTCAAAATTCAATAGACGCCCCGGAGCCCAGGTGCAACGGGGCGTTTTTCATGCGCCTATCGTCGTGTAGCATCGGTGCATCAAATTGTGAACTGTTGGTTCCATTTGTCACGCCTGCCGCGGCGTCTTTGTTCATTCAGCATGAGGGGAGAGAGCAGATGAGTAACGCAATCGCTACCGACGCCGACCTGGCCTGGAAGACGGGCCCGATTCGCCCCAGAGCCTGCACCTGCGGCAGCGTGGTGTGCCAGTTGCTGCATGAGCGGGTGATGACCGATATGTCGCGCCGCATGTTTGTGGGCGGGGTGGCTGCGATGATGGCGCCGTTTGTGGGCCTGCATGCGGCCGAGCCCGGTGCGGGCGGCGCGCCCAGGCAGGCCGACCGCCCCGTGCTGCTGACCAATCTGCGCCTGTTTGACGGCACGGGCAAGTCGGTGCGCCAGGGCGTGCAGGTGCTGATCCAGGGCAAGATGATTGCGGCCCTGCCCTCTGCCGGAGAAAAGGTGGAAGGCGCCCAGGTGATCGACTGCCAGGGCAAGCTGGTGATGCCGGGCATGATCGATACGCACTGGCACACCATGCTGGCGGCCGTGCCGCAGATGACGGCAATGACGGCCGATCTGGGCTATCTGTATATCTCCGCCGCGCAAGAGGCGCAGCGCACGCTGATGCGCGGCTTTACCTCGGTGCGCGATGCGGGCGGGCCGGCCTTTGCGCTCAAGCGCGCAATCGACGAGGGCATGGTGCCGGGCCCGCGCATCTACCCCAGCGGTGCGATGATTTCTCAGACCTCGGGCCATGGCGACTTTCGCCTGCGCAGCGATATTCCGCGCGCGGCGAACGAGTCGCTGAGTATGGTGGAACAAGTCGGCGTGGCCATGATTGCAGACGGCGAGACCGAGGTGCTGCGCCGCGTGCGCGAGCAGCTGATGCTGGGTGCCTCGCAGATCAAGATGCTGGCGGGCGGCGGCGTGGCATCGCTGTACGACCCGCTGGACAGCACCCAGTTCACCGAGAGGGAGCTGCGCGCCGGCGTGGAGGCCGCCGCCGACTGGAACACCTATGTGATGGCGCATGTGTACACGCCCAAAGGCATCAAGCGGGCCATCAAGTCGGGGGTGAAGAGCATCGAGCACGGCCAGCTGGCCGACGAAGAGAGCGTCAAGATGATGCGCGACGAGGGCGTGTGGTGGAGCCTGCAGCCGTTCTTGCAGGACGAGGATGCCAACCCCTACACCGACGCCGTGCGCCGCGAGAGCCAGTCGCGCGTGGCCCAGGGCACAGTGCGCGCCTATGAGATGGCGCAGAAGTACGGCATCAAGACCGGCTGGGGCACAGACATTTTGTTCAGCCCCAAGGGCACGGCCACGCAGGGCCGGCAACTGGCCAAGCTGACGCGCTTTTACGACCCGATGACGCTGCTGAAGCAGGCCACGGGCACCAACGGCGAGCTGCTGGCTTTGTCGGGCGAGCGCAACCCCTACCCCCAGCCGCTGGGCCGTATCGCCCCCGGTGCGTTTGCCGACCTGCTGGTAGCCGACGGCGACCCGACGGTGAATCTGGACTTTCTGGCCAACCCGGAACAGAACCTGCGCCTGATCATGAAGGACGGCAAGGTGCACAAGAACACGCTGTAAGGGAGACAAATGACACAGCACATCAAGACGGCCGCAGCAGCGCTGGCCATGGGCCTGCTGGGCGGCATGCCGGCCTGGGCGCAGGACAAGGAAGCGGCCGATGCATGGCGCTTTCAGCTCACGCCCTATGTGTGGATGACCGGCCTGGACGGCAGCGTTCGCCCGTTCAGGGGTGCGCCCACCGTCGACGTGAACAAGTCGTTCTCGGACATTCTGGAGAACCTGGACGCCGCCGCCTTTGTGAACGGCACGGCGCGCAAGGGCAGCTATGTGCTGCAGGGCGACTTCAGCTACGCTGCAACATCGGACAAGGCCGCCCTGCCCCTGGGCCTGAGCGCCCATGCCAAGATTCGCCAGACTTCGCTGACGATGACCGGCGGGCACAACTGGGCGTTGAGCCCTCAGTCAAGCTTTGACCTGATGGCGGGCTTTCGCCTATGGCAGATCAGAGCCGAAGTGAATGTGCCTGGGGTGGCGTCCGCGCAGTCCAACACCTCGTTCGTCGACCCTGTGGTGGCCGCACGCTGGCGCTACGACATTGCACCGCGCTGGTCCAGCTTGCTGTATGCCGATATGGGCGGGCTGGATGTGGGCTCGAAGTTCACCTGGCAGGTTCATGCCTCAGTGAACTACCAGGTCAAGGAGAACCTCTTTGTCTCCGTAGGCTACCGCCACCTGAGCGTGGACTACCGCGACGGCGGCAAGCGCCTGGACTTCAGCCAGAGCGGCCCGATCATCGGGGCGACGTTCCGGTTTTAAGTACCGCCAACGCAAATCGCAATCGTGACAAGCTGGCTCAGTGCGTAGCCAGCAGTTGCCTGTCCACCTGCACCTGACCTTTCAAGGCATTGACCTGGGCGTCTCGGCTCTCGACCAGTCCGACAAGCTGGCCAACCACGCCCGCGCCTTCGCCAGCAAGGGCTGCGAGTCGCTGGTGCTGATCTGCGAGATCTCGGCAGGCAGCGGCGTCACCGGCAAGCTGGGCGTTACGGGTGGCCGCACTGCGGATGTCGTGCTGCAAGCCTGCAATGCGGGCAGCATCAGCAGCGCGGCCAGCCTCCAGGCGGGCCATTTCTTGCGTGTAGTCATGGGTGTTTTCCTGTTGTCCTGCGGCGTGCTGCAGTCGCCCTGCGGCTTTGATTTCCATAGCAGCTTGCGCTTTCTGCGCCTGGGCTAAAGCCTTTTTTGACTGAGACACTTCGACCCCTGCCAACCGTTGGTTCTGCAGGACCAACAGCAGGGCAAGGGCCAAGGCCAGCCATGGCCAGATGCGGGATGCGCCGGTCATGCCAGGCCCGCCTCGCACAGTTGGCGCTCTGCCGCGCGGCGCTTGACCAGGCCGGGCAGCTGCTTGCCGCCGGCGTAAGTCCAGCGCGATAGCTCGGCACAAGCGCCATCGATGTCGCCCGCGTTGGCCTTGCGCACCAGGGTGCTGCGGCAGAACGCGTCGTCACCCACATTGAATGCAAAGCTCACAAAGGCGGCGCGCTGGCCGTCGGTCAGCGGCGCGGTGATGCAGCCCAGTGCATCAGCATGCCTGGCCAGGTCCTTGTAGAGCATCTCCTCACACTGCTGGCGGGTGTAGGTCTGGCCCATCTTGAGCTCAGGGCCGGTGTGGCCGGTGCAGGCCGTGACGATGCCCACCGGGTCGCGGTAGCTGCGTAGCACGGTGCCTTCGTACTTTTGCACCAGGGGTATGGCCAGCGCTACCGCTGCACCACCAAGGGTGGCGATGAGTTTTTCTTTCCAGTTCATCGGCTTGCCCCTCCCTTGACGGCCGTCCAGAAGGCTACGCAAGCCCCGCCCAGCATGACGATGGCAGCCAAGGGCTTGGCGACCTTGCCCACCCAGTTGAACACCTTGAAGGCGCCTTTCATGGCGGTGAAGAATTCCAGCAAATCGGCCATCTGCTGGTTGCGCTGGTGCAGTTCCTGTCGCACCTCATGCAAGCCTTGGGTTGCGGCTTTCAGATCTCGTTCGATGGCAGCCATGCGTTCACTCCCCTGGTTAAAGCGTTTGTTGACTTGCTGCAGCGTGGTGGCCGGCAGCTCGTTGCCGTAGTCGTCCATTCCCCTTCCTTTCTTCTTTCAGACTTCGATCAGCACATAGGGCATGGCAGGCGCGGGGCCGGTGACGGCGCCGCCTTGTACATAGACGCGCACGCCGTTGGCCATGCCCAGCGGATTGCGCACGCGCAGCAGGCCTGCGGCGCCTTCGAGCGCGACCAGCGCGGTGCCGTCGGCAAACACGGCGCTGATCTGCCCGGTCATGACCGGGTCGTCTGGCAGCAGGGCCTTCAGGCGCTTGTAGAGGTTGGTTGTCATGCGGCAACCCTTTCAACGGTGACCTGCTGGCGCACGCGAGGCATGGAGGCGCTGACGCTGACGCCGCGCACCAGGCCGCGCCAGATGCCGTCGGTATCGGCCACCTCCAGCAGCTGGCCGGGGTTCAAGATGCCTGGGTTGGTGCCGCCCGTGAGAACGGGCATGCTGATGCTGTGCTGCAGCTTGTTGCCGCTGGCCGCCAGCGCCCAGCTGCCGCGCATGCGGGCGGCGTCGGCGTGGGTGATGAGGTCGTCCTGAATCTGCGGGGCCAGCTTGTCGCGGGCGCTGAGGCTGCGCACCACATGGCCCAGCACGCCGCCCACGCTGCCACCAGCGACATAGATGGCGTTGTATTCGGCACGCGGATCGGGGCGCAGCTCATCGGTGACGATGACGGCCGCAGGCATTTGCACATCGGGCACGGCCGCGCCCCACTCCCACGGCAGCACCGGGTAGCGCGGCGCAACGATCAACTGCTCTGCCGTGCGGTGGCTGCGCACCACGGCATTGACCGAATCGGCCATGCGCAGCACAGCCTGCAGCGGCGTGCCCTGAAAGCTCCACGCGCCAGCGGGCACCTGCCAATCCGGGATCTGCCAATCCAGATCAACACCACTGAACTCCAGCGCGCTCACCGCCAGTTGCTGCGCCGTTGCCACCGAGGTAGACAACCAGGCCTGCTTGGGCATGTATGGGCTGCCCAGCATTGCCGTGACGCTGATGCCCTGCACCGCCACGCGGCGGCGGTCAAACGAACGGCTGCGCGCAGTGCTGGTTACGGCAAAGACAAACTGCATGCCGTCAATGCCGACCTGCAGCCGCTGCGGCAGCCCGCCCACGGGCGCGAGCTGATCGAGCAGATGCTCGGGGCCGTTGGCCGACAGGCTCCAGCAGTAGCTGTCGTCGTCGGCGGCAATGGTGACGTTGGTGAGCACTACGGGCTCAAGGCTTGGCAGCAGATGCGCCGTGAGGTTGTGGACTTGCATATAGACGGGCAGCAGTGGAATGACGAACTGGGGCTGCGGCTCTGGCCCCACTGGCTTGCAGCACATGAACAGCAGATTGGCCGAAGCAGTCCAAGACCTGCAGAACAGCAAACGGATGGGGCCGCCCACCAGCTGCTCATAACAGCCAGGCTTCTCCGGCTCTGGCGGCTTGGTCTGCGACTTGCCAGCGGGCGGTTTCATGGCCTGTTGATAGCGGCCCTTAAATCCCCGGTACAGCGGCACCGATGGGCCTGCGCCCGTGGTGAGCTCGTACTGCAGACCCATCGCATCCTGGGCCGTTGCGTCGACCATGCGGCGACGGTCGCGCAAGCTTTCCTGAAACCGCACCATCCAGCCGGCCCGCACGGGCGCGGCATCCTGGGCCGTGGCCTGCAGACTCACGCGCAGACCCTGGGCCTCCTGCCAGCGGGCCTGTGCTGATGCGCCAGGTAGAGGCCGTGCCTGCTGAAACCGCCCCTGCAGGGCTACACCTTGCCGCTGACCGTCCTGCCAAGCCACGCCGAATTGCTCTTGCAAAGGCATGGCGTCCTGCGCGGTAGCCGTCCAGCCAGCCGGCAGTGCATCCGTGTCTTGCCAGCCGGCAACCCAGCCCCGCGCCACAGGCCGCGCCTGCTGAGCACTGGCAGCCACCTCGGCCACCACGGGCCGGGGCGTGTCGGTGTTGTAGCGCACGACCGCACTGCAGCGCAGGCCCG
>NZ_JBKFBC010000007.1:112167-174232 GCF_053345995.1 Comamonas sp. C24C | reverse complement strand
CCGCCGCCATCGTCGCCAAACACCAGCTCGACCGGGTTGCCGGTCGTGAAGGCGCGGTTAAAGATCAGGTCGATGCCGGCCATCAGTCGATCCTTGTCTCGCCCAGGATGGCCTTGCCGCCCGCATAGAGCTGGGTGCCGGTGCTGCCCAGCAGCTTGAAGTGCCCCGCGCCCGCCTCATCCGTGACCAGGCCGCGCCCGATCAACTGGCCGTCGCTGGTGCTCCAGACGCCGACAGCAGCCTGCCCACTGGTCAGAATCATGTCGCCGCTGCCGCTGGCCTGGGTCAGCAGCAGATAGCCCGCCTCGGTGATCTGGCCGCAGGGCTTCGTGAGGGTCAGCATGACGAGCAGCTGCTCTGCCGCGTCATAGAGGGCGATAGTCGAAGCCGCAGGCCCGGAGTCCGCAAAGTTGGCCGTGGCCTGCAGGCGGGACAGGGCATGGGCGGCCGAGATCTCGAATTCTGGTTGTGTACTCATGCAACAACCTCCGCACGCTGGTTGTTGGCTATGGTCGAGAACTCCTGCCGCTCATGGTCGAAGGCGATCACGTCGTACTCATAACCTGGGTGAAGACCGCTGAACTCGTAAGAGCCATCAGCCTGGCTCCAGGTCTCACGTGCAAGCAGCCCATCACGGCTGCGGTGCAGGCGCACACGGCGACTCAACGGGATATTGGCAGGCACCGCTTTACGCTCCACCCTGCCGAAGATTCGGCCTTTTCCGCCGAACTCTGCATCCACTGCAACCTGCACCACGCTTGCCTGCGGCATTTCTGCCTGAGCGATCTCTGCGGCGTGACCAGTCATGACCGGGGCAGCGTGGGCGGCTCCAGGGGGTGCCGACGTCAGCCACGAATAGGGTCTCACGACAAAGCTACCGTCTCCGCCGGTCCAAAGCATCATCTGGCCATCGGGCGTCACTGCGCAGCCGAAGTAAGCGCCGTATGCACTCGCGGAGCGCACCGTGAATGACGCTCCGCCATCAAGCGAGTAAATGGGGTAGTAGCCTTGGCTTGCAGCGGCAACGACAATCACCTGACCGTCATCGGAGATGCCTACGCCTTGAACACCCACCCAGCTGATTGACGCCCACCCAGGAAGCGTCAGCCAGGTGACGCCGAAGTCTTTCGAGAGCTTCAGACCCGCGCCGCCGTTGAAGCCGGCAAGCATGTACTGGCCGCCTGCGCTAATGGCAATCGTCTGCCACACCTCAACTCCAGCAGAGGCAACAGCACTCCAAGTGACCCCGGCATCTGTCGACCGGATCAATTGCCCGTTGTAAGGCGCACCTACCAATACCTGGCCATCGGGCGTCATCGCGCAGCTGTTCCAGTACGCCGCTCCGGCCTCGGGGATGGTGGCCCATGTGGCTCCGCCGTCTTTGGACCACGACAGGTACTTATTGCCGCCCTGCTCTGCGCAAAGCAGTGTTTGGCCGTCGGCCGTGATCGCACACCCCACGCGAGAACCCACAGGCAACCCCCTGTAGAGGGTCCAGGAGGCCCCCGCGTCGCGCGACACCTGGGGGTAGTACCCAGCCTCCTGTCGGTACAAGGTCTGACCATCGGGTGTCATGGAAATACTCATGAGCCCTGGTGCTGCCCAAGCGTTGCCTCGCCAGACTCCATCGGCCGCATACAAATATTTCGGTGCCCCGGTCGGCGCTGCAGCCAGCACATGTATCCCGTTGAACGCGACGCTCCCCAGCGTTGCCGCCATGGCAGGGGCCTGCGAACGCGCCGCCAGGATGTAGGTTCGCAGATAGCGGTCTTTGTCCGGGCCTGCGCAGCGTAGCCCCCACACTTCTGCGGCTGACGGTAGTTCAATCTCTATGCAAAAGCCCGCCTGGCGAACGTCGCTCGCTGCAAAAACGCAGGTGCCGACACCTGTCAGCAGATCGCTCAGGTTGCCACTGAGCGGCGGTGCGCTGCTGGTGATCGTCGCCCCCATGTCCACGAACGCACCGCCGCCCCACAAGCGAAGCTGCGACAGCGCCAGATCGCCCCCGCCATATGCAGCAATACCGGAAATCCGCCACGTTGAAGCTGTTACTGCCATACAACCCCTTAACGAGTCCAGGGGCCGCCGATGTCCAAAAACACCGTACCCGCAGCCACGGCACCGGAGGGCGGAGCCACGCGCAGGGCCAGCAAGCTGCGCCCCAATAGATCATCTGTGCCAGCCACTTTCTGACCGCTGGTAAATGCCGAGCCGCAGTCCTGCACCGGATGCAACAGCCCCGGCAGCGTACCGCGCATGCCCAGCGCATACAGCTCAAGCACGCCTGTCATCAATCCGTTGTTGGGACCGTTCGGATAAGCGCCCAGCGAATAGTTCGCCGTGCCGGCATAGCCATCTGCCAGAGTTCCGTTGTGGTGTGAGCCGATGCGCTGGGCCGGCAAGGCCCCCTGAATCGACGTATGAGAACGCACCAGATAGGCTCCGCTGCGTGCACTGCGATGGCTCCACCCGCAGCAGCCATCGGGCACGGCGGTGGACTCAACCTGGTCGGACTGGTTGCCCGTGACTGCAAAGCCCCAGGCGTCACCGCTCTTGAAGCTGGCGATGTCACCCGCATAGAGCACCGTAAAACGGCCAGTGCCCTGGGGATCGACTGCCAGATAAAAACCTCTCTCGTCCGCAACCAGAAACCAGGGACGGGCCGTGGTGTTGGCTGCGCCACTCTTGGGCCACCAGAACCCGCCACTCACTTGACTATCTAGCGGGGTCGGGCCGACAGCCGCATTGATGCCCGTCATGTCTTCATAGGCTCGCAGGCGAGCGTTGGTGGTGCCCGTATCGTCCAGGCGCACAAACATGCGCGTCCCCGCCACATCCCTGCTTCGGTATGCACCGGCATTGGTAGCGGAAAAAACCTTCTCCCACCCTGCAGGGGCGAGCTTTGCGGTCATGCTGCCAGTCACGACACCATCAGCCACTCCAGGGGCAGGGATTCGGATGGTATTCGCGGTTGTGGCGATAACGCGCGCAGCACCATTCAGCCGTGGCTCACTGGCTCCTGCCACGAGCGCCACTGTGTCAGGCTCAAAACTATGGCCCGTGCTGATCGCAAGCGTGGCGACTTCGTCAGCCACCGTCATGCTGTCCACGGATTTGAGCCCCATCCCCGTGACCAGCAAGTCGAGCACGGCCAGCATCGAACCTGCACTGCCGTTGAGTACCGGCGCGCCAGGCAAAGCACTGTGAAAAAACTTGATCGTTGTAGATGCCATATTTCTCTCCGCTCTCTCGGGGTCATCAGTTGGATTGCGGGCGGTTCACATCACCGCGCGCCAGGATGGAAAAGCTGTGCTCGATGCCGGTCTCGGGGCCGGGCTGGATGGTGCGCACCACCCAGAACGGGTAGATCGCGCCCACGGTGTTGATGCGCAGGATGTTTCCCACGGCCCAGCCCTGGCCCCAGCCCAGCGGATCGATCGTGAAATAAGGCTTGCCCGTGGCCGGGTTGAGCGGCGAGCAGACGGTGTTGATGTCGCCCGTTGCGATCACGCCCACATGCTCGCCAATCACCCGAAACTGGCTGGTCGAGGTGAACTGCAGCACCCAGCGCTCGGTGCTCCCGCCGGCGTTGGTGATCGCTATAGGAGAAACGCTCTGGTCATACTTGGCGGCAATGGCAGGCCCCGTGGGCGCATCGGCCCAGGCGTTGTCGACCCAGCTCTGCTGCGAGAAATCCAAGCTGACGCGGGCACGGCGGTCGCTGGCCTGCAGGGCGCTGGACACATAGGTGCCGTCCTTGGGGTAGTCATGGGTCAGCGCCCGGTTGAAGGTGATCTCGCCCGAGATCTGCACATCCGTGGCAACGGCCATGTCCTCGATGCGATCCTCAATCGTCACCGGCATGGTCATGGCAGACACATCGGTAAAGGTAACCATGCCGGCCTCCAGATCCACGGAATAGCCGGTATTCAGGGTCTTGCCATTGGCATCCCTCACCACCACGCGGGACAGGCGCACGCGAGCCAGATTGATGGTCTGGTTGTTGCTGACGTTGAGCTGGGCGCTGGTCTTGGTATGACCCACCACGCACAGGGAGCCAGGCCGAAAGATAGGCACCTTGCCGTCGCTGGGCAGGCGCACCGGATCGATGCCGATGATGTCGGCATTCATGGGCAGATAGGCATAGGCCACCGCCGAGTAGCGCAAGGCGCTGGCGACCACGGGTTGGGGCTTGAAGATCTTGCCGTCGGGCTGCACGTTGGCCGCGTCATACCAGGGCTCGGACTCATTGCCAGCGGCAATGACAAGGGCCCCGAAGCCCAGGCGAACCAGGCCGGTCTCATAGTCCACCGTGCCAACCACGCCGGGTGCCGTGATGGTGCCGTCAATGGCTGCGCTGACGTTTTGTGAGCCGCCACTCGCGCGAGGGACTTGAACAGTCAACGATCCAGGCCTCAATGGGGCTGCAGCCGTGCGGAATACATAGGCGCTGGAGATCGCATCGCCCAGCGTGGTGATGCAGGCTGCACGGCGCAGTGTGTTCGCATTGCCCGGCGTCCACGAGGTCAGGCCCACGCGCCCTGTGGCGTAGTTGATGCTGCCGCGCGTCACAAAGCCGCCGGAGGTCAGCACCCGCAGCAGCCCCCTGCCGTCATCGCTCCAGGGCTGACCGCTGGAAGGCATGAGCACGACCGAGCCAGGCACCACCGGGGCCTGCACGCCCGTGACCAGGTCAAACTCAGGCGCAAACGTGACCTGCAACGTGCGGCGCGTGGCGCTGCCCGTGGTGCGGAAACGGATCTTGACGTAGCCGCTTTCGTCGTTGGGGTAGATCGAGGGGGCGTTCAGGTACTCGATGCCCTCATAGTTGAGGCGGTACTGGGCCACCTCGCCATTGAAGCCGCCGCCGCTGACCTGGCTGGACGAATAGACCGGTTTGGGAATCTTGATGACAACATCGGGATTGAAGTCCACTGCGCCCGTGCTGTAGGTCACAGTGCCGACCTGCACGCCATCCAGCATCAGCTTGCCGTTGCCGTCGTCGCGTGCGATCTGGGTCGGGTCGACCAGCGTCACGCCCATTTCCTTGAGCTGATCGCGGGTGTACAGACCCAACACGCTTTGATCGGTCAGCGTGTTCCACTCCACCTCGACCGTGAATGGCACCAGCGCACCCTGGCCAACCGAAACCGCCAGACGGCCCTGGCCGTTGCGCGAGGGATGCTGTAGGCTCACCTCGACCGCCGGGGCCGTGTCGACCGTGACATCGAGCACCGTGCCCACGGCGGGCAGCTGCCTGGGCGCAAACAGCACTTCGGAGCGACCCACCCGCACCTCGCCCGTAGCATCCCCTTGGAGCTGCCAGGCGCTTGTCGCGGTGGCCGTGCGCTGGGTCGTGCCGTCCATCCAGGCGATGGAGAAAGCACCGGGATAGAGTGCTTGGCCCGCTGGCAAAGCCAAGGCAATGGTCTGGCTGATCAGCAGATCGGCAGCGGGCTGCACGGTTTCCTGCGTCGGCACGCCCCAGTGCTGGACGATGGAGCTACCCACATCGGGCAAGGCACCCAAAGTAATGACAAAGCTACCGGTCTCGGCGCTATAGGTGCCCGCGCCATAGCTGGAGTCGCTACCACGCAGCGCGCCGTCGCCGGCATCCGACAGCACATACCAGCGGCCCTGCGCCCGGTAACTGAAGGACAGCGTGCCACGCGCCGGCAGCGGCGTGATAAAGCCGGTGTAGCTCTGGCTGCGGTTCTCTGCCGTGATGCGGATCTCGCTGGACTGCGGCATGCGCTGCATATAGGCGGCAGGCCGATAGCTGATGGTCTTGATACCGCCATAGCTGCCCGAGCTGGACGTAACAATGCCGTTGGCATAGTCCACCAGACCGATCTGCTGGGTGCCCGACATCAAAATGCCGCCCTTGTCGGTAAAGGTGACGCCGCCCACCGCAATGCTCAGAGAGCCCGGCAGACAACCGCCAGGCAAGGCCAGGCTGGTGGTATTGCTCCAGGCCTGGTCTGTGTTGAATGTCACGGCCTCGGCCGCAGAGACCGGGAAGCCTGCTGCCGCATACGGAATGGCCGCAGGAATCGGCGTCTCGCTCTGTGCCGAGGGCACGATCTGGGTCATGATCGTCTTGGCAATAATGGTGAAGTCCCCCAGGGCAGCTGCCTTTTGCAACGGGGTCACACCTACATAGCTGCCCGCATCGGCCACCACGGTATCGCGCAGATGGGCGCTATTGATCTGACGGGCAAATTGGCGGCTAGCCGGAGAGCCTGTGAAGTCGTAACGCAAGGCGTCCGACAGCTCCACCGTCACCACCAGGGCTTGATAGTCCTTATCCGTGTCATAGGTGAACGAGCGCTCCACGCTGGTCACGCGGATGGCGCGAACATACTGCTCCTGCTCATTGGCAAGGCCTTCATTGCCCACCAAAACCAGGGTCTTGCCCGTGGCTGGCAGCTCCGTGCCAGGGCGCTGGAAGATCTGAATGACGCGCTGACCCTTGATGTGGTTCTCGTAGAGATAGCCCACCCACTCGGCACCCTTGTTCAAATAGGCCTCCAACCGGGCCTGTGCCTGGGCGCGGGTGTCATAGACCCCGCCCGTCGCAAACAGGGTGATAGAGACATTGGGGTCCTCGGGAGGCTTGGCCACGATGACATTGCTGCCCTGGTAGGTGTCGCGGTCTTGGGTATCCACGCCCACATGTACTTGACGCAGGTTGGCCCGGCCTGTGGCGCGATCCATCTCGGAAATGTCAGGCATCACGGCGTTTTCTTGGCCGGACTCGATCACGACGTTAGACGGCCCGCCACCGCCCTCGGGCACATCGTCCATGACGCGGCTGGCACGCAGCTGGATGTCGCCTTGCAAAATGGGCATTGTTCTTCTCGCTTAAACAGTAAGCAGCCGCAGCGTGGCGACATAGGGATGGGTTGCGGCGGGCAACTCGGGCCGGGAGATGGGCGCAGCGGAAATCGGGTCATCTGCCGCAAACTGCACGGCGAATGCGCGGCCATCAGCCAGGCGCAGCGGGTACTGGGCGCCCGGCACATCGGCCAGATCCCGCACCGCCTGCAGCGTTGCGCGGCGAATCCAGCCCTGGTCTTCCACGGCTTGAAGGGTGATGGGGCGCCCCTCGATGCGGGTAGCAGCATCGATGATCTGGGCGCCGGTGATGCCGCGCTCGACCGTCTTCTGCACAGCAGACCAGTTGAATTCGTCCACCCACAACATGCCGCGGGGCAGCTCGATGCCGTTCAGGAAATGGCCGGCCATCAGTGCACTCCTCCTGTCAGATTGGCATCCCGCTCCAGCGCGGCCATCAGTTGCTGCATCTCAGAGCTGCCCGCCGAATCCGTGCCCACGTTGTATTGACGGCCGCCAATCACGACCTCATGCCTGTGGGTGATGACGGATTGGGGAGCTGCAGCTGCAGGGGCTGCAACAGGAGCCGGCGCCCGAGGCACTGAGCTGGGAACACTCACCTTGCGCTCGGCCTCCTGCTTAGGACGGGCATTGGCGGCGGCCTGCTGCAGGTCGATAGCCCTGCCCGCTTCCTTCACTGCAAACTGGGTCAGGTCATATTGATAGTTGCCCAGTGCGCCGCTGCTCTTGACCGAGAAAGGGTTGTCCTGCGCGTACTGGTTCTGCCATTGCGTCCACCAGGCTTCGAGCTCCTGGCGGGTCTGGAACTGCGGAACCAGGCTCAGCGGGCCGATGTTCTGGCGCATGACACCTGGCGAGCCATTCACGCCGGCATTGCGCTCCTCGACAAAGTTACGCGGGCCGCCCTGCTCCCATTCACGGGCAGCGTGGGCTGCACGACCCGACGCACGCTCAATGCCGCGCATGCTCTCCTGCACGCCATCGGCTGCATCGCGCACCCTCCCCATTCCACCCACCATGTTGCTAACTGCCCTGGCCGTGGCGCGGTCGGTGTTGAGCACGGCCTTGCCTGCATCGTCCACCGCGACCTCGTAGCCTTTGACCGCAGCCTGGGTCTTGAGCCATTCAGGCGCAATACCGCCATTGGCCGCAATCACTTTGTCAGCCATGGACTTCCAGGCCTCGGCAATGCGCATGGGCGGCTGCTTGCCGTCTTTTTCTAGCTGATCAAACGCAGCACGCGCCTGCTTGGCCATGCGCTGCAGATCCTCGTTAGTGGTCATGCCCAGGTCTTTGTAGGCCTGCTCCAGCAAGGCTGTGGACTGCGCCGCATCCTGGGCCGTGCCGGCGGCCGCGCGCTGGGCCTTGGCAATTTCCTGCAACTTGCGCCCGGCGGCGTCCAGATTGCCGCTGGCAATCAGCTGCTCGTACTCGGCCCTGAGCTTCTTCAGGTTCTCGGCCGCAATGCGGTCGGCCTCGGCTTTGGCTGCCGCCTCCTTGGCCGCTTTGGCTGCGGCCTTGCCCGTGGCCTCGATGCCGGCAGCCACCGCCTCGATGGAAGGGGCTGCCGCTGCGGCAGCATTGCCGACCGCCTCGACTGCGCCCGTCAACCCGTCCCAGGCATCGCGCGCGGTCTGGGCACCATCGGCCATGCCCTGAAAAGACTCAGCAGCCTTGGCCTTGAGGGCTTCGGCAGAAGCGGCAAAAGCTCCCGCCATCTCCTCGGCATCCGCCGCCGCCAGACGAAAGCTTTCGCTCAGGCCTCCAAAGGTGACGGATGCCAGACCGCTGCGCAGCGCCGCCACGCCCTCCATCACCTTGGAAGCAATCTGTGCAAACGCCGCGCCCAGGCCGTAGATGGCAGTCAGCACGCCATTGACGCCCGCCGTCATCACGCCCCAGGCCAACTGCACCGTGTTGCCGGCATTGGTGGCGTACTGGCCGATGCGCTGCAGCGTCTCGCCCGTCTCGCTGGCAAAGACCTGCAGGCGCAGGATCACGGCATCAAAGTTGACGTTGGCCGCAAACGCGCGGAAGAACTTGAGGCCGTTTTCAAAGGCCGTGGCCAGGGTCTGGCCAAAGCGCTCCACCAGACCGCTCTCGACCGCCTTGCGCAGTGTGCCAGTCAGCTCGTCCACACCCTTGCGCACCACCGGCAGCACGGGCTTGCCCAGCACCTGGGTCACGGTCTCCCACATGCTGCTCAGACCCTTGAGCGAGCCGTTGAGATTGTCGGCCATGGTCTTGGCCGTGGCCTCGGCACTGCCGCCCGCCTCACGCAGCTTGCCGGTCAGCTCATCCAACGCACCCATGCCCTGGTTGAGCAAGGCACGCAGCGCAGGCCCAGCCTCCAGGCCCACGGCATTGATGGCGCGCTCGCCGTCCTTGCCCTTGGCGGCCAGTTGGTGCAGTGCTTCCTCAAAGTTGGTGGTGACGATGCCGGCAGCACCCAGCTCCTTGCGGAAGCTGGAGAGCGGGTTGGCAAACTGACTCATGATGGAGTTCAGCGCCGTGCCCGCGCGGCTGGCGTCAATGCCCGCATCGGCAAACTTGCCGATGATGGCCACCGTGCTCTCCAGGCTTACGCCCAGGGTGTTGGCAACCGGCGCGGCATAGCTCAGCGCCTGGGCCAGCCCTTCCACGCTGGTGTTGGTGGCGTTGGCGCCCTTGGCCAGCACATCGGCCACACGGCCGGCATCGTCAAAGGCCAGGCCCATGCCCATCACGGCCTTGGTCACGTACTCGCTGGATTTGCCCAGCTCGATATCACCTGCCTGGGCCAAGGCCAGCACGGCGGGCAGCGCCTTGACGGAGTCACCCGCGCTCAGGCCCGCCTTGGCCAGGTTCTCCAGCGCACCCGCCGCCTGCACCGAGGTGTATTTGGTATTGCTGCCCGCCGCCTGAGCGGCCTTGGTCAGCTCGGCCATTTCGGCGGCCGAGCCTTCGGTGGCGGCTTTGACGCGGCTCATGGCCGCTTCAAAGTCTGCCGCGCTCTGCACCACGCCTGCAAATGCCTTGATGCCGAAGTACCCAGCAACCGTGGCGCCCAGCAGCTTTACATTGCGCCCAAGGCGGCTCAGCACCGCAGACGCATCGTCCTTGGCGTTGATCACGATCTGAATGGGCTTGAAGGCCATGGCGTCTCGTCTTGAGTGAAAGTAGTTGCTTCGGTTTGCGCTGCAGCCGGCACTTGCTGGCCGCAGTGCAAACCGCCCCGGCACGCCGGGAGGTCTGGATGGAGATGGGCTAAGGAATCAGCGCAGCGCGGCCATCCACATAGACGGCCTCGCCGTTGTCGGGCTTGAGCACTTCCACATCGAAGCCGAACTGGCTGTAATCGGTGCCGTCCTGAATCAGCGGCAGCTCGCCCGTGGGCGACAGCGCCACGCTGGGGAACCACCAGTCGCGATTGGTGCCGTGGGCGTTGTCGGCAATCAGCTGCAGCGCGCCCTTCAGATCCGCGCCGTTGCCGGACTTGATGCGCTCCCAGCTGGTCTCGGCCGCCGTGTAGCCCAACAGCACCTCAGTGCCCGCATCGATCTCGCCGCCCTCTGCGATCTGCAGCAGGCCCAGGTCGGCATCCACCGTGTAATCGGTGCCCGCTGCAAAGGTCGTGGTGCCGTCCTTGCTCTTGACGGTAACGGCGCTCAGCTTGCGTGCACCGGTGGGGGCCGCTGCGGTCACGCCCAGGCGGTAGATACCGCCCGGCTCCACCGTGTGCGCCTCGTCCGTCACCGTGGCTGTGGCCTGTGTGTGCGTTTCTGCCGTGCCGGACAGAAACATACGCAGGTTGCTGCCGCTGATGTTGTCAGTGGTGATTGCCGCCTTGCGGGTGATCTCGATCAGGACTTCTTCGTCCTTCTCGCGCAGGCCGCCCTGCGAGCTGTAGTGCGGGGCCTTGTCGCCCTCCACGCTCAAAGAGAAGGCCGGGCAGTTGCCGAACTGGCGGCCGCCCAGCAGGCGGCCCGCCGCATCGAACGGATAGAAAACAAGGCGTCCACGCGGAATCTGGTATTCCTTCTTGACGCGGGGCAGTGCAGCCATGGCTAGCTCCTATGAAAGATTGAATGGCGCCGGCCTCAGGCGTCCAGCGACTCGAAAACAGAGACGGTGGTGAACTCCACCGCGTAGCCGACCAGGCCGGCGTCCACAAACTCGGCCTCGCGCACGCCGGCGGCGCGCAGCTCGGACCAGGCCCGCCCGCCCGGCACAGCAGGCCGCCAGCCGTGCAGGCAGCCCACCACTTCTTCCATGGCGGCGTCCAGCTCGGCAGCAGCGGTGTCGCTGCGCCGGTTCACCAGCACGCAGGACCAGCGCGGCTCCAGCTGGGCCGCCTCGCGCGACACATCGCCCAGACCTGCACCGGACATGCGCACCTCGATGGCCGGCACCTGCGTGCGGTCGCACAGCTGCGATGCACCGCGCACCTGCCAGGCGGCCAATGCACTGCGCCCTGCCAGGCGCGACTTGATGATTTGCTCAAGCAACAACATGGCGGTCAGTTCAGAAAGACGATGGGGAACACGGCCCAGCCGCTGGCGTCCTGCACCACCGGCCCCGTGACCTGGCAGGGCTGGCCGCCCAGCAGCAGGCCGGTGCTGCCCTCGGCAATGCCGGGGGCCTCACCCACCGGCATGGCCACGGTGTGGCGCTCGGCGGTGGCGGCATCGGCCAGAAAACCTTCCAGCGGCGTGCGGTTGAAGACCACGCCAAACGGCTTGCCGCCCTGCCAGCTGGCCGTGGCGTTGGCCAGCAGCTGGCTCACGCCCTGGTTGATCAGCGCATCCACCTGCGCAAAAGGTGCAGAACTTGCCAACATGCTCAGGCCTTGCGCTTGGCACGCTGCAGCATGCCGGGGCGGGTGCACATGAACAGCGGGTAGCTGCGCACCTCGGGGCGCACCCACTCCTGGCGGTCCTTGTCCGTGACCACCATGGCGTACACGTCCTGGCCGGGCGTGTTGACGAAGGGGAAGGATTCGGCCGGCGAGAAGCCGACGCGAAACGCATCCGGCGCGCCCACGGGGAAGAACTGGCACTTGTCCGGGTGCACGGCCACGGTGCTGTTGTCGTCGGTGCCGCGGTAGTTGATGAACAGGATGTTGCCGTAGCGAAACGAGCCGAAGACCTGACCCACATCGTTGCGCAGGTCGCGTGCCTCCTGCTGGTTCAGGTAGGTACTGCGGGTTTCGGCGTTGGCGGTGAGATCGTCGAAGAAGTTGTCGCCGCACAGGCCCACGGCATAGGTCTGGCCGGGCAGCCAGGCGCCATGGCTGGCGCGCATCATGGCGCGAATCAGCGCATTGCACTGCTTGCGGATCTCGCCGCCATCGGCCGTGGCGTTGGCCAGGTCGAAGTTGATCTCGGCAGGTTGATCGATGCCGAACTCTTCATACCAGTTCACCAGCACGGTGCCGTCGGCGTCCAGCACCTTGCCCTGCACGGCGCCCAGGCGCATGTGCTCGTGCGTCAGCTCCACGGCGGCGCGCAGGCCGGTCTTGCCGTTCATGATGTCGGCCAGCTCATTCTGCACGGCCTGCAGCTCGCTGACGGAGCCAAAGGCGCGAATGTTCTGCACCGACGAGGCGTACAGCGTCTTGCCGCGCGCAATGCGCAGGGTGTCGAAGTGGCGCATGCGGCGGCTTTCGCCCTTGCCTTCTTCGATGGGCGCGCCGCGCGGGCTGGTCTTGATGAGGGACAGCACGCCGCCCTTTTCCTCGATCGCCACGGTGGTGGTGCGCGAGCGCTCGGTGGTAAAGATGCCCAGCTGGCCCAGCAGCTGCGGCGCATAGGGCGCGGCCTGGATGGCGGTGGACATCGAGGTCATGCTGAATGCCTCGTGCGCAAAGATATTGAGATCGGCCATATCGGTAGTCCTTTTTCTCGCGCGGCTTCAGCGCGCAACAATGCCCACGGCGGCCAGTTGGGCCAGGGCAGCGGTTTTCTGGGGTTCGGTGGTGCCTGCGGGCCAGGCCAGCGCATGGGCGGCCACCTCGGCGTCGCGGGCGGTAATCACGCCGGGCTTTTCAGCGGCGGTGGTGTCCACGGCGGCAAACAGCACGGCCACGGCGGTTTGGCTGCCGTCGGGCGTGCCGCCTTCGCCGCTGCCATTGGCGGGGTCTACGGCTACGTATTTGCCAGTGGCAGTAACCTTGCCCAGCACAGCGCCGGGCAGCAGGTTTTGGCCCTGCGCGATAGTGACCACTTCGCGCGAGCGCGTTCCGTTGGCCTCGCTGACCAGATAGCAGGCCGTGCCGGGGCCGAGTTCTTGCACTTGCATGGTGTGTGCTCCTATGGGTGGGGGTTGCGTTACGGTGCGGTGCCAAAGGCCTTGCCCCAACCGGCTGCGGCCTGGGTGGCCGCCTGTGCAGAGCCGTCGGGGCTGGCCGCCTCGACGCCCGAGACATTGGGGTTGCCCAGCGCCGCCATGGCCTGGGCAAACTGGTTGCTGGCAGCGGGGGCCAAAGCGGCCACGGCAGCCGCCGGTGCGGCATCCAGCACGCCCTGGGCCTGCTCTGCCGTCAGGCCACCCGAAATGCAGGTCTGCGCCAGGGTCGGGTTGGCTGCGGCATTGGCATGGCCCAGGATGGCGCTGACGCGGGCACGCTCGGCCTGTGCGCCTTCGGCGCGGGCTTGCTCCAGGCCTTGCGCAGTTGCTGCAACAGGTGCGGCAGCCGATGCAGCGGCGGGGGCCGCAACCGTTGCCGTGGAAGGTTCGGCAGGCGCAGCCGCCGCCGGTTGAATGGTTTGGGGGTCGCCCATAGAAGCTCCTTCAAGTTGAAAAGACATCCCCGCCCCTGCGGGGTAACTGCGAGTGCGGCGCGCAGACAGGTCGGCAATCACGGCATCTGCCGTGCCGATGCGGTCGGCCAGGCGTGCAGCCACGCCGGCCACGCCCCGGTACACGGCGGCGCGCGTGTCGCGCACGGCCTGCTCTTGCATGCCGCGGTGTTTGGCCACCGCCTGCACAAACATCTGGTACAGGCCTTCGATGTCGGCCTGCAGGTACTCGCGCACCGATGTGGGCAAGGGCTGGTAGGGGTTGCCGTCCACCTTGTGCTCGCCGGCAAAGATGTGGCTCACGTTGATGCCCTCATTGGCCAGCGCGCGGCTGTAGTCCACATGGCGCATAACCACGCCGATGGAGCCCACGTAAGACGTGGTGGTCAGCACCACCTCGTCTGCAGCACTAGCGGCCAGGTAGGCAGCGCTGGCCGCCATGCCGTCGGCCACGGCCACAATGGGTTTGCGGCCGCGTGCGGCGTAAATGCGGTCTGCCAGCTCAAACGCGCCCGACACCTCCCCGCCCGGGCTGTCCAGCACCAGGGCAATGGCATGTACCTCGGGCTGGGCCAGGGCGTCTTCCATGTCGGCGGCCAGGTCGTTGTAGCCAATCAGCAGGCTGCTGTCGGCCTCCAGCCGGGTGCGGTGCACCAGGCCGCCCATGGCGCTGATGACGGCCACGCCCTCGTTCACGCGGTAACCGCGCTCGGTGCGCTCGCCCTTGCGGGTGGTGAACATCTCTGCGGGCAAAGCCGCGCGCGGGCTGAGGGCGGCGGCATCGATCTGCAAGCCCTCGGTGCTCAGCAGGCGCTGGCCCAGGCCGGCGATGATGGCGTCCAGCTTTTGCGGGTGCAGCAGCAGCGGGGTGTTGAACAGGCGGTCGGCCAAATGCGGATAGGGTCTGCTCATCTGACGGCTCATGGCGCATCCTTTCGGGCGGGTGCGCCCTCTTCCTTGTCGCCGCCGTTGTCTGCGGTGTTGGCTATCCAGGTGGTGGCACCGGGCTCGGGCAGGCCGTGCTCGCGGCGGCATTCGGCCTCCAGGCGCTGCTGGTGCAGCACCTCTTCCCAGTCCAGGCCCTGCTCGGCGCATTCCTGCTCCAGGGTGGAGACACCAATCTCCAGCCGCAGCTTGGCGGCCTGCACTTCCTTTACCGGGTCCACCCAGCCCTTGCCGCCAAACACAAAGCGGCAGCGGGTGTAGGCATAGCGGTTGGCGTAAAAGCCGGGCGCGTCGATCACGCCCGCGTTCACTGCCTCTTCCAGCCACAGCTCGTAGATAGGCCGCAGCCAGGTGGCGGTCAGCCAGCGGCGGCGGCCGTGAAAGTAGCGCCACGCCTCCAGCAGCGCAGCGCGGGCGCTGCTGTAGTTCACGCGGCTGAAGTCCTTGGCAAACAGCTCGTACGGCAGGTTCATGCCTGCGGCAATGCGCCGCTCCACCGCCAGCATGAAGGCCTCGAACGCCACATTGGGGCGGCCCGGCGCAAACGACTGCAGCCGCGCCCCCACGGGCAGCGGGATCACGGCCCCGGCCTGTAGCTTGCCGATGCTGCGGGATTGGGTGACAGACTCCTTCCACACATCGCGCGCCTGATCGCCAAACAACGACGACGCCGCCTCCTGGCTCAGATCCGACTCCAGAAACGCCGCCACCAGCGAGTTGGCCAGGCTGGCCTGCAGCTCGTTCTGGGCGTATTTGCCCGCCATATGAAACTCTCGCATCACGGCGCTGACGATGGGCTTGCCCCGGCTCTGGCCCGTGCGCTCCTTGGCATGCAGGTGCACCACGCGGCGGCGGCCCCAGGGGGTAAAGGCGGGCACGCGCTCCCAGCGGTTCAGGTCCTGCGCCTCGTCGCCGCGCAGGTACAGCGCATCGCCAGGGTGCGCGGCGCGAAAGTGGTAGGCCACGGGCGCGCCCTCGCCGTCCAGCTCCACGCCACGGCGAATGCGGGCCATGCCCTCCAGGTACGGCGGGGTCTCCAGCCGGTCGGCCTCGATCACGCTGAGGCGCGTGGCCCAGGGGCTGTCGGGCCGGGGCAGCCATTTGGGAATGGCCACGGCATCGCCGTTGACCATCTCGCCGCCCAGGGCCAGCACCGTCAGGCCCAGCAAATCCAGCGTGCGGGCGGCATCGCAATCCGTCGTGTCGGCCCAGCTGCGAAAGTGCGCCTCTACCTTGTTGCCCCACTCGCGGGCCTGCTCGGGCGTCCAGCCCAGCAGGCGGTAGTCGGGCACGGCAGACAGGCGCAGCACCGCGCCCACCACGTTGTCGCGGTGGGTCTGCAGGCCGCCGGCCATCAGCCCGTCATTGCGGGCCAGGTCGCGGGCGCGGCTGGTCAGCGTGCCCAGCTCGGGCAGCAGGTCGGCATCGGCGCTGCCCGCCATGGGCTGCCAGTCGCTCAGGGCCAGATCGGCGTGCGATGCGCCCTGGTAGGCAGACATGGCAGCCCCGCCCTTGAGCGGCGCTGCGCCCAGGGACGCCGCAAACGACGTGCGGCTGCGGCTTTGACGGCTTAGTTGGTTCTTGCGGCCCATGCTTACACCAGGTAGATGGGCTTGCGCATGGTCTGGCCGTTGCGCTGGGCCAGTTCGGCGTTGATATCGTCAATGGCGCGGCGCAGCTGCGTCGTGTCGGCATTGAACTGCACGGAGCGCGCGCCCACGCCGTCGGTGCTGTGGCTGGCCTGTGTGGGGCCGGTCAGTCGCGCATCGATGGCGGCCAGATAACTGTCGCGCCGGGCGGTGAGCTGTTCGGTGGTGAGGTGGCTGTAGAGACCCATGCGCCGATGGTCGGCGGATGGCTGCGACAAAGCCATGTGACGGCTGTCACAAAAACATGTCGCAGGCTACGAACGCTTATGCAGCAATAACATCAGCAATCAAATTGATAGCAAAGTTAAGATACACGACAACATAAAACGATACGGAGGGGGAACGGGCGTGGAGAAATACTATGAAATGGCCGCTGCGTATTTCAAGCAAATCGAAGGACGGCATCTCTACCCAAAGTTGCTCAGCATCCATTGGGTCATCTGGGCTATCAGTGTCACGGGCTTTGGGTACTACGTGGTCACCCTGGCATGGAGTGCACTTTTTCTTGAGCCCATCGATGTCTATTGGATCTCCTTGTTCTGCTGGGAACTGGCATTCCTCGCTTCGGTGTTTGCAATACAGATCTACAAAAGCAGACAACTTCTATTACATCCATCAGCTCCGACCAACGTAGCTGACTTGTCCCTCTACAAAAAAGAGCAGCTTGCCAAAAAAGTTGTACTCAGCGAGATCTGTGGCAAAGACACAAGCCACTTCAATGCCATTGCCAAGGAAATATCGGACCTACGAAATCTTGAAAAAGGCAGCCGATCCGTCTTCGACCTAGATCTTCAAGACATGCTGCGCTCTATCTACGACCCGGACTCCAAAGCCCGCATCCTCTCCCTATTTCTTGCACTTGCTGCTCTGGTCGTGACACTGCTCAAAGGCTCAGAGTCTGCCCCACTGCCCGACTTGATCGCAGAAATACACAACCAAGGTGGTCCATGGGTGTTTGGCACAGTTCTCGCTATCAAAGGTGTGTACTACTTCGTCATCCTCTGGGGCTTCGTTACGGCACTCAAGCAACTCGTTGTAGTGATCACAGACTGGTTCAGCAAGATCGGCTGGAGCCAGGCTGGCAACAAAACCATGCTTAACCGCATGCTCCGCGACCTGGTGCTGCTGTACGACCCCACCGCCAAGCCCAAAGAGGAACCAGCAACTTCGTCTGAACAAAACACACCGACTCAGACCACACCCGCTAGTTCTGCAGCCCCCATCGCATCGCTACCTACGCTTGCTGCGGGCGTCTTGCTTGGAGGCTTGGCATCCCTGATGTGGGATCGCAAAGACGACAAGCAATAAAAAGCCCCGGCGCTTGGTCCGAGGCATTCAAAAAAATCAAGCCAAACAAGCCTCTAGCGCTTATCCATCAATCGCTATCAGCTATCACAACTGATTACTTGAAGGTCATCATCAGCGTGCCAGGCGGCATGCTGGGTGCAGTTTTCGTGGCGGGACGGCCAGGCTTGGCAGCCTGCTTTTCTCGGTGCTGGGCGCGTTGGGTGAGGCGCTGGGTGCATGCGGTAGCCAGGGTGGCGAGCTGGGCGTCGGTGGCGGAGAGGATCTCGCCGCTGGCGATGCGCTCTGGCAGTGCGTTGAAAGAGACGATCATCTGGTCGTCGCTAATGGGCTGGGCATGGGGCACGCTGGGCTGGCCTTCGCGGTCGTAGCCCAGGTTGAGCAGGTAGCGGGCATGGCGCCAATCGGTGTTGTCTGCTGCCATTACGGCGTCAAACACGGCCTGCGTGACCTGCGCTGCCGCCTGGGTGGCCAGACGCTGGGCGAGCTGGATGCGCTGCGGGTCTTGCGCAGGCTTTTGCAGTTCGGACTCCATGCGGTTGAAGGCGGCGATATAGGCCAGCTTCCAGCGCAGTGCCTCTTTGCCGGTGAAGCCCATAGCCAGCAACATGAAGCCTTCGCGGGTCATGCGGTAGGCAGGTGTCGAAATTGGCGCACCACCGCTGGGATTGGTTCGAACATCGACCGTCTCCTCAAAATTGAGGGGGCGGTCTTCCGAAGCCATTTCACGAATCAAAGCACGGACAGCGCGCAACACGTTGTCATGGCGTTTGCCAAAGAACTGTGCGACTTGAAGACTTGTGGTGGTGACGATGCCGTTATGGATGGAAAGCTCGGGGCGAGCAGAAACGACATCTACAGACGAAGCAGTGGTGATGTTAGCCATGACAGGCTCCTACGGAACAAGTTGTCAACCCATCCCCACTGCCGCCAAACAGAGGTGATGGACCGTGCAGGGTTGGCGGACCGGCCGTAGGAACCGGCACACCCTCGCGGGTGTCCCCACACGGCCCACCGTAAAGCGGAGCCATGCGTGCACAGCATGCTCAAGAAAGCAAAAAGCCGCAAACCAACATTGTTTGTATGGGCGCGGCTGCTGCGCCTACGTTCCGGGCCGCCAAGCCCAGGTCACGCTTACGGGCGTGAGCATTGATCTTACCTCAAGAGAACTTTCCGGAATAGCAGAAGGCGGCTCACTCCAAATGTCTTTGAATAGAGAAATCCACGCTGTGATAGAGTCGCGCGCAAGAGAGACCAATTTCAAGAAAAATGAACACAAATTTAAAATTAGTTGAAGTTGTAGAGGATTCACAAGAGGTTAATCGGCTACCAGCCAATTCTTCGACTGAAATAAAAAAATTTGAAGATTTTCCAGATCAATGCCCACTTGAAGGAGCGAATCCATGCGATGGTGATGTTTACTTGATATGTACTGAAATATCTTCAAATGATCCAGGCTTCAAAACTGCAAAAGAAAACAATAAATACAAAAAGATTACTGACCCATTTAAAATCTGCACCAAACATGGATTATCTGTATTCAGCGACATTGAAAGCTGCGAACATCAATTAAATGCAATACCTGCCCTTGGAACAAGAATTGCAAGTGCGAAGCTTGATGAAAATGACGGATATATAAAGCAAACATTCCTCAATCCTAAACACCATACTTGGTGGCCATATAAAAACGATAATCGTCACGTTAATTTCAGAATAGTAAAGGAGGTCTCGCATGTGGGAAATCAATAATGAAGACATATTAGATATAAGCTTCAAAGATTTTCAAACAAAAGAAATTCTTTACGAATTCGACGGCCCAAAAATTTTCACATTTGAGAAAAAAAATATCCTATTTTTCGCATACTTTAGTGATATTGATTATTCTCAAGAAGAATATAGATTAATTATCTGCATAACAACTGAGGAGGAGATCTTTAGCCTTAAGAATGGCACATCTTCTCTTGATATGGTCTTAAAAAAGAATCTTCTCTGGATAGTTGATTTTGATTTCGAAGAGAATCACAAATCAACCACTTTAATTAAAGATGGTTATGAAAACATTCCAGCAAATAAAAAGCCTAAATCTGGAACACTACTCTGGCCTCATCTTGAGAAGGCCAAGCTTAAAGAAGTCTCTAATTTCGAAAGTGGAGTTAGCTTTCTAAGACTAGCTCACATCCGAGGAATACAAGAAACTTATTCGTCTATTCTGGAAAAAGTATCCGTTTCTGGTCCAGTCGAAGGAGTTCTTCAACTTTGGCAAGATGCTCAACGGGTTGGGCCTCATTTTGATACGCCTGAACTGAGAAAATCCGACTACATTGATATTGGCGTTGATATATCAAGACCTCACAAAAATTCAACTAGAATTATTCGCCGACCAGAATACAGCAGCTGCTTAAACTAAAATCATGAAAAACATTGAGAAGTCTTGTCAGATATTTCTGAAAAATCACATAGAAAAAGAATATGACACATCTGTCGAAATAATAGATGAAGATATAATTTTTGATATTTCTTTAGGATCGATAAAATATCAAATTTACTGCATGTTTGTCACAGAGATGCTAGTAATACATCTTTACACCGGGATTAGCCAGGAAGAAAATAACATAGAAATATTAAAATTAATTAACATTCTTAATGACAGATCACCTGCTGGCGTTGTTTGTAGCAGAGCCAATGAAGAAATAATGATAAAAATCCATATTTTTAATTTCTTCGCCTCTGAAGATAATATTAAAAATTTCGATGCATCAATGGGAATGATTTTAGCTTCAGCAGAGCAGTACATACCAGGAATGACATCCGTAAATTCTGGCTACAGTACATCAGAGTCCACTAGCGAGAAAATATTTCAAAGATTTAATCAGGATTGAGAACCCTCTTTATCTCTTTAATCTAATAAAATCCTTTGCACATGTCTTAGGCTTACGCCAAACATGCGCGCAAGTTCACGGGCATTGCCCCCATCAAAGCTAGCGCGTATCTCTTTTGCAACACGCTCACGCTTCAGAGTACGCTCAATAGGCACATACACCTGCACCCCACCCAGCCGCTGCACATAGCGACGCACCAGCTCTTCCGTCAAATCCTCCACCCGCTCCACGCCATGGCATAGCGCGGCGGCGGCCAGTTCTTCGCGCAGCACGGCAATGGGGTCCAGCTTGTTGTGGCCAGATACCGAAGGGGTAGAGGTTGCGTCTTTGTCGTTCATTTTTTTGATAGCTGGTTGCGCTTGCTGTGCCTGCGTTTGCATTGGTTTTTATTAATAAAGGCTGATGGGGCTGAAAAGCTCTTCGTCCGCCATTTGGCGCGACGGGCTGGGTCGCGCTGGCGCGCGTGGCGGCGCGGCTTCATCGCCCTGCGACTGTGGCTGGGCAGCCTGGGCCTGGGCGGTGTTGAAGAGGTCTTGCGGGGGCTGCACGGTTTGCTCCAGTTGCAGCCAGCGGGCCTCTGGCCATTTGTGCACGCCAAGGCACATGGCGGCGTGCAGGGCATAGTTGCGGCAGTCCAGCACCTCATTGCGCGGCCTGCGCTTGACCCAGCGGTACACGTCCTTGCCGTTGACCTTGACCAGCACGCGCTGCTCTGCGGTGAGCTGTTCGTACCATTCGCGCGGCAGCTTCTGGCTGGTGTGCACGTAGCCGGGGCCGGGCTTGTCGATGGCGAGCTGGCCCAGCAGCAGGTCTTTGGCGCTGTCCACGCCCACCAGCCAGAGCTTGATGCCGTGCGATATCTTGCGGCCGCGGTAGTTGACCTCTTGCAGGCTGCTGGGGCCGACGATGTTGCGGTTGTCGTTGTTGTCGCCCTTGATAGCGCGCAGGCCGGCAAGCTGCCCTTGCGCGCTGCGCACCCAGTTGTAGACGGCCTGGGTCTGGTCGGACGAGTCGATGCTGATGGCACTGAGGCCCAGGCTGCCGCAGTGCCAGGCCTGCACGTAGCGCTGCTGCAGGTATTGGGTGACGGGCTCCCAGTCGGCCTCGCTGGCGGGGTTGCCGTGGATGACCTGGTGGGCAACGGCCCAGCTCTCCAGCCCCCGGCCCCAGGCCCAGATGGCGATCTCCCACCGATCGCGCTGCACGTCGACCCCGGCGGTGAGCAGCAGCGCGCCGGCGGGCACACGGCCCAGGGGGTAGTCTTCGGCCCGGGCCTGCAGGGCGTGTTCGTCGCTGCTGTCGCCCTTGAGCTCCCAGGTCTCGCCCAGGGTTTCGTTGGTGAAGCCGGTCATGGGCCCGACGTCGCCCGCCTGCAGGGCGCGGTGGGCCTTTTCAAACTCATCGACGATGCTGACCCAGGTGCGCTGGGGGCTGTAGGCGGCCCAGACATGCACGCCCAGGGTGCGCGGCGGGCGGCAGGGCTGGCCCGCCGCATCGCGCCAGATGCGATCTGCGCCGTAGCGGCGGCCGGTCTTTTTGCAGACCCAGGTGCCGGTGAGCGGCCAGCCGCCGGGCAGGTAGTCGGCCTGGGTGATGCTCTCCAGGCAGTGGGGGCAGACGTGGTGCACGCTGGCGGGCTGGCCTTTGACCCATTTGAAGCCGTAGGGCAGCTCTTTGCTGCCCCAGACGAGCGGGTGCTCCGCGCTGCAGCGCGGGCATTCGATGTGGTACTGGACGTAGGCGTCGGATTCTTCGCAAGCGCGCTCTACATGGCACATGCCTTTGACGCGGGGCGTGCTGCCGCCGACAAACTTGGGGTATGGCGCGCCCTCCAGCCGGCCCTTGGCCAGGCTGCCGGGGTCGCCGGATTTCTCGATGCTCTGGTCGAAGGCGCTCCATTCGTCGAGGATGGAGACGGCCACGGTGATGCGGCGGTAGGCCCGCGCGGCCTTGCCGCCCAGCAAGTGCAGCACGCTGTCGCGGAAGGGCTTGTATTTGATGGTGTCCTCCACCCCTTTGCCCTGGCGGCGCGCGGCCTGCACGGCGGCCACGCCGTCGAGCACGGGCTCGATCTCGCTCTTGACGTAGCTGTCGCGGTCGTCGTCGGTAGGCTGCCACAGCGCCTGCTTGCGGCGGCGGTGGGCGATGTTGTAGGCGACGAAGGCGGTGATCATCTTGGTATAGCCCACACGCTTGCTCTTTTTGACGGCCAGCTCTTCGATGCGGTCGTCGCTCATGAAGTCGAGAATGCCGAGCTGAAAGGGCCAGCCGACCCAGCCGCCCTTCTGGTGGCTGGATTCTCCCGCCAGCAGAAAGTGCTCTGCAGCCCATTCGCTGAGGGTCTGCGGCGCATCGGCCCGCAGGCTGGACAGGCCCAGTGCATTTGCGGCCTGGATGGCGGCCATGGCTTCGGGGCTGAGGGGTGCGCTCATGCGGCGTCGCCCTCCTCAACGCTACCTGCTCTGATATCAAATGCGACGGTCTCGTCTGCATCGAGCTGCGCCATGGCTTCGACCTCTTTGTTGACCAGCTGGGAGGTGGAGCGGATCCATTCGTTGCGCGCGTCGGCCATGATGCGAAGCACGATCAGCAGCACCTCCTGCGGCAGGTCCGGGCAGGCCTTGCGCACCTGGCCTTCGAACTGGTCCATGCGATCGACGATGGCCGAGCTGGCCAGCCCGAGCACGTCGGCCAGGATGCCGATGGGCGCGTACTCGCCACGGGCGACGGCGTTCTTCAGCTCCTGCGCCTCGCGCTGGGCCTTGGCCAGACCGGCGCGTTCTTGGACCAGGTCGAGGCCCAGGGTCTCGCCGATCCGGCCCGCGGCCTGGTCGCGCAGGTGTTCGCAGTAGCCCACCAGCCAGGCGTGGACGTTTTCACCACGGGTCAACACGCCCTCGCTCACGCGCTTGCTGATGCTGGCTTCGCTGACACCCACCATCTGCGCAAACTCTGCTTGCGAAACGATAGCATCCAAATAAGGCAGAACCTTCACTTAACCCCCTTAGGAAACTCACGAAACAGTCCGACAACGCGGCTCGAATTACCCGCTTCAGAGGCTCGCCGGAAGGACCCGCGACCCTCACACTGCCTATTTTTTGTGCAATGCATCAAACCTTCACCTCCAGGCCCAGGGCCATGCGTGCGGACTTGCCGGCGTAGTACGAGATGCTGGTGTCTCCACCCTCCATGCGGGCCACGATGCGGCGTGCCCAGTCCTTGCCGTCGTTGCGCTCCTGCAGGTTGACCTTCACAGGCGGCGCGACCACGGGCGCGGGCAAGGCAGGCAGGCCCTGCTGCTGGGCATAGGTCTGGCGCGGCATGGCGGCATCGCACATCAGCTCGAACTGCGGCAGGTTGGGCGGGAAGTCGGGGTGCTCTGCAGCCAGGCGGGCGGCCGCGGCCTCCAGCACATCGGCAGGAAAGCGACCAAGGCGCGCCTGCCAGACGTTCATGGCCGCACGGATGCCCTTGTCGTGGCCCTGGCCGTCCTTCAGCCCGGTGGCGAACTTGCTGAGGAACAGGCTGCCGTAGCTGCCCTGCAGCAGCACAAACAGCTTTCGCACCGCAGGGCCGGCCCGCAGCCCGTCTGCCGGATCCGCGGCGCGTGCCTGCGCTTGCTGGATCGCTTCAGCCGTCAACGTCGCCACGTCATGCATCCCACACCCCGTCGAAGATCGTTGCTGCCGCAGCTGCGTGCTTGTTCGCGTTGAACGCCGGCGCACGACCACCTGCCGGTGCTGCAGCAGGCCTGAGCCATGCGGCCTGCAGCCCTTGCGAGCCGCGTATGCACCACAGCTGCAGAAAGGCCTCCAGCGTCATGCCGGCCTTGGCCGCCTCGGCCTTGGCGCCCTTCAGCACGGTCTCCGTCACGGGTGCCCGCTTGACCTTGCGCAGCTGCAGCCAGTCGGCCCAGGTCTGGTCGGTCACATCCTCCGGTTGGGCGACAGGTCCTGCGCGCTCAAGCGCAGGTGTGTTGGTTCTTTGATGGTTCCTATGACGGTTCAATGATGATTTGGGTGCGCCTGGTTCACCCCTGGGGTGCGCCTGGTGCGGGGGTACAGGTGCGCCTGGTTCACCACCTGGTGCGCCTGGTGCGGGGGGTGCGCTATCTGCGGGGGGTGCGCCAACTGCACCACCTGCCTTGCTCCGACTGCGACCGGCAGGTGCCTTCGTCGGGTCAAAACTGCCCGGTGTGATGGTGTAGCTGGTGCTGGCGTTCAGGCGATATTCCCGAAAGACCAAACCGACCTTCTGCAGCCACGACAGCGCCTCTTGCACGGCCCGCTCAGACAGGCAGGTACGCCTGGCAATGGTGCCGACACCAGGCCAGCACACGCCGTCGTCATTCGACTGATCCGCCAGCGATATCAGAACCGCCTTTTGCGCAGCAGACATGCCCTGCAGCGGCCAGCAGGCCGACATGATGATGGTGCTCATACTTCTCTCCCGATCAGGCCAAGGCCGTTTGTCGCGCCTTGCAGCGCACAGGCATCACGTCACGCTGGCGCGGCGACAGGCTGCAGCGGCGCGCGGCGCCCTCCTCCAGCCGTCCGGCAGCCAGCAGGGCATTGACAGTGCTGGCCACGCTGCACAGCTCCAGCCACTCGCCCGTCTGGGTGTTGTGGTAGTCGCGCAGCTCGCGCCGGCTCATGTCGCGCACGCCTTGCTGGTGGGCATGGCGCAGCGACTCGTACAGGCGCTCGTGCAAACGGCGGCGCGTTTCATTGCCCAGAGCGGCAAACGCCTCGGCGCTGGTGTCGCGCCCAGTCACTACGGGTTGGGATTGCTGCATGGTCAAACCTCCTGATATCTGCACAGGCGGCTGCGCGCCTGCGCTCAAAGTCGTTGCTGGGTTCATGGAAGTCATACGCCTGCGGCCTCGCGCAAGCGGTAGCGGATACGGCGTTCCAGGTAGGCCGTGGCGTCGGCACGCCTGGCCACCTTGTCCATGTCAAAGCGCGGCAGGTAGCCAAGCTTTGGCTTCACAAACAGCAAGACAGGGCGAACAAGCGCGCCGCCCGTGCCGCTGACAGCCCAGATGCCGCGAGCCAAATGAGAAGTACGCCCGTCCGGCTCACCCTTGCGGTTGGTGCGCGGCGAATCGCGCTCACCGCCATAGGCAATGAAATAGCGACGGCCCGCCTGCTTCTTCGTGCCGCGGTGCACGCGCAGATAGCCCTTGTCGCTCATATTGGCCTTGTAGCCCTGCTCGCCAAACGCCTGGAAGTAGCTGATCAGCTGCACCAGAAACGGTCCGCGCAAGTTGCCCTTGCCGTCATCGCTGCCGGGGTACGGGCCGCCTCTGGCCTCATCGGGTATCGCCGTCTGATAACCGGCAGGCAAGATGCCCGCACGCTTGAGCGCCACCTCGCTGCGCTTGTCGCGCCGGCGGCCGCCCCAGGTCTGGGCATCCAGAATCTTTTGCGGATCGATCCCCTTGCCTCCCATGTAGGTGGGCTCGATCGTCACGCTCAGCCTGGTGGCCGTGGCCATGCGCACAAACGGGCTGCGCAGGATGTAATCCGTAGGCCGGTCGAACACCGCGCGCATCTCGTCCTGCATGGCACGGCGGATCTCGAAGCCCGTATCGTTCAGCGCCTTGGCATAGGCCTTGGCGGCCTGTGCGTCCGTCAGGCCGTGGATCTGCCGCAGCAGCTCCGCCTGGTTCAGCACCCGCGCGCTCAGCTGGATATGCATATCAGCCCTCCTCCACCGGCGCCGGCACGCGCGCTGCCGCCGTGGCCAGCAGCTGGTTCAAGGCAGATATCAGCTCGTTGTAGCGGTACTGCAGACGCTTGATCTCGTTGCGGCTCACCATTGCCTTGCCGCCACGAAAGGCGTCCGCCGCTGCGGATGTGAACTCGCCCACCTCCTGCTGCAGGGCCACAAACGCCTCCACCGGGTCGCCTGCGGCCTGGTCGGGCAGCGCGGGCACGCAGGTGTAGCCCAGGGCCGCCGCCATGGCATGCAGAATTGCCGGGTTGCCCGACATCACCTGCAGCGCCACAGACTCGCGCAGCGTCAGGTGGTGCGTCGTGTTGTTCGGGTTCAGCTTGTTCTGCAGCGTATTGGCGCTCACGCCCATGCGCTCGGCCAGCACGCGCACGCCGCCCGGGTGGTTGTGTGCGATCAGGTATGCCGCATCCGTCACGTCGGCCGGCATCCGCATGTCGTTTGGACGGCCTGCTTCGCCATTGTTTGCGTGAGGAGGGAAAGAGACACTGCTTCTCATGACCACACCTCACTTCTCAGGCGCATCGCTGACGGCCGCTGCACAGACAGCCAAGCAAACCCCCATCGTCCCCACACCCGAGTGGGCCCACGCCATGGAGCTGCTGCTGCAGCAAATCGTCTTCGTCCTCGACGTCGAAGGCCGCGACAGCTTCACCACCCGCAAAGTCGCCCGCTGGAACAACCAGTGCATCCACGAAATGCTGCGCACTGGCAGCGTGCCCCTGCCCGTCATCGAAGAGCTGCAGCGCGTGGCCGTGCGGGTGCTGACGTGAAGCTTTGGGGCCGAAATGAAACTTCCCTTGCTCTTGGATACGATGGCTGCATTACCAGTGATATCAGAGGGAACAATAGTGAAACGAGACATGGACTTAATCCGGCGCATTGCGCTGGCAACAGAAGCATTGCGACCAGGGGAAGCGCTTAACAAGCTGGACGGGGTGGAAGAAGAGCTATTCGCCATCCATGCGCAATGGATGCAAGAGGCGGGCCTGCTAACAGCCACACTCCATCCGAACGACGGTCGTGCGCCAGCGGACTTCGCCCAAATTTGGCGGCTTACATGGACAGGCTGCGAATTTGCTGAGGCTGTACGAAGCGACACTCTTTGGAAAAAAGCCAAAGAGAACGTAATGAAGCCATCCATGTCATTCACCTTCGACGTCTTGAAGGAGTGGCTCAAAACCGAGATCACGCAAGGCCTGCCTACCATCCGAGCTCTGGGCCAGTAAATCTCGCAGCTCCATGGCGGCGGCCAAAAAGCCTGCTCGGGCAGACCCCTCCTCCCTTGCCACATCCGTTGGACAGGCATGAAACGCGATATGTGAACCAGCTGCAATGAACCAACGAGCAGCACATGCAGCCACCGCAGCAGGCTGCAATCCATGTAATTTCAACGTGGCTTGGGCACAGATAGCGCCGGCCTGATTGCGGCGACGATGAGAGATGCGCTTAGCCATGAGCAGCCTCCACCTCAGCTTGCCCCAGCCTTTGCCCTGCGGAGGCACCCCAGATCGAAAGCATCTCTGGAGTCACCTGATCGCGAAGGAAGTAGGACGCATACACTGGGTCGCAATGAATTGCGTCATGCTCAGCAAGTAAATCTCCCACCTCGCTGAACACCTGCAACACCTCGCGCCGCCTATCACCCTCGCCCCGAACAAAGACCACCAAAATCACCTTGGCCAAACGAACCGACAAAGGATCAGCACATGAAGCAGTCATTGGAAAAGACCCTCTCTATCTGCAATGAAATCGAGGAACTGCTGACCAATGCCATGCCCCAGGCCGATGACATGCGCCTGCGCCGCATCAAGTTTCTGGCCAACGAGCTCATGGGGTTTGATTCGTACATCACCCGTAATGCCTCTCGGCTGGCGAGCCGTGCAGGCATCTACTTCAGTGCCCGCAAGCACCAAACCGAGCAAGGCGGCGCAGACGGCGTCATGCGAGAGATGCGCTACAGCTTGTTGCGCGCCATACGCGACCAAGCAAAAATTCTTGAACATGGCATGGCATAACTCAGCCATGAGCAGCCTCCTGCCCGGCTTGCGGCAGAGCGACTGACTTCGCAAACGGCGGCGGCAAACCCTCGACATTTCGACGAGTCCAGGCTGCAAGTACGCGGTCTGCAACCTTGTCGCTGAGGACCTCAGGCCACTTGTCGACGGCCTGGTAAGACACACCCAAAGCGGCCGCCACTTCTCTGGTGGAGCCACCCAGCATTTCTATGGCCTCTGTTTTACGGATCGTCATGCCTCAAGTTTAACCTTAGTTAAAACATGAAAGCAACCATAGTTAGCATTGATTCCGCCATGATTTCAACCATGGTTGATTACAAAGAACGCCTAGAGAAGGCAATGAAGGCTGCCGGTGTAGACATCACAGAGCTCGCGAGGTCTGTTGGCGTCTCCTATCAGGCTGCGCGCAAAGTCCTTGAGGGCGAGAGCAAGGCTTTCACTGCCGAAAACAACGCCAAAGCCGCCGCACGCCTGAATGTGTCGTCGGACTGGCTTGCCACTGGCATGGGCGACATGGCTCGCAACGCGAACAGCATTGTTTTTTCAGAAGACAACGAAGATCTGGTTCGCATCCCCATACTGGCCAATAGCGGCAGCATGGGCAAAGGCAATGACACGCTCGATGCGGACTATGTGGTGGGCGACCTGGCACTCTCAGCACACTGGATCAACCAGCACATCAAGCCCGGCAACATCCGGGAGCTGAAATTCATTCACGCCCAAGGTGAAAGCATGTCGCCCACCTTCAGCGACGGCGATGTGCTGCTGGTAGATGTGGGCTCGCGCGACCCCGCCAGCCATGAAGGTGTCTATGTGCTGGATGTGCACGGCCAGACCTATATCAAGCGCGTTCGCATGCGCATGAGCGGCACCTTGGAAGTCAGCTCCGACAATCCCAACATCAAGACCGTAGATGAACTAAACGGCGATCACCAGGTGCGCGTACTGGGTCGAGTCGTCTGGGCATGGAATGGACAGAAGCTGTAGATAAATTCCAAAATTAACTGAGTTCAGATTTATTATTTTATCCAGAGTGCCTTTTCAATAATATCGATCTGATTTTAATAACAAATATAATAAATATATAAATGTATCAGCCCACCTATTTCATACTAAACAAAAATAATTTATCGCACACATAAAAAGTACAATACCAATTTAACCAACCATTGAAGCAACTCATCAAAGTAGGAACAAATTTTTGCATTCAGACAATAATAACCAAGACGCAGAATCTGCCCGACTTTCCGAAAAATTTCTTTTAAACCTCAAGAGGCAACGTCGCCAACAAAATAATCGAGAGCGGCTGCGCCACTTCATGGAAAAAAGTCGTCTGGGATGGATTTTGCACCCAGCACCGTTCGACAGATACTATCAGCTATTCCCAATACCTACTAAACTGGAAGCCGCTCGCGCCAGGTTTGTACGACGCCTCTCATGGTTCTCGCTTCTCCGAAAGCGCAGTGAGCGAACATATCAACTCGGCCTTGGTGGGATCGTTATAGCGCCGTTAGTAGCATGGCTTGTGCTACATAGTGGCACACAATACGCCAAGTCCTTTCCCCTCCAACTAGGCTTTCTATTTTTTTCCGGCCTCGCATATGTATTGGCTTGCGCACTGGCATTTTGGCGCTGCCCAGATCTGGTCAAAGAAGTTTCTGAACAAAAAACTAATTATGACCCCGATCGTTTACGACACTGGCGAGTTTTAATTGAAGAAGAAATTTATAACTTAGTCACCACCATAAAATACCCAATAGATTTAGCATTCGATGAGTTTCAGCCTGGAGAATATTCGAAAAAAGCACGGCAGTTATTCCTCGGAGGCTTCGTTCCTTATCAAAGTGGTTTTTGCGCGCATGGAAGATATCAGCTTGAAAAAGCAATCATCGCCTGTGCTCATCAACAAGGAATTGCGGTTTATGAAGAGACGAGTAGTCACCCTCGGCGTTTATCACCAATCAACGATGCAGGCATAAGATTGGGGGGACGCGAGCCGTATATCGTAAAGCTATCAATACGTCAAGCTTCCAAGGAAGAAGAAGATTTTTATAGGGAGCGACATGCTGCACAGTCCCCAGCAGGAAGGCCTCAAAATCGAACGCATCATGAAATACCACCAGGCTCAATCATCATCAGCTGGAACCCCAGTGGTTTCCAAACAAAATCAGAAGCACTTGCTGACACACCTCTAGCAGTGCAGCATATTTATGGCTGGCATACCTTGTATGAGGTGATCGACATTGAGCGATTGGCCGAAGCAATCGCAAGCTGGCAAGGGCGGCAAAACTTAGTGTCGCGCCTCCTTGTCAGTAGCCTTTACATGGCTGCAATTTTACTTTTCGGCGCGTTCTTGGCGATGCAGAGTTGGGTCGTAGCGCAAGCGATCAGAGGCGCAATCTAGGTTACTCATCCAATAGACACGATAGATTTCGAAGCCACGGATAAATGCCTCGCTAACGAGCCCGCAGCAGCGGGCTTTTTCATCTCTGCATCTTCAATTGAAGAAAACTTCACAAAGAAATTTAACCATGGTTGACTGAAATGATTTAACCATGGTTAAATTCACCCATCGCAACAACCTCGACAGCACCCCCAAGCCCCTCAACACAGGGCCAACGCCACCAACGCTAGCGCGCAGTTGGCATCAAGGGAGTGCAGCAGAGCTTGCAGACGCGATGGGCGCCACGGCATCGACCGGGTCAGGCCCGGTCTTTCAAAAGTCACCTGCCCATGTCGTTCGCTTCACCCACGCGGAGCGTCCCCGGGCTCCATCGCATCAGCGGGCACGGCCGCTGCTCTGCGCGGCATCCCTGCCGTATCCAGCCGCCAAAGTGCGTACACGGTCAAAAGGGTGAGGCGAATGCGGCCAAGAGCAAGAACGGCAACGCCGGTTGGAATCCCGGCACCGCCCTCCCCGTGCGCATCGGGGCCAAACCAGAGCGTCTTGCACCAGGGCGCTGCGGTTTAACCTCAAAGCTTTCCAGTGCCTTAACATTACATGTTGCAACACACTGCAAAAAATCAATCTGACCAAGAAAGTTAGAGGTTTATGGATATTTTTCAGCTCGTCATCCCTTTGATTGGCGTTCTGTTGGGAGGAATCATTTCTGGCTTCGGACATTGGTTCAAAGCACGTATCGACAGAAAACGAACGTTAGCAAGCGCTTTGGCTAATCTTCTTGAAGTCAGGTATCACATAGTTGGCGTTGGGGCGGTTTTGGCGGAAATCAAGAAAAGAGCCCCCCTCACTCAGCAAGAGCTGCAACTCATAGAAGCCCAGTTTCACAACCTCTTCCCTATGGACGAGGAGGTTCACAGTCGTTACAAGAAAGCGATTGATATCCTAGAGGGCCTTGACCCTGTCCTGGCCTTTCAGATGCGTTCAAAAAATGAAATCCAAAAATATCTTGGCCTGCTGGATAAATTGTGCTTAGAAAACGGCATCGATCACACTGCATTCGCTCAAATGAGGAGCTTTGTAAAAGAGGCAATCATTCCTGGCCTGGATAGATCTGTCATCAAACTTGCAGACGCTCACTCCCGCGGAACAAAAAATGCAGTGAAAAAACTGATCGCCCAAGAAGACGAGAAGCGCAACGAAATCGGGAAGCTATTCGACAACATGCAAGCGATGTCCTTACCCAACTTATCTTCGCCGACATAAGTTGATTCACCTTCTTTCTCTGTAGAAAGCCCCCTCCAAGCCCGCCAGCAACCGCTGAGCGGGCTTTTCTTTTGCCCTCAACCGGAGAACCCATGCAAGCAGCTCGCCCCACCTTGCCAAGCGTGCCGATCACCAGCGCGGCATTCCAGTACAGCAACTCGGCCAGCACCAACATTGCCGACACCTTCGCCAAGGCCAGGGCACGCATGGCGGCCGAGCAGGTAGCTGCGGCCAGCAAGCCACGACGCCGCAACCAGCATGGCCCGGCCCTGATGACCATCAACCGCGTGCGCGCCGGCACCGCCAACCACCTGAATTTGCCGCTTTTCGAGGAGCAGTCGCCATGCGCATCTTTGTTCTGAAATGCGGCTGCGTCTCCATCCAACACACAGCCCGCAGCGCCGCCGAAGCGTTTGACCACGGCTTTGCCGAGCTGGGCCACCTGGGCTTGGGGATCTCATGCCGATGCATCCGATAGACACCTTTCTGCACGAGCTGCAGCACCGCGACCGCCAGCGCAGCCGTCTTCTACGCGCTATGGAAAGCAAAGCAGCTACCGCCAGCCCAGCAAAGCTATCGATAGCAAACTACTTTCAAACGCAGATAGAGCAAGCGCAATGCGCTCACAAATTGAGAAGTCACTACCCAAACAAAAGCCCGCAAGGTTCCAGACCCGGCGGGCTTTGTTGATCACCAAGGAGTCGCATTCCTGGCGCGACTGCTCAGCAGACCGTAAAAACGCTTAGATATGCAGCATCGCCAGCCCGCCCACGCCAAGGCCGAGCGCGGCCACGCCAAGCATCCCGTATTCGAGCCACTTCTTCTTGGTCAGCAGCGCAATGGCTGCAAGGGCAATGGCGACCTGCAGCGCCGTGGTGGCCTGGGCCCAGCGGTGATGCAGGTGCATCTGCATCTCGGACTGCTCGTCCCACTGCCGGGCCTCCGCTTCCAAACGCTCGGCATCGCGCTTGATGTCGTCCTTTTCCTTCTCGTAGCGCTCCACCTTCGCCTGGTAGGCAGCCCGCTTGTCCTCGGTGGCCACCAGATCGCGCGCGAACTCGGCCATCGACTGCTTGGTGCTCTTGGCCTGGTAGAAGGCCCACTGGTTGGCCGCCTCGGTCTTCTTGATGGCTGCGTCGTTCTTGTACAGCCCGGCATTGGCCTGGGTCGCACCGCCCATGTACGAGAAGATGGCGCCCACCGTGGCGATGACGGCGGTGCACATGGCGATCTGGTTGGTCAGGCTGCCGCCGCCGATGCCGTGGTGGGCCGTTGCGCCATGTTCGCCCTGGGCGGCATGTTCTAGTTCGTGATCGTGCGGGCCGTGGACGTGAAAGCCGTTGGAAGACATAGAAGCCAAATTCTTGATAGCAATGGGTGGCGCATTATGGGGCCGGTATGGCCGCAGCCGACGGCTTGAGAGGAGAGCCGACACCCTGCCGAACCGTGCTGCATGAGCTGCAACACCGCGGCCACCAGTGCAGCCGCCTGCTACGCGCTATGGAAAGCAAAGCGGCTACCGCCAGCTCAGTAACGCTATCGGCTGCAAACTACTTTCAAATGCAGCTAGAGCAAGCGCAGCGCGCTCACAAATTGAGAAGTCCCTACCCAAACAAAAGCCAGCAAGGTTCCAAACTCGGCGGGCTTTTTTGCATCAACGCGAACTGAAAGATTGCTGTGATGGGTCACGCTTACAATTGTTTCAGACCACTGAGACAACATTGCGGCCTACCCAATCCAAATGATCGTGCGAAAAATCCTTTTATTTCTTAGCCTTGGCCTTGCGGCACTTACTTCATTTGCAGCGCCCACCCAGCCTGTCACGCAGGCTGACATCCAGCAACTCCATCAGCAGTTACGGACGCAGGAAAAAGACCTCTCCGTACTTCGAGAGATCACTCTTCACCGATTGAGCATCCAAGATTCTCGCGTAAATGATCTAAATGCATCTACTGCCAACAATCTCTCAGCAATATCGAATCTCTCAACAATCGTAGGCTTTGCGATTACAGTCATTACCTTCGTTGCAGGTTTTATTGGTTATGTAAGCGCCAAACGCAAAGCCGTCACTGAGGCTAAGGAGGCTGTTGAAAAGTGGTTTAATGAAAACAGTGCAAACCACACCAGACAAATAGCAGATCTAGAAAAAAGCCGTGATGACATCAAGAGAAAGCTCTCCACCTTTCAAGAAGAAACTGATGCACTGCAGGTTTTAGTTCTCGAACTTAAGAGAACCTCAAAAACTATTCAGGATTCAATAAATCAAGAGGAATCTAGTGTCAAAGCCACTGCACACAATGCAAGAGAGCTTATAAAAAAGGCCACAGAATCCAGTTCCTTTGAATTATTGCGAAATTTAAATTCACCGAAAGTTGCGTCCCCCATCGAGGATGGAGCCCCCTCTTCTAGTGCTAACCCTCTTATTGCAGAAATTGAAAATTTACTACGAGAAGCATCAAATCAACTAGACCACAACTTAGCAATTGAGATCTACGAAAAGCTCAGTCAACGTTTCGGCAATGACAACAGCATTGAAATCCAGGCATTAGTAGCTGAAGCAATTATAAGCAAGGGCTTACGATTAGATCAACTCAATCGAAGTGAAGAAGAGATTGAGACATACAAAAATATCGACATTCGATACTCAGGCAATAGCAACCCTATATTGCAGGAGAAAGTTGCCAGAGCCCTTGTTAACATGGGTGTATCATTGGGACATTTAGGGCGCATAGAAGAATCCATCGCAGTATACGATGAAATCGAAAAACGCTACGCAAATGAAGATAGTGATGAATTGCGCGAAATTGTTGCCAGAGCTCTCGGTAATAAGGGCGTCATGTTAGATTCTCTGGGGCGCAGCACAGAGTCCATAGAAATTTATAGAAGAATTGATAGAAAATATAGTAGCGACAAATCACCGAAAACACGTGAAAACGTGGCAAGAGCTCTCCTATACTTAGGCCTAACACTAGATGAAGTTGAACGTACCAAAGAAGCCATTAAGGTTCTTGAGCAAGCTGAAAAGCGGTTCGCAAATGACCAGAACCCAAATATCGTGGAAATTATGAACGATGCTAAAAATTACCGTCAAGAAATACAAAAAATTATCGAAAATAAATAGCTTTTAAAAAGCGACTCAATCCACGGCCCGCACCCGCGGGCTTTTTTGCGTCTGGGCATCGATTCCGCTACACTCCACAACGTCACGCCAGTAAAGCGTGATCGGGATTGGCGTCCTGAAACAATCTAGCGGTGACAACAAAGCCGCACCTGAACCGCAGTCGTGCGGCTTTGTCGTCTGTGGCCCCCAGTTTTATGGTGGCTCGGAGGGGGAGCCGCGAGGCTCGCCGGTTTGCCGCAGGGTTGTCCGGTACGCCAACCTCTTCGAGTCACCGCCCTTTGGTTGGCGTCAAAGGCGGTGGTTGTAGCAAACGCACAACTCACGGAGGCCGCAATGGCTGACATCACCCCCTTCAACTTCGGCACACATGCCGTTCGCATCACCACGCACGACAACCAACCCTGGTTTGTCGCCAACGACGTTTGCGAAGCCCTCGGCTACCGCAACACCAGCAAGGCAATCAGCGATCACATCGACGAAGACGAGCGGTATAACGAACCGTTAGAGCGTGGCGGAAGCATGCTGTTTATCAGCGAATCCGGCCTCTATGCCCTTGTCCTGCGCAGCCGCAAACCCGAAGCGCGCAAGTTTGCCAAGTGGGTGACCAGCGAGGTACTGCCCACTATTCGCCAGACCGGCGGCTATGGCACCCCGCAGCGCGACGTTCATCTCGTCGAGCACGCCCACCAGTTGGCCCATGCGGCCACGCTGCAGGTCTATCAGGCGGTGTTTGATGCCGTGATGCTGGAGGGCGAAGCGCCCCACTCCACGCGCATGCTGCTGTCCTTTACCCACGGCGCGGGCGGTGCAATGAACCCGTATGTGCAGCCCATCGAGGCCGGCGCCATGGTGATGACGCTGGCCCAGCTGACCCAGGCCGTGCGCACCGATCTGATCGTGAGCGATACCACGCTGGCCCGACTGGCAGCAGCCTGCACCCAGCGCATGGCCACGCGCGCCGAGCTGCAGGCGCTGCAGCAGGTCCAGCCCGCACAACCCCCTCAGCCCGCTCAATCCAGCCACCAAGGCCGTCTGCAGCTGCAGTAGATTTATCAATTTCATAGCTGCCAGCGCTTGATACATCAACGCTAGAGCCTGACTTCATTCAAACCCCAGCCCGCCCGGCCCACGCCGCGCGGGCTTTTTTCATTGCCGAGAAAGGAGGCATGCATGCGCCATACCGGAACGCTTTTCCTTAGCCGCACCCCGCCGCAGGCCAGCACGGCGCTGTGCGGCGCTTTTCAGCTGCAGTTGCTGCTGCTGGACCGCCTGGGCCCGCACCACACCGAGCCATGGCGCGCCACCTGGACGGGCTTGGCTGCACAGCGCTTTTGGCAAGAGCACCATGCCGCGCTACTGCCCGGCGCCGCCCTGGTGGTGGAGCTGGAGCGCGCCCGCATACACACGCTGGCCTGCCGCCCGCCACGTAGCGAGGTGCATGCCCGCGTCATCCACTGCGCACTGGTGCCGGCGCGCAGCCGGGAGCCTGCCAGTACTTCAACGCGGCATACGCAGCCGCAGCATGCGATGTGACCCACGCAATCGATCGAGCAACCCGAGCCCTGCCCCTCCCCTCTGCAGGGTTCTTCTTTTTCAGGAGGTATGACATGGACTCTTTTCTGACCGCCACCCAGCCGCCACCGGTCTTTCTGGCACCGGACCGCTTTGTCACCATCAAGATTTTTGCGGCCATTTCGGGCTTCACCGAGAAGGCCATCCGCCGAAAGATCGAGAGCGGCGTCTGGATCGAGCGGCGCGAGTACTTCAGGTCGCCCGACTCGCACATTTTTATCGACCGTGAAGGAGTCCAGAAATGGGTAATGCGCGGGGTGTAGAGATCCGCGAGAGCGGCATTCGGCTCTCGTTCGCCTACCGGGGAGAGCGCATTCGCCGCACTCTTCTGGTGGAGGGCAAGGCCATTGCGCCAACGCCTGCCAATATCAAATATGCCATCCGGCTGCTGGCCGAGATCAAGCTCAAGATCCGTGCGGGCAACTTTGTGATGCGCGAGTACTTTCCGGAAGGCGGCACGGTGGCCGCCGGCACGACTGTGGCCCACCAGCTGGATCACTGGCTGTCCGTGAAGGTGGCAGAGAACTCGACACTGGCTGGCTACCTGAGCGCGGTCAAATTCTGGAAGCCGTTCATTGGCGAGAAGCAGGTCTCAGCCCTGAAGCACTCGGATATTCTTCGCGCCATCAAGACCCGGCCGGATCTGAGCGGCAAGACCGTCAACAACTATGTGTCGGCTCTCCGATCCGCGATGGACCTGGCCGTGCTCGACAAGCTGCTGAGCGAGAACCCGGTCGCGGCGGTCCCCAGCGCCAAGTGGCAGCGGGAGCCGCCCGACCCCTTCGACCGCGAGGAAGTGGAGAGGATCATCGACTACGCGCGTGCCAAATTTGCGCCCACGGTCGCCAATCTGATCGCATTCCGATTCTTCTCAGGCCTGCGCACCAGCGAGATGGTGGCCCTGCGCTGGCACAGCATCGACTGGAGCAAGAAGCAGGTGCTGATCCATGAAGCAGTCGTCAAGGGTCTGCGCAAGCAGACCAAGACCAACAAGGCCCGCCTGGTCAGCCTAAACAGCCGGGCCCTGGATGCGTTGGAAAGACAAAAGGAGCAGACCCCGAGGGCGCAACTCGGCCACATGGCCAGCGACGCCATGAACCAGGCCGCGCCCAAGGATTCACAAACGATCTTCGCCGACCCTACGCATGGAGAGCCCTGGGCAGATGACAAGCGGTTTCGTAACCCCTTCTGGGTGCCGATGCTCAAGGCGCTGGGCATTCGTTACCGCCCGCCCAACAACATGCGCCACACCTATGCGACGATGCTGCTCATGGCAGGAGCCACGCCGGCCTATGCAGCCAAGCAGATGGGGCATTCGGTGGAGATGTTTTTGAACGTCTATTCCAAGTGGCTGGACGACGGCCAGGGGGATATAGAGCAGGCGAAGCTGGAGTCCTTCATCGGACAAAACTCCCCAAGAACTCCCCCGAAAAAACAAAGATCGCGATAAGTCTTTGTTCTTAAAAGGCAAAGCTGGAGCGGGCGATGGGAATCGAACCCACGTTATTTGCTTGGGAAGCAAGAGTCCTACCATTGAACGACGCCCGCACAACGTTAACCGCATGATTTCATTGCAAAATCTGCCGCAAACCATTGTCTCTACTGGAAATAACAATGTTGTGCTTCGAAAATTCTAGCACAACGAAATCCCATGAAATCCGCCTGCTCTGCGCGAGTCGGCATAGGTTCTCCGGCAGCCTTGAGTGCTGCGTTGTGCTGCTTCAAGTTGGTGGTGCGGTAGCGGTGCTTGGGCGACGCGGGCTGACTCATTGCCCGAGGCTACCCGAGGGCCGCAGGCGATTTGCGCAACAACGCCCCGCTGACTCTAATCTCAATGGAGCGCCGTTTCAGTGAATCGACGCCCAACTCGGCTTCATGCCGAGTGCCACCATCAATTCCTGGCCTCTGCAAGAAGGCCGAGTCGATGAGACATGCCAAGACATTCAAGCTGAGGCAGCCCTTCCCAAGCGCAAGCTGTCGTTGAGCGCACACTCCAGGTACAGCACAGCCTCAATGGACGCTTTTTTGCAGATGCCGAGCTACTGCATCGCCCCTGATTGGCAATTCGTTTCGGGCTCAGCCAACTTCGCCCAGCACCGCTTTGCGATGAAACAAAAAATGCTAGGATCGCGCCGCTAGCGCCGACTTCAGCACCAAAGACACATAACTCCGCAGAAGTATTCGCCCACCTGATTCACAAGGCAGGTCGAAAAGCTATTGCGTTCGATGCAGCAAGAAAGCTCGGGGAGTGAAGCTATCACCCCTCCAATGCTTGAAGAGCATTTTGCTGCGGTAGTTGAACCTCATGAGTCAAGTGTCTTGTCCCAAACATCCATCCCCGGTGATTCCCCTGCGTCTCACGGCATGCGCGTATCCTGGTCAGCGCTAAGCGGCTTGGCCGCCATTGTCCTGTTCTTCATTGTTCTGGGGCATGACGGCCGACGTGTTGCACAGTTGTTGATACTCATGGTTCCTGTGCTCGTCAGTCTGGCCTGGCCGATACGCAGCCCTGCATGGCTCAAGGTGCGACGTTGGCTTTCCTTTGCCTGGGTGATACTTTTTGCGTTGGACGGCACCATGCGCGCCTACCTGATGGAGCTGTACCAGTCATCACCAGAGGGCGCCATGGTGATCGGCGCAATGGCCAACACCAACTGGCGAGAAAGCTCCGAATATCTGTCAATGCACTGGCGCAGTGTTGTGCTTATCTGAGGCGGCCTTGCCTTGCTCGCTTTGCTGGTGTGGCATCTCACGGGGCGAACTACATTGGCGGCCTTGCGCCGGGACAGAAGGCTGGCGGTGCTTTCATTGGTTGCAGCCCTTGTGTGCGCGCTGGCCTATTCCAGCAAGCCTTGGCGCAGGCTGCATCCCGCGATTTTCTGGACCCAATGGGCTCACTCCACTCAAAAACTGAAAGCCAGCCTCGCCGACCAGCATGAGGAGCGTGCAAGGCTGCTGGATCACGCCATTCAAGCAAGGCCTACGCTGGCGGACGGCGGGCCATCCACCGTCGTGCTGGTGCTCAGTGAAAGCATCAATCGCGACAACCTGTCGCTCTATGGCTATGACAGACAGACGACGCCCCAGCTCCAGAAGCATCAAAGGATTTCAGGGGCCCAGATGACCGTGCTGCGCAATGCATGGTCTGTGGATGCCAGTACTCTGCCCGCAGTGCGCAACTTGTTTGGCTTCGGAGCCCCGGGCGCGACGGAGTCCCATCATCTGGTCGCACTAGCTCGCGCATCGGGCTACAAAGTCTGGTGGATCAGCAACCACGACGACGTAGGGATCGAGCAGCAGCATGCCAGGCTGGCTGACATCGTGCAGATGGTAAATCGCACTCCCGGGCGCTCCTCTGTGTCTCTGGACGGGGAAATGGTCGATGAGCTGAAGACGGCTCTTGATGCGCCTTCCGAGCGCAAGTTCATCGTGGTTCACATGCTGGGCGCCCATCCGCACTACAGCCTGCGCTACCCCAAGGGCCAGAATCCATTTGATGATGAAGCAGATGCGATTGATGCATCGCTGAAGAGCAAGGGCACCTCCTTATGGGTGCGCCGGCAACGCCAAGAATATGATGCGGCGCTGCTGTATCACGATTATGTGGTGGCGGAAACGCTGCGCCTCACCCAATCAGCTGCCTTGGCAAAAGGCAAGGTGGCATGGATGTATCTATCCGACCATGGTCAGGAAGTGGGACATGTCCGCAACCATGCAGGACACAGCAAGAGCACCGAGGCCGGTTACCGTATTCCCGCGATTATCTGGCGAACACCCTCTTCGCCGAAACTGCCTGAAGACGTTGCACAGAGGCCCTTCCGCTCCGATTGGGCCGCATGGACTATCGCGGATCTGCTGGATATACGCTGGAGCAGCCAATCCCTTGAGCGCAATGTCTTGAGCAAGACCTACCGATGGGAAGAGCCGCGCCTGCCAATGCCTGTGAGTTCATTCACCCAGTGACTTTTCATGCGGGGACCGAGTGCTGAAGTCCGGAAATGCAAGCCTCACATAAAGCACCAGCCTAGAGCTGCTGTGCGGGTGCTCAAACAACCGGCAACAGCTGTCGACAAGTTTGGTGAAAAGAAGACCTCATAGCGACAAGCCCGAAAAAACTCGGTGCAGTGAAGCAATCTCAGGCCCGCTCTTTGCGTGGACCTCGGCACTCCTGCCCGTCAGTTGGAGGCAAATACCCGCGAGCACAGGAAATCCACCAGGGCTCTGACTTTGGGCGAAACATGTCTGCCTGCCGGCCACAAAATGTGAAAGACCCCCTCGCGTTGCGCCTGCTCAGGCATGACACGCACCAGTCTTCCGTCGGCCAGCGCCTCACGAATGGCAAAGTCCGGCAGACAGGCGATGCCTAGCCCTTGCAGGGCAAAACATGCACGCGTCTCGATGTTGTTGCAGACCATGGATACCGGTAGTTTCAGAGGCTCGCCGTCCGGCTCTGGAGGAAGTGGCCAAGCCTCCAGCTTGCCACTGTGAGGCCAACGGAAATGCAGGCAGAGATGGGACTGGAGGTCTTGCACCTTGCTCGGACTGCCATAGGTAGCGAGGTATTCGGGAGACGCAACCAGCACCATCTTGAAATGACCGAGCTTACGCGCCACCAAACGGGAATCAGCAGGCTCTCCGGTGCGGACCACGGCATCGAAGCCCTCCTCCACCACATCAACCAGACGGTCTGAAAAATCAAGGTCCAACTGAATATCCGGATACTCGTGCATGAAATCGGCAAGCACCGGCAGCACAAGGGTACTCACCAGCGGCAGACTCACACGCAAGCGTCCTCTTGGAGCCGATGAGGCCTGAGACAGTTCCGCCTGTGCCGCTTCGATCTCTGAAAGAATGCGCCTGCTGCGCTCCAGCAGCAGCAAACCTTCGGCGGTAGGCGTGATGCTGCGGGTGCTGCGATGAAACAGGCGCACGCCCAGTTTTTCCTCGAAGCGCGCCACGCTCTTGCCTACCGCAGAAGCGGAGACTCCCAGCAGGCGGCCAGCCGCGACAAAGCTTCGGGTCTCGGCGACCTGCACAAACACCGTAAATGCGTTGAGGCTATCCATGCATCGCCATTTTCGTTTCGGCAGTGTGTCTCTTGATTGCGGACATATTCGTCCTTGAAGAGCGGAACTCTATCCTACTTTTTCTCGGATTGCATGCCGCATAAGGTCATGGCTTCCAAGCAAAGAGGACTGTGATCCGATGACTTCTTCACTTTCCTGCACGCCTACAAAAAGCGTGCAGCACCCCATTTCCGAGCCGCTGGCATTGGTGAGCGATGCAGTGCACCACGCCCTTGCCGAGCAGCGCCTGGTGGGCGCCGTGGTGCTCGCTTATCAGCACGGTCAAACGCTGTGCCGCATGGCCGCCGGCTGGGCCGACCGTGAGGCAGGCGTCGCAATGTCGGAAAAAATGGTGTTCCGCTGGGCTTCGGCCAGCAAGCCGGTGATAAGCGCTGCCGTTCTGCGGTTGGTGGCCCAGGGACGCATCGCGCTGGACGAGCCCGTCACGACCTGGCTGCCAGCCTTTCGCCCCCGGCTTCCCGATGGCGGTGAGACGAACATCACGGTGCGCCAGTTGCTCAGCCACACCGCAGGCCTTGGCTACCGCTTTCTGGAACCCGACGCACACGGCCCGTACACGCGGGCTGGTGTATCGGATGGCATGGATGCGAGCGGTATTGACCTGCAGGAGAATCTGCGCCGCATTGCCAGCGTGCCGCTGCTGTATGCACCTGGCACTGGCTGGGGCTACTCACTGGCCGTGGATGTACTAGGCGCGGTGGTTGAAGCAGTGTGCGGCATGGGCTTGCCGCAGGCCATCGAGACTCTGGTGACGCGCCCCCTGGGCATGGTCGATGCCGGCTTCACCTGCCTGGATGCGGCGCGTATGACGACGGCTTACGTCAATGGCGACCCGGTGCCCCATCGCTTGCAGGAAGGCGAGGTCGTGGCGCCCTTCGAAGGCACGGTGGGTATTGCCTACAGCCCTTCACGCGCTTTTGATGAACGTGCGTTTCCCTCCGGCGGCGCCGGCATGGTGGGCACTGCCGATGATTTGCTGCGTCTGCTGGAGGCGCTGCGCACAGGTCGGGATGGCTGGATGCCCGAGCACCTGGTCGCCGAGATGGCGCGGGACCAGACACAGGGACAGGAGCTGGCCGCCGGCCCGGGCCTGGGATTCGGCCTGGGCTTTTCCGTGCTACGCGACCCGGCACTGGCCCAGTCACCCGAGTCCCGTGGCACCTGGCGCTGGGGTGGTGCCTACGGACATGCCTGGTGGGTGGACCGCCCCCGGGGTCTGACGGTGGTTGCCATGACCAACACCTTGTATGAGGGAATGTCGGGGCGTTTTGTCTCGGCATTGCGGGATGCGGTTTACCGGGGCCTTCAAGAATGAGTGCCTCTAACTCTCAAAATAGTCTGCCCTGGGCTAACTTGCTGGCCCTGAGCATGGCTGCCTTCATTACCATCCTCACTGAAGCATTGCCCGCCGCGCTGCTGCCGCAGATGGCACAAGACCTCGGAGTCTCTCAAGCCTGGATCGGCCAGACCGTGACCACCTATGCATTCGGTTCGCTGGTGGCTGCCATTCCGCTTGTGACGATGACACGCAGCGTGCGCAGGCGCCCGCTGCTGATGGCTGCCGTGCTGGGTTTTGCGCTGGCCAACAGCGTGACGGCTTTGTCGGACAGTTTCACCCTCATCATGGCCGCGCGCATCGTGGCAGGTATGGCTGCGGGAATGCTGTGGGCGCTGCTGGCGGGCTACGCCACCCGCCTGGTTGCACCGCAGTTCCGTGGCCGCGCCATTGCCATAGCAATGGCTGGCACGCCGCTGGCATTGTCCCTGGGCGTTCCCGCAGGCGGCTGGCTGGGATTGGCATGGGGCTGGCGCTGGTGCTTCGGCATGGCTAGTACCCTGGCCCTGCTGCTGTGGCTGTGGATGTGGCTGCGGCTTCCGGATTTTCCGGGGCAGGACCAGAAGCAGCGCAAGCCTATTGCTGCCGTGATGCGCACCCCCGGCGTGCTGGCAGTATTGATGGTGGTGCTCTTCTATGTACTTGCCCACAACATCCTCTATACCTACATCGCGCCCTTTCTGGCGGCCAGTGGAGTGCATGTCCGCATCGACCTGGCGTTGCTGGTCTTCGGTATTGCGGCCTTGCCTGGAATCTGGTTGACGGGGTTGTTCGTTGACCGGCATCTGCATCGCCTGTCGATGGCGAGCATTCTGCTTTTCTGCTGCGCTGTTCTGATGCTGGGGCTGAGCTGGGGCGGTTCGTCGCTGGCCTTGGCAGCATTGGCAGTTTGGGGATTCGCCTTCGGCGGTTCAGCCACCTTGTTTCAGACCTCACTCGCGCAAGTCGCGGGGGAACAGGTCGACCTGGCCCAGTCCCTGCTCGTGACGACGTGGAACTCTGCCATCGCCGGCGGAGGTCTGGCTGGGGGACTTCTGGTCGTGGCCTGGGGGGCGCAAGCCTTCCAGCCGGTGCTGCTGCTACTGCTGGGCTTTGCCGTTGTCTGCCAGCGGCTGCTTTCTGAATCCAGCATCAAACACCTCAGGGTGATGCAAGCCGATTACGAAAACTGAGTCTGCTGCTGCCTGGCCACATCGGTTCAGAGGCGAGGATGACGGACTTCCGGCGCCTCGCCTGCTGCAACTGGCTGCCAATGCCGGGCCGCTCGACTGAGCGCGACCGAGAGACTATCAAATAGTGACAAGAAGACCACAAGCAGCTCCAATGTCTGCCGACCGACGAGTCTCAAACGACCGCAGCCTACTGAACGGCAGCATCCACTACCGGCCATGAGCAGAGTGCTCAATGTCATGCTTGCAGGTGCGGTCTGCCCGGCCCCCACCTCATTGGTTTGGAGTGCACGTTCTCATAGTGCCTATGATTACCCCTGCCAAGTCTGCACTGGAGATCGCCATGAGCACTTTCCGCGTTCAACACATCGACCACATCGTGCTGCGCGTCAGTGACCTGGAGCAAAGCATCCGCTTCTACCAGGAAGTGCTTGGCTGCGCACTTGCAAAACGTCGTGATGACCTGGGTATGGTTCATCTTCGGGCCGGTACATCCATGATTGATCTGGTAGATATCCATGGCCCGATTGGACGTGAGGGCGGCCCTGCTGCCTCAACAGAGCGCAGGAATGTGGACCATTTCTGCCTGCGCATCGAGCCATTCGATGAGTCAGCCATCCTGGCCCATTTGAACGGCCACGGCCTCAAGGCCGAGAAAGCCGAACAACGCTTTGGAGCGGACGGCACTGGCCCTTCCATCTATTGCCACGATCCGGATGGCAATCAGCTGGAACTGAAAGGACCTGCACACAGACCTTGATAATTGAGCGAGCGCGAGGCCGCAGCTTGGCGATGTTGAACACATCAACCCAAAATCGCCAAAAGCTCACTATTCGCTGAAGAGAGCAGGCGCATCAACATTGAAAGCGCTATCGCGAAGCGCTGACAGTCGCCGCTTAACTATGGGGCACATCGCTGATGATCTCAGCCACGAGATGCTTGTGGTGCAGAACTACGAGGTATGGAGCAGTGCCTGAAATTTACTTGCAACAGATAATCGGCAAAGGGAAACAGAGTGGATGAGATTAATGCGCTCCATTAAAGCAACAACATGAAGAACTTTCGCTGGTCGGCATTTTTCGGTCACTGCAACTTCATTCTTAGTGCCTCTTATGCGATGCCGCTGGTAGGAGGGATTGTTGCGCTATCGATGACGGCGATCTGTACTTTCGTCCTTTATCAAAGCCGCCTGGATGCGATGGAGCATGCCGTGGAGACATCGCGGGATGTTGCCCTGCTTGCAGAACATGACCTGGTTCGAAACTTCGAGCTCTATGCGCTGTCGCTGCAAGCCGTGGTCGAGGGCCTGAGCGATCCTGAATTGATGGCCGCGTCGCCACATGTTCGCAAAGCAGCCTTGTTCGACAAGGCGGCGAGCGCGACCTATTTGGGATCCATTCTGGTGCTCAATGCGGAGGGGAAAGTCACCCTCAAGGCGGGTGCAGAGAGTCTGGTGAACGACAGCTTCTCTGATCGTGATTTTTTCAAGGCACACCAGGAAAGTCCCAACCTGGGTCTCTATGTGGGTGACCCCTATGTATCACCACTACATGGCGACTCGATGAGCATTCCTCTCAGTCGCAGGATTTCTCATGCGAACGGCTCTTTCGCTGGAATTGTGATGATTGATATCCAGTTGGAGTACTTCCAGAAGCTATTTTCTGAACTGTCACTAGGCACACATGGATCGCTGGCACTGATCAGGAAGGACGGGACCATGGTGATGCGGCAGCCCTACGATGCAAAAGTCATAGGTCGCAATATCAGTAGCGCAAGCACATTCAAGCGGTTCATGGCGGCGCCAGAGGGCAGCTTTTCGGATACGTCATATATCGACGGTGCCAGACGGTTGTATTTCTTCAAGACTCTGCCTAACCTGCCTTTCATCATCATGGTGGCAAAGGCGCACTCTGATATCTATGCGGTTTGGCGGCAAAGAACATTGCTCATTGCCTCTGTCATGGGGACGCTCACATTGGCATTCATCGGTCTGTCCTGCGCTTTTGGAGTACAGCTCAAGCGCAAAATGCGCGCAGAGGCTGAGCTGGCAATGTTGGCGCGTACCGATGGGCTGACGGGCTTGAGCAACCGCCGCAAGCTCGATGAAATCCTGGATCAGGAATGGCGAAGAGCCAGACGGCATCAAAGTGCCCTGTCATTGCTATTCGTGGATATTGACTGTTTCAAGGCCTACAACGACAACTACGGGCATCAAGCTGGCGATACCGTTCTAGCGACCGTGGCGAAATGCATTGCCAACAATATTCGCCGCCCCGGAGATAGTGCCGCTCGCTATGGAGGCGAGGAGTTCCTTGTCGTTTTGCCCGACACGTCTTCGGACGGCGCAGAGTTCATTGCTGAGAATATTCGTCTCGCAATCTGCAAGCTTGCCGTTGAACATACAGAAAGCGCTTTCGGTCACATCACGGTCAGCATAGGGTGTGCCACATGGGGCCCAGAACGGGCCGATGCAGATATGGCAGCGGTGATCCGCGATGCCGACGAGGCGCTCTACAACGCCAAGATGACTGGGCGCAACAAGGTAGTCTTGTCAGCGCAACACAGATGCGGGGGGCCGCAGGCACGCCGCTGACCGGGACGACTGCATTCGGCCAGCTCCGGAGGTGCAAGCACAACGGTTGTCAAAACCGCACTCAGCTCCGTTTCTACGCCCCTGCCCGAATACCCCGCAGCGATCGGACGTTGTCCTGCATCCGCTGTCGCAATGCCCAGGCGCAATATCCGCGATCCAGGCACGGCGCTCTTTGTCCATTTCGCGCATTGGCAACCGCTCAGCTTGAGAGCCTGCACCACCGCCCGGAAGCCACATGTCTGTTGCGACCTCGTGGAGTCTCCGGCGCACTATGGTTCAGGCCGCAAATCGCTTCAGAATCAGGGAAGCATTGACACCGCCGAACCCAAATCCGTTGAGCATGGCGTGCTCCATTGCATGGGCACGTGCTTGACCGGCGATCAGATCCAGACCTGCAGCCATAGGATCTGGGTGCTTCAGGTTCAGCACAGGTGGTGCGATCTGGTCGCGCAAGGCCAATACGGTGAAGATCGCAGCAGCTCCGCCAGCAGCTCCCAACATATGGCCCAGGGCGGATTTAGTGGCCGTGATCGAAGGACCGGAGTCTGCGCCAAACACTTGACGAATGGCGGCCAGCTCGCCTCGGTCACCTACGGGTGTAGAGGTCGCATGGGCATTCAGATGTTGAATGTCAACAGCTTGCAGCTGTGCCTGACGCAGCGAGGCGCGCATCGAACGAGCAGCGCCCGCTCCATCCTCCGGACCGGAAGTGACATGGTAGGCATCGGCAGAGGTACCATAGCCCACGATCTCCGCCAGTGGCTTGGCGCCTCGCTCCAATGCGTGATCCAGTGCCTCAAGCACCAGCAGCCCCGCACCTTCGGCCATGACAAAGCCATCCCGTGCCTGATCGAAAGGTCGGGAAGCCCTCGCAGGATCGCCGCCGCAAAAAGTCGTCACGGCCTTTGCCGCAGCAAAGCTGCCTAGCGCAACGCGGTCAATCGTGGCTTCGCTACCGCCACAGAGCGCCATGTCCGCTTCGTCATTGCGAATCAAGCGCGCCGCATCGCCAATGGCTTGAATACTGGCGGCACAAGCAGTCACCGGCGCCCCCAACGGCCCCATGAGCTGGTGTCTGATCGATACCTGCCCCGCGGCCAGATTGGCCAGAAAAGCGGGTACCGTGAAGGGTGACAGGCGCTGGGGTCCCTTGCCATCCGTGGTTCGCACGGCTTCTGCGATGGTGCTGAATCCGCCCACGCCGGAGCCGATGATGGTCGCCGCGCGCTCCCGCTGCTCGGCTGATGGATGAGCCCACTGCGCATGGGCCAGAGCCTGGTCGGCTGCGCCCAATGCAAATGCAATGAAGCGATCCATGCGGCGTAGCTCTTTCGCTGAAATGATGGCTTCGGCATTCCACCCAGCCTCTGGATCCTCCTGCTGGCCTGGTACACGCCCAGCCACGCAGACGCCGGTCCCTTCGGCAGTACCAGCACTCAGAGTCCGCACCCCGGACCGGCCGGCCAGCAGTCTCTGCCAGGCCAGTTCCACATTGCACCCTAAAGGAGATACCAGACCCAAGCCGGTAATAACCACCCGACGACCCATGCTGCACCTTTCGCTTGTCAAGCTCAGTTTCCAGCAGGGACTGAGCATGACTTTATTGATGATGATCGCAATCATAAATGAGTTTTGATGACGGCTATCATCTAACTCATGAAAGTGAGCAAAGCACAGGCAGCCGAGAATCGCGAGGGAATCGTGGATGCTGCTGCACGTCTGTATCGAGAAAAAGGCCTGGATGGCGTGGGCGTGGCGGAGATCACCCGCGACGCAGGATTGACACATGGCGGGCTGTACCGGCACTTCGAGTCCAAGGATGCCCTCGCACGCGAGGCATGCCTGCGCGCATTTGAGTGGACAATCACCCCGCTGGACGAATTGGAGTCTTCGGAGGCCGACGCCGCATCTGCACACAGCCTTCGCGCACTAGTGCATGGCTATCTTTCCGCAACCCACCGCGACCACCCTGGAGAGGGCTGCCCTGCTGCTGCATTGGCCGCCGATGCCGCCAGAGCAGGCCCCGAAATGTCAGAGGTATTTGCGCTGGGCGTGGAACGCAACATCCAACGCTTTATGGGCGTGCTCCAAGGCGAAGAAGAGACCAGGCGTACCCAGACTATCGTGACCCTCAGCAGCATGGTGGGTGCACTGGTTCTCGCTCGCGCAACAGCAGCGGGCAACCCGGCTCTTTCTGAAGAAATACTGGCCACCTTGCGAAAGCAATTGGCTCCGTAACCGCCTGATTGAGGCGCCCGCTCGCGCGTTAGAAACACGTCACGGCCAGTGCGGGCTCCCAAAGCAGGCCTTGGGCAGCGTCGCTGCTATGGGCCGCGACTACCGACGCGGGTGAGACGAACCGGACAACGGCTGATGGCCTCGCACACGCTGATCGCGAAAAGACAAAATGACCTGCCAAATTCGATGCGCTCCAGCATGGAGACGGAAGAAGAACCATGAGCACGCCTTGGATGCGCCCATGACCCTGGTTGTTTCGCCAAAACGAGGTCTGGCAGGCGCGTCATGCGCAAACGCTGCTATCTGGATCTATCGCGCAGGCCTTCGCTCCAGCGCGCCAGCCAGCCCGAGGCTGCCACCAGTGCCTGGCTGCCCTTGCCCAGCAGCGAAGAGAGCTCCGTCTCGGCACGCTCGCGCAGCGTCTCCTCGTTTTCAGGCAGCGGCGGCAATATATGGGCGTAGTAGCTATTGCCCAGCACCCGGTGCAGCAGGCGCTCTCCAGGAAAAGGCTCGTTGTTGTTCAGCGCCCGCGCGCCTTTGAGAATATTGCGGATGTCGTACTGCGTGGGGCTGATATCGGCCACCTGCTTGGGCAGTCCCAGCAGCGTGTAGACGCCTATACGCGCGGTGCGCACCGAACTCTCCATCGTGAAGATCACATCGTTGCTGGTCTCCACGAACTGGCCCAGCAAGGCCAGATTGGTACAGCCCTGCGGCACCACATGAGGCCGGTCACCCGCCGCGCGCGGCATGAACTGCGCAGTGATGTAGGGCATCAGAGCCAGGCGCACCTTGGTGTTGGCGGCCACTACATCGAGCTGATCATCGATACCCAGGTGGTAGCACAACTCGGCCAGGATCTCTCGTCCGGTACAGGCGGGCATGGGCTTCCTGATATGGTTGCCCTCCTTGTCCATCAGCAGCGCATAAACCCACAGCACCAGCACGTCGTCAGGCTGATCGGGAAAATGCGGCTGGCGATTGCAGGTGAAGCTCATCACCCAGTTGGAATCCGTGAAGGTGATTATGCCGCCGGTGACCGTCTTACCCGAGTAAGGATCATTGATCGCCAGTTCCTTGAGCTTGTCGATCAAGGGAGAAGGCTTGCAGGTAAGCGTGGCCGACTCCCACATCGAGCGGGAAACATCACCGCAGAACTTCTCGGGCTTGCCGAAGATCGAAGATTTCTTCGCCAGATTCTGCCACAGCGTCCAGTCGCTGCCCTCTCCCGGCTCGCCATTGCCACGCGCCAGTACCGGTACCGTGTCCATGTCTCCGTAGGCCGTGCCCTCGGTCATCGAGCCGGTCAGCGCAAACACCACGTCGTCGGTGCCGACGGTGATGGTCTCCTCGCGACCCGCAACCTTGCAGCGGATCGCGGTCGCGGTGCGGCTGCCTTCCTCCTCACGCATGTCCAGTTCGTGGGCACGGGTGTCGAACTGCACACGCACGCCCTGCTCCTGCAGCATGCGGGCCAGCGGCACGACAAAGCTGTCGTACTGGTTGTACTTGGGAAACACCAGGGCCGACATGTCGGTAAGGCCATCAATGGCATCAAGGAAGCGATGCATGTACAACTTCATCTCCAGCAGACTTTGCCAGTTCTCAAAGGCGAACATCGAACGCCACAGATACCAGAAGTTGGTCTCGAGAAAGCTTTTGCTGAAGTACTCCTCGATCGTGATGTCGTTCAGGTCTTCCTTGCGCTTGAGCAGCAGCTTGACGATCTCCCACTGGTGCGACTTGCTCAGACCCAGCGTAGCGAAATCGCGGATCTGCCCCTGCTTGTGCATCAGCCTGGCCTTGGACCAATTGGGATCGTTGTCGTTGATCCAGCGGTATTCATCGAGCACGCTGTAGCCTTCAGGCAGCTCCAGCGCCGGGACATCCTGGAACAGATCCCAGAAGTTGTCGTAGTTCCAGTTCATCTCGCGGCCACCGCGCACGATGTAGCCATCCTCGGCATTGCCCGAGCCATCGAGCGAACCACCGGCAATGCTCAGGCTGTCAAGAATCGTGATGTCCTCCCCCTTCATTCCTCCGTCGCGTATCAGATAGAAGGCGGCCGCCAGTCCGGCAATGCCGCTGCCTATGATCCATGCCTTGCGGCCCGACGTCTGCCCGGTCGGTACCGGACGATTGCGCATGTACGGACCGACCATGTCCGGCGGAGGCAAGGTATCTTTCGCACTCTTGCGCCAAAAGCTCTCGCCGACATTCGCCTCCACGCGAACGGGAGCCTGGGACTGACTACGGGTGATGAACTCTGCACGATTCATGGTCTTGCCTTTCATGGATGTCATTGGTGATGACGCTCTACATTTACCAGTAACGCACCGACTGCGATTTGATATGCCATAAAAGCATCTCAACGCACATTTGCTCAAGCCCTTGAGGAAATGACTGGAAAAAAAAAATCTTCAGCGAACACGGGCTCAGGAAAGTCTGGCCTTTGCTGAAATAAGCAGGCCTCAATAAATAGGCCAATGCGGGATATTCTGCACAGTGCCAAACGCATTGCTACAGCTTATCAGTGACGGTGTCCGCTCGGTCACTTCTCAGATGCTGCATTGCGCGCATCCACAATTTGCCCACTGAACGTATTTGCCTGGACGGCCTCTTAGTCGTAGCAGCCGCCAGCACCAAGTCCTTGAAAACTTAGCAGAATCGAGTGCAACCGATGTTGGCAACCAATGACCGACCGAGTCAAAAGAATATGCAGTGCTTCAAAACCTGAGCCATGTCGGCACCACAAAACAGGCTCGGACCAAAGTATCAGTTGGTCCGCGATGCTTAGAACATGCCCAGTTTGTTGGGTGAGTCCTTGGGCACCTGCTGTCCTATATCCCACATTTCGACGATCTTGCCATTTTCGAATCGAAGGATATGCACGACCGCAATATCCATATCGACTCTCTCACGCCGCAAATGTGAATAGACCGCCACACGGTCATCGGATTCAATGGTTTGTTTGATCAGGAACGATTTATTGGGTTCTGATTCAGCGCTTTGTTCCATGCCAAGCAGCAAGGACTCCCGGTCAGCAGGGAAATACGCATTGTGATGGTGAAAACTCTCCGACACGTACAGATCGTAGGCTGTCCTTACCCGCCCTGTTGCACACAGGGTCAGGAAGTCTGCAGCAATAGCGGCCTTGCTCCGGGTGCTCATGATCATGCTCCATTCAGGCTGATGTTCGGCCCAAGGGTTTCAAGCTCAGGCCTATCCACGCCAGTGGTTGATGATGCCAATCATCGACCCGCCATGTTTTTGAAGCAAGCACCATCCGCGACATGGCTAGTGCCTGCTTTCGGCCCGCCAGCTCATCTGAAAAGATGCGCGCTCAAGGCTCAAGCAAGCAGCCGCTTTCACGCAAGACGCGCTGCAAACGCTTTGGGTCTATCCCTTGAACAGCAACGCTGCCTGCCATCGCTGCCGCGGTGCCTGCGGCCTGCCCCATCACAAAGCATCCTCCGCTTGCACGAGCAGCAGACTGCCCCTCGTGGGTCATGGAAGCACAACGTCCTGCGACAAGCAAGTTCTCAACCGTCTGCGGCACCAGCATTCTCCAGGACAGATCGTTATAGCCCCGCTCGGGATCCGACGGAAACCCCCATGTGATGCCTCCGGCACGATGCAGCTCCATCGGCCACGCATTGATGCCAATGCTGTCATCAAGGCGGACCGAATTCAGGATGTCATCGCCAGTCAGCGCATAGAGCCCCTGGATTCGACGTGTCTCTCGAATGCCGACCTGAGGGGCAATCTCCACGATTCTCGAGTCGGCAAACCCCGGTACCTGTTCCTGTAGAAAGCGGAAGTACTCGACAATCTGACGCCGCCCCTCAACCTCTCCTGCGCTCAGCTCCTGCGCATCCACGGCATTCATGGCCTGACCGCTCGAATTCGCAATCTGGGTGACATTGGCGCGCCACTCCGACGGATTGATCTGCGGTCGAAGAATCGCTCCTTCGCGAGGGAAGTTGTAGCGACCTGGATCGCGGAGCCGAGAACGCTCCATGAAGTCATTGATTGCCTTGAAATCGCCAACAGCCGGCAGGGCCTGCGATGCGTCGACATGGCCAATGCGGAACATCGTGGACGGGAAAAGGCCGCTGCCATGCCCGTCGCCCACCTCATAGGGAACGCCGGCCAGGGCGGCGATGTCCGCATCGCCCGAGCAATCGATGAACATATTGGCCCGAACTGCCTGACGTCCTGATTTGGTCTCTATGACCAGGGCATGAATGCGTGAGGCATCCATCAGCACAGATGAGGCCCTGGTATGGAACAGCAAATGCACGCCGCAAGACAGCATCCACTGGTCCGCCACGCATTTATAGATGGAGGTGTCATAGGAGCGGACGCGAATCCTGCCCTGCATACCGTCCTGAGGCTTGTTCAGCCCACCCATTGCCTGCAGTCGTGAAAGCAGATCGTCCACCACTCCATGCACCAGTTGGCGCATTTCCCCTTGATGACGGCCATAAAGTCCTGCGAAGTTGGTAACGCCGCCGGCAGTGCCCATTCCTCCCAGGAAACCGTAGGACTCCACAAGAAGGGTTCGCGCCCCAAGCCGGGAAGCGCTGGCGGCAGCAGCCAGTCCGGCCGGACCGCCACCGATGACGACTACATCGTATTCACCTTGAACCGGAAGATGACGAGCCGGCTCCAGAAGGGATTTTTGCGTGGATTTCATGGTTTCTTGCTTCAGTCCAATGTGATCTTGTTGCGTTCGACGACAGGCTTCCACCGCGCCACATCCGCAGCCAGCAATCTGCGAAATTCCTCGGGCGAATTCCCCACCGGATCCATGTACTGCATGCGCAGCTTGTCCTTCACGGCGGGCTCGGCCAGGACTTGCGCAATCTGGTCGCGCAGCGCATCGACAATGGCTGCAGGCGTTTTCGCGGGCACGATGAAACCGATCCAGGCATCTCCCTTTATGTCAGGAAGGCCGCTCTCAGCCAGAGTTGGCAGATCGGGAAGTGATGGTGATCTGCTTGGGGACGCCACGGCCAGGGCACGCAACTTCCCGGCTTTCACATGCGGCATCACGGCTGCGGCAGGTAGCAAGGCCATGTCCACCTCACCCGACAGAAGAGCGGTCACTGCACCACCCGATCCGCGATATGGAACATGCACTGCATCGCCGCCCGCCTGGGCTACCAGTGCAGCCATTGCCAGATGCGAGATGGAGCCGGCACCAATCGACGCAAAGCTGAGCTTGGATTTGTCCCTCATCAGAGCCGACAGTTGCTTGGCATCTGTGGTGGACAGCCTGGAGCCGACGACCAGCACTGAAGGCTGGGACACGGCAATGCTCACCAGCCCGATATCCCTGGACGTGTCGTAGGGCATCTTCCGAAACAGAAGCGCGTTGACTCCAAGAGGTCCGGCAATGCTGACACCGATGGTGCGTCCATCCCCCTCGGCCTTGGCCACCATGTCGGTGCCGATATTGCCGGCAGCGCCACTCCTGTTCTCCACCACAAAAGCTTGATGCAGCCTGCTGGCCAACCTATCGCCGATGACGCGGGCCGCCAGATCAGGGGTCGAGCCAGCATCGAAGGGCACAAGGACTTTGACAGGGACTTTGGGCCATTCCTGTGAGTAAGCATGGCCACCCGTGATGGAAATGCAGGCGAAAAAAAGGGATAGAAGCAAGCGCGATTTCACAACAATGTCTCCAGGTTCTTAGGTATTCAGGGCGAGTTCCTCATCGCCTGGTTCGAACTCTAGGCAAGCAGCATCATTGCGTCGATTGATAATGAGCAATATCTCCTAGCGGAAAATCGAATAATGGATATGAAGCTTCTCTCGGTCTTCGACGAGATCTATAAAACACGAAGCGTGAGCCGGGCAGGAGAGAACCTGGGTCTGGCTCAGACCTCGGTCAGCCTGGCACTCGGCAGACTGCGGCGAGCTTTCAATGACCAGCTCTTTGTCCGCACCAGTGAAGGGATGCTTCCCACCCCGCGTGCAGCCGCACTGGTTCCTCAGCTGCGACAGGCTTTGGAACTGCTGCAATCAGCGACCAGGCAGCAAGCGGAATTCGATCCAGCCTCTTCCAGCAGAGCGTTCCGGCTCGCGATGACCGATATCAGTCACCTGGAATTCCTGCCTGCCTTGATGAACAAGCTAGGGAATATCGCGCCCAAGGTGAGAGTCGAAGTGCTGCGCATCACGGCCGACACAGCCAGATTGCTGGAGGCAGGCGATGCAGACTTGGCGATAGGCTATATGCCGGAACTCGATGCCGGCTTCTACCAGCAGAAGCTGTTCAGGGATGGGTTTGCTTGCGTCGTGCGCAAATCGCATCCTCGAATCGACAAGAACCTGACGATGGCTCGGTTCAAGAAGGAGCGCCATGTGATCATCACGGCTCCTGGAACTGGTAACGAGATAGTCGAGCAAGAGTTGAAGCGCCAAGGGGCGCAGCGCAATGTTGCACTGTCTCTGCCCACACTCCCGGGGGTTGGCAACCTGCTGGCTCATACGGATCTCATCGCCACGGTTCCGCATCGCATTGCGCAGACACTGGTAAAGATCGCCCAGGTCAAGGCAATCGCGTCACCATACAGGCTTCCAGAGTTCGCCATCAAGCAGCATTGGCATGAACGCTATCAGCAGGACCCGGCAAACCGATGGCTGCGCTCAACCCTGGCAGAGCTATTCCTGGAAATCTGATCAGCTCGGACGTCTTGGCTACGACAGGCGGGGTTCGCTCAGAACGCGCGCCCGATTGCCGGAACGCTTCCATGACCAAAGAATAGAAAAGGCTCCTATCGGAGCCTGGAGCGATCAATCAACGGCGACCATCACCGACGACGCCTTGATAACCGCGTAGGCATTGTCGCCCTCCTTCAGCCCCAGCGACTGGGCTGAAGTCGAGGTGATGGAGGATGTGACCCTGACACCAGGAGCAATTTCCAGTGTCAACTCCGTGCTGACCGGGCCTGTGACAATCGAGATGACTTTGCCTTGCAAGACATTGCGAGCACTGATCTTCATAGCATCTATACCTAAGAAATGACGATGGCTATGAGCATATATTCAGCGGGTTGATGGCTGTAGAAGCTCTGCAATATAGAAGTCTTATCGTCCGTTGTATGACTGCCAGGGATCGATTGCTATCGATCCCACGCTATCCGTTGCAGGAGCAAAAGTCCATGCAACGCTCACAAGCCTCGCTTCAACCAATTAGAGTACCTGCCGCAAGCGGCTTCATTTTTTGTATTCTGTATACCGCCTCCGGGCGAGGTCACAGATACACCGATGCTCGCAGCTCCCGCTTCCTCAATACATTCCTCTTAATGACCCGGAGATGAAATGTTGCGCATTTTGGGCAAGGCATCCTCAATCAATGTTCGCAAGGTACTCTGGGCCTGTGCCGAGCTGGACATTCCCTTCGAGCGGGAAGACTGGGGCAGCGGTTTCCAGTCGACGCTCAGTCCCGAATTCCTCGAGTTGAATCCCAATGCCATGGTCCCTGTGATCCAGGACGGCGATTTCACGCTATGGGAGTCCAATACGATCATTCGCTATCTGGCCAATGGCTACAACGGGACCCGGCTCTACCCCATCGACACCAAAGCGAAGGCGCGGATTGATCAATGGATCGACTGGCAGGCGTCGGACCTCAACAGGTCATGGAGCTATGCCTTCATGTCCCTTGTCAGGCAATCGCCTGAGCACCAGGACCGCCGTGCACTGGCCCTGTCTTGCAAGGACTGGGCAAGGCACATGGAAATCCTCGAGCGACAACTGGGCTCCACCGGAGCCTACGTAGGCGGTACCGAGTTTTCTCTGGCGGACATACCTATAGGACTGTCGGTGAACCGTTGGTTTGAAACTCCGCTTGAGCATCCGGACTTGCCTGCGGTGCGCGGATACTACGAACGCCTGAGTCTTCGCTCGGGATTCCTGCAGCATGGAAGAAACGGCACGCCCTGAGCAGGTCCATCCCGCCCATGCAAACGCTGCATCTCGCCCCCGTGTGGAGGCGGCGCCCGGTTAGTCCGCTTCGCCTGTTGGCGCTTGAGCCCAGGCGGGCCTCAGTTTCACTGTCAGCAATGAAAGCAGAACATCATGTCCGAATCACGAGATTCCAGGTTCGCTGCAATGGAAGCGGCACTTTCCCTGAGCTTTTCCGGCGAGATAAAGATCGGCGGAAACTATGTCTCCGTGGTTCGCCACGACAGGCAGCTATTTGTCAGCGGCCAGATCCCTCGCGTCGGTGACAGCGTGGTCGTCACAGGCAGAGTCGGCGCTGAAGTCTCGGTCGAGCAAGCACGATATGCCGCAAAGATTTGCACCATGCGTGCACTGGCATTGCTGCGGCAAGAGCTGGGATCTCTGGACAGGGTTTCACGCATTCTGCGCATCACCGTGTTTGTCAAATGCTCAGAGGACTTCAGCCTGCAAAGCGAAGTGGCGGACGGCGCGTCCGAGCTGCTGTATTCCGTGCTGGGCGACGCCGGCATTCATACGCGAACATCTGTGGGGGTCTATCAACTTCCCAAGAATGCTCCGGTGGAAATCGACCTGATCGCGGCGGTGGATTGACGCGCCGTCACGGGGCTCCCCTGAGCTACACTGCCTCGCGTGGGCACCGTCCTGCTGACCTCAACCGCAAGCGCATTAGTCATACAGCACCGCCTGGAAGCTGATCGCGCCTTGCAAGCAGAGACCATCTAATGAGCAACACCACCGATCACGGTGTCCAGTTCGGCCGAATCGCCACGACGATTCCGGTAAAGGACATTGCCAGAGCCTGTGATTTCTACACCAAGGTTCTAGGGTTCACAAAAGTCTTCGAAAACGGGAGCCCTGTCGGGTTCATGATCCTGAAGCGGCATCATGGCGAGCTGCACCTGAGCCTGCAGCCCAGCCACAAAGCCGTGAAATTCAATGTCGCGCATCTCCTGGTCGACAACGTTGATGCGCTGCACACAATCTGCAGTCAATACGGCCTGAGAATCGTCAAGAGCCTTCAGGACAAGGACTATGGTCTGCGGGCATTCGTGTTTGAAGACCCCGATGGCAATCGTATCGATGTCGGACAAATGATCTGAAGCCTGGATCGGGAGTGGGCCGCGGCCGCCTCGATGGTGGTCGCCGCCGACTTCGGGTTGGGAGTCTGGTCGCGACTGAGCACTGGCAGCTCCAGGCTTGAGCCGCTCCCCTGCCTGGCACAGATCGCGTTCGGCCGGGAGCAGGCACGCGACCGGGTTTCACGGCACAACGTATCTGGCTGACCATTCCCCGCCAGCTTTGCGACCTCAATGACCACAGATACCAGCCATGCTTGCTGCACTGGCCAGCCTTGCATGCCTTAGATCCTCTCGGATGCTCGGCAGCAGGTTTGCCCCAGGCCTTCGTCCAAGGTCAGAGCATCAAGGCAATTCCTGCATCCTGGCCTCACCGAAAGCGGGTCTGGAAGGCAAGTCTTTCTTCCACTTTGTTAGGGGCACTCAGGTCACGGCTGCCTAGCCTCAAATCACATGGGTAAAATTGTGCGGGATCAAAGAGCCTGCATTCAACTGCTGCTCCAAGCGTCGAGCAGAGTCCTGGCCCCGGAGCGCACAAGGCTCGCTACGTACAGTCAGGTTTTCTCTCGTTCTGCGCTTGACCAAGATCTTCAAGAATTTCTGTAAATACAGGCCAAGCACTGGCCGCCCCTGCCGAACCATGCTGCTTTGCTTTTGCGATTTTGCCCTGACCGCCGACCGCCCAGCCCTGCCTGAAGTGCAGGCGGCCAAGCGCCGGAAGATGGCCCCCGGAGCAATGGCATGACAGAGCAGCAGCTATACGACCTGGCTCCTGCACTGGAGCTGATGGCTTTTGGTCTGGTCCTGGCTCTGGGGCCTTTATGCTGGGTCTGGTGGCGCAATCGCGGCACCGGCTCCGGCAGGCGCCTCCAGGCGCTATGTGTGCTGACGCTGTTTCTGACCTTCGATCTGGTTCTGTTCGGCGCCTTCACCCGTCTGACGGACTCAGGCCTGGGTTGCCCGGACTGGCCTGGCTGCTATGGCACGGCCAGCCCCATCGCGGCACATGCCCAGATCTCCGAAGCGCAGGCTGCCATGCCGACCGGCCCGGTCACCCATGGCAAGGCCTGGGTGGAAATGATTCACCGCTATCTGGCGACCACGGTCGGCGTGCTCATCATTGCGATGACGGTCATGAGCTGGAAGCAGGCAAGCGCCGCCAGGCGAGCAGGTCGGCAAATATCATTCAGTGGCGCTGCCAACCCCTGGTGGCCGACTCTGGCACTGGTATGGGTCTGCATCCAGGGTGCGTTTGGGGCACTGACGGTCACCATGAAGCTGTTTCCGGCCATCGTCACGCTGCACTTGCTGGGCGGTACCGGCTTGCTGGCATTGCTGGCCATTCCTGCTTCGGGCCTGAGCCTGCAGCAAGCCGGCCTGTCTCCAGCGCTGATCGCCAGAGGCTTGCGCATTGCGCTGTGGCTTTGCCTGGCGCTGCTCGTCGTCCAGGTCAGCCTGGGCGGCTGGGTCAGCACCAATTACGCCGTCCTGGCCTGCACGACCTTCCCCGGCTGTCAGGGCAGTTGGTGGCCGACCATGAATTTTGCCGAAGCGCTGCAGATCTGGCGCCCTCTGGGCATGCTCAAGGACGGCAGCCATATCAGCTTCGAAGCGCTGACCGCCATTCACTACACCCACCGTCTCGCGGCCTATGTGGTGGTTATGGCACTGGCCGGTCTGTGGTGGGCATTGCGCCACGCTCCTGCGCTGGCCAAGCAGCGACGGCTGCTGGGTTTCTTTGCAGTGCTGCAAGTTTTGACGGGTCTGTCCAACGTGGTGTTGGACTGGCCTCTGGTTGCGGCCGTGCTTCACACTGGTGGAGCCGCGGCCCTGGTAACGATTGTGGTCTGGAGTCTGGCCGTGACACGCGCAAATGCCGTCGCCGCCCCCGACCCTGAAATGGCGCGCCGCCCAGCCTGAGGCATAGCGTAAAAGAGTGATTGCATGAGTCAAAGTGAAGCCTTGTTGAACAACACCTCGCGAATCAGCCAGTTCTACGCGCTGACCAAGCCGCGCGTGGTGCAGCTCATCGTGTTCTGCGCCCTGATCGGCATGGTGCTGGCCGTTCCCGGATGGCCCACGGCCAATCAGTGGATCCATATGGTTGTTGCCTGCGTCGGCATCTGGCTGGTAGCAGCTGCCGCTGCGGCCTTCAATTGCCTGGTGGAGCGTCATATCGATGCCAAGATGAAGCGCACCTCCTGGCGCCCCACGGCGCGCGGCGAGCTCTCCAGTCAGCAGGCACTGGCCTTCTCGGCCATTCTGTGCATGATCGGTGCCACAATTTTGCTGCTCTGGACCAATGCGCTGACCATGTGGCTGACGCTGGCCACCTTTGTCGGCTATGCGGTGATCTACACCGTGGTGCTCAAGCCCGCCACGCCACAGAACATCGTGATCGGCGGAGCCTCTGGCGCCATGCCCCCCGTGCTGGGCTGGGCCGCCATGACGGGCAATGTCGGCCCCGAGGCATTGATTCTGTTCCTCATCATCTTCCTCTGGACCCCTCCCCACTTCTGGGCGCTGGCCCTGTATCGTGTCGAGGACTACCGCCAGTCCGGCCTGCCCATGCTGCCGGTAACCCATGGCAGCGAATACACGCGCCTGCAGATTCTGCTCTACACCGTGGTGCTGTTTGCGGCTGGTCTGCTGCCCTTTATGTACGGCATGAGCAGCTGGCTGTATCTGTTTGCGGCTGTCGTGCTGGGCGCCGGCTTTATCGTCTATGCCGTGGCTCTGTATCGCAATTACTCGGACGAGCTGTCGCGCCGCACCTTCAGGTTTTCGCTGCTTCACCTGAGCCTGCTGTTTCTCGCCCTGCTCGTGGACCACTATCTGTTCATGGCCTGATCTTTGAGGTTTCGCCCATGCCAAAGCCCGGTTCACCGGGCTTTTTTGCGACTCACAAAAAGTGAGCTATCAGCGCTTTATGGGTCTGCGTTTGAGCGCAATTTTATTCAAATTTTTGCTTTACCCGGCCACTTCACAGGTTCGTGACCGAGACTGAACGCGGCGCTAATGATTCGGCGAAGACCTGGCGGGGCGCAGATTCTCGTCACCGGGATTATCAAAAAAGAAGGCCAGCCCCTGCTACAGGACTGGCCCCGGTCATGCATCCAGCAGACCCGATCAAGTGTCCATTTACAGGCCCTTGAGCAGCTTGCCGTTCACTTCCTTGCCGTACATGGAGTACTTGCCGTGGTGCTTTTCGGCCGTGGCCTGCAGATTGCCGTTGAAGCGTGGGTCCTGACCACGCTCCTGGCTGTTGATGAAGGTGGCCACATCCCAGGCTTCCTGATCGCTCAGGCTTGCATTGCCGTAGGGCATGTTGTTCTTGATGAAGTTGGCCGCCTTGTCAATATCGTGCATGCCGGCCCCCCAGTTATAGGAATCCTTGCCCCACAGCGGCGGGAACACGGCCACATCGCCGACAAACTGGCCTTTGCCGTCCGCAGCATGGCATAGCGCGCACTTGGCTTCATACACCTTGGCTCCGGCTTCGTAAGTGGGTGTCGTTTCGGGCTGGCCCGCTTTCTTGAAGCCGGCACCGGGCAGCTTCTCTCCCGTGGGCGCCTTCTGGGCCATCCAGTAGGCGTAGGACTCCAGAGCCACCAGAACATCATGACCGTCATCCGGCGCCTTGCCGTTCATGGAGTACATGAAGCAGCCGCGCATGCGCTCGGCAAACGTGTCCACATGGTCGGTCTTCTTGCGATAGGCCGGGTACATGGGATAGGCCCCCCACATCGGAGCAGCGCCTTTCAGACGACCCGCATCGAGGTGGCAGTTGGTACAGCTCAGCGGATTGCCCGAGAAGCCCACGGCATTGGTCGGCGTGCGCGTGAAGATGGCTTCGCCGCGGCGCACCCACTCGCCCATGGGGCCTTCCGGGTAGTCACTCACACCGGGAGGTGTGAATTCGCCAGGCTTGGCAGCCACCACCACGGCCCTGGTGTCTGCCGCAGGCGCTGCCACCTTGACGGGCTCTTCGGCCTTTTGGGGGCGGCTGATGCTCATGCCATACCAGAGCGCTCCGCCCAGACCTGCAAACAGGCAGGCC
>NZ_JBKFBC010000007.1:29351-111987 GCF_053345995.1 Comamonas sp. C24C | reverse complement strand
GGTAATACGCAGCCACGGCCTTGATGTCCTCAGCCGTGAGCTTCTTGGCCACTGCGCCCATCAGACCCAGAGGGCCGGCTTCGCGCTGCCCCTTGTTCCAGGCGTCGATCTGGCTCTGCATATAGTCGGCCGTCAGGTGGCCGATGGCCGGGAAATCATTGCCCACGCCCACGCCGCCGGGGCCATGGCACTGCGCACAGGCAGGAATGCCGTCGGCCCAGCGGCCGCGCTCGACCAGCCAGGCGCCGCCATCGTCGCTCTTGCCGGGCAAGGCACCGCGCACGCTCTTGATGGGCAATGGCAAGCTCGCGTAATAGGCCGCCACATCGGCGCGCTCCTGCGCGCTCATGGCCTTGGCCATGGGAGCCATGACAATGGATTGCCGGGCGCCGGCCGCGAGCTGGTTCAGCTGACGCTCCAGGTAGCCAGCATGCTGGCCCGCCAGAGCAGGAAAGCCGGCCTGGCCCTCACCCTTGGCACCATGGCAGCTGGCACAGGCAGCCGCCCCGCCCGCCGAGCCGGCCTGGGCAATCCTGGCCCCGGCAGCGGCGTTGCCGTTCAATGCGGCCTTGGCGGCGGCAGGTTCTTGTGCCCAGGCGCTGGTCGCCATCAGCATGGAAATGCCGACAGCTACCCACGACCGGGGCAGAGTCTTTGTGTTCAAGCGATTCATCTTGGGAATGGAGGTTTGGGCGGCGCAGATCTGCCGCGCATCAGGCCTGTGCCTGACGCCTACGTCTGAGCTGGGCAGTCACGGCCGAAGCAAGCCATGGCAGCAAGCACATGGCACTAAGATACCGAGGGAAGATTAAGAGCCAATTAATGCCGCCAGCAATTGGCTGCCGCTGCAGGACCGGGCTAATCGGGCAATGCCGCACAGGGCTTGACCGGCAGGCATAAACGCGCCACCAGCCCCGTCACCGCAGGCTCCGCCTGGCCGCTCTGCTGCCGCCATTGCGCCAGGGGCAGCAATTCCAGCTCACCGCCGCCGCTCTGCGCGATGCGCTGCACGATCGCCAGTCCCAGGCCGCTGCCATGGGCCTGATGCTGCTTGCGCCAGAAGCGCTGGGTCGCCACGGCACAGTCCTCGCGGTTCAGCCCGGGCCCGTGGTCGATTACCGTGAACTCCAGATAACCGCAGGGATTGGCAGGCGTTGCCTGCAGCTTGCCGGCATCAGGCTGCACCGGCTGCGAAACATGACGCAGACCAAGCAGCACCGAAGATTCGCCAGGCCCTGCGTCTGCTGGCTGCCCATAGTGCAAGGCGTTCTCCATCAGATTGCGCAATGCCGACACCAGCAGGGGCTGAGGCAGGGCCACGCACAAAGCCTGCAGCCGGGCATCCCCAAAGTCCTGATCTGGCGACCAACGCAAGCGCTGCGATCCCGAGGGAATGGCCGTGGCAGTGAGCTCCCGGGCCTTTTCCAGAGCCTCCAAGCCACAGGCCGGCTCGCCGCGGAAGCCACAGTCTTCCTCAGCTGCCGGCTGGCAATCCAGCCTGGCCAGCAGCAGCAATTGCTCCAGCGTGTGCTGCAAATGCTCCACCCCCTGTCCCGCCTGCTCCAGAGCATGCCGGGTCATCTGCCACTGTGTCGTCTGGGAAACAGGCCTGGAAGCGATGCCTGGGTTTCCAGCAGGCGACTGTTCCGTCAACGCCACCATCTGTGCGCCTGCATGGGCCACCGCCATCTGCGCCACCTGCACATGGGTTTTGACGGCTGTCAGCGGAGTGCGCAGCTCATGGGCGGCATCGTCGCTCCAGCGGCGCTCACGCTCAATGGCTCGGTGCACGCGCTGCAGCAGGTGATTGATGGTCTGCACCAGCGGCGCTAGCTCCCTGACCTGCCGGCCTTGCGCCACCGGAGAGTCGTCACCGGGCGGACGCTGGCTCAACTCCTGGCGCAGCGACTCCAGCGGCCGCAGGCCGCGCGTCACGCCCCACCACATCAGCACCATGCTGGCCAGCAGTGCCAGCACAAAGGGCAGGATGATGGTGTAGGCAAAGCCATGAATCAGGCCCTCGCGTACATCGATGCGGTCGGCCGTGGCAATGCGCACGCCATGCTCCTCGAGCACATAGGTGCGCCAGGGCTTGCCGCCTTTGGTGATGCTCGAGAAGCCCAGCGGCAGCGGCCCCTGGAAGCTGGGCGCACCGGCGGTGCGAGCCAGTACCTGAGAATCGCCGGGTTCGGCCCCATGGCCGGATTCAGCAGTCCCGCCAGGGTTGGTACTGCCAGTCTTTGCAGCCCTGAGCCGCGGCACATCCAGAGGAGACGCAGGAATCAGGGCCGGGCGTGCATCCGCCTTGCCCGTCGCCGCACCGGTCCCTGCATCAGCAGCAGCCTCCATGGCACCAGGTGCGGGGGCGGTCTGCACCTCGCTGCGAATCATGCTGACCTCGCAGGCAACGCCATCACGCGCCACCACATTGAGCATGGGGCCCCAGTCCTCGGGACTGGCGTTATGGGGTTTGAATTGATGGACGATGCCCGCCACCATGCGAGCCGAGGCGATCAGCCGGTCGTCAAGCACCGAGCGCAGCTCCTGCCGCATGTCGGCAAACATCCAGGCGGCCACGCCACCCCATAGCGTGCACAGCGCCAGGCACAGCCAGATCAGCAGGCGGACCCGCAGACTGCGCATCAGCGCCCGCCCCCTTGCACACGCCCCAATCTGAAGCCCACGCCACGCACGGTCTCCACCATGTCCGAGCCCAGCTTGCGGCGCAGGTGATGCACATGCACGTTCACGGCATTGCTCTCCACATCGAGGCTGTAGCCGTAGAGGCTGTCGCGCAACTGCTCCAGACTCAGAACGCGCCCCGGTGACTGCAGCAGCGCACGCAGCAGCGCCCATTCCCGGCGCGACAAATCCACGGCACAGCCCCCACGCATGGCCTGGCCGGCAGCCAGATCCACATTGACATCGCCCAGCACGATCCAGTCCACGGTACGCCCCGCAGCACGGCGCAGCAGCGCATGCAGTCGCGCCGCCAGCTCGTGCAGATCGAAGGGCTTGACCAGATAGTCGTCGGCCCCGGTCTGCAAGCCTTCGATACGCTGACCCACTGCATCACGTGCGGTCAACACCAGCACGGGCAGCGCCAGCCCCTGGCTGCGCCAGCGCGCCAGCAAATGCAGACCATCCTCATCAGGCAGACCCAGATCCAGCACACACACGTCAAAGTGGGAGGATTTGAGCGCCGCATCGGCCTGGCTGGCGCAACCCACCACGTCCACACCAAAGCCCTGTAGCTGCAGGCCCGCCTTCACCCCGCTGGCGACCAAAGCGTTATCTTCCACTAACAGCACATGCATTTTTTCATTGCGCAACCACCACCCGCGCCATCGTTTCCTGTGACCGGGCAGGTGTTGCGCGCCTTGTTTATCCGAATCGGGCGAGCATCGCAGATTTGTCTTTTCGCAGCGTTAACCCCTGCTTAATCCCCTGCGCCCAAGATCACGGCCAGCCCCATCCAGGACCGCCCCCCCGTTTGCTCATGTTTCTTCGCTTCATCGCAGTCCAAGCTCTGCTTTCAGCCCTGCTGCTGGCAGGCTCGGCTGCGTGGTCGCAGCCGCTGAGCCCGCCCGGCCTGAGCGCTGGCAGATCCGCTGCGCAATCCTCGATTCTGGGTGCGGAACAGGCTTTTGCACTGACGCCACCGGAGCAGAACGCCATCAGGACAGAGGCCGACGGTCGTCGCCTGCTGGAGCTGCACTGGACTATTGCCCCCGGCCATTACCTCTACCGCGACCAACTGCGCCTGCGCGATGCGCTGGGTCAGGCGCTGCCGCTGCAAATCCCTCTGGGGCATTCGCTGGACGATGCCTTTTTTGGCAAGGTTCAAGTCTTTCATCAGGAGCTGCGCGTTCAGGTCGCGCTGCCCGAAAGGCCCGAGCAGTGGCCGCTGGAATTGCAGTGGCAGGGTTGCGCCGAGGTCGGCATCTGCTACCCAGTGCAGCAGCAGAGCATCAGATCTACTCAGTTGGATCTCGGCAAGACGGCGCAGCCAACTACCCCGGATCCTGTCAATACCGCAGCCGCGTCAGCCAGCCCACTGCAGGCACTGGCACTGCCGGCCAGTGTGCTGATCGGCCCTCTTGCCTTTCCCAGCATGGCACTTGCAGCGCTTCTGGCCATGTTTGCAAGCCAGTGGTGGGCGAGGCGCAAGCAGCGCCAAGGCGGTCAGCCCATGGAGGCCCTGCTGCTGCGTGCCACGCTGGCAGGGCTGCTGGCGGCACGTGCGACCTATGTAGCTCAGTGGTGGCCCGAGTATTGGTCGTCCTTGGGTGCATCTCCGGCCAGCGCACTGCAGATCCTGGATATTCGCGACGGCGGCTGGAACCTCTGGGCCGGACTGTTGGCGGCAGCACTCTGGGCCACATGGAGCGCAGGTCGGCATGCGGCTTTGCGGCGCGGCGTGCTGCAGTCCCTGGGACTGGGGGCTTTCATCCTCGTGACGGCTTATGCGCTGCGCAACTGGGTGGAGCCCACCAGGCCCTTGCTACCTGCGCTGACGCTGGTCAGCGCTAGCGCTCAGCCCACAGACCTGCGCGGCTATCGGGGCCAGGCGCTGGTCGTCAACCTCTGGGCCAGCTGGTGCCCGCCCTGCAAACGTGAAATGCCGGTACTGGCCCAGGCGCAAAAAGACCATCCGGAGGTGCGTTTCATCTGGATCAACCAGGGCGAGGACGCGGCCACCGTGCTGCGCTATCTGCAATCCATGCCCTTGCCCGTCTCCCAGGTGCTGCTGGACCCGGATCAGCTCGCCGGCCGGCACTGGCAGCAGCGCGGCTTGCCTTCCACCTATTTCTATGACGCGAGCGGGCAGCTCCGATCCATGCGCATGGGAGAGCTCTCGCGTGCCAGCCTGGCCGAACAGCTGCGCACCATTGCCCCCGCTCGACCTGCTCCATGACTCAAGACTGACCAAGGTTTACCGTGCCCCGCCCACTGCCGCTGTCACGCCCGCTTTCTGCACTGATTTTTCCCGTGCTCGCCGCCACTGCCGCTACCGTGGTGGCCGTGGCCCATGCCCGCGATGTGATTGCCGCCAGCAAAGCCGCCGCAAGCAGTGTTGCAGCCGACGATCTGCCGTCGGCGCAGTTCCTGGCCGAACAGGGCCTGCAGATCGTGGGGCCTATGCAAAGCTCCGGCGGCCTCAAGGCCTGGGCTGCCTACCGCGATCAGCAGCCGATTCCCATCTACCGCATGCCTGACGGCAAGCACTGGGTGATCGGCACCGTCATCGATGCCCAGGGCAAGGATGTGAACGCCAAGGCCCTGCACAGCGCGGTACAACAGCCCATGGGTCAGGAGCTCTGGGCCGATCTGGAAAACACCCGCTGGATTGCCGACGGCAAGCCTGATGCCCCTCGCATCGCCTATGTATTCACCGACCCCAACTGCCCCTATTGCAACCAGCTCTGGCGCGAAGCAAGGCCGCTGGTGCAGGCAGGCCAGTTGCAGCTACGCCATATTCTGGTCGGCATGCTGCGTCCCAGCAGCGAGGGCAAGGCCGCTGCCATTCTGGACTCCCGGGTTCCGGAGCAGGCTCTGGCCGGCCACGCCATGGCCTATGCCGATGCTCATGGCAAAAATCCCGATGCCCTTGGCATTGCGCCGCTGCAGCGCATCCCTGTGTCGGCCCGCGATGCGCTGGCCAATAACGCTGCGCTGATGAGCAGTGCGGGCTTGCGCGCGACGCCTGTGACGATCTGGAAGAACTCCCGGGGCCTGGTGCAGATCCGCACCGGCATGCCGCCGGGGCTGCTGGACGAATTGCTCGAAAATGCCCCAGGCAAGCCAAGCCCTCAATAAGAGCTGAATTGCCTTGAAACCCATGCGCGGAAAGCGCAAGCAGCTATCATCACGGTAGCAAATCTATACAAGCACCATGAACCGCCCTGACTGGAACACCCTGCTGCCCGCCCTCGGCCCTGCCACCCGCATCGTGCTGCACGCCCCCAGTCCGCAAGCGCTGGCCCGCGCACGCGGTAATTTCAAGAACCTGAAAGCCGCCAACCCCGAGCTGGAAGTCTGGATCGTCGTCAACGCCCAGGCTGTGCAAGCCGTGCTGGACCAGCCGGACGATCTGGGTCCGACATTGGCGCAGGTGCTGCTATGCCCCAACACGCTCAGAAACAATAGCCTCAGCTCCCCTGAAAACATCCAGGTGCTGCCCATGGGCGCCGTTGAAGCCATCGCCCGCATGCAGCAGGATGGCTGGACCTATATCCGCAGCTGAGCGGGCGGGCGCCGGATTCAGGACTACAGCCCCCAGTCCCTGAGCGCAGGCAGCGCCAGCTGGGTTGCAGCATAGCCTTCGTCGATGGACTCGCGCCCACGGTAGAAATCCATCAGTCCGACATGCGAGAGGCGCGGCGCTATCAGCACCTCGGCCGGGTCTCCCGCCATGCGGCTGCGGGTGATGCGCATCTGCATGATGTTGACGCTGGCCATGACCACATTGACCAGCGAGGGTACGGGCATGGAGTCGTCGCCCTCGTCAAACCCGTCCCCCTTGCGCCCCCTGCGCATGACGGTTGAAGACAGCGTCTTCACGCTGGTCATGCTGCGCTTCCAGGCCCCTGTCCAGCCGAGCGGCGAACCGTTCGCGGCCAGAGCTTCGGGAATCTGGCCCAGCGGCAGAGGGGGCTCCACTTCTTCCGTATGCAGCGCCGAAACCTTGAGCTCGCGGCTGTGCATCCTGAGCTCGTTCTCGCCCATGTCCGCAGCCCTCATATGCCGGCGCATGATGTCGGCATTCAAATCGACGGCAATGACGATATCCGCCCCCATGGCGCGCGCCAGCGAAACCGGGACAGGATTGACCAGGCCGCCGTCAACCAGCAACCGCCCTTCACGCATCACGGGGGTGAACAATCCGGGCAGGGCGATGGAAGCGCGCACGGCCTCGGCAATCGAGCCCTTGCGCAGCCAGACTTCGGCTCCCGTCTGCAGGTCGGTGGCCACGCAGCCGAACGGCGTGCCCAGTTCCTCCACGGTTTCCTGCACGAAATTCTCGCGCCAGAACTCGATGATCTTCTCGCCCTTGAGCAGGCCACCGCCCAGATTGAAGTCCATGAAGCCGAAGACCTTGCGCTTGCCCAGACCCAGCACCCAGCTCTCGAAGGCATCCATCTCGCCGGCCGCGTAGGTTGCACCGACCAGCGAACCAATGGAAGTGCCGCAGATGATGTCGGGGCTGACGCCTGCCTCGCGCAGCGCGCGCAACACGCCAAAATGCGCCCAGCCTCTCGCAGAGCCGCTGCCCAGGGCCAGGCCCACCACGGGTTTGCGTCGCAATTTGTTCATAAGGCCTTCCCTGCCACTTTCACAGATGGTTCAACCGGGCTGCTCGCCGCGCAGCAATGCCAGCATCCCGGCCTCGTCCAGCACAGGCACGCCAAGCTCCTCGGCCTTGGCCAGCTTGCTGCCAGCCTCCGCCCCTGCCACCACATAGCTGGTTTTCTTGCTGACCGAACCCGAGACCTTGGCACCCGCCGCCTCCAGCATGTCCTTGGCCACGTCGCGGCCCAGTGTGGGCAAGGTGCCGGTCAGCACCACGGTCAGTCCAGCCAGAATCTGGGGCGCTTTCTCGACTGGCTCGCCTTCCTCCCAGTGCACGCCGCAGGCGCGCAACTGCTCCACCACCTCACGGTTATGGGGCTGGGCAAAAAAGGTGTGAATGCTGTCGGCCACCACCGGCCCCACATCCTTGACCTGCAGCAATTCCTCCACGCTGGCGTCCATGATGGCATCGAGCTTGCCGAAATGCTTGGCCAGATCCCTGGCCGTGGACTCGCCCACATTGCGAATGCCCAGACCAAACAGAAAGCGCTGCAGCGTGGTGCTCTTGGATTTCTCCAGGGCCGCCAGCACGTTCTGGGCAGACTTCTCGGCCATGCGATCCAGCGCCGCCAGCGAACTCAGGCCCAGTCGGTAAAGGTCTGGCAACACGCGCACCACCTGGCCATCCACGAGCTGATCAACCAGCTTATCGCCCAGACCTTCGATATCCATGGCACGGCGATGCGCAAAATGCAAGATGGCCTCCTTGCGCTGCGCGCCGCAGAACAGGCCGCCAGTGCAACGGTGATTAGCCTCGCCTTTTTCGCGCACCACCGCGCTGCCGCAGATGGGACAGGTCCTGGGCATGCGGAAGTTGGGCACGTAAACCGGCCGCTCGCCCGGCACGCGCCCCACTACCTCGGGGATCACGTCGCCTGCACGGCGCACTATGACCTGGTCGCCCACACGCACGCCCTTCTTGCGAATGTCGAACAGATTGGACAGGGTGGCATTGGTCACCACCACACCGCCCACCTGCACCGGAGCCAAGCGCGCCACGGGCGTGAGCTTGCCCGTACGCCCCACCTGCACGTCGATGGCTTCCATCAGCGTAGGCATCTCCTGTGCGGGATATTTGTGCGCCACGGCCCAGCGCGGCTCGCGCGACTTGAAGCCCAGCTGACGCTGCAGGGCCAGGCTGTTGACCTTGTAGACCACGCCGTCGATTTCATAAGGCAGATTGGCACGCTCGGCACCGATGCGCTGGTGAAACGCGACCAGCTCGGAAGCACCCAATGCCAGGCTGACCTGCGGTGCAACCGGAAACCCCCAGGATCTCAGCGTCTGCAGCATGGCGTAGTGCGTGCCGAAGTCCGGCCCGCCCAGCTCTGGCGGTGTGATCTCGCCCAGGCCGTAGGCGAAGAACGACAGCGGGCGCTGGGCCGCGATATTCGAGTCGAGCTGGCGCACCGAGCCGGCAGCCGCATTGCGCGGGTTGGCAAAGGTCTTGGCACCGGCAGCCTGCTGGCGCGCATTGAGTTTTTCCAGATCGGCCTTGGCCATATGCACCTCGCCACGCACCTCCACCACCGGCGGCACATTGCGATCTGCTGGCAGGGACAGCGGAATCTGGCGAATGGTGCGGATATTGTGGGTGACGTCTTCCCCCACCTCGCCATCGCCGCGCGTGGTGGCCTGCACCAGGCGGCCGCTTTCATAACGCAGATTCATGGCCAGACCGTCGAACTTGGGTTCGGCCACATACTCGATGGCGGCTGCGGATGCATCCAGCCCCAGCTCCTTGCGCACGCGCTGGTCGAAGGCAATCGCGCCCGTGGCCTCGTTGTCGGTCTCGGTCTGAATGCTGAGCATGGGCACGGCATGACGCACGGGCGTCAGGCCATCCAGCACTGCACCGATCACGCGTTGCGTGGGCGAGTCCGGGGTGACGAGGGCCGGGTAAGCGCCTTCGAGTGCTTCCAGTTGCTGATAGACACGGTCGTACTCGCCATCAGGCACCGTGGGTGCATCGAGCACGTAGTACTCATGTGCCCATTGCCGGAGCTGGGCGCGCAATGCAGCCACCTTGCTCGTCACGCTTTCCGGCACCCCCACATTGATAGCAGCCGGCGCTTTTTGGCCCTGGGGCTCAGCGGAAAAAAGGTCTAAATTCTCGGTCATGCTCTGCCCGCTGGAAATTCACGGTCTGGGATAAAAAAGGCCAACATCGTTGGCCCTGTTTGTTTTAGCTGAAAAGCCTTCTGGCGAGAAGCGAGCCGGCCGACAGCTCTGCGCTGTCGAGCTTGTCGTAGAGCAGCTCCAGGTCATGCTGAATCGGGTCCAGCGCCGAGACCGGCAGCAGATAGCCATTCTGGTCGCAGAGCACGCCGTCCATGGTCTGGCAAAGCTGCTCCGCCACCTGGCGCAGGCGTGCAAACGGCTGCTGCCCGCGCGGCACCTGGGCCACATCGAGGCTGAGCAGGAATTCGCGCACGACGGACTGATCCAGATCGTCGCCCATGGCGGCCTGGGGGTCGTAATTCAACACCAACACAGGCGGCAGGCCCTGGATGGGCGAGGCAAGCACCATGCGACCCGGCATGGGCGTGATGACAAAGCCCAGGCGCTGCGCATTCTGCTGTACATAACCGGCACTCCAGGATGCCTGACGCGCCCGTAGCATAAAGCTCAGCTGCGCATCGTGCTCGCTGGCGAACTGATCGAGCTCGCGTGCCCGCGAGACCTCGTTGAGCATATTGGGCACATCGGCCATGGCGCCCAGCGCATCGGCAAAGCGCTGAACCTTGGTGACGAACTCCGAGAACTCGATCTCGTTGAGCGCACCGGTACGGTTGGCCAGTTGCACCCCGGCCTGAAAACCCAGATAGCGTTGGCCGGTCTGCAGCGGCTCCCACTGCTTGCTTTCCTGATTCATGCCTTCGATGGCAAAAGGCTTGTTGCCGGCACGGCGGGTGCTGGGCTGGGCCTGCAGAGCCACTTCGCCAGGAACGATCTGCGCCACCGTGACAGGCGCGATCGCATCGATCAGCGCATCCAGATGGCCGCGGCGCTCCACGGACGAGGCAGGAGGAATCGAAACGGCCAGTGGAGCGTCCGTCAACACGGGCTCCACTGCCTGCGCGGCCTGCTCGGTCACGGCAGCAATGGCAGCATCCGTGCGCTGAGCAGTCGCCTCTTGCATCGCCCCGGCATGCGCGGCTTCGGCCAGCTCGGCTTTCTGCTGGGCGGCAGCCAGGGCCTCCTGGCGCTGTGCCTCTTCATGGGCTTCACGCGCCACGAGTCGGGCCAGCTCGGCATCGGCTTCGGCAAAGCGACCCGCGGACTCCGGCATCTGCAGAGGCTCGGTGCCGGGAATGGCATTGCCGAAATCGCCCAGCACGGGCTCGTGCTGGTACTTGGTCAGATCCGCGCCATGACCGACGGTGTTCATGCCGGGCTCAAGGCGCTGAGGATCTGTGCTTTCTTCCTCGGGCTCGGCCCGCTTGGGAGCATTGCGACGCGCAGTCCAGGAGTTGTAGGCAACGATCAGCGCCAACAGCACCACACCCAGGACGGCCAGACTGATTTGCAAGTTACTCATGTGAGAAAACGGTTCTTCAATAGGAGGATGACCGGGCTCAGGATAGCTCAGCCATGGAGAGGGCGGACTCCATGTCCACCGCAACAATTCGTGAAACGCCCTGCTCCTGCATGGTCACACCGATCAACTGCTCCGCCATTTCCATGGCGATCTTGTTGTGGCTGATGAACAGGAACTGGGTTCCCTTGCTCATGCTGTGAACCAGCTTGGCATAGCGCTCGGTGTTCGCATCGTCCAGCGGCGCATCCACTTCGTCCAGCAGACAGAATGGCGCGGGGTTGAGCTGGAAGATGGCAAACACCAGCGCAATCGCGGTCAAGGCCTTTTCGCCGCCAGAGAGCAGGTGAATAGTCTGGTTCTTCTTGCCCGGCGGCTGGGCAATCACCTGCACGCCGGCATCGAGGATTTCGTCGCCGGTAATCACCAGCTTGGCCTGACCGCCGCCGAACAGCTCGGGGAACATGCGGCCGAAGTGACGATTGACGATATCGAAGGTGCCGGTCAGCAGATCCCGGGTCTCGGCGTCGATCTTGCGGATCGCCTCTTCCAGGGTATTCATGGCCTTGGTCAGATCGTCCATCTGCGCATCGAGGAAGGTCTTGCGCTCGCGTGCCAGGGTCAGCTCGTCGAGCGCGGCCAGATTCACCGCCCCCAGGGCCTGAATTTCCCGATGCAGACGATCGATCTCGCCCTGCAGACCGTGAAGACGCACATTGCCCTCGGCAATGGATTGCGACACCGCTGCCAGATCGGCATTGGCCTCGGTCAGCAGATTGCTGTATTGCTCCAGACCCAGGCGCGCAGCCTGCTCCTTGAGCTGGAATTCGGTGATGCGCTGACGCAGCGGATCCAGCGCCTTCTCCAGGCTCTGGCGACGCTCGTCGCTGGCGCGAAGCTTGTTTGTCAGATCCTCATATTCGCTGCGGCGCTCGGCAACGTCCTTTTCACGCTGCATCTTTAAGTCAAGCGCATCCTGAAGACCGCCCTGCGCTGCCGCATCGGACAGCCGGGCCAGTTCATCCTGGGCGCGCTGCTGCTCATCGGCCAGTGATCTGGTTTGCTGGCTGGCGGTTTCGATGGTGCGAGACAGCTCCGCGCGACGCGCGTGCAGCGTGCGCTGCGAGAAGGTTGCTTCCTGGGCCTGACGCTCCAGGCTGCGCAGCTGCTCGCGCGACTCGTTCAAGCGACGCTCGGCGTCCAGCACGCGATCGCCCAGCTGGGCATGGCGCTCCTGGCTGTCGGCCAGCTGCATGTCCAGCTCCTCGAAGCGCGCTTCTGCAGCCACCTTGCGCTCTTCGATATCGGAGAGCTGGGCTTCGACTTCGGACAGATCCGCCGTGATCTGTGCATTGCGGGCACGCGCCTGCTCGGCCAGCTGCGACAGGCGCAGGGTTTCGACCTGCAGCTCATGGGCACGGCTTTGCGACTCACTCGCTTCGCGGCGCGCGGACACCAGACGCTGCGAGGCATCGGCATAAGCGCTTTCGGCGCGCACCAGAGCCGAGCGCGACTCATCGGCAATCAGTGACTGGGCGCGGACTTCCTTCTCGAGATGCTCGATCTCCTGCGCCCGTGCCAGCAGACCCGATTGCTCGGAATCCTGGGCATAGAAAGTCACGCTGTGCGCGGTCACCGCATGGCCTGTGGGCACATAGATGGTCTCGCCGGCCTGCAGATCGGCGCGCTTGGCCAGGGCCTCGTCGAGTGTGGGCGCGGTATAGCAGCCCGTCAACCAGTCCACCAGCACGGTGCGCAGACCGGCATCGCTGATCTTGAGCAGATCGCTGAGACGCGCAAAGCGCGTAGCTGCCGTGACACCGGGAGCCTGAGCCTGGCTGAAGAAGGCCAGCCTCGCTGGCGGAGCATCCTGCCCGCCCGAGCCCAGAAAACCGCGCACCATGTCGAGGCGACCGACTTCCAGCGCCCCCAGACGTTCGCGCAGCGCGGCTTCCAGCGCGTTTTCCCAGCCCGATTCGATGGCAATGCGGCTCCACAGCCCCTGCAAGCCGTCCAGCCCATGCTTGGCCAGCCAGGGCTGGAGCTTGCCATCGGTCTTGACCTTTTCCTGCAAGGCCTTCAGAGCCTCCAGCCGCGCCGACAGATCGGCATGCCGGCTGTTCTCCGCATTCAATGCCTGCTGGCGCGCGCGCCGGTCCTCGTCGAGTTGCGGCACGCTGTCCTGCAGCTCGTTGAGCACGGCATCCGCCATCTCGGCCAGCTCCTGGGCCTCGGCCAGCTGTGCCTGCAAATTGTTCAGACGTGCCTCGTCCGGCGTCTCCAGCGCATTGCGGTCGGTCCGCAAACGCTCGTAACGGGTTTCGAACTGGCGACGCTGCTCGTCCAGGCTGCGCTGCTCAGCGGCCAGCACCTGAATCTGCTGCTGCACCTGCACCACGGAGTTGCGCTGCTCGGCGTCGGCCTTCTGCGCCTTGTGCCAGGCTTCCTCCAGGTCGGGCAGACGGCCGCTTTGCTCCTCAAGCTGCGCGGCCAGCATCTCGGCCTGCTCCTCGGCATCCATGCCCGCGCCTTCGATGTTCTCGATCTCGCCCTGGGCCTCTTCGCTGCGGCTGCTCCACAGCAGCAGCTGCTCTGCCAGTTGCTGCAGGCGCTGCTGCACGCGCTGGCGGCCTTCGACCACATAGCGAATCTCGGCTTCCAGCTTGCCGACCTCGGCCGTGGCTTCGTAGAGCTTGCTCTGTGCCTGATTGACCTGATCGCTGGCGTCGTAGTGCGATTGGCGCAGGGTCTCGAGTCCGCTTTCGTTGTTGCGGATATCGGCCATGCGCTCTTCGAGCTCGTTGACGACCTGGAGGCCTTCGACACGCACGCGGTCCTGCTCGGCCTCGGCCTCGGCCCGCTTCATGAACCACAGCTGATGCTGCTTGAGCGTGACCTGGGCGTTCAGGCCGTTGTACTTGGCCGCAACTTCGGCCTGCTTTTCCAGCTTGTCCAGATTGGCATTGAGCTCGCGCAGAATGTCTTCCACACGGGTGAGGTTCTCGGTCGTGGCCGAGAGGCGGTTTTCCGTCTCACGACGACGCTCCTTGTACTTGGAAACCCCGGCCGCTTCCTCGAGGAACAGGCGCAGCTCCTCGGGGCGCGACTCGATGATGCGGCTGATCGTGCCCTGACCGATGATGGCGTAGGCACGCGGCCCCAGACCCGTGCCCAGAAACACGTCCTGCACGTCGCGGCGACGCACGGGCTGGTTGTTGATGAAGTAGCTGCTATTGCCTTCGCGCGTGAGCACGCGCTTGACGGCGATCTCGCCGAACTGGCCCCACTGGCCGCCCGCGCGATGGTCGCTGTTGTCGAAGGTCAGCTCCACACTCGCGCGGCTGGACGGCTTGCGATGCGTGGTGCCGTTGAAGATCACGTCCTGCATGGACTCGCCACGCAACTCGCTGGCCTTGCTCTCGCCCAGCACCCAGCGCACCGCATCCATGATGTTGGACTTGCCGCAACCGTTAGGTCCCACCACACCGACCATCTGCCCCGGCAGAATGAAATTGGTGGGCTCGGCAAAGGATTTGAAGCCGGAGAGCTTGATGGAATTCAGGCGCACAGTGTCAGTGTCGGTCTAGAAGCTGGCCTGCAAAGGCTTGTGGTGGGGAAGAGAAGCGCCAACAGCAACGGCAGCCATGCAAAGCCTCAAGGCCATGCCCGTGCTCGCAACCATTAGCAGAAGGGAATCATAACGCGGCCTGCCCCTTCGTCAGCCAAGATTGCTGCATACACACAAACCATAGCTGCCTGTGCTTGTGCGCCAAGGGCTGGAGGCGGATTTCAACCACCAAACCTGCCGAGGGTTGCCTCAGGCGCGCGGCTGAAAGGCGATCAGCCCGGCTCCCAGCAGGCAGACGGCAACTCCCGCCATATCCCAGGCACTGGGTTTGATGCCATCGACCAGCCACAGCCATAGAAGCGCCATGCTGATGTAGATGCCGCCATAGGCGGCGTAGACGCGACCCGAGGCCGAGGGGTGCAAAGTCAGCAGCCAGACAAACAATGCCAGGCTGGCCGCTGCAGGCAGCAGCAACCAGACACTGCCGCCCTGCTTGAGCCAGAGCCAGGGCAGATAGCAGCCCACGATCTCCGCCACGGCGGTCAAGGCAAACAGCAGCAAGGTCTTGATTTCAGGCAATTCGAACTCTCACACAACAAAAAGCAGGCATTGTAGAGACCGCAACCGCCTCAGCGCATGGACACCGGGCTGAGCGCCGGCGTCGCAGAACCCGGCACATTGCCATTCGTGACCAGCCCCTCGAACTCGCTGACCGGCACAGGCGGGCTCATCAGATAGCCCTGCCATGCATAGCAGCGTATGCCTTCGAGGAAACGGCACTGCGCCTGCGTCTCCACGCCTTCGGCAATCACATGCAGACCCAGACTCTTGGCCAGGGCCACGATGGTGCGTGCAATGGCCGCATCATTGGGGTCGGTCAGCACGTCACGCACAAAGCTGCGATCGATCTTGAGCTGGTCCAGCGGCAGCCGCTTCAGATAGGACAGCGACGAATAGCCGGTGCCGAAATCGTCCAGCGAGAATCCGATGCCGTAGGACTTGAGGCGCATCATCTTGGCGATGGTGTCGTCTACATCGGCCACCAGCATGCCTTCGGTCAGCTCCAGCTTGAGCCGGCGCGCATCGGCCCCATGCTCGGCCAGCGCCTTGAGCACCTGCTCGACAAAGCCGCTTTGGTGAAACTGCTTGGGGCTGACATTGACCGAGAGCACCAGTTGCGCATAACGGGGATGCTTGGCCCATTTCGCCAGCTGCTGACAGGCCGCCCTGAGCACCCAGTCCCCCAGAGGCAGGATGACGCCGGTTTCTTCGGCCAGCGGAATAAAGTGGGCGGGCGGAACAAAACCTTTTTCTGGGTGCTTCCAGCGCAGCAGACCTTCGGCACCGATCACCTTGCCCATTTCCACCTGGGGTTGATAGAACAGCTCGAACTCGCCGGCCTGCAGGCCGGCTCGCATGTCCTGCTCTAGCGTACGGCGCTCCTGCAAGGCCGATTGCAACTGCGGATCAAAGAAGCAGCTGACATTGCGCCCCTGGCTCTTGGCCTGGTACATGGCCATTTCAGCGCGGCGCTGCACTTCCTCACCCGTCAGTTCGGGCTCGCCAAACAGGCTCAGACCCATGCTGACGGTAATGGAGCGCAGCACTCCGCCGATCTCTATGGGCTCGCGCAAGCGGTCCAGCCATTGATCGGCCTGCTGCTCCAGCCTGGCGGCAGCCGCTACGGAATCTCCGCCCAGATCCTCGATCAGCAGCACGAAATCGTCACCGCCCTGGCGGGCAATCGTGGCCCCCGAAGGCAGCAGACTACGGATGCGCTGACTCATCGACTGCAGCAGCAGATCGCCCTGATCCAGGCCATAGGTCTCGTTGAAGGCCTTGAAGTTGTCGATATCCAGCAGTACCACTCCACCGAAATGGGCCTTGCGCTGGGCCACGGCCAGCGCCTGCTGCAGCCGGTCGGCCAGCAGGCGGCGGTTGGGAAGCCCTGTCAGGGCATCGTAGAAGGCCAGACGACGGACCTCCTGTTCGGCCGCCATGCGCTGGCTCTGGTCCTGCAGCACCATCAGGCATCCATCGGCCTGCAGCACGGCGCTGACCGCCACCGGGCGGCGCAGGCCGTCAAGACCTCTGAGCATCAAGGTCTGTGCAGATACGGTGCACGCAGCGGCCTCGGTGGCGAGCTCGTCCCACTGCGCATCCTTGCCATCGACGCGCTCGTGTTCGGAGCGGCGAAGCTGCAAGATCCGGCTGGCCTGCGCCTTGGCGACCTGCCAGCGCTGGATCACGCGCTCGCGCTCTGCGGTGTCGGGGAACATGCGTTCCCACCACTGCTGGGTGGACACGCTGGGCTTGCCGCCATAGCCGGCCAGACGCAGAAACTCCTCGTTCCAGTACACCAGGCGCCCGTCCAGATCCTCCATGACCAGCCCTACCGGCAACCGTTGCATGAGACTGCGCAACTGCTGGTGACCCAGCCGCTCCATCTGCTCCAGACGCTTGCGCCCGCTGATGTCCTGCACCAGCACCTGCAATCGACGGGACTCATGACGTCCGGTCAGAAACGCGTTGAGCTCCACCCAGACCGGCGCACCATTCTTGGAGCGCAGACAGAACTCGCCCGCGTTGTGCTGAAACTGCTGCAGGTCCAGTCCTTCCAGAAGCTGGGCGCACTGGGCCTGATCTTCAGGCATGACCAGCTCCAGCACGCTGCGTCTGTGAATGTCCTGGGCTTCGTAGCCCAGCAGCCTGCAGAAATGCTGGTTGACCTTGAGCACGCTGCGCGTGGCGATATCCAGCTCGAGCACACCCATGGCGGCCTGCTCGCACATGGCATGAAAGCGCGCATCGCTCTCCTGCCGCGCCTGTGCGCTGAACTTGAGGCGCCGGCTCCAGCTCCAGCGGCTTTGCCACCAGCCCGAAACCCAGGCGGCCAGCACCAGCCCCGCAAGCAGGCCCGCAGCCAGCACCAGCCATGGCAGGTATCGCTCAAGCCTTCTCTGGCTGCTGAGCGCGGGCTTGAACTGCAGCGACCAGATACGGTCGTACACCTGTATCTGCCGCTCCAGCGGCTTGATTGCAGCAAACTCCGGATGGGTTTCCGCCTCCGCCCACAAGGAGCCCGTGAACAGTATCTCCGAGCCGCTGGCAAGCAGGGACAGCGGCAAGGCCGGCCGTTTGTGGTCAAGACCGACCTTGGGCAATGGGTCGGCGGGGCTGAGGTCCACCAGCTTGAAAGCGACCTGCGGATAAAGATTGGCCGGAACCAGCCCTCTGGCAAATTCACCGAGCCGGATCCGGGCATCGACCGTTCCAAGCAGCTTCTCGGAGCCGTTGTAGCCCCCTTCCTGGGCAGCAGGCCATAGCGGCGCACGCAACGCAACGCCCTTGGGGCTATCGGGCAGCTGCAGAAAGCGAAACGGCGCCGACATCGACATCTGGCGCGAATTCCATGCCTGCATCAGACCATGAAATGCCGCTGCCGGCTGACGTGCATTGCTCCCCGCCAGAGCCTCGTTGTCGATCATCGGCCAGACATAGGAAACCTCGAAGGCCTGGGAATCACGCGCAAGATCGGTATGCAGTTCCTCGTTCACCGCGCGGGTCAGACTCAGTGCCTGCAGCCCGACCAGGCTCTCACGGCTGAGCAAGGCATGGGCATGCTGGGAAAACATCTGCTGGCCCGCATCCACATCACTGGCCATTTGCTCGGCCAGCTTGGCAAGCAGCCGGTCATAGCTGCCCAGGCGCTGCTCCAGGGATCGCGTTGCCATATCGGCACTGAGCTGCAAACGCTGTTGCATGCGCGACTCCTGGCTCTGATGGAGCAGCCAGCTCCCCAGACAGCCACAGGAAATCCCAAAACCCAGTGCCAGCAGCGCCAACCAAGGTTTGCGCACTGTCATCACTGGCTGAGTTGCGAATTGCGGCATGCAAAAAACACAAGATTCCTGAGTTGCGAAGTGGCTCCGGTCCGCAGTAGCGCCTTGCAGCAAAGGCTGCGACACCATGAGCCAATGGGAGGAGCGACATAGTTTGTAGGAACAAACCTACAGCCAAAGAACATTCACGCCAAGTGATTACCCTGAAAGGCTTGCCATGATTGCTTCTAGATTTAGATCAAATCATAGGCATAAGCTTGTATATCCAATACAAAGCGCTGCAAAATCAAGAGCAAGCCTCCGCCTCAAAATTGACAAATGTCAATATTTGTCGGAGCTTAGTCCTATTCCGACTTGATCACAAACCACGACAATTTGTATCTTTTCTGCAACAATCAAGCAGAACCACAGTGCGGAACCCGGTTATTTCCGCCTGCAGGCGAGTGAGTAACAAGGTTTTTCCACCGGTAACAGCGCAATCATGTCCCAACGCCCGACCCTGCTGATCGTCTACCACTCCCTGACGGGCGGCACACTCCAGATGGTCGAAGCCGCCAGTACCGGCGCCCGCCAGGAAGCATCCGTGCAGGTCCGCCTGCTGCATGCCACCGACGCCGGCCCGCAAGACCTGCTGCAGGCCCAGGGCTATCTGTTTGCGACGCCGGAGAATCTGGCTGCGATCAGCGGCCTCATGAAGGACTTTTTCGACCGAAGCTATTACGGCGTGCTCGATCGGATACAGGGCCGCCCCTATGCCAGTCTGGTCTGTGCGGGCAGTGACGGTCATAACGCAGCCAGACAGATGGAACGCATTGCCACCGGCTGGCGTCTGAAGGCAGTGGCGGAGCCGCTCATCATCTGCACCCATGCCCAGACACCGGAGGCCATACTGGCCCCCAAGCAGATCCCAGCCGCCGATCTCCAGCGCTGCGAAGAATTGGGCCAGTCGCTGGCCGCCGGGCTGGCTTTGGGAATTTTTTAAAAAAACCAGGGTTTGCCCGCATCATTCCGCGCGGGACAGGCTCCAGACAAAGGCAAGAATGGGGCCTTCGAATCGGCTTGTATAAATGTGCCATCATTGCGCGCGCATGCTTTTCTCCGATGCGCGCTCCCAAGCAGGCATAGTCTGCGACTTCACCAGCTCTTGCGTCCATGATTGAACCAGACACCGCACGTCCCAAGCGCACGCCTCGCGGCCCCAGTCCGCAAAAGACTCAGGCCACGCGCCGCTCCATCGTGGCGGCTGCGTTTGCAGAATTTCTGGAACACGGCTATGCGCGTGGCACCACGGCTTCGGTGGCACAGCGCGCGGGACTGTCAAAGGTCACGCTGTTTCGCTATTTCGACAGCAAGGAAGCCCTGTTCGAAGCTGTCATCCAGACACATATCGCCTCGGCCGCCGTGGCCTTGCAGTCCAGCCCCATGCACGAGCAGGAATCGGTGGGCGAATATCTGCTGCGCACCGTGGGCGCCGCTGCGGAGGTCATAGACAGCAGCGGCCGCTCTGCCACTGCCAGACTGGTCGTCGCCGAAGGCCTGGAGTTTCCGCTGCTGGCGCAGATGTATCGTCGCTATGTCCACGACGCCTTGCTAGAGCATTTCACCCGGCTCGCGCAGCTGGCCGCCAAGCGTGGAGAGCTCAAGGCACCGGAGCTGGTGCAGCACCCGGAATTGCTGCTTGCACCGCTGTGGCTGGCCATGATGAACAACACCGTCATTCATCCCGAAGTGCCCATGAATGCCGGAACCCTGTTCCGGCTCCAGGTGACCCTGCTGTTCAAGATGCCTTGAGTGTTGGTGCGCCAGAATTTCAATGAAATCCGGCTCAATCGCTTACTGGCAAAGCGCTAGCAGCTATCAAAAATAACAAAACCGCAGTCTTTAGGACTGCGGCTTTGTTCATCGAGCGAGTTCGCCCATCAACCCGGCTGTGGGGCCTCTTCTCCACCCAGTGCCTTCCACAGGGTCACGCGGTTGAGCTGCTCCGACAGGCGCAGGCCTATCAAGGTCTGCTGCGCGGTATAGAGGCTGCGCTGCGCATCCAGCACCGTCAGATAGTTGTCCACACCGGCCTTGAAGCGAGCATTCGACAAATCAAAGGCTTTTTGGGTATTGGCCACCATGCTGGTCTGGGCGTCCAGCCGTTCGCCCCACTGGGCACGGTCGGCCAGCACATCTGCCACCTCCTTGAAGGCAGTCTGCACGGACTTCTCGTACTGACTCAGCGCAATGCGCTGATTGCTTTCGGCCACCTGTACATTGGCGCGGTTGCGGCCGCCATCAAAAATCGGCAGTTTGACCAGAGGGATGAAACTCCAGGTGCTGTTGTTGTTGCCGAACAGGCGGTCCAGCTCGTTGCTTCCGGTACCGAAACTGCCGGTGAGCGTGATGCTGGGAAACAGCGCCGCTCTGGCTGCGCCGATATTGGCATTCATGGCCTGCAGATTGCGCTCCGCAGCCTGCACATCAGGACGCTTGAGCAGCACCGATGAGGGCAGAGGTACGGGAACGACCTTGAGAGCCGCCGTGCCTGCCGCGCCCGTCAGGGTCTGGGCGTTGGGCAGCAGTTGCGCAGGCACCGGACCGCCCACCAGCAGCTGCAGGGCATTGCGGTCCCTGTCGACCTGAGAGGTATAACTCGCCACGTCACCGCGCGCGGTATCGACCGTGGTTTGGTTCTGGGCCAGCACCAGACCGGAGGTCGAGCCCAGCTCATGCATGCGCCGCGTCAGCTCGAAAGCCTTGATGCGGCTGTCCAGCGTATCCCTGGCCAGCTGCAGGCGCGCCTGATCGGCCGCCAGCGTCAGCCATGCATTGGCGACATCAGCCACCAGACCGATCTGCACATTGCGCCGGTTGTCCTGGCTTTGCAGAAACTGCTGCAGCGAGGCTTCGCTCAGATTGCGGATGCGCCCCCACAGGTCCAGCTCGTAGCTGGCGAAACCCAGCTGGGCCGTGTATTGCTCGCTGACGCTGGAGCGTCCGGCCGTCGTCAGATCGCCTGCGGTGCGCGTGCGATTGCTCTGCGCCTGGGCCGTGATGCCCGGCAGCAGATCGGCTCTGGTGATGCCGTACTGGGCGCGCGCCTTCTCGATGTTTTCCAGCGCGACGCGCAGATCGCGATTGTTGCTCAGCGCCAGCGCCACCACCTCGCGCAGCTGCGGCGACTGCAACCATTGCAGCGCCTGGGCCTGTTGCAGCGCCGCCTCGCTGGCCTGAGCCGGCACGGCGTTACCGGAGACAGTCTCGGGCACGGGCAGATCAGGCGTTCTATAGGCCGGAGCCAGGTTGCAGCCCGCCAGCAAGGCCGTCACTGCGGCGACCGCCATGGTCGAAAATTTCATGCTCTGGCGCCTCATGCCGCGCTCTCCTTGTTGACGTCCGCCACCTCATCGCTGCGCGAGCGGCTCTTGAACCAGCTGCGCACCAGCAGGAAGAACACCGGTACGAGGAAGATACCCAGCACCGTCGATGCCACCATGCCGCCCAGCACGGCTGTGCCGATGGCATTGCGACCACCAGCTCCAGCGCCGGTGCCGATGGCCAGCGGGATCACGCCGAAACCAAAGGCCAGAGAAGTCATCAGGATGGGACGCAGACGCAGACGCACGGCCTCCACCGTCGCATCGAACAGCTTCTTGCCCTGCTCCTGCAGCTGCACCGCAAACTCCACGATAAGGATCGCGTTCTTTGCCGCGAGACCCACGGTGGTGAGCAGGCCGACCTGGAAATACACGTCGTTGGTCAGGCCACGGGTATAGGTCGCCAGCAACGCTCCCACCACGCCCAGCGGCACGGCCAGCATCACCGACAGCGGCACCGTCCAGCTTTCATAGAGTGCGGCCAGGCACAGGAAGACGAACAGAATCGAGATGGCATACAGCATGGGAGCCTGCGCACCGGACTGCCGCTCCTGCAAGGAAGCTCCTGTCCATTCATAGGCAATGCCGTTGGGCAGCTTTTTCAGGATGTCTTCCACCGTCTCCATGGCTGTACCCGAGCTGATGCCCGCTGCAGCACGGCCTTCAAACTCATAGGCCGGGCTGCCGTTATAGCGCAGCAGCTGGGGCGAACCATAGGCCCAGTAGGTTTTGGAGAACGCGCCAAACGGCACCATCTCGCCCTTGTTGTTGCGCACCGTCCATTTGGCGATATCGGTGGGCAGCATTCGGTACTGGGCATCGCCCATGATGTAGACACGCTTGACGCGGCCGTTGTTCAGGAAGTCGTTCACATAGGTGCCGCCCATCGCGCTGGATAGCACGCTGTTGATGTCGCTGTACGCCAGCCCCAGAGCAGCAGCCTTGCGGTCATCCACATCCACGCGCAGTTCGCTGGCGTCTTCCAGATTGGTGGTGCGCACAGCCGTCAGCAGATTGTTGGCACGCATTTCGCCAAGCACCTGATCACGCGCGGCGAGCAGCGCTTCATGGCCCACACCGTTGATGTCCTTGATCATGAAGTTGTAGCCCGAGCTCGAACCCAGGCCGCGCACTGCGGGCGGCAACACCACCTGCACGCGCGCATCACGGATGCCGGCCAGATCCTTGGTCGCCTTGTTCGCAATGGCCGCGGCCGACTGCGAAGGCAGCGGACGCATGCTCCAGGGCTTCAGACGAATGAAGCCGCGCGCCGAACTCTGGTCGCCATTGAGGCCCGAAACCTGGTTGAAGCTGATCACGTCCGGCTGCTTGGCCAGATACTCGCGCACCTGGTCCAGCACTTCCTGCAGACGGGTGTCCGAAGCACCCGACGGCAGATTGACGTTGACATAGACAAAGCCCTGATCCTCGTCCGGCAGGAACGAGGTGGGCAGCTTGGCCATCAGCAACCAGACCGCGGCCAGCACGGCCAGGAAGATCAGCATCATGCGCTTGGTCCGGCCCAGGCTGAAAGCCACGGTGCTCTGGTAGCGGTTGGCCGCGGCATCGAAATTGCGGTTGAACCAGCGGAAGAACCGGTCGTTGATGCCCAGCACCCCGGAGCGTATGGGGCGCTCGTGGCCATCTCCGTGGCCGAGATCCGGAGCCTTCAGAAGCGTGGCGCACAACGCCGGTGTCAGCGTCAGGGCCACGAACACGGACAGCGCCATGGCCGCCACGATGGTGATGGAGAACTGGCGATAGATCACACCGGTCGAGCCACCAAAGAAAGCCATGGGCACGAATACCGCCGACAGCGTGACCCCGATGCCGACCAGCGCGGGCGTGATTTCCTTCATGGACTGGCGCGTCGCCTCCTTGGGAGACTTGCCCGTCTCGTGCATCACCCGCTCCACGTTCTCGACCACCACGATGGCGTCATCCACCAGCAGGCCGATGGCCAGCACCATGGCAAACATCGTCAGAGTATTGATGGAGAAACCCGCAACGGACAGCACGCCGAAGGTGCCCAGCAGCACCACCGGCACGGCAATGGCGGGGATCAGCGTGGCACGGAAGTTCTGCAGGAACACGAACATCACGATCACCACCAGCACCATGGCCTCGCCCAGCGCATGCACCACCTCGTTGATCGAGGCCCGCACAAAGGGCGTGGAGTCCGAGCTCACGAAATAGTCGATCTGATTGGGGAAAAAGGGCTTGAGCTCGGCCAGCTTGGCGGCCACGGCATCCGACACCGCCATAGCGTTGGCACCGTCGGCCAGGATGATGCCCATGCCTGCGCCCGGCATGCCGTTGAGCTTGGCCTGAATGGACAGATTGTCGGCCCCCAGTTCCACCCGGGCCACGTCCTTGATGGTGACGACAGAGCCGTCATTCGAGGACTTGAGCACGATGTTCTCGAACTGCTCCACGGTCTTGAGCTTGGTACGCGCCGTAATGGTCGCGTTCAGCTGCTGGTTCTGCACTGCCGGCAAAGCCCCCAGCTGGCCTGCGGAGACCTGGGCATTTTGCGCGTTGAGCGCGTTGCTCAGATCTGAGGGAATCAGTCCGTATTTCTCCATCTTGGCCGGGTCCATCCAGATGCGCATCGCATAGGGCGTACCGAAGACGTTGATGTCACCGACGCCTTCGATGCGTCCGATGATGTCCACCAGATTGCTGTTGATGTAGTCGCCGATGTCCACGGCGGTCACATCCTCATCGGGCGAATAGAAACTGTAGGTGACCAGAAAATCCTGGCCGCCCTTGTTGATGAACACGCCTCGCGTCTTCACGGAGTCCGGCAGGCGGTTGACCGCGCCCTGGATCTTGTTTTGCACCTGCACCTGGGCCACGTCGACATTGGTGCCGGGAGCAAAGGTCAGCGTGATGCGGGCCTGACCGGAGGCATTGCTGGTCGAGCTCATATAGAGCATGTTGTCGATGCCCTTGATCTGCTGCTCGATGATCTGCGTCACCGAGTTTTCGACCGTCTCCGCCGAAGCACCCGTGTACTGGGCGCCGATGGTCACCCGGGGTGGAGCGATCTCGGGGTACTGCTCCAGCGGCAGCAGCTTGATCGACAAAGCCCCGGCCAGCATGATGATGATGGCGATGACCCACGCAAAGATGGGCCGGTTGATGAAGAACTGAGCCATGTGTGTCGCCTGCCTTGCTTACTTCTTGGCAGGCGCATCGGCAGCGGCCTGGACGGGCGGCTCGCCACGCTGGCTCTTGCGCTCGGCCTTGGCCTTCAGATCCACTTCAACGGTCTGGACCTTGTCGCCGGGCTTGATGCGCTGAAAGCCATCCACCATCACACGCTCGCCGGCTTTCAGGCCCGTCTTGAGCAACCAGAAAGCTCCCACGGCGCGGTCCAACTCCACATCGCGCTTTTCCACCAAATCGCCGTCCTTGACGACCATGACATTGGCGCGTCCGGTCAGATCGCGGGTCACCGACTGCTGCGGCACCAGCAAGGCATCGGGTGCCAGGGCTGTCGGCAGCAAGGCCTTCACATACATGCCGGGCATGAGCATGCCGTCGGGATTGGGCACCTCGGCGCGCAGGGTCAGCGTGCCGGTCGTGTCGTTGACGATCACGCCTGCAAAGGCCAGCTTGCCCTGATGCGGGTAGTCGCTGCCGTCGTCGAGCTGGATGCGCACGGGAATCTTGTTGCCTTCCACCTTCTGGTAGCGGCCGGACTCCAGATCTCGCTTGAGCTGCATCAGATCGGAGCTGGACTGGGTGAAGTCCACATACATCGGGTCCAATTGCACGATGGTGGTGAGCGCCGTGGCCTGACTGGCCGTGACCAGCGCGCCGGGCGTGACGGCAGACAGCGCGATGCGGCCGCCGATCGGCGCCTCGATACGGCTGTACTTGAGATTGATACGCGCGGTTTCCAGGTTCGCCTTGGCCACCGCCACGTCCGAAGCAGACTGTGCTGCCGCCGCCTGGCTTTCGTCAAAGGCCTGCTTGCTGATGGCATCGATCTTGACCAGCTCGGCATTGCGCCGCGCCGTGGCCGCCAGCGTGCGCTGGCTGGCTTCGGCCTTGGCCACGGCTGCCGCGGCACTGGCCTCGGCGGCCTTCAGCGATGCGGCATCGATCTGGTAGAGCTGCTGGCCCTGCTTGACCTGAGCGCCTTCGGTGAACAGGCGCTGCTGGATGATGCCCGAGACCTGGGGACGCACTTCGGCCGTCATGAAAGCCCGGGTACGCCCCGGCAGGCTGGCATCCAGCTGCTGGCTTTGAGACTGCAAGGTGACCACTCCGACCTTGGGTTCCGACTTGGCCGGGCCTTTTTGCTCCGCCTCGGGCTTGGAGCAGCCCGCCAGCGCCGCAGCGATCAGCATGGCGCCCACAGCCAGCGTCCAGCGCTGCTGGCGACGACCCTGCCGGCCTGCACCGGGCAGGCAAGAAAAATGCGCCTCTCGGCGCGGTCTCGGCGAAGCGGGCTGGTCAATCTTCATACGTGGAACGGTTTGAACTAAGGAACTTGTCAACATTGTGCGCCGACAATATTAATAAAATGTAAAGCAGCCAAGAGCGCAATGACATGCCGGCAATCACCCGCTTGCCATTCTTCTGTCACACAGGCATGCAAGACATGCTGCGCCATCGGCTTGGTGGCACCACTGTAGAAAGCCTTGGCAGCAAGGCTCCACCTCATATCGGACTAGAGCCGCCCCCCGCCGCACTGCGCAATCGATGGTCGGCTGTGCCATCAATATCAGCACGGCAGCCGCTTTTGCTGCCAAATCAATGCTGCGACTTGCCCGGGCGTACCCGCAACATGCTGAAAACCCCGGCCAATGCCGCAAAACCGCCGGCCACGGCCAGCGCCAGCAGTTCAGCATTGCCACCATGCCCGCCCGAGATGGCAAAGATGGTGGCCAGTACCACTGCACCCAGCGTCTGCCCGGTCATGCGGGCCGAACTCAGCATGCCGCCCGCTGCACCGCTGCGCGACATGGGCGCCGAGGTGACGATGGTGTGATTGTTGGGTGACTGGTAGAGCGCAAAGCCGCTGCCCGCCAGCAGCATGCGCCAGACCATATCCCAGTGCGCGACATCGATGGGCATGGCCGCCAGCAGCCACAGTCCGCAGGCAAACATCGCCATGCCGATGCCGCCCAGCAGTCCGTCGGGATACTTGCCGATCAGACGTCCCGCAACCGGGGCCGTGAGCATGGTGGCCAGCGGCCAGGCCGTGATAAGCATGCCGGCCTCCATGGGAGACAGGCCCCGCGCCTCCAGCAGCAGGAATGGCAGGGCCAGATAGGACAGCATCTGCGCGCAGAAGGCAGAGACCGAGCCGCACATCGACAAGCGGAACACGGGAATGCGCATCAGATCGACCGGAAACAGCGGAGCTGTCTTGTGCCACTGACGGCGCAGATAGACATAGCCAACCACCAGCCCGGCGCCCAGCAGCCACCAGCCCGAAGGCATCAGGGAGCTGCCCGCAGCTCCCTGCCCCATGCGCACGCCCAGTTGCTCACCGCCCAGGAAAAGCAGAGTGAACATCAGAATATTGAGCAATACGTCAAGCGCCGCTATCGGCTCGCCATCCTTGCGCACCACGGGGTTGGCCGGCAGCGCCTTGCGTCCCATCCACAAGGTGATGAGGCCCAGCGGCACATTGATGGCAAACAGCCAGGGCCAGTTGGCGACCGACAGGATGGCCGCGGCCACCGAAGGCCCGGCCATGGACGAGGTCGCCACCACCAGCGAATTGATGGCCATGCCGCGTCCCAGCATGGCGCGCGGATAGGTCAATCGCACCAGTGCTGCATTCACGCTCATGATGCCGGCCGCACCCATGCCTTGAAACACGCGCGCCGCAATCAGAGTGGCCAGCGAGCTGGCCAGCGTGGCCGCCACCGAGGCAATGACAAACACCGTCATGCCCAGCAGATAGATGCGCCGGTAACCCAGGCGCTCGCCCAGTGCCGCCAGCGGCAGCAGCAACACCAGGCCGGCAAGCTGATAGGCATTGACCACCCACAGCGTCAGCGCCGAGCTGGCCTGCAGCTCGCGCGCAATGGCGGGCAAGGCCAGATTGACGATGCTGCTGTCCAGCACCGACAGCGTCAGTCCCAGAATGATGACCAGCATGGCGCGGCCGCGTGCGCCATCAGGCAGGCCGTCGTAGGCGGCAGGAGTCTGGGCAGTGCTCTCAGTCATGGGCAACTCTGTGTACACGGCCCAGCGTGATCCAGGTCAGCGCCACGCCCACCAGGGCTCCGGTCGCCATACCCACCACCATGGGCAGGGGCTTGCCGTTGGAAAAATGCCCCACGATCTGCATGGCCGCCGCGCCGCTCAGCATCTGCAGCGTGCCCAGCAAGGCCGAGGCGGTTCCGGCAATCTCGCCATGCTCCTCCAGGGCCAGCACCGAGGTCGTGGGAATCACGAGGCCCATGAAGGCACTGGCGATGAAGTACAGCACGATCAGCACCGTCAACTGCTCGCCGCCCAGCAGGTAATAGACCAGCAATGCAGTCATGGTCACGCCCGAGGCAGAAGCAGCGGCCTTGACCACATTGACCAGGCCAAAGCGCTGACCCAGCCGACCCGTCAGCTGCGCCGCACCGATGAAGGCGATGGAGTTGAGTGCGAACGCCATGCTGTACTGCGTGGACGAGAGGCCGTAGTAGTTGATGAGCACAAATGGCGAGCCCGCCAGGTAGACAAAAAAGCCCGCCATGGCGCAGCCACCGATGAACACCAGGCCCAGGTAATGCCAGTCACGCAACAAGCTCAGGTAGGCCTTGAGCGCGCCGCCCAGGCTGCTGTCCAGCCGCGCCTCGGCGCTGCGGGTTTCCTCCACGCCACGCCAGGTGGCGATCAGGCCCAGCAAGGCTGCGGCGGCCACGACCCAGAACACGGCACGCCAGCCGGCCAGGGCAATCACGCCGCTGCCGGCCAGAGGCGCCAGAATCGGCGAAACGCTGAAGACCAGCATCAGCAGCGACATCATGCGCGCGGCCGCGTGGCCCGTATGCAGGTCGCGCACCACGGCACGCGGCACGGCCATGCAGGCCGCAGCGCCCAGACCCTGCACAAAGCGGAACACCACCAGGGTTTCGATATTCGGTGCCAGCGCACATCCCACGCTGGCGGCGGCAAACACCGTCAGGCCAAAATACAGCGGCGGCTTGCGGCCCAGCATGTCCGAGACCGGGCCGTAAAGCAGCTGGCCCACGCCGATGGAGAGAAAGAACGCGGTCAGGCTGGCTTGCACGGCACCGACCTGGGCATCCAGGCTGGCGCCGATCTGTGGCAAGGCCGGCAGATACATATCGATGGCGAAAGGCCCTATGGCCGACAACAGGCCGAGAATCAGAACCAGGCGCAGGGAAACAGAAGCTTGCATAGGGGTGTAATTGTCGTGGTAACTTGATTTATGTGCTGAGCAGGCGCCGGTTTCCTGCATGGCGGTGCAGGCTCACGCCGGTCAGCCTCGCACAGCCTGCACCTAAGCCGTCAATTACGAGGCTTTAGGCCCGGTCATCCAGGCCATGACTGCATGGACAACCAGCACAATGGGCTCAACTACCCTTCCCTGCTATTGCCGTGATTGCTGCAAGTTTTTCCCCACGTCTGCCCTTTTTACTGCTGACTGCGCTCGCTGCGCTATGCCTGACGTCTCAGCCAGCCAGCGCGCAGCCCGCCGCAGCGGCCCCGGCTTTTCTGCCCTCACCGGATGGGAACATGGTGATAGACACGCGCGCCAAGCTGGCTTGGCCCCGCTGCGCCGAGGGCATGAGCTGGAATGGCAAGACCTGCAGCGGCCAGGCCGAGGTCTTCAGCTACAAGCAGGCCATGACCCATGCCGCAGAACGCAGCAAGACCGAAAACCTGCGCTGGCGGCTGCCGCGCGTCAATGAGCTCAAGCGCCTGCTGGACCGCAGCAGCAAGCCCCAGGGCCTGAACCCGGAACTCTTTCCCAATGCGCCGCGCGACTGGCACTGGACGAGCACGGCGGCCGTGAATGCCCAGCGCCTGAACACCTACAACTACGCCCAGGTGGACAAATCCAGCAGCATCTCCGGCCTCTCGGCCCAGCAGGCCTGGGCGGTCAACACCGAGACGCTGCAGGCCGTGCCTGATATGGGCAAGGGCAATGGCCTGCTGCTGCGCCTGGTGCGTCCGGCCACCGAGGCCGAGCTCGGCCCCCAGGCTTCGTCCACGCCATGAAAAAAAGCCTTGCCGCAGCGGCAAGGCTTTTTCAAATCCCTCACGCTCAGCCTGCGCGCAGCGCCGCCTTGAGGCTCTCGCCCAGTTCGGGCTTGTGCGCGAACGGATCCGTCGGGTTGCGGCCCTGCACCACATCCTCCAGACGCACCTGCACCGAGCCCAGAGCCTGCGGGTGGCTGTAGATATAGAACTGGCCCGACGCAATCGCATCGAACACCTTCTGCGCCACCTCGGTCGCCGTGACCTTGCCCGAGCCCACAGCCTTGTCGGTCATGGCCTGACCTATCTTCTGGCTGGCCGTCAAAGGCTGCGCCTCCAGGCCCTGGGGACGGTTGCGCTCGCTGTGACCTATGCCCGTGGGCACAAAGAAGGGACAGAGCAGACTGGCGCTGACCTGATCCGAGACCAGGGCCAGGTCCTGGTACAGAGTCTCGGTCAGCGACACCACCGCATGCTTACTGACGTTGTAGATACCCATGTTCGGCGGCGCCAGCAGACCGGCCATGCTGGCGGTGTTGACGATATGGCCTTCGAAGGCCGGATCGGCCTTGGCGGCCTCCAGCATCATGGGCGTGAACAGGCGCACGCCATGGATCACGCCCCAGACATTGACGCCCAGCACCCATTGCCAGTCGGCCACCGTGTTTTCCCAAACCAGGCCGCCGGCACCGACGCCCGCGTTGTTGAAGACGAAGTGCGGAGCGCCAAAGGTCTCCTTGACCTCGGCAGCCAGTCGTTCCATCTGCGCCGCATCCGACACATCGACCTTGCGTGCCAGCACCTTGGCACCTGCGGCCTTGAGCTCGGCCTCGGCCTTGTCCAGCGCCTCCTGCTGCACATCGACCAGCACCAGATTCATGCCTCTGGCGGCTCCAATGCGCGCGCACTCCAGCCCGAAGCCCGAGCCCGCACCCGTCAGAACCGCCGTCTTTCCCGCGAAATTCGTGATCATTCTTGTCTCCGTATTTATTTGGACGCAGCTCAAATGCGCTTCCACACTCGAAACCGGCGCGGCACAACCAAGGGACAGCAAGCAAGGGCCTATGCCGGCCGCGCCGCCCCGGAGCGAGGCTGTCGTCCCCCTTCCATAGCGCGCAGCGCGTAGAGAAAGGGGGAAGGCGCAAAGCGCCTCAGGGGGTTAGAGCAGCTTCACCAGCTGCTTGCCGAAGTTCTTGCCCTTGAGCAGACCCAGAAACGCGCCGGGCGCCGAGGCCAGACCTTGGGAAATCGTCTCGCGCGGCTTGAGCTTGCCGGCTGCCACCAGGCCGCCCAGCTCGGTCAGGGCCTCGCCCCAGACTTCCATGTGCTCGCTGACGATAAAGCCTTCGAGCTTGATGCGGTTGACCAGCAGCAGCGCCGGGTTGGCCAGCGGCAGGGGCTGGCCGTCATAGCCTGCAATCATTCCGCACAGGGCCACACGCGCAAAGGCATTGGTGCGCAGCAGCACGGCATCGAAGATATAGCCGCCCACGTTCTCGAAATAGCCATCGATGCCGTTGGGGCAGGCATCCTTCAGGGCCTTGGCCATGGTCTTGGCATCGGGGTGCTCGCGGTAATCGATGCAGGCATCAAAGCCCAGCTCATGCACGGCGTAACGGCATTTCTCGGCACCGCCCGCAATGCCCACCACGCGGCAGCCGCGCGCCTTGGCCAGCGCCACAAAGGCGCTGCCCACGGCACCGGTCGCAGCGCTGACGACCATGGTTTCACCGGCCTTGGGGTTGATGATCTTGACCAGGCCATACCAGGCAGTGACGCCCGGCATGCCCACGGCGCCCAGATAGTAGGACAGCGGCACATGGGTGGTGTCGACCTTGCGCAGCGCGCCGGGCACGCTGGGGTCGAGCAGCGAGTACTCCTGCCAGCCGCCCATGCCGACCACCTTGTCGCCGGCCTTGAACTTGGGGTGGCGGCTCTCGACAATCTCGCCTACCGTGCCGCCCTGCATGACCTCGCCCAGCGGCTGGGGCTGGGCATAGCTCTTGGAGTCGTTCATGCGACCGCGCATGTAAGGGTCCAGGCTCAGATAGTGGTGGCGCACCAGCACCTGACCCTCGCCCACCGCGGGCAGCGGCGACTGCACCAGCTTGAAATTGCTCTCTACCGCCTCGCCCTGCGGGCGGTTGTCCAGAAGGATCTGCTGATTGACCGTCATGTTTCGTCTCCTGTTTGAAACTCAATTTTCATAGCTGAAAGCGCTTGATATACCTCACACTTACAGCCAATAACATACAAAACAACCATATGAAAGGCGGTAGCCGCTCATAAAAACAGAGCAGCCTATCTGTACTCAATCCGTAGGCAGGGCTTTCAGTCCGCCTTCGGCTGCGGGCCTGCGCTGCATGTACTTGAAAGTGCCTGTGGCCTGCACGCACAGGCGTCCTTGCGCGTCGTAGATACGGCCTTCGGTGAAAGCCATGCTTCCGGTGCGATGCAGCAGCTTGCCCTGACCCACCAGCGGCCCCTTGGCGGCCTGCATGAAGGAACTCTTCATCTCGATGGTGACAACACCCTGCTCGAAATCCACGCTGCGCGCGGCCACGGCCATGGTCACATCGAGCAAGGTCATCGATGCGCCGCCATGCGTGACGCCGAAGGAATTCAGGTGCTCGGGCCGCGGTGTGTAGCGCAGTTCGGATTCGCCGTTTTCGGCCTTGATCAGGACGAAACCGAGTTCATGCACAAAGGGAATTTCTGGACCAAATGACAACACCGCAAAACCTTTCAGGAGAATGAAGCGCCGCGCACCGCGCTGCGACAGCCAAGTCGTGAATATAAACACGCCGGACCGGCCCGAACTCCGGCGCGTGACAAAAACACGGCCAGGCCGGGCTTCAGCCTCCGACCAGGGCGCTCACGCCGCCATCCACCGCCATCCACTGGCCGGTGATGTGCTTGCCGGCATCGCTGGCATAGAGCAGCGTCAGTCCCTTGAGATCCTCGTCGTCGCCCAGGCGGCGCAGCGGGGCATGGGAACGCATTTCGTCCTCACCCAGCGTCTCGATCAGCACGGCCGCCATCTTGGTCTTGAAAAAGCCCGGGCAGATGGCGTTGACCGTAATGCCGTGCTCGCCCCACTCGCCAGCCAGCGCGCGCGTGAAATTGATGACCGCGCCTTTGGAGGTGTTGTAGGCAATGGTCTTCATGCCCGTGGGATTGCCGCCCAGGCCGGCGATCGACGCCAGATTGATGATGCGACCGCTCCTGCGCTCCAGCATGGACAGGCGGGCGATCTGCTGGCTCAGCAGAAAATAGCCGCGCACATTCAGGTTCATCACCTTGTCCCAGGCCGCCGTCGGGTGGTCCTCGGCCGGCGCGCCCCAGCTGGCTCCGGCGTTGTTGATCAGGATGTCCACATGGCCGAGGCGCTGCACGGCCTCCTTGGCCAGACGGGTGATATCGGCCTCGTCCGAGCAGTCGGCGGCAATCCAGTCAGCCTCTATGCCCGCGGCCTTGAGCTCGGCTGCGGCCTCTTCCAGATCCTTGGCCTTGCGCGAGCTCAGCAGAATCTTCGCACCGGCCTCGCCCAGCGCATGCGCCATCTGCAGACCCAGGCCACGCGAGCCACCGGTCACCAAGGCCGTCTTGCCCGAGAGATCGAAAAGTTGCTGCACCGTACGTGTCATTCTCATGTCTCCTGTTTGTTTTCAAGGTTCAAACCGGGTTCGCAGTGCCTTGCAAGGCCTGCCCGTCAAAAGCTGCATGAATTGTGCGGGCGCCTCAGACGCTGTGTTGTCACCTGCGTGTCGGCGCTGTCCCGCAGGTGGCAGAGACCGCGCCGGCGCGGCTTGCAGGGTCTGCCGGCAGCCGCCAGGCGAAGCGCATCCAGTGCCCTCAATCGGCATCAATCGGCAAACAGCGACTGTGTGCCGCCCCAGGCCCCGCCTTCGATCTCCAGCATGCGCAGCTTGGTCAAAGCACCCTGACCGCCCGAAAAGCCGCCCGGTGCCCGCCCTGCCGCCAGCACGCGGTGACAGGGAACAATCGGCGCAAACGGATTGGCTCCCAGCGCCTGGCCCACGGCGCGCGCCGCACCGGCCTCGCCCAGTGCCGCCGCCACCTCGCCATAGGTGCTGGTTCGGCCCGGCTCCAGGGCGCGCGTGAAAGCATAGACCCGGCTGTGAAATGCAGGCACGGCAAATTCATCAAGCGCGATCTGCTGCAGATCGGGCAGACCGTCGCCCGCTTCTTGCGTGAAGGCCTGGCGCATATCGCCCAGCACGCCGAAAGCCAAAGCCTCCACGCCGGGCTGCGCCCAGCCCTGCTCGCTCTGCGAGTTCACGCCTGCCAGCAGACGCTGCACCCCGGCCATGGCTTGCAGGGCAAAACCCGGAACCGCGGAGATGGAGGTTACGGCGCCATAGACCGCCGGCCCGCGCTGCGGCTGCAGCGCATGGCGTTTGGTCAGGCCCAGCAGCATGCGCTCCCGGGTCTCGCCCCAGCTGGCCTCGGGCAGTTGCACGGCGCAGACGGCAGCGGCATTCCAGGCCAGTCCACAGACACCGATCCGCGTGACAAACAGGGCATGGCCGGGAAATGGCAGCGAAGCAGCGTGATTCATGGCCACAGTCTACAAAACGCAGTCCCCGGTCTGCCGCAAAAATTTTCCAGGAACTGGATACAAAAACAGTTAATTACTGTATATTTAAACAGTCAAAACACTGTGGATATACGGACATGCAAGAAGCCCATTTCACCGTCTCTCTTTGCGACTACCCCGAGCTGCCCGAGGACAAACGTCATCAAGCCGAGGCACGCTATGCCCGCGTACTGGCACGCCAGCTTGGCGGGGAAGAGCAGGTCGGCGAAGCACTTTCTCTGGTGCAAGGCCTGGAAGACACCCCGCCCGAGGAAATCACCGACGACGCCAAGCTCACCTTCCAGCGCTGGATGAAAGCCGCCCGTGCTGCTGCCGAAGCCGGCCTGCAAGGCATTGGCGGCACCGAAAGCTGTTTCTTCGATGTGCGGCGCATCTACCACTGAGTGAACGGCCACGCCCGCGCGAGCCCCAGGGCCATTTGCGGCTGCCCGGGCCGCCAACCATTGCAAGGGGCATGTGCCGCCCTGGCAACCGGAGCTCGCTGCAATGCCTACACTGGCGGCTTGTTTGACCGTGTGACTGTTTTCTCCCCATGCAAGCCCTGCTAGCCGCCATTGCCCAGATGCCTTTTCCTACTGATGCCCAGCGCATCTTTCACGGCCGCGGCGGGCGCTATCCGGGCTGCGAGCAGATCTCACTGGATGCCTTTGCCCCCGTGATCGTGCTGACCAGCTTTGCGCCCATGGAGGAAGCCCAGCTGAGCCAGATCGGTCAGGCGCTGGAGCAGCGCTGGCAGCAGATTGCCCCTGCAGGCCAGGCTCTGACCTGGGCCTTTCAGAGCCGTGAGAGCGGCAGCAAGGTCGAAACCCGCGTCATGGCCGGCGAGCTGCCCGAGCCGCATGTGGTGACCGAGAACGGCGCCAAATATCTGGTCCATATCTCGCGTGGGCAGAACCACGGCCTGTTCCTCGACATGGCCGCCGGCCGCGACTGGGTGCGCCGGCAGGTGCTGGCCCATGAGCGGCCCGCGCGCATGAAGGTGCTCAATCTGTTTGCCTATACCTGCGCGTTCTCGGTCGTGGCCAAGCTGGCCGGCGCGGGCCAGGTTCTCAATATGGACATGAGCAAGGGCGCTCTGGCCACGGGTCAGCACAACCATCAGCTCAACGGCGTCAAGGCCGGCGCCAGCTTTGCCGCCCACGATATTTTCAGCAGCTGGGGCAAAATCAACCGCAGCGGTCCGTACGACCTGATCGTCGTGGACCCGCCCAGCTACCAGAAGGGAAGCTTCATCGCCACAAAGGACTATGCGCGCCTGATGCGCCGCCTGCCCGATCTGTTGGTGCCGGGCGGCCAGGTCCTGCTGTGCCTGAACGCACCCGAGCTGGGGACGGACTTCCTGTGCAGGCAGATGGCGGAAATCGCACCCGAGTTGCAGTTCGTCGAGCGCCTGGCCAACCCACCGGTTTTTGCCGATGTGGACGAGGAACGCAGCCTCAAGGTCATGGTCTATCGCGCGCCGGCGCTGACTGAGGCCCAGCAGCCATGAACGACGCTACAGACGACCGCCAGGACCTGCCTCCGCAGCCCATAGATCCGGCACTGGGACGCATCTTGCAGCGCTTTGCCCAGCTCGATACGGACACGCCGACCCCGCAGCTTGACTATGTGGAGCGTCGGCGCCTGCTCAGCGAGCTGCAAGCCGGATTGATTCGCTCGGCCCTGCCCGGCATCTCCAGGGCCGAACATTTCCTGGCCGCCGAGGGCCGCGAAATCTGCCTGCGCAGCTATCGCAAGCAAGGTGCGGGCAGCGGCCGGACGCTGGTCTGGCTGCACGGCGGCGGCTGGATGGTGGGCGATCTCAACACCCATGACGACCTGTGCGAGCATCTGGCCCAATTTACCGGCCATACCGTGCTGTCCGTGCATTACCGCCGCACGCCAGAGAGCCGCTTTCCCGCGCCGCTGGACGATGTGATGGCCGTGCTGCAGTGGCTGAGCGATATGCGCGGGCTGCTGCCTTTTGCGGCCGATAAGGTCCTGCTCGGTGGTGATAGCGCTGGCGCCCATCTGGCACTGGCAGCGGCAGTGCGCCAGATTCAGCAACCCACCAATGCGGCCCACATTGCTGGCCTGCTCCTGCTCTACCCGCCGCTGCAGCCCGATCAGGACAATGACAGCATGCGCCGCTTTGCCACAGGCTTCGGGCTCACGCCCGCCGCCATGCAGCGCTACTGGCAGGAACTGGGCCGGCCCGAGGGCCAGGCCGCACAATGGCTGACGCCGGGCTGCAGCAGCGCAGCCATTGTCCATTTGCCGCCCACGCTTTTGATGACGGCCAGCCACGATATTCTGCGCGACGAGGCCGAGGCCTTTGCCCATGAGGCCCAGGCACTGGGCGCACCGCTGCAGCTTTTGCGCGCCCCGGCCATGGTCCACGGCTTTGCACGCATGCTGGCTGCCAGCCCGGCGGCACGCCAGCAGGTGGAGCTCGCCTGCTCGGCCTGGGCGGAACTATTGGGCCGCCAACGCCCTCTGAGCAAATAAGCTTTGCTTTCCAGACGGGTAGCGGCATGGCCCTGCAGGTGTACGCTGCAAGGCGCCGGGCGCCGCCCCGCCCCCTTCAAACACCACAGTTGCGGCGCTGATGCATCAGGCATCCGGCGCCTGCCGCCACAGCTTTCATCGCCATGAGTCCAACTTCCGCCACCCCACGACAACTGATGCGCCTGGCCGTGGACCTGGCCCATGCCAACCGCCTTCAGGGCGGCCGCCCGTTCGGCGCCGTGCTCGCCCGGGGAAATGAAGTCGTTGCCACCGGCGTCAACGAGATCATTGCCAGCCACGACCCCAGCACCCATGCCGAAATGCAGGCCATACGCGCGGGCACGCAGCTGCGCGCCAACCCCAGCCTGGCGGGCCTGTCCATCTATGCCAGCGGCCACCCCTGCCCCATGTGCCTGGCGGCCCTGGTCATGAATGGCGCCGAACAGGTGTTCTTCGCCTTCGACAACCAAGACGCCGCGCCCTATAGCCTGTCCAGCGAGGGTACCTACCAGCGCCTGCGCCTGTCGCTGACGCCACCGCCGCTGCCCATCACCCGCATCGACACCGGCATCCGCGCGGCCCAGCTCTATGGAGATGAGGCCTGGCCAACTGCCTGACCCTCCTGGCCCCAAAAAACCACAACAACAAACCGGGCTGCCCAAGGCGACCGCACCGATGCACTGCACCGCCGGCAGCCTCAGCGCTTTATGACATCGACATCTTCCCGAACGCATCGCGTGCCGCCGCTGCTCTGGCTGCTGGTGGTGATACTGGTCACCATCAATCTGCGTCCCTTTCTGACGGCACCCGGCCCCTTGGCACCGACCATACAGCAGGCCACGGGCATGGATTTGCGCAGCTTCTCCTGGCTCACGCTGCTGCCCATGGCGCTGATGGGCATTGGTGGCTGGCTTGCTCCCACGGCTTTGCAACGCTGGGGCGCGCGCGCCAGCATTTGCGCCTCGCTGCTGCTGATTGCCCTGGGCTGCGCCCTGCGCCTGACGCCTGCGGGTGCCGCCACCGGTACGCTGCTGATCGCCACGGCCGGCTTGTGCGGCGCCGGCGTGGCGCTGGCACAAAGCATTCTGCCGGGGCTCATCAAGCGCCAGTCTCCCCACAACGTGGCGCCCATGATGGGCCTGTATTCGGCGGCGCTCATGGGCGGCGGCGCACTCAGTGCCCAGCTCTCGCCCGTGGCCATGCAGCTGGGCCTGAGCTGGCAGGCTTCGCTGGCCATCTGGGCCATTCCCGTGTTGCTGGCATTGCCGCTGGCCTGGCATGCGCTGACTCTGATGCGCGAGTCCGCCACCCCTGTGCCCTCCGCGCCCCTGGTACAAGCCAACAGTGACAGCGACACCGGCTGGCTGCTGCGCCGTGGCCGCACCTGGCTGCTGCTGATCAGCTTTGGCCTGATGAACGGCGGTTATGGCTCCACAGTTGCCTGGCTCGCTCCGTTCTATCAAACCCATGGCTGGACGGCCACGCAAAGCGGCTCGCTGCTGGCCATCTTGTCGATTGCACAAGCCGCATCGGCGCTGGCCATGCCTGCGCTCGCGCGCCGCAGCCTGGATCGTCGCTGCTGGCTCATGCTGGCCTTGCTGCTGCAGATCATCGGCTTTGCCGGCCTCGGGCTCTGGCCCGATGCCATGCCCACGCTCAATGCCATCGTGCTGGGGCTGGGTCTGGGCGGCTGCTTCTCGCTCTTCATGCTGGTGGCGCTGGACCATCTGCCCTCTCCCACACAAGCCGGCGCCCTCAACTCGCTGATGCAGGGCGGCGGCTTCATCCTTGCAGCGCTGGCCCCTCTGGTCATGGCACAGTTGCACCAGATCAGCGGCAACTGGATGACGGGCTGGCTCTATCAGGCCGGTGTGGCAGCGCTGGTCTGCCTGCTGGTGACACGCTTCAACCCCAAGGGCTACCCGCAAGCCATGCAGCGGACATGAATCCGCCATCTCGCGACAAAAAAGGGCCTGGAAATTTCCAGGCCCTTTTTGTTTTGGCTTGAGCTACTCGTTGACCAGCAGTTGCAGCCCATGCGCCTCGGTCGGCAAGGGCACCTCCCATCTGTGCAACATGCTCACACCGGCCAGCAGCGCATGGCGCTGCGGCGTGTCCAGAAACTGCTGCGCCACGCGGTCCCAGACGTCGAACTCGCAAAACCAGTGCGGCAACGCGTCGTAGTACAGCGAATGCTTGGCGTACAGCCACTCGCCATACATCACATAGCGCTCGTCCAGCAGCGCCATCAGCGCGCCTTCATGGGCTCTGGCCCATTGCTTGTAGGCATTGAACTGGCGCTCGCGCCCGCCCATCTGATCGGCTTGCAGATAGTGGCCGCGCGACTGCAGCAGCAAGCTGCCGTCGGCGCCGAAGCTCAGCGCCGCATTGGCGCCATCGAGCTTTTCCTCAACCACGATATGCCGGCCGGCCAGGGCTTCATAGGACACGGCATCGGCCTGATCGCCGACCTGCAGCCGCGAGCCGCGCAGATACGGCGTGCGCGGATATTTGAGAATCTCCAGATTGAATAAATGGGTAGTAGTCATGTTGTGCTTTCCAAAAAGGGAATAAGCCACGCGCCAAAAGACGTGGCAGACAAACCAAGGACAACGAAAGCGGCACTTGCCGCCACCATCGGGCGAAGACAAAAACACCTGGCCGCCGAGCAAAGGGCTGACCGGGATTCAGAGAGTGGAAGAGCGCAGGACCGGGGCGCGAGCCAGGTCGGGAACGCCGGGCAAGGGCTTGCCCATGATGAAGAAACTGCCCCTTCGGGGCGGCAGGCCACCTGGGCCAGGCACCTCAGGGGACCGATATGTCCATACCGCAGCGCACACCTGAAAAATCAGCGTGTGGCGAAGTCGTTTAGCGCAAACGAATCTGGCAAGACATGATGCACCTCGAAAATGAGAGCGGATAACGCAAGTGGGGTAAAGGCTGGCGAGTTTATTGGCTTGGCATAGCAACTGCCAAGCGGTTTGCAGGACCTGTGGCACAAAGACCACGAATCGGTTTCACAGAGATGAGATGCAGGCTGGTGAGACATCGAAGTTTTTCTTCTTCATCTGCCAAGTTCTCAATGACATCTGCACAGGGCTTGCGCCAACCTCTTCTGATTTGCATGATTGCAGCCGCCGCCCTGGCCGCCTGCGGTGGTGAGGACGACAACACGAAACAGACACCCAGCGCTGGCTCCGGCTCCCAAGGTCCCGGCACCAGTTCCCGAACCCGGGCAAACGCCTGCCGCGCTCCTGCTTGAGAAGATCGGTAGCTATCAATCGAGCGGCAAGCCCTTGCTGATGGTAGACAACGAGGGCAGCGCAGCCACGGCCGTCTACCTGCTGCATCTGCAATATTTGAACCTGCAGACAAGCAGTCGCTTTCGTGCCAAGCCCCGTCCCCACGGGGCTTTTTGCTATTCAAATCAAGCAAAGACTGCGCCGAGGGTTTCTCAATTACGTAACAATAAGCGCCAGCGGTCGGTGTACCGCCTATGGGTTTCCATTCGCCGCAAGCCAAGCGCTTGTGACCTACTAAACCGCCGTGTATCCGGACGGCGGTGGCTTTTTGAACGGAGCACTTAATGAAGCACTCTTTCGCTCGCCGCCAGGCGCTGCGCGGCTTGGCCGTGGCAGCTCTCGCTTCCTCCTCCTTGCTGTCCGCAGCGCATGCAGACACCCCCGCCGTGCTGCGCGTCTCGGCCATTCCCGACGAGGCACCGACCGAGCTGCAGCGCAAGTTCAAGCCCCTGGGCGAATACCTCTCGCAGGCCACCGGCATGAAAGTGGTGTTCACCCCCGTATCCGACTACGCGGCTGTGGTCGAGTCCCTGGCCACCCGCAAGCTGGATCTGGCCTGGCTGGGCGGTTTCACCTATGTGCAAGCCAAGATCCGCACCAACGGCACGGCCATCCCCATCGTGCAGCGGGCCGAGGATGCGGTCTTCACCAGCAAGTTCATCACGGCCGACCCCGCCATCAAGACGCTGGCCGACCTCAAGGGCAAGGCCTTTGCCTTCGGCGCCCCCTCCTCCACTTCGGGCAGCCTGATGCCGCGCTTCTTCCTGCAGCAGGACGGCCTGAACCCCGAAAAAGACTTCAAGACAGTGGCCTACTCGGGCGCGCATGACGCCACCGTGGCCTTTGTTGCCGCAGGCAAGGCCGAGGCCGGCGTGCTCAACACTTCGGTGTGGGACAAGCTGGTCGAATCCAAGAAGGTGGACACCAGCAAGGTGCGCGTGTTCGCCACGACGCCCACCTACTTTGACTACAACTGGACGGTGCGCGGCGACCTGGACCCGGCCATCGTCAAGAAGCTGACCGCCGCCTTCCTGGCACTGGACCCCAGCAAGCCAGAGCACAAGGCCATCATGGACCTGCAGCGCGCCTCCAAGTTCATCGCCACCGACACCAAGAACTACGACGGCATTGAAGCCGCCGCCAAGTCCGCCGGTCTGCTGAAGTAAGAAGTTCAGTTTTTTTGACTGCCAACGCTTATGCACCAAGCGTTGGCAGCTATTGTTTTCAGAGTATTCGTCTCATGAGCTTCATGCTGGACGATGTGGGCCTGACCCACAGCAACGGCTTTACCGCCCTGTCCCATATCTCCTTGTCCGCCATCCAGGGCGAGAGCATTGCGCTCATCGGCCCCTCGGGCGCCGGCAAGACTTCGCTGCTCAGCACCATAGGCACAGCCTACCTGCCCACGGCAGGTCGCATGCAGGTGCTGGGCCGGACCGCGTCTGCGCAATCCGCCGCCCGCGAACTCAAGGCTTTGCGCAGCTGCATCGGCACCGTGCATCAGGCCGCCCCCATTCCGCTGCGTCAACGTGTGGTCACGGCCGTGCTGGCCGGCAAGCTGGGCCAGTGGCCGCTGTGGAAGGCGCTGGCATCGCTGGCCTATCCGCAGGACATTGCGGGCGCGCGCGAGGCCCTGACCCGCGTGCAGCTTGAGGACAAGCTGTTTGCACGCTGCGACCAGCTCTCCGGCGGCCAGTTGCAGCGCGTGGGCATTGCCCGCGTGCTTTACCAGCAAGCCGAGCTGATTCTGGCCGACGAGCCGGTCTCCGCCCTGGACCCTGCGCTCTCGCAGGCCACGGTGCAATTGCTGGTGCAGGAAGCTGCCGCGCGCAAGGCCACGCTGGTGGCCAGTCTGCATGCCGTCGATCTGGCTCTGGCCAACTTTGCCCGCATCGTCGGCGTACGCAATGGCCGCCTGGCCTTTGACCTGCCTGCCGCGCAAGTCAGCGAAGCCCAGTTGCAAGCGCTCTACGCCCATGCCGATGGCAGCCCGGCCGATCTGCCCACGCTGCACAACCGCCTGGCTCAGCGCGATCTCGCCAGCACCGCGCCCGCTCCCATCCAGGTGAACGCATGTCGCTAGAAATGGCCGAGCCCGCCCGGCCATCGCGCCGCGACCCCTCCGCTCGTGGCCGCCTGAGCGGCCTGATCCTGGCCCTGATCGTGCTCTGGCCCATGCTGCAGACCTCGGGCTTTTCGCTCAAGCCGCTTTTCGATGCCGACAATCTCAAGGTCATCGGCGGCTTTCTCGCGCAGTTTCTGCCGCCCGAAACCAGTGGGGAGTTCCTGGCCTACCTGGGTCAGGCCACGCTGGAGACCCTGGCCATCGCCACGGCCGGCATGGCGCTGGCCTTCGTGATTGCCGTACCCATGGCCTATCTGTCCACGGGCGCTGCGCGCGAGAGGGTCACGCTCAACCCCATCGCCCGCAGCGTGCTCACCATCCTGCGCGGCATTCCCGAACTGGTCTGGGCTCTGGTGTTTGTGCGCGTCTTCGGCCTGGGCCCCGCAGCCGGTGTGCTGGCCCTGGGCCTGACCTATGGTGGCATGCTGGCCAAGGTCTATGCCGAAATTCTCGAATCTACCAACCCTGCTCCGGCCCGCGCCCTGCGTGCCAGCGGCGCCGGCCGTATTCAGGCCCTGCTCTACGGCCTGCTGCCGCAGGCGGCCAAAGAGCTGACTTCCTACACCGTCTACCGCTGGGAATGCGCGATCCGTGCCTCGGTGGTCATGGGCTTTGTCGGTGCGGGAGGCCTGGGCCAGCTCATGGACCAGGCCATGAAGATGCTCAACGGCGGCGAAGCCGCCAGCATTCTGCTGGCCTTCATGCTGCTGGTGGCGGCGGCCGATCTGCTTTCCTGGTGGCTGCGTCGCGCACTCGACGCCGTGCCTGCTGCGCGCGCACTGCCCTTCGGCTGGCGAACCGGCACATTTGTGCTGACTGCCTGTGCGGCGCTATGGGCCAGCCTGCGGCTTCTGGATATTGATTTCTCGGCACTGTTCACGACAGATGCAGCCGCCAGCATGGGCGACTTTGTACGCGGCTTTTTCCCGCCCGATCTGAGCCAGCCCTGGCTGCTCAAGGTGCTCCAAGGCATCTGGGAGACCCTGGCCATCTCCATCGTCGGCACCTTGCTGGCCGCGATCGCGGGCCTGCTGCTGGCCCTGCCGCGCTGGCGCGCACCATGGAATGTGGTGCTCAATGTGCTGCGCTCCGTGCCCGAGCTGGTCTGGGCCACGATCACCGCGCTGGCCGTGGGCCTGGGCCCATTCGCCGGAGCCCTGGCCCTGGCCCTGCATACCACCGGCGTGCTGGGTCGCCTGTTTGCCGAGGCCTTGCAGAATGCTCCGGTGGCTCCCGCAACTGCGCTCAGGCTCAGCGGCAGCAATCGCCTGCTGGCATTTTGCTATGGCACCCTTCCTGGCGCTGCGCCGCAACTGCTGGCTTACACGCTGTACCGCTGGGAGATGAATATCCGCATGGCGGCGATTCTGGGCTTTGTGGGAGCAGGCGGGCTGGGCCAGTTGCTGTACTTCGAGCTTTCGCTGTTCCACTATGCCCAGGCCAGCACCGTGATCATGGCCATGCTCTTGCTGAGCATCGCCGTGGACTGGAGCAGCGCTGCCTTGCGCCGCTCCATGCGTTGATACAGCTGCGGGTGCCTCGGCTTCGCGTCAGCTTCATCAGCTCCTCCATCAATCCGACGCGCAGCCGCCCCCGAAGGGCCAGCGCTGGCAGCGGCCCGGCCTGCATCCAGGCTCGATGAGCACCGAAGTCTGAATGACTTCAGTCACACCAGCTCCGCGCCGCGACTGATCACACCGCGAAGAGCAGTGCCGCTTCACACGCCCAGAGGCAGGTCGGCTTTTTTAAGCGTACGCAACACAAAGCTGGACTGGCTATGGCGTATGCCCTTGATCTTGTAGAGCTTCTCACGCAGCAGGCGCTCGTAGTCACGCGTGTCCTTGACGACGATACGCAGCAGATAGTCGTACTCGCCCGAGACCAGATGCGCTTCCACGACTTCGGGAATGGTGGCCAGCACCTCGCCGAACTTTTCCAGCGTGTTGTCTGAATGGCTGTCCAGCGTGACCATGACCAGAACCGAATCGGCCAGTCCCAGCGCCTGCGGGTTCAGACGTACGGTATAGCCCTCGATCACTCCGGCCTCCTCCATCTTCTTGATGCGGGCCCAGCATGGCGATGCACTCAGGCCCACTGCAGCACCAATGTCCTGCAGGCTGGCGCGCGCATTAGCCTGCAAGGCAGCAAGAATCTTTTTATCCAAGGTGTCCATATTCCTGAATTTACCGTTAAAAACTTAAATACAGAAAATTTTTCTGCAGCAACGCTGTATTCGCAGAATTTGAAGCAACATTTTCTGCGCTGCAACATGCACACTTGAGTCCATGGAAGCACGTCTACCGACGCAGCAAAACCATTCAACATGCCGCGCCGTTTACCGTCAGCATCCGGTTGGTTGATCCGCAACACGCCTACGCAACAGGCCGCATCACTTAAGCACAGTGGTGCGGCCTGTTGATTTTTGGAGGGCTCCATCGTCCGGGCCAGTAGCTGCAGCATAAAAAACCCAGCCGGATTTCCATCGGGCTGGGTTTCGGGAATCTGCCTGGCGCGCAAAGCACCTGGCGGATACGCGTGCTATTTACTGGGCTCGCTGTGGAGCAGCATCGGCTTGCACATGCTGGCGCACCTTGCTGACCTGGCTTTCGCTCACATCCGAAGCCTGGTTGCCCCAGCCTTTGCGCACGAAGCTGGCCAGTGCGGCCACTTCACCGTCGGTAAGGCGGTCGGCATAGCCCTGCATCACCAGATGCATGGGACGGCGATCCGTAGCGGGCGAGGAAGCGCCCTTCAGAATCACCGACACCAGCGGGCTGGCATCCTTGCCCAGCACCATGGCATTGCCTTGCAGCTCGGGGAAGATCTCGGGAGCGCCCTTGCCGCTGACAAAGTGGCAGGCTGCGCAGTTGTCGAGATACAGGCGAGCACCCAAAGGCATGTCGGGAGACGCGGATTTCAGCAGTTTGGCCGTGGCCTCGCCGGCTCCATCCGCTTTGGCAACCGCAGTGCTGCGAGGGCCTGGCGTAGCCACTTTTTCAGGGGCAGCATCTGCGGCCTGGCCGTCCATGGTCTTGAGGAACTTGGCCATGGCGTTCAGATCGGCATCGGTCATGTACTGCATGGAGTGCTCGACCACCAGCGCCATTTCTCCGTTGGCCACCGCATGAGCATTACGGCCGGTTGCCAGATAGGCGGCCACCTGCTCGGTCGTCCATTGCTGAACACGCGAGTCCTTGCCACGCAGTGCAGGAGCAGACCAGTCGTCCACCATGCCGCCGGTCAGGAAGCTGGAGTCGGACAGGCGTGTGCCGTTCTGCGCCATGAAGGCAGTGCGAGGGCTGTGGCAGGCTGCGCAGTGACCGGCGCCTTCGACCAGATACTGACCGCGAATCTGCTGGTCGTCACCGGCCATGGGCTTGAAGTCGGCTTCACCCGACAGCGCCAGCCAGTTCCAGGCACGGATGCCGAAGCGCATATTGAACGGAAAGCTCAGGCTAGTGGCCTGCACCTCGTTCCTGACGGGCTTGACCTCGGTCTGGAGGTAGTCGAACAGCGCGCGGATATCGCTTTCCTTCATGAAGCGATAGTTCTCGTAGGGCATGGCCGGGTACAGCTGCTGGCCGTGACCACCGATACCGTCCACCATCGCGGCACGGAACTGGTCCAGAGTCCAGCTGCCGATGCCGGTTTCCTTGTCCGGCGTGATGTTGGAGGACCAGATGGTGCCCATGGGGCTTTCAATGCCGCGACCGCCGGCCATGGGCTCGCCACCCTTGGCGGTGTGACAGGCCATGCAGTCACTGGCGCGCATGACATATTCGCCACGACCGGCGTCTGCCTTCCAGTCGGCGGCCAGCGCCTCATTCGCCGGTGTCGGCTTGAATGGCAGGTAGATCAGCGCCAGCGCCGCCAGAACGCCCAGAACGATCAGCGCAATCAGAATGCTGAGGATTTTCTTCATGTCTTGCTCTCCTCAGACCAGCGGACGTGGGTTTTTCAGATACATGGTGCGAATCGCATGCAGCGTCCAGTAGGCCAGACCGCCGACCATGCCGGTGGGGTTGTACTGGGTGTTCTGCACGAAGTTGCCGGCGCCGAAGACGAACACGTTGTGCTTGTCCCAGGCCTGGCAGTAGCGATTCACCACGCCTTCCGTGGGCTTGTCGGACATGATGTGACCGCCAGTGGTGTGTGTGGTCTGGTAGGGACGCACGTCGAACTGCGCACCGATGTCCTTGAAACCCAGCTGGATCTGATCAGGCTTCATGTTGTTGCCAACTTCTGCCGCCTTGAGCTTCTGGTACTGGTTCATCTTCAGGTCGTTGTCCTGCCAGTTGAAGGTCATGCGCATCAGCGGACGGCCGTGTGGATCCTTGTAAGTGGGGTCCAGATCCAGGTGATTGGCGCGGTAGGACATGTGCGAACCGTGCGTGCCGATGGACATGGAGTGGCCATACCACTCGCCGATACCCTTCTTCCAACCGGCACCCCAGCCCGGCGTACCCTTGGGCAGCGGCATGGAGCGGATGGGCTGGCCATTGAAGGTCCCCGAACGCCAGTAAGCACCGCCGATGAAGCCCAGCTTGCCAAAGTCGTTCTGGTTGACGCTGAAGTCATCGATACAGATCCCGTTGGAGCCGTGACCGATGAAGGGGTTGAAGTTCGCCTCCTTGTAGAACATCGTCACGCCACCGTTCATCTGATAGGCGTAGTTCTTGCCGGTCACCCCTTCGTTGGTCTTGGGGTCGTAGGGCTTGCCGATGCCGGAAACCAGCAGCAGGTGCACGTTGTTGAGCTGGAAGGAAGACAGGATCACCAGATCCGCTGGCTGGAACACTTCTTCGTTGGTGTTGGAGTCGAAGTAGGTCACGCCGGTGGCGGTCTTGCCGTCTTCCGAGCTTTCCACGCGCAGCACTTCGCAATGCGTGCGGTAGCTGAAATTCTTTTTGCGCTTGAGCGCGTCCAGAACGGCCGTCTGGGGCGACGACTTGGAATATTGATAGCAGCCGTAGCGCTCGCAGAAACCACAGAAATTGCAAGGCCCCATCTGCATGCCATAGGGGTTCACATAGGCGGTGGAGGCAATACCTGCGGGCGCCGGGAAGGTGTGATAGCCCATTTGCTTGGCCGTCGCCTCGAACAAGGTTGCGTCGTAGGTCGCAGGCAGCGGGGGCATGGGGTAGTCCTTGGAACGCCAGCCTTCGAAAGGATTGCCGCCGGGCTGAATCTTGCCGTTGAGATTGCCAGCCTTGCCGGAGATACCTGCCACTTCGTCAAACTGCGTGAAGAACGGCTCCAGCTCGTCGTAAGTGACGGGGTAGTCCATCAGATTCATGCCTTCAGGAATGATGGACTCACCCCAGTGCTGCTTCACATAGCTGCGCAGTTGAATTTCTTCAGCTTGCGGGCGCCACAGCAGCCCGTTCCAGTGGGTGCCCGCGCCACCAACGCCGTTGGCAGGCAGGAACGAACCCATCGCACGGTATGGCAGCGCGATTTCGCCGTCATTGCGACGGATGGTCACTGTCTGCTGGCGCGGATGCTGCATGTTTTTCAGGCGCACGCCCCAGGTCAACTCATCGATCTGGTTGGGGTACTTGAACTCGGGCACCGTGTTCTGGTCGCCACCACGCTCCAGCGCCACGATTTCCAGGCCTTCGGCCGCCAGTTCCATGCCGGCGATGGAGCCGGTCCAGCCCAGGCCCACGATGACCACGTCTTTCTTTTTTTCAATGCGTGCCATGGTTTATGCCCTTTCGCCCTTGATGGAAACCGGACCCAGCGGGTACTTCTTGTTGTGTTGGTCGACCCATTCGGCATAGCTGGCACGAGCGCCAGGGAAGCCGATGTATTTCCAGGACTGCATACCGTGGTTGCCGCCATGCATGGGGTCGGCGAAATAGCCTTCCTTGGTATTGGCCAGCAAGGTGGTGAAGAAGATGCTCAGTTCGGGGTCCAGCTTGATCTCGCCTTTTTGCAAAGCCGTCAGCGCTTCATCCTGCTGCTCATGTGACAGGTCCTTGAACTCCTTGCCGTAGCGTGTCTTGCACTCGACGTTGAAGGCAGGAATCGCCTTGCGATAGAGCTGTGCAGGCGTCAAAGGCGTTTGCCAGCCGCGATCGGGCTTGGCCGTGGGATCGTGCGGCCCCTCCATGTACCAGATATCCGCAGTGCCGTAGTAGCTCTTGAGTTGACGGTCGATGAACACCGGCACATGGGCTTCTATCGCTCCGGGACCGTCGCCTTCGGACGGGATCAGGCGCGCTGTCGCTGCCAGAACGAAAGCCCACTCATCCGCATTGAAATACTCGGGCTTGTATGCATCCAGTTTGAGCGCTGGCTCCTTGGAGTTGGCGTGCATGGTCACGGCCGTTCCGGCCAGTGCGACGCCAGCACCGGAGGCGAACAGAAAGGATCTGCGGCTGGGTGGGGAAAAGTTGGACATTTTGCGATTCCTACATCGTGTGAACCCGCTCATACACAGCCAGTTGTGCGTTGGGCAAGTGTTCAAGTTTTTTGAATCAGCGGTGGTTCCGACCGAAAGCTGCACGCCCCAAAGAAAATGCCCGCAAAGCGGGCACTCGTACACAGAGCCAAAGCATTTTTCAAGCCGGCCCAAACCGCCTTAACAATTTAATAATAGTTGCGCTGGCAACTATTTGTGTCAGACGACTGCCTTGACTGCTAGTAGGCAATGGTCTTTTATTGGAGCGAACAACTGGGGTTTTCACTTAGATATAAGACATAAGACTGCCATCAATCTGCAGGCGACTGCCACGTAGCAAAACGCCGCCTGCCGCAGGGCCGGACTCATGGCGATACCGATGACTGGTAGTGGCCCCGAACCCTCCTGTGAGCCGGGCTCCATGACCTGTGAAGTGCCAGCTTGCAGCCCTGCTTTACATCAGGCCTCCGGAGCCCGTGGCAGGGAAAACCGGAACGCAGCGCCCCCTCCGTCACCCTCGACCAGATGGATGCCGACCCCGTGCAGCTCCAGCATCTGGTGCACGATTCTCAAGCCAAGTCCCCCGTCGCGGCGGGCGCCACCGACCGTGAATGGACGCCTGAACAGGCCTTCGCGCAGCTCTGGCGGAATGCCAGGGCCGGTGTCGCTGACCGTCAGCTCCAGCTCCGGGCCCACGCTTCTGATGCCTATGCTGATCGACCCGCCTTCGGGGGTATAGCGCAAGGCGTTGTCGAGCAGGTTGCTCAAGACTCGCTCCATCATTCCCAGATCTGCACGAACTGCTGGCAACTGCGGGGCCAGATCCGCCTGCAGGGCGATATGGCGCGACTCCGCAGCAAGCTCGAACTTCTGAAACACATCCTGCACCAGGTCCCGCAGCGAGAACGACTCTGGCTCGGGCTGCACAAAGCCATACTCCAGCCTCGCCAGCTCGAACAGACTTTGGGACAGCGCACCCACCCTCTGGCTTTGGTCGAGTGCAATGCCCAGATAGCGCCTGCGCTCTGCGGGCTCCAGGCTTGCATCCTTGAGCAGCAGGGTCTCCAGATACCCATGCAAGGACGACAGCGGCGTGCGCAGATCATGGGATACATTCGCGATCAACTCCCGGCGCTCCTGATCCTGTCGCCTCAGCGCCTGCCATTGCTCGCTGATGCGCAGCACCATCTGCCTGTAGGCCGAGTCCAGCACGGCGATCTCGTCACGGCTGTTATCTGCCGCCTCCGAAGCACGCGCCGGCATCTCAGGCGGAACGCCATGCATATCGAACTGCCGCACCGACTCGGTCAGGCGCCGCAAGGGGCGTGTGATCAAGGTGAAGGCGACAAGCCCGGCGGCTAGGCATAGCAGCCCCACCATGCCGATCGACAGCAATGCAGTCTTCAGCACCGCATCTGCGGAACCTCTGGCGGCAAGCAGATCATGGGCCTCGCCCAGCAGCACCACATAGATGAAGCCGACCTCCCTCCCGTTCACGCTCAGGGGAGCCGCACTGAAGACCTTGCGGCCATCGCGGCTGCGCGGATCGTCACCCAGGATGGGCAGCATATGACCATCGATAAATCGATGGACCGGCTCCAGATCGACCCGGTCGCGGCGCAAACGCCCTTCGGGAGCCGCATGACCGGCAATGCGCCCATCAGGCTCCAGCAGATAGACCTCGACACTCGGGTTCACCATCATCAGCTGGTTGAACAGATTGCGCACCGCGTTCGGCATCAAGCCGTTCGCATCCGTCAACTGGGCGTCGCGGGCAATGCTCTCGGCAACGTCGCGGGACAAGGCCTGCACCACCTCCAGTTCATGCATGCGGTTGGAGCGAAGCTGCAGCCAGGCGGAAGTGCCGCTGCAGACCAGCAGCAGAAGGGCGAACACGATCGCCAGCCGCTGAGTCAGGGTCAGATTCATTCGCGCTCCCCGGCTTCGGCAAACTTGTAGCCGCGTCCCCAGACCGTGAGGATTCGCGTGGGCTGCGCAGGGTTGAGCTCCACCTTGGCGCGCAGCCGGTTGATATGGGTGTTGACGGTGTGCTCGTAGCCCTCGTGCTGATAGCCCCAGACCGCGTTGAGCAGGTCCATGCGCGAAAACACCTTGCCCGACTGGCGGGCAAAGAAATACAGAAGATCGAATTCCCGGGGTGTGAGGTCGAGATGGCGTCCGTTCAGGCTGGCATCCCTGGCGACCGGGTCCATGACCAGCCCGTTGACCGACAGACTGCCCGACTCCAGGCGCGCGCTCTGAGCCAGCGCGTCGACCCGGCGCAGCAGGGCCTTCACCCTGGCCACCAGTTCCAGTACCGAAAACGGCTTGGCCAGATAGTCGTCAGCGCCGATCTCCAGTCCCAGAATGCGATGCACCTCGCTGGAGCGGGCACTGATGATGATGATCGGCGTGTAGCGCGTCATGGCGCGTGCACGTCTGCAGATCTCCAGGCCGTCCACCCCAGGCAGCATCAGATCCAGTACCAGCGCATCCCAGCCGCCACGCTCCAGATGCGCCAGCCCGTCGTCACCACGGGCGCAATGCACGACCTCCAACCCCTCGTCCCGAAGGTGAAGCGAAAGCAGATCGGCGATATGGGCGTCGTCCTCGACCAGCAGAATGCGACGGGCAATGGTCATGGGTATTCAGGTCTCCGGGGCAGTTGGTGCAGCACGGCGGCGCAGTACCGCCTGATTTCACATTGTGCTCAAACTGCTCGCGGGGAGTTATCACGTTTTTTTTAACTTTGCGTGAGGACTTCGGGACCCGCACTTCCTAAGCTCGATGCCATCGAACCCTGAAAGCCGATGCCATGACCACCCGACGCCACATGCTGCTGGGCACCGCAGCCTCCGCCGCTGCGCTCTGCGCCGCAACGTTCCACCGCCGAGCCACTGCGGCGACCGAGCCCTTCGAAATCAGCTACACCGACGCCCAGTGGCGCGCCCGGCTCAGCCCCCAGCAATATGCCGTGCTTCGTCAGGAGGCCACAGAGTCTCCGGGCAGCAGTCCGCTCAACAAGGAGCATCGTCCGGGCACCTTTTCCTGCGCCGGTTGCTCATTGCCCTTGTTTGCCTCCACTACCAAGTTCGAAAGCGGCACCGGCTGGCCGAGCTTCTGGAAGCCACTGGACAATGCCGTCGCCGCCCGCAAGGATCGAAGCTACGGCATGGTGCGCATCGAGGCTCACTGCCGGCGCTGCGGCGGTCACCTCGGCCATGTCTTCGAGGACGGGCCGCCTCCGACAGGTCTGCGCTACTGCATGAACGGTCTTGCACTGACTTTCGCGCCCAAGCCCGCTTGAGGAGAAACAGGCCATGTTGCTGATCGTCCTTGCCTATCTGGGCGGCGTGCTGACCATCGTCAGCCCCTGCATCCTGCCCGTGCTGCCTTTCGTGTTCTCTCGCGCGAATCAGCCCTTTGTGCGCAACGGCCTGCCATTGCTGGCAGGCATGGCGCTGACCTTTGCGGTCGTTGCCTCTCTCGCAGCGGTAGGCGGCGGCTGGGTGGTGGCTGCCAATCAATATGGCCGCTGGCTGGCTCTGGCGCTGGTGGCCGTTTTCGGGCTGACCCTGTTGCTGCCGCATCTGTCGGAGCGGCTGACCCGTCCATTGGTGACTGCCGGATCGCGCCTGTCCGAGTCGGTACAGCAAGACGGTACGCCAAAGATGGCCTCCTCCGTGTTGCTGGGAGTCGCGACGGGGCTGCTGTGGGCTCCATGCGCCGGGCCCATTCTGGGACTGATACTGACCGGCGCCGCCCTGCAGGGTGCCAACACGACCTCAAGCTTGCTGCTGCTGGCCTATGCCGCCGGAGCAGCGACCTCCATGGCTGCGGCTTTGCTGCTGGGTGGCCGGGTATTTGCCGCGCTCAAGCGTTCGCTGGGTGCCGGTGAATGGGTGCGACGCGGCCTCGGGGCAGCCATGCTCGCCGGCGTTGCAGCCATTGCACTGGGAATCGACACCGGCGTGCTGGCCCGACTGTCAACGGCGTCCACCGGCAGCCTGGAGCAAAAACTGGTCGAGCACCTGAACCAGCCGCAGAGCGACGACCAGCTGGCCATGCGTGGCAACCCGGGCATGATGATGCAAGCACCATCCCTTGCACCTGCTGACGGGGCTGCCATGATGGCCGCGGGAGCTGCAATGCGCATGAGCGGGCCGTCCAGCACAGCCCAGGCTCTGCCCGATGAGGGCATCGCGCCGCCCCTGGACGGTGCAACCCAATGGCTCAACTCCAAGCCACTGGGTGAGCAGGACCTGAGAGGCAAGGTGGTGTTGGTGGATTTCTGGACCTACTCCTGCATCAACTGCCTGCGCACTCTCCCCTATGTGAAGGCCTGGGCCGAAAAATACCGCGACCAGGGTCTGGTCGTGATCGGCGTGCACGCACCCGAGTTCGCCTTTGAACGCGACATCGGCAACGTGAGCAAGGCCATGAAAGATCTGGGCATCAGCTATCCGGTGGCCGTGGACAACCAGTATGCGATCTGGCGCGCCTTCCGCAACCAGTACTGGCCTGCTCATTACTTCATCGATGCCACGGGACGCATACGCCATCATCACTTCGGCGAAGGCGGCTATGCAGAGTCTGAACGGGTGATACAGCAGCTTCTCAAAGAAGCGGGCAGCACCCGTTCGGCCATGGGCCTGACGCAGGTGGATGCAGGGGGCGTGCAACTGGCCGCCAGCATGGATGAGGTCGCCTCGCCCGAAACCTATCTGGGCTACGAGCGCGCCGAGAACTTCGCCTCCACTCCCAAAGCCGTGCACGACAAGACGACCACGTATCTGGAGCCGCATGAGACCCGCCTGAACGCCTGGGGTCTGGGCGGTCAATGGATGGTGGGGCCGGAAAGCGCATCGCTGGCCGGTCCTTCGGGGCGCATCGTCTACCGGTTCAAGGCGCGTGATCTGCACCTGGTGCTGAGCCCCGGACCCGATGGCAAACCGGTGCGCTTCAAGGTCAGGGTGGACGGCAAGCCACCCGGCGATGCCCACGGCGTGGACGTGGCAGCCGACGGCAGCGGCACCGTCACCGGGCAACGTCTCTATCAGCTGGTGCGCCAGTCCGGTGCCGTTGCCGAGCGGACCTTCAGCATCGAATTTCTTGACAGCGGCGTTTCTGCCTACGCCTTCACTTTCGGATGAGCCCCATGAAAACCAACCTCACCTCCTCGGCCACCTCGAATCGGCGCGGCATGCATAGGCGCGGCCTGCTCCAGACTTTGACTGGCGGCATCGTTTTGCTGGGCAGCGGACTGCTGTGGCAATCAACGGCCTTCTCGGCCGAGGAGGCAGTCCGCATCCCGCCCCCTGCCATGGACATGCCGGCCACCGGGCCCGCGCCGCAGCGCGCCATCTTTGCCGGCGGCTGCTTCTGGGGCGTACAGGGCGTATTCCAGCATGTCAAAGGCGTGCAGCGCGCCGTCTCGGGCTATAGCGGAGGCACTGCAGCCTCCGCCTCCTATGAGCTGGTCAGTCGCGGCAATACCGGACATGCCGAATCGGTAGAAGTTACCTTCGATCCGTCCCTGGTGAGCTATGGACAACTGCTGCAGATATTTTTCTCTGTGGTTCATGATCCCACCCAGCTCAACCGGCAAGGCCCGGACACCGGCACGCAATACCGTTCGGCCATTTTCGCGACCAGCCCCGCCCAGCTCAAGACAGCACAGGCCTATGTCGCGCAGCTTGACGCGGCACACCTGTATCCGAAACCCATCGTCACCCGCCTCGAGGACCGGCCGAGCTTCTATCCGGCCGAGCTCTACCACCAGGATTTCATGACCGAAAACCCGCGTCACCCCTATATCGTCTTCAATGATCTGCCCAAGGTGAACAACCTCAAGCGCCTCTTCCCAGACCGCTACCGGAGCGAACCGGTGCTGACCAAGAAAACGCACCCGTAGCAGTCCGACACGGGAAGCCTGACATGACTGGTCTGAAGGACCGCCGTGGCGCAGCCGCCACGGGGATGCGGAGCAGTTTGCCTACAATTTGATGCATGCAGCAAAGCCCCTCTACCTCAACCTCTACGGGTGCCGCAGTGGAGCGGCTTGTCCAGCTGTACGAACAACTGACCCCTGGCCATCTGCAGCGACTCGACAGCTATTACGCGAGCGATGCGCACTTCAAGGATCCGTTCAATGAAGTGCGCGGCGTGAATGCAATCGCCGGCATCTTCGCCCATATGTTCGACACGCTGCAAGAGCCGCGCTTTGTCATCACCGAGCGGCTGGTACAGGACAGTCAGGCCTTTCTGGCCTGGGAATTTCGCTTTCGCTTGCGACGCTGGCGGCCCGGTTCCGAGCAATGCATTCGAGGTGCCAGCCTGCTGCGCTTTGATGCACAAGGTCTTGTCTGCCAGCATCGCGATTACTGGGATGCAGCTGAAGAACTTTACGAGAAACTGCCTTTGCTTGGAATCCTGATGCGCTGGCTGCGCAACGCAGGTTCCGCTTCCAGGAAAACGCCCCATGCTCATCGTTCATCACCTTGAAACTTCGCGCTCGCAGCGCATACTCTGGCTGCTTGAGGAGCTCGGTGTTCCTTACGAACTGCGTCGCTACCAGCGCGATCCCGGCACCCGCCTGGCGCCACCGGAGCTCAAGCGCGTGCATCCTCTGGGCAAATCGCCGGTGATCACCGATTCGGACATTGTTGTCGCAGAATCAGGCGCGATCATCGAGTATCTGGTTGAGCGCTACGCTCATCAGGCGCCTTCGGAGCTTTCGCACCTTGAGCCCCTGCGCGGCACCCAAGAACACCGTGAGTGCCGCTTCTGGATGCACTATGCCGAGGGTTCGCTGATGAACTGGCTCGTGATGAAACTGGTTTTCGACACCATCCCGCGCCAGCCCATGCCATTTTTCGTGCGTCCCATCGCGCGCGCCCTGTGCAAGCGGGTGCAGCAAAGACTCGTTGCGCCCAATGTGCAGACTGCATTGGCCTTTATGGAAGCGCATTTGGCAGAACATCGCTGGTTTGCCGGCGAGCATCTGAGCATGGCCGACTTCCAGATGAGCTTTGCCGTTGAAGCGGCTCTGGTGCGCAGCGAAAACGAGAACGCCTGGCCTCATCTGATCGCCTATCGCCAGCGCATGCACGAGCGTGCTGCATACCAGCGAGCCTTGAGCAAGGGCGGGCCGGTCATCATGCAATCCTGAGACTGCGGCAGACTTCCACAAACCGGATCGAACCCTTGTCAGGATAGCGCCAGGCGCCGGCGCATCTGCGGGTCCCGACTTCTCAGCGCGCCACTGCAAGCCCGTCAAACGTGGTGCTCGTCACCCAGTCGATGATCTGCGCATGCGTGTACTGCCCCGACTCCTTGAGCAGGGCCACGACGGGATCGCAGGCGCGTGCAAACAGCGTATACAGCACCAGCTCGGGGGGCAGCGCGGCATGCAACTGGCCGCTGGTCTGGGCTTCGGTGATCCAGATGCTGAGCCGGTTGCTCAGGGCAATCAGCCGGTCCATATAAGCATCGTTGGATTGCAAAGACGCGCTGAGATTCGAGTTCTGCGCCGGCAGCGAAGGCATTTCGCCCTCCAGCTGCGTCTGCATGGCCCAGCGCGTCACGGCCTTGAGCTGATCCAGCGGGCGCATGGGAGCACCTGCCTCGGCCGCCTGGCTTGCTTCGTCGCGCAGGCCGTCCACGAAGGCCAGGGCACGGTCCAGCACGCCGACCATGGCGGCTCCCGCCAGTTCCTCCTTGGAGGTGAACAGCTTGTAGAGGCTGGCCTTGGCCATTCCGGCTTCGGCAGCGACCTCGTCCACCGTCATGGCGTCATAGCCCTTGGTGGCCAGCAGCCGGTTGACGGCCACCACGATGGCCTGCTCACGCACGCGCTGTATCTGCTGTTTGATGGAAGAGCGGCTTGTCATGGGCTTATTTTAGACCTGATAGGCCATACCCCATACTAGATAGTGCAAAGTGGAAATGTTTGGTTTATAGTTTGAACTCATCAGTTCACGATTTAACCTTTCTGGTGCAAACGGACTGATAAACCAGGAAAGGCATTCCCATGCATCGCATTGCAGTCATAGGGTCTGGGGTTGCGGGTCTGGCCGCTGCCCGGCGTCTGGCAGGTGCGCCAGGTCAGCATCGCGTGACATTGCTGGAAGCGGGCCACCATTTCGGCGGGCATGCCAACACTGTCGATATGACGCTGAATGGCGTGAGCCAGGGTGTGGACACGGGCTTCCTGGTCTTCAACCACCGCACCTATCCGCTTTTGACGCAGCTGTTCGAAGAGCTGCAAGTGCCTACGGCGGCCGCAGAGATGTCGTTTTCGGTACAGGTTCCCCTGGCCGACGGGCGTGCCGGCCTCGAGTGGAGCGGCAGCTCACTGGGAGCAGTCTTTGCGCAGCGCAGCAATCTGCTGCGCCCCCGTTTTCTGAAGATGCTGGCCGAGATCCTGCGCTTCAATCGTCTGGCCACACGTATCGCCCGGGAAGGCGACGAGGCCGGCCTGCGCAGCTCCATCGAAGCTTTTCTGGATGAGCACGGCTTCGGCACCGCCTTCCGGCAGGACTACCTGCTGCCCATGATGGGTTGCATCTGGTCCTGCCCGACGGATCAGATGCTGCGCTTTCCTGTGGCCACGCTGATCCGCTTTTGTCACAACCATGGCCTGATCCAAGTCTCCGACCGACCCCAGTGGTACACCGTGCGGGGCGGCTCGCGCCAGTATGTGCGGCGCATGCTGGCCGCGCTGCAGCACGAAGCCCGTCTGAACGCGCCCGTGCTGGGCCTGCGCCGCGTGGAACATGGCGTGTTGCTGCAGATGGCGCATGGCACGGAGCACTTCGATGCCGTGGTACTGGCCTGCCATAGCGATCAGGCCCTGCGCCTGCTGGGTCTAGACGCCACGCCGCAGGAGCGCAGCGTGCTGGGTGCCATACGCTACCAGCCCAATCAGGCCGTGCTGCACACCGATGCCAGCGTGCTGCCCAGCCGCGAGGCAGCCTGGGCGGCCTGGAACTACGAACGCGCGGCCGATGCAGGGCGCAACCGGACAGGCGTCTGCCTGCACTATCTGATCAACCGCCTGCAGCCTCTGCCGTGGCAGCAGCCCGTGATGGTCTCCTTGAATCCGGTGCGTCCCATCGACGAGAGCAAGGTTCACGCGCGCATTGCATACAGCCATCCGGTCTTCGACCTGGCGGCCATAGAGGCCCAGAGCCAGGTCGCGGCTCTGCAAGGCCAGCGCCGGACCTGGTTCTGCGGAGCATGGTGTGGCTACGGCTTTCACGAGGATGGCCTGCGTTCAGGGCTCGATGCGGCCAATGGCCTGCTGGACGTCTTGCCCAAGCTGCCCGTCAGTCCTGGCATCAGGGGGGCAGCATGAACGCCCGGCCCCTCATCGGCTTCGGCCATGTCTGGCATCGCCGTCTGCGGCCCGTCGAGCATGCCTTCCGATATTCGGGCTACTTCCTCATGCTGCCAATGCGCAGCTTGCGCATGCAGCCCGATACCGCGCTGCGGCGCAACCGCCGCGGCTGGGTCAGCTTTCACGACAGCGACCACGGCGAGGGTGGAGCGGATGCCCTGGACTGGTTCGAGCAACTGCTGCACAGCGAAGGCATTGACGATGCCGATGGCGAAGTCTGGCTGCACACCTTCCCGCGCGTGCTGGGTTATGTCTTCAAGCCCGTGAGCTTCTGGTATGCCCACCGCGGCGATGGCTCGCTGGCCGCCGTGCTCGCAGAAGTCAACAACACCTTTGGCGAGCGCCATGCCTATCTGCTGGCCGGTCCTGAGCTGGCCTGGGGCCGCGAGCAGATGGCACGCAAGCAGTTCCATGTCTCGCCGTTCTGCGAAGTGCGGGGCGAGTACCGCTTCCGCTTCGAGCGCAGCGAGCGACGAACCCTGGCGCGCGTGGACCTGCATGACGAAGACGGCCCTCTGCTGCAGACCAGCGTGGGCGGCACGCTGCATCCGCTGGATGCGACCGCCGTGCGCCGCGCCTTCTTCGGCACTCCTTTGATGACGCTGGGCGTCATAGCCCGCATCCACTGGCAAGCGCTGCGCCTCTGGGCCAAGCGCCTGCCTTTCCATGGCAAACCCACCGAGCCCGAGCGCTTCGTCACACGATGAACACCACCGCCGCCCCCTTGCTGAGCCCCGCCGCCGCCGCACCGCGCCGCACGCCTGCGCGGGCACGCCGCGTGCTGAACTTGCTCGAATGTCTGCCCCGCGGGCAGCTGGACCTGGAGCAGCCCGACGGTCGCCTGCTGCACCTGCCTCAGATGCGCTCTGCATCCAGCATCGCCGACGCACATTGCGTGCTACGCGACTGGCAGGCGCTGGAACGCCCCCTGAAATCGGGCGACATCGGCCTGGCCGAAGGCTATATCGCCGGTGAATGGGACAGTCCCGACCTGGCTGCCCTCCTGCGGCTATGCATGGCCAACCGCGACCACGTGCAAAGCCTGATCTATGGCAGCTGGTGGGGCCGGTTGGGCTACCGCCTGCGTCACCTTCTGCAACGCAATACGCGGGCCGGCAGCGCCAGAAACATCCATGCCCATTACGACCTGGGCAATGACTTCTACCAGCTGTGGTTGGACCCCGGCATGAGCTATAGCGCAGCCTGGTTCGAGGGGCGCACGGGCGAATCGCTGCAACAAGCCGACCTGCAGGCGGCCCAGCAGGCCAAGCTCAGACGCACGCTGGACGAGGTGCGGCTGCAGCCCGGCCAACGCCTGCTGGAGATCGGCTGCGGCTGGGGTGGCCTGGCAGAGACTGCGGCCCGCGAATTCGGTGCCCGGGTCACGGGCGTGACGCTGTCGCGCGAGCAGTTGACCTGGGGACAGCGCCGCATGCAGCAGTCCGGCCTGGGCGACGCCGTGGAGCTGCGCTACCAGGACTACCGCGACCTGCCTGCCCTGCATGCCCGCCAGCCCTTCGATGCCATCGTATCCATCGAGATGTTCGAGGCCGTGGGCCGCGAATACTGGCGCGGCTATTTCCAGGCACTGCGCGACTGTCTCAAGCCCGGAGGCCTGGCATGCATACAGACCATCACGCTGCGCGAAGACCTGTTCGCGCGCTATCTTCGCTCCACCGACTTCATACAGCAGTACATCTTCCCGGGCGGGCTGCTGCCCAGCATTTCCGCCTTCGAGCAGGAAGCACGGCGTGCAGGCCTGGTGGTCGAACATCACCTGGCCTTCGGCCGCGACTATGCAGAAACGCTGCGCCGCTGGCGCCAGTCCTTCGAGCACCAGCTCGACGCCGTGCGCTCCCAGGGCTTTGACGAGCGCTTTGTGCGCATCTGGCGCTTCTACCTTGCCTATTGCGAAGCGGCCTTCGACACCGGCAACACCGATGTCGTCCAGTTCACCCTGCGCAGGCCTCTGCCATGACTGCCCCTCAACCCCGCGCGCACCGCCGCCAGGCCCTGGCCTGGGGCGCTGCCTGCGCTCTTGCCCCTTCACTGACCGCCATGTCCAACCTGACCCACGCCATCACCCCGACAGCAGATCTCCCCATCGAACTGCGCAGCACCCTGCCTGCCGGTCGCCTGATCGGCAAAGGCGTGCTGCGCTTTTTCGGTCTGCGTGTCTACGAGGCAAGGCTGTGGGCCGGCCCCGGTTTCCCAGCCGAAGACTACGCCCGACATCCGTTTGCACTGGAGCTGGTTTATGACCGCAAACTCGAAGGTATGGCCATTGCCGAGCGCTCCATCGCTGAAATGCGCAGGGTGGGCAGCTTCACCGAGGAGCAGGCCCGGCAATGGCTGGAGCTGATGAAACAGGCCTTCCCAGACGTACAGGCCCAGGACAGGCTGCTGGGCCTGAACGACGGCCACGGCGAAGTGCGCTTCTTCCACAACGGCCGCCAGACCGCGCAGCTGCGCGACGCAGAGTATGCACGCCTGTTCTTCGGCATCTGGCTGTCGCCGCAGACGTCGGCCCCTGCCATGCGCAGTTCACTGCTCGGCCTGGGCTGAGCGCCAGCGGAGCATCTCATGGCTTCACATACGGCCACCGCCCCCCTCCTGCCTTGGCGCACAGGCCTGGCCTATGGCGCTCTGGCCGCACCGCTGGCCTTCGCCTCCCTGCCGCTGTATGTGAACCTGCCCTACCACTACGCCAGCGTGGCAGGCGCTCCGCTGGCGGGACTGGGCGCCGTGCTGCTGGCCACACGGGCCTTCGACGCCCTCGTCGACCCGGCCGTCGGCCGCTGGGTCGACTGCCTTCTGCTCCAAGGCGTGGTTTGGACCGCCAGTGCGGCGATCCTGGCCAGCCTGCTGATGGTGCTGGGCTTCGGTGCCCTCTGGCATCCGCCTTTCGATGCGCAGGATACGACGGGCCTGCTGGGCTGGCTTGCCTGCAGCCTGCTGGTGTGCACACTGGCCTATAGTGTGCTTGCCATCCTCCACCAGGCATGGGGTACGCGCTGGGGCGGTGAGCCCGCCTGGCGTGCGCGTGTCACGGCCTGGCGCGAAGGAGCCAGCCTGACGGGCGTGCTGCTGGCCAGCATGCTGCCGGCCTGGCTGGGACTGGATGCGACCACAGGCTTTCTCGCCCTGGGTCTGGCACTGGGCCTGACCGGCCTGTTACGGCTCAAGACCCCGGTTCCACAACAACAGTCGCAGTCCGTGACCGGGCCTGCCAACTCGCCATGGGCCAATGCAGGCTTCAGGCGGCTGCTGGCTATCTTCATGGTCAACGGGGTGGCTGCCGCCATTCCCGCCACCCTGCTGCCTTTCTTCGTGGCGGACCGGCTGCAGGCCTCGGAACTGCTGCCGGTGCTGCTGCTTTGCTTCTTCGGCGCTGCAGCCCTGGGCCTGCCACTGTGGGTGAAAGCCGTTGCACGCTGGGGGCTGGCACCCAGCTGGCGGGCCGGAATGCTGGCCAGCGTGCTGGCCTTCGGCTTCACGCCCTGGCTAGGCGAAGGCGACGGCATAGCTTTTGCCGTGATCTGCCTGGCAAGCGGTCTGGCCCTGGGCGCGGATCTGGCCCTGCCAGGTGCGTTGCTCACAGGGGTGATTCACGAATCCGGCGAAGGCGGCCGCAGCGAGGGCCGCTACCTGGGCTGGTGGACCTGCGCCACCAAGCTCAACCTGGCCCTGGCGGCGGGCCTGGCCCTGCCCCTGCTGTCGGCAGCCGGCTATCGCAGCGGTGCCAGCGAGCCCGCAGGCCTGCAGGCGCTGGCCTGGGCCTATGGCGGCCTGCCCTGCCTGCTCAAGCTCGCAGCAGCGACCTTGCTCTGGCGCGCCGAGCGTCTGCATTCTTCCTGGAGGCACATATGAGCCACATCATCCGCTCCACCTCGTTTTCGCCGCTGCGGCGCGCCTGCCTGGGCGCAGCATTGGCGCTGAGCCTTGCGGGCTGCGCCGGGCCTTCGGTGCAGGACTACGCCAAGGAGCAGCCGCAATTGGACCTGCGCCAGTACTTCAACGGGCCGCTGACGGCGCACGGCATGTTCACGGACCGCTCAGGCAAGGTGGTCAAGCGCTTCACCGTGCGCATGACAGGGAGCTGGCAGGGCGACGAGGGCACGCTGGACGAGCACTTTGTCTATAGCGACGGCAGCACGCAGCAACGCGTCTGGCATATCCGCCATCTGGGCGATGGGCGCTACAGCGGTCGCGCCGACGACGTGGTCGGTGAAGCCCAGGGCGAGAGCGCAGGCAATGCCATCCGCTGGAGCTATGTGCTGGCCCTGCCCGTAAATGGAAGAGTCTGGAATGTCAGCATGGATGACTGGATGTACCTGATCGACGGACGCACCCTGCTCAACCGCACCGCCATGAGCAAGCTGGGCCTGCATCTGGGCGATGTAACGCTTGCCATCGTCAAGGAGTGAAGATCATGTCGCTGCTCTGTGCACGGCTGAACCCGCCACTGCGCGACTGGCAGGGTCGCTCGGCCTGGATTCTGGGAGCCTCCTCGGGCATAGGTCGCGCCACGGCCGACGCGCTGCACAGGCAGGGAGCCAGGGTGATCGTTTCTGCGCGCCAAGGCGACGCGCTGCAGGATTTCGTGCGCAGCCACGACGGCTGTCTGGCCCTGCCGCTGGACGTGACCGATGCCGCAGCCCTGTCTGCAGCAGCCCGGACGGTGCAGGCTCATTGCGGCAAGGCTCCCGACCTGATTCTCTATTGCGCAGGCCGCTACAAGCCCCAGCGCGCCACGGAGTTCGACCTGTCCGAGATGCAGCGCCACCTGGCCGTGAACTATGGCGGCGCCCTGCATTTGCTCGATGCCGTACTTCCGATGCTGCTTGCGGCGGGGCAAGGTCATCTGGCACTGGTCGGCTCGGTGGCCGGCTATCGCGGGCTGCCCATGTCCCTGGCCTACGGCCCGACCAAGGCGGCACTCAACAACCTGGCCGAAAACCTCTATCTGGACCTGCACGACCGGGGCCTGGGTGTGTCCATCATCAACCCCGGCTTTGTCGATACGCCGCTGACGGCGCAGAACCATTTCAGCATGCCGGCCCTGATCGATGCCGACGAGGCCGCCCGGCATATGCTGCAAGGCTGGGCCCAGGGGCGTTTCGAGATGAATTTTCCACGCCGCTTCACGCGCTGGATGCGTCTGCTGCGCTGCCTGCCCGATGCCTGGTATTTCTCGGCCGTGCGCCGCGTCACAGGCAACTGAATGCCCGGCCCTGCGAGCCATGCTCTAGCACATCGGGCCAGCGGCCTGAATACCAGGCCCAGCATGACCTCAAGCGCACGCCGAACACCACAGGCTTGCAGCAGCTCGGAATGCAACGACAGATGAGACTGCTGACCAGAGCCCAAAACAAAAAACCCTCTTGAATCAATGACTCAAGAGGGTTTGATATCTGGTGGGTGATACATGGATCGAACATGTGACCCCTGCCGTGTGAAGGCAGTGCTCTACCGCTGAGCTAATCACCCGATGAACGTTATTGTATCAGGGATTGGCGCTCACATTTTCAAAGTTGCGCCAGGCGGTCTTGCCACCACTGGATTTATCCATCTGCTTGAGCACATCGTCGTGAGCCGACTGCTCCTGCTCGTTGGCGCGCAGCACCGGCAGCTTCAAGCTGCTCAGGTCCACCGAGGCCACGACCATCGTCCCGGCCGCCGGAGCATCTGCCGGCTCCTCGGTCATGAGCAAGGCATCCTGCCCGCGCGTCAGATTGATGTAGACATCCGCCAGCAACTCCGCATCCAGCAAGGCGCCGTGCAGTGTGCGGTTGGAATTGTCGACCCCCAGGCGATCGCACAGCGAGTCCAGCGAGTTGCGCTTGCCCGGGTACATCTCCTTGGCCATGACCAGGGTGTCGAGGACTCCGCCCACGCATTGCTTTAGCGGCGGGCGCTTGGCCAGCTTGAGCTCGTTGTTCAGAAAGCCCAGGTCGAACGGCGCATTGTGGATGATGAGTTCTGCGCCTTGCAGATACTCCCAGATCTCGTCGATCTTCTCCTCGAAGCGCGGCTTGTCCTTGAGGAACTCCGTGGTGATTCCGTGCACGCGCAAGGCATCGGGGTGGCTGTCGCGACCCGCATTGAAGTACAGGTGCAGATTGTTGCCGGTGAGCTTGCGGTTGACCAGCTCCACGCAGCCCAGCTCGATCAGGCGGTCGCCGTCAATGGGAGACAGACCCGTGGTTTCCGTATCCAGAACAATTTGACGCGACATTCAATTTCTCCCAATTACCTGCGGCGCTCACATCGCCCAACAATTTCTAAAACAAGCGCGCACCAGAGCCAGGACACCGAGGAAGCGCCGCCGCGCACCGAGGGTGTCGTCCCCCTCCCCTAGCGCGAAGCGCGTAGAGAGAAGGGGAAGGCGCAAAGCGCCTCAGGGGGTGCTCAGTGATTTTCCTTGGCGTGATTGATGGAGTACTTGGGGATCTCCACCGTCACATTCTCGCGCGCCAGAATGGCCTGGCAGGACAGGCGCGACTGAGGCTGCAGGCCCCAGGCCTTGTCGAGCAGGTCTTCTTCCTCTTCCTCCGCCTCGTTCAGGGAGTTGAAGCCCTCCTTGACGATGACATGGCAGGTCGTGCAGGCGCAGCTCATGTCGCAGGCATGCTCGATATTGATGCCGTTGTCCAGCATGGCTTCGCAGATCGAGGTGCCGACAGGCGCTTCGATTTCCGTTCCGTTGGGGCAGTACTCGGCGTGAGGAAGAATTTTGATGATGGGCATTGTTCTGTTTATGAATTAAATGGTGTTGACACTCTTGCCAGCCAGCGCCTGCTGGATGCTGCGATTCATGCGTTCGGCTGCGAACGACTCCGTTCCCTTGGCCAGGGCCTGCGTCGCGCCTTCGACGACGGCAGGATCATCACTGGCGACCGCCACGCGTAGCGCGGCCATCAGGGCGTCGATGCTGTCGCGCTGTTCGGCGCCGAGCACATCGCCATCCACATCCAGCGCGCTTTGCGTGGCCAGCAGCATGCGATCGGCATCCACGCGGGCCTCGACCAGGGCGCGGGCCTTCATGTCCTCCTGGGCCGTGGCAAAGCCGTCCTGCAGCATCTGCGCAATCTGGTCGTCGGAGAGACCGTACGAAGGCTTGACATTGATATGGGCTTCGACGCCGCTGAGTTGCTCCTTGGCACTGACGGACAGCAGGCCGTCCGCATCGACCGTGAAGGTCACGCGGATGCGCGCCGCACCGGCAGCCATGGGCGGAATACCGCGCAGCTCGAAACGCGCAAGGCTGCGGCAGTCTGCCACCAGGTCACGCTCGCCCTGCACCACGTGAATGGCCAACGCGGTCTGACCATCCTTGTAGGTCGTGAAGTCCTGTGCGCGGGCCGTGGGAATGGTCTCGTTGCGCGTGATGATGCGCTCGGACAGGCCGCCCATGGTTTCCACGCCCAGCGACAGCGGGATCACGTCCAGCAACAGCAGATCGCCGGCGGTATTGTTGCCGGCCAGTTGATTGGCCTGAATGGCAGCGCCCAGCGCCACCACTTCGTCGGGGTTGAGATTGGTCAGCGGCTCGCTGCCGAAGAAGTCGGCCACGGCCTGGCGAATCTGGGGCATGCGGGTGGAGCCGCCGACCATGACCACGCCCTGCACCTCGTCACGACCCAGGTCTGCATCCTTGAGCGCGCGGCGCACGGCCGCAAGGCTCTTACTGGTTAAGTGAGCAGTCAGCCCAATGAATTCCTCACGTTTGACATCAAATGATACTGAACCCGAGGAAATATCAGCGGTAAACGCTACAGTTTCAGAATCAGTCAAGGCCTGCTTGCAATAGCGCGCGGCAATACGCCAGGCGGTCTTGTCTGCTGCCGACTCCAGTTGCGTGCCGGTCTTTTCCGCCACCCAGGCTGCCAGCGCGTCATCGTAGTCGTCGCCACCCAGTGCCGAGTCGCCGCCGGTGGCGATCACTTCGAACACGCCATGTGCAAGGCGCAGCACCGAGATATCGAAAGTGCCGCCACCCAGATCGTAGACGGCGTAGACACCTTCTGCTGCGTTATCCAGACCGTAGGCAATGGCTGCCGCCGTGGGCTCGTTGATCAGGCGCAGCAGATTGATGCCGGCCAATTTGGCCGCATCCTTGGTGGCCTGACGCTGGGCATCGTCAAAGTACGCGGGCACGGTGATGACGGCACCATAGAGCTCGTCATCAAACGTGTCTTCGGCGCGGAAGCGCAAGGTCGCCAGGATTTCGGCGCTGATTTCCACGGGCGTCTTGGCGCCGTCCGCAGTCTCGATGGAGATAACGCCACCGTCCTCGGCCTTGAAGCGATAAGGCAGCTTCTCGGGTGAGTCGATATCAGCCAGACTGCGCCCCATGAAGCGCTTGGCCGAACTGATGGTGTTGGTGGCATCCTGCGCCTGAGCAGCCTTGGCATCGAAGCCGATCTGGCGGCGGCCCATTTCCATGTAGCGCACCACCGACGGCAGCAGCACACGCCCCTGATCGTCAGGCAGGCATTCGGCCACGCCGTTGCGTACGGCAGCAACCAGAGAATGCGTGGTGCCCAGGTCTATGCCCACGGCAATGCGTCGCTGATGGGGATCGGGGGATTGGCCGGGCTCGGAGATCTGCAAAAGCGCCATGAAATTCTTCTTTTGAAACGTCAGAGGCCAGCGTGGCTGGCCCGCTCAAGATGGATACGCCATGCGCCAGGGGCACAAAGCGTTGCTCTGGGTCTTATTGTCCCAGTTGATCGCGACGGCGATCCACATCTTGCGCAAATCGCGCAACAAACATGAGGGCTCTCACCTGCTGCACGGCAGCGGCGGCATCGCCAGCCTCGTCCAGCAAACGACCGCATTCGGCAAGCATCTGTTTCTTGGCGGCGAGCATCTCGGCCTCCAGAGCATCGAGCTCCTGCTCGCTGACAGCATCCTCGAGCGCTTCGCGCCACTCCATCTGCTGCATCAGGAATGCCGCGGGCATGGCCGTGTTGTCTTCTGCCCGCACCGGAGCGCCGGCCAGCTCACACAGATAGGCCGCACGCTTGAGCGGGTCCTTGAGGCGCTGATAGGCCTCGTTGATGCGCACCGACCATTGCATGGCCACACGCTGCGCGGCCGCGCCCTGCGCCGCAAAACGGTCGGGATGCGCCTCGCGCTGCAGCTCTTTCCAGCGTGCGTCGATCTGGCTGCGCTCCTGCGCAAACTTGCGCGGCAGGCCAAACAATTCAAAGTCGTCAGATTGCAGATTCATGGCATTAAAAAACCGCCTGCAGCAAAGCTGAGGCGGTTCCGTTCTTACGCTTGGGCGCTACACACGCCAGGGACACCGAGCAAGAGCCGCCTCGCAGCGAAGGTGTCGTCCCCTTGGGGGGAAGGCGCGAAGCGACTCAGGGGGGGAAATCAAATCCTGAAGCTCTCACCACAACCGCAGCGATCACGCTCGTTGGGGTTGTGGAACTTGAAGCCTTCGTTCAGGCCCTCGCGCACGAAATCCAGTTCCGTGCCGTCGATATAGGCCAGGCTCTTGGGGTCGATCAGCACCTTGATGCCGTGGTCTTCGAACACCACGTCATCGGGCTGAACCTCGTCCACATACTCCAGCTTGTAAGCCAGACCGGAGCAGCCGGTGGTTTTCACGCCGAGGCGCACGCCAATCCCCTTGCCGCGACGTGAAAGATAGCGGTTCACATGACGGGCAGCCGCCTCGGTCATTGAGATGGCCATGGCCTCAGGCTTCCGTTGCAGTGCGCTTTGCGCGGTAATCGTTCACGGCAGCCTTGATGGCGTCTTCAGCCAGGATGGAGCAGTGAACCTTGACCGGGGGCAGCGCCAGCTCTTCGGCGATCTGGCTGTTCTTCAGGGCCGCAGCCTCGTCCAGCGTCTTGCCCTTGACCCATTCGGTCACCAGCGAAGACGAGGCAATAGCAGAGCCGCAGCCATAGGTCTTGAAGCGTGCATCTTCGATCACGCCGGTGGCGGGATTGACCTTGATCTGCAGCTTCATCACGTCGCCGCAGGCAGGCGCGCCCACCATACCCGTGCCCACGGAGTCATCGCTCTTGTCGAACGAGCCAACGTTGCGGGGGTTTTCGTAGTGGTCAACAACTTTTTCGGAGTAAGCCATGGTGTCTACCTCTTGAACTCTTTGTAATCTGTGCTTAGTGTGCAGCCCATTGAATAGTGCTGAGGTCGATGCCGTCTTTGTACATCTCCCACAGCGGGCTCAGCTCGCGCAGCTTCAGCACGTTTTCGCGGATCGACTTGATTGCGTAGTCGATCTCCTCTTCCGTCGTGAAGCGACCAAAGGTCATGCGCAAAGAGCTGTGTGCCAACTCATCGCTGCGACCCAGGGCACGCAGCACGTAGCTGGGCTCCAGGCTGGCGGATGTGCAGGCCGAACCCGAGGACACGGCCAGGCCCTTGATACCCATGATCAGCGACTCGCCTTCGACGAAGTTGAAGCTCATGTTCAGGTAATGGGGAACACCGTTGTCCATATCGCCGTTCACGAACACCTGCTCCAGATCCTTCAGACCGTCGAGCAGACGCTGGCGCAGTGCACGGGCGTGCGCCATATCCTTGGCCATCTCTTCCTTGGCGATGCGGAAGGCCTCGCCCATGCCCACGATCTGGTGGGTTGCCAACGTGCCCGAGCGCATGCCGCGCTCATGACCGCCGCCGTGCATCTGCGCTTCCAGGCGCACGCGCGGCTTGCGGCGCACATACAGTGCACCTATGCCCTTGGGACCGTAGGTCTTGTGCGAAGCCAGGCTCATCAGGTCGATGGGCATGGTCTGCATGTCCAGATCCATCTTGCCCGAAGCCTGAGCGGCGTCGACGTGGAAGATGATGCCCTTTTCACGGCACAGAGCGCCGATGGTGTTCAGGTCCTGAACCACACCGATCTCGTTGTTCACGGCCATCACGCTGGCGAGAATGGTGTCGGGGCGGATCGCCGCCTTGAACACCTCGATGTCCAGCAGACCGTTTTCCTGCACGTCCAGATAGCTGACTTCAAAGCCCTGGCGCTCCAGTTCACGCATGGTGTCCAGCACAGCCTTGTGCTCGGTCTTCACGGTGATCAGGTGCTTGCCCTTGCCTTGGTAGAAATGCGCTGCACCCTTGATAGCCAAGTTGTCGGACTCCGTCGCGCCGCTGGTCCAGACGATTTCGCGTGGGTCGGCGCCAATCAGATCGGCGACCTGCTTGCGGGCCTTCTCGACGGCTTCTTCGGCTTCCCAGCCCCAGGCATGGCTGCGCGATGCGGCATTGCCAAAATGTTCACGCAGCCAGGGAATCATGGCGTCCGCCACGCGGGGGTCCACCGGAGTGGTTGCACCGTAGTCGAGATAAATGGGAAAGTGCGGGGTCATGTCCATGACTGGCTCGTCTTGTTTTTGGCTGACAAATCGTGAGGAATCGATGCACCTCGTGGTGCCATCAGGGCGAGAAAACATGCCGCACAGCCATGCATGTATCCACGCCCTGACTATCGGAGTCGGGCTTCAGAGTGATCTGGTCGCCGCACGAGCGCTGCTCGAGCGGCTGCGGATCAGGATTTCGCGAAGGCGTTACCCAGGGCGAACACCGAGTTCGGTGCGTTCACACGGATGGGCTTGACCACGGGCGCAGTGGAGATGGCACGGCGCACCACGGGCTTGTCCTCGATCTGGATGCCCTTGGCCAGTTGTTCGTCGACCAGCTTTTGCAGGGTGACGGAGTCCAGGAATTCCACCATGCGCTGATTCAGCGCGGCCCACAGTTCGTGGGTCATGCAGCGGCCGGCTTCGCCCAGACAGTTTTCCTTGCCACCGCACTGGGTCGCATCAATGGGTTCATCCACCGAGACGATGATGTCGGCCACGGTGATGTCTGTTGCCTTGCGGGCCAGTGTGTAGCCGCCGCCGGGGCCACGGGTGGATTCCACCAGTTCGTGGCGACGCAGCTTGCCAAACAGCTGTTCCAGATAGGACAGCGAAATCTGCTGACGCTGGCTGATGGCAGCCAGGGTCACAGGGCCATTGTTCTGGCGCAGTGCCAGGTCGATCATCGCGGTGACCGCAAAGCGGCCTTTGGTCGTAAGACGCATACGAGCTCCTTCAGTCAGGATTGTTCGTTACAGAAACGCACGCCTGGTCACAGTACCTAGACGAGCACAGTCTCCGCCCTTACTCCGTCCTGTGATTAGGTTCAGAGCCCTTCTGTGAGGGAAGTTTGTTGTTGAGTGTTTGACGCGAGTATATCACATTCCCCATCAATTTTGTCGGGTAACAGCGTGCACTCACGTAATAACCCTGAGGGTTGCGAAGGAATATTCCTACGGCGCCGCGCCGAACAATTGCTGCTTGAGAAGCGAGAGCTGGTCTCGCACACGCGCTGCTTGCTCGAATTCCAGGTTCCTGGCGTGCTCGAGCATCTGCTTCTCCAGACGCTTGATCTCCTTGGCAATGTCTTTCTCCGACATATCCTCGACACGTGCCTGCTGTAGGGCCTGTTCCTGCAGGCGTTCGGCCTCTTTGCCGCTCTTTTCGCTGTAGACACCATCAATCAGGTCTTTCACCCTCTTGACAATCTGCTTGGGCACGATCCCGTTGGCCTCGTTGAAAGCCATCTGTTTCTCGCGGCGTCTTTCGGTTTCGCCGATGGCTTTCTTCATGGACTCCGTGATGCGGTCCGCATAGAGAATCGCCTTGCCGTTGACGTTGCGCGCCGCGCGACCGATGGTCTGGATCAGGCTGCGCTCGGCACGCAGAAAACCTTCCTTGTCGGCATCCAGGATCGCCACCAGCGAGACCTCGGGAATATCCAGGCCTTCGCGCAGCAGGTTGATGCCGACCAGCACATCGAAGGCCCCCAGGCGCAGGTCACGGATGATTTCCACGCGCTCCACCGTATCCACGTCGGAGTGCAGATAGCGCACCTTCACGCCGTTGTCGGTCAGGTATTCGGTCAGCTGCTCGGCCATGCGCTTGGTCAGCGTGGTGATGAGCACGCGCTCCTCCAGCTCCACGCGCTGGCGGATCTCCTGCAGCACGTCGTCGACCTGGTGAATGGCCGGCCGCACTTCGATCTCGGGGTCGACCAGGCCCGTGGGACGCACCACCTGCTCCACCACCTGCCCCGCATGGGTCTTTTCGTATTCGGCGGGCGTGGCCGAGACGAAGACCACCTGGCGCATGCGCTGCTCGAACTCCTCGAACTTGAGCGGGCGATTGTCCAACGCCGACGGCAGGCGAAAGCCATATTCCACCAGCGTGGTCTTGCGCGCCCGGTCGCCGTTGTACATGGCGTTGAGCTGGCCGATCATCTGATGGCTCTCGTCGAGGAACATGATGGAGTCGCGCGGCAGATAGTCGGTCAGCGTGCTGGGCGGATCGCCGGGCTGGGAGGCCGAGAGATGGCGCGTGTAGTTCTCGATGCCCTTGCAGTGCCCCACTTCGCTGAGCATTTCCAGATCGAAGCGCGTGCGCTGCTCCAGGCGCTGCGCCTCCACCAGCTTGCCCATGCCCACGAGTTGCTTGAGGCGCTCGGCCAGCTCTTCCTTGATGGTCTCCACGGCCGCCAGCACCTTGTCGCGCGGCGTCACATAGTGGCTGCTGGGATAGATGGTGAAGCGCGGAATGTTCTGGCGCACCCGGCCCGTGAGCGGATCGAAGAGCTGCAGGCTTTCGACCTCGTCGTCGAACAGCTCGATGCGCACGGCCAGCTCCGAATGCTCGGCCGGAAAAACGTCGATGGTGTCGCCGCGCACGCGGAAGGTGCCGCGCGAGAAATCCTGGTCGTTGCGCTGGTACTGCATGCGGATCAGCTGCGCGATCGCATCGCGCTGGTTGAGCGTGTCGCCCGCGCGCAGCGTCATGATCATGCGGTGGTAGCTCTCGGGCTCGCCGATGCCGTAGATGGCCGAGACGGTGGCCACGATCACCACGTCGCGCCGCTCCATGATGCTCTTGGTGCAGGACAGGCGCATCTGCTCGATGTGCTCGTTGATGGCGCTGTCCTTTTCGATGAACAGATCGCGCTGGGGCACATAGGCTTCGGGCTGGTAGTAGTCGTAGTAGCTGACGAAGTACTCGACCGCGTTTTTCGGGAAAAACTCCCTGAACTCCGAGTACAGCTGTGCGGCCAGCGTCTTGTTGGGCGCAAACACGATGGCCGGCTTGCCCAGACGCGCGATCACGTTGGCCATGGTGAAGGTCTTGCCCGAGCCCGTCACGCCCAGCAGCGTCTGGAAGGACTCGCCGTCATTGACGCCCTCGACCAGTTTTTCGATGGCCGCGGGCTGATCGCCAGCGGGCGGATAGGGCTGGAACAGCTCGAACGGCGAGTCCGGATATTGCACGAAACGGCCTTGCGGCTCGGCAGTCATATTTTGTTCTTGCATGATCTCATGTCCATGACGCATAGGGTAAGCGCGAGTAGAATGGCAGCCCAACCCTCAAGCCTAACCTAGGCTGATGCGTTTTTTCGAGCACCGGGCAATGCCCTGTCCGTCAAACGCTCTCGGAGCAATAGCTGGGGGTGACCTGACTTATTTCCATCCCTCAAGGATTTTTTCATGTCTCTGTTTACCGCCGTCGAAATGGCCCCCCGCGACCCCATCCTGGGTCTGAACGAGCAATTTGCTGCTGACGCAAACCCCAACAAAGTGAATCTGGGCGTGGGCGTGTACTTCGACGACAACGGCAAGCTGCCCCTGCTGGAGTGCGTGCAGGCCGCCGAGAAGGCCATGATGGAAAAGCCCACCGCCCGTGGCTACCTGCCCATCGACGGTATCGCCGCCTATGACAACGGCGTCAAGGCCCTGGTGTTCGGTGCCGAATCCGACGTGGTCAAGTCCGGCCGCGTGGCCACCGTGCAAGCCATCGGCGGCACCGGCGGCCTGAAGATCGGCGCGGACTTCCTCAAGAAGCTCAACCCCAACGCCAAGGTCCTGATCTCCAACCCCAGCTGGGAAAACCACAAGGCCATCTTCACCAACGCAGGTTTTGAAGTCGACACCTACGCTTACTACGATGCAGCGACCCGCTCCATCGACTTCGCCGGCATGCTGGCCGACCTGAACGCTGCCCCTGCCGGCACCGTGGTCGTGCTGCACGCCTGCTGCCACAACCCCACCGGCTACGACATCACTGCCGCTCAGTGGGATGAAGTCATTGCCGTCGTCAAGGCCAAGGGCCTGGTCGCCTTCCTGGACATGGCCTACCAGGGCTTTGGCCACGGCATCGCCGAAGACGGCGCCGTGATCGGCAAGTTCGTGGCTGCCGGCCTGAACATCTTTGTCTCGACTTCCTTCTCCAAGAGCTTCAGCCTGTACGGCGAGCGCGTGGGCGCCCTGTCCGTGGTGGCCTCCGACAAGGAAGAAGCCGCTCGCGTGCTGTCGCAGCTGAAGATCGTCATCCGCACCAACTACTCCAACCCTCCCACCCATGGCGGTGCCGTGGTGGCAGCCGTGCTGAACAACCCCGAGCTGCACGCCCTGTGGGAAAAGGAACTGGGCGAGATGCGCGTGCGCATCAAGGCCATGCGCCAGAAGCTGGTTGACGGCCTGAAGGCTGCCGGCGTGCAGCAAGACATGTCCTTCATCACCACCCAGATCGGCATGTTCTCGTACTCCGGCCTGTCCAAGGACCAGATGGTGCGTCTGCGCTCCGAGTTCGGCGTGTACGGTACCGACACCGGCCGCATGTGCGTGGCTGCGCTGAACAGCAAGAACATCGACTATGTCTGCAAGGCCATCGCCGCCGTGATCTAAGTTCACGATTCGGGGCCTGGTCCCTGAAAGCAAAAGAGCAATGGACTTTTAATCCGTTGCTCTTTTTTTATGGCTGTTTCATTGCCTGTTCAATATTTGATAGCTGCTAGCGCATCACCCATATCGTTTTCAGGCAGAAAAGCATCTGAAAACTTTGTAAAACAAGCGCAGCAAGCTATCAAAATCTTGATCAGGCGCTCAATCCCCAGATGGCCGAGCGCATGGACAGCGCCGCATACTGGTAGGCCGTGTTGAACACGCGCGGCGCTTCGCCCTCCTGCACGGCCCCTGCCGCATACAGCAGGGGCAGATAGTGGTCGTGCGTGGGATGGGCCAGACGGGCCTGCGGGCCCCAGTCCAGGAAGGTGCTCAGATCGGCCAGATTGCCGCTGTCCAGGCGCTGCTGCACTTCGGTGTCGAACTGGATCGTCCAGTCATAGGCCTGGTTGTCGCTGGCACCGCGCTGCATGGCGCGCAGGTTGTGCACGACATTGCCGCTGCCCACGATGAGCACGCCGCGGTCACGCAGCGCGCGCAGCTGGCGACCCATCTCGAAATGCTTTTCGGGCGCCAGCCCGTAAGGCATGCTCAGCTGCATGACGGGAATACTGGCCTCGGGAAACATGGGCAGCAGCACCGACCAGGTGCCGTGGTCGAAGCCCCATTTCTGGTCCACCAGCAGGGCCGATCCGTCCAGCGGCGAATGCAGCTCGGCTGCGAGCTGCCTGGCCACCTCGGGCGCGCCGGGGGCCGGATATTGCTGATCAAACAGCTCTTGCGGAAAACCGCCGAAATCATGAATCGTGCGCGGCTGGGCCATGCCGGTCAGCGCCCAGTCGGACTCGGTCAGCCAGTGGGCCGAGACGCAGAGAATCAGCTGCGGCGCAATGCCCTTAGCCGTCAGCTCCTGGCCCAGTGCCTTCCAGCTCTGGCGCCAGTGCGTGTCCTCGATCACATTCATGGGGCTGCCATGGCCCAGGAACATCACCGGCATGCGCGGCGAAGGTTTGAGCTGCTGCAACAGCTGCTCGGGCAACAGGGAAGAAGAAGTGGAGTTCATGGAAAAAGCCTTCCAGCCCCCGCCGACGGCCAACACGGAGGCTGCGCCCAGGGACAAAAGCGTACGTCTACGCATCTCGGTCAATCGAATGCGCCCCTACGGGCGCTTTATAGAACATGTTTACGATCTCCTCGCGCCGCGACAGAGGCTTTGCGGGATGGGATGCTAGGTGCGATACCGCAGCAATAGCCGTGCTATTGCGAGGATTCGCGCGGCCGGCGAGGCAACGCCGCAGACTGCCCCTGACCGGGCGTCCGCAAAGACACTGTCCCGGAGGGTTGGAGCGAAATCGGGCGATTTCTGTGCGCTGTCTCTTGCTTGCACCCCGGTGCAAGCGGCGGGCCATCGCTTCGAACTCGTCCCGATTGCGCTCCAACGCGGCTGCGTAGAGATCGTAAACACGTTCTTAGATGGGGCAAGCTTGCCACAGCGCAACAGCGCCTGAAAGCATCGCCTGCGCAACAGACTGTCCTGAAAGTGCCAGCACCAGGGGCCCGCTTGCACTACAACTGCAGCTGCACAAGCACGACTCACGCCAATCAGGATCAGACAAAGGCTTCGCTTCCAGCAAGCCATCCTGATGCCGCACTGGCTTGCACAAGTCCAGACAAGGAATACTCCCACTCATGCCCAGCACCGCCATTCAACCCCTGCAAGGAATTCGCATACTCAGCCTGGCTCTGAACCTGCCCGGGCCTGCCGCCCTGTGGCGCTGTGCCGGCATGGGAGCCGATTGCCGCAAGCTTGAGCCCCTGGCCGCCGGCGCAGGCCGCAGCGCCGACCCCATGGGTCTCTATTGCCCCGATGCCTACGCGCAGATGCATGACCAGGTGCAAATCCTGCAGGCCGATCTCAAGACCGCCGAAGGGCAGGCCAGTCTGCATGCGCAACTGGCGCAAACCGATGTGCTGCTGACCTCGTTCCGTCCCTCGGCCCTGAGCAAGCTGGGCCTGGGCTGGGAAGCCCTGCAGCAGCGCTACCCCCGACTGTCGCTGGTGCGCGTGGTAGGCAGTGCTGGCGAGCTGGCCGATGTCCCCGGCCACGACCTCACCTATCAGGCCGAAGCCGGACTGGTGCGCAGCACCGCCCTGCCCCCCAGCCTGTTTGCCGATATGGCGGGAGCGCTGATGGCCAGCGAGGCCGTGCTCCAGGCCGTGCTCGTCAGCAGCCGCAGCGGGCGCGGCATCCTGCGCGAAGTCGGCCTGGCCCAGGCCGCGCAATGGCTGGCCCTGCCCTGGCACTGGGGTCTGACCCAGCCCGCGGGCGATGTCGGCGGCGCCCATGCGGGCTACCGCATCTATCCCTGCGCCGACGGCATCGTGGCCGTCGCCGCGCTGGAGCCTCACTTTGCCCAGCGCCTGTGCGAAGCGGCGGACCTGCTGCTCAGCCACCCAACCGATATGCGCAAGCCCGAGATTCATCAGGGCGTGGCCCGGTTTCTGGCCGCGCGCAGCTGCGAGGAACTGATGCAGCTGGCCCAGGACAGGGACATTCCCCTGCACGCCCTGCCCCAAACCTGAAGCAAACCAGAGCCTGTTTACGCTCCCCTCCGCGCTAGGGCCTTCGCGGGATGGGGTGCTAGGGGGCGGCCCCCCCCGCGCGATACCGCAGCAATAGTGGTGCTATTGCGAGGATTTGCGCCGCCGGCGCGGCAACGCCGCAGACCACCCCTGACCGGGCGTCCGCAAAGGCACTAGCCTGGGCGCTTTTCAAACGCGTATTTCTCGGTATCGACCTCGCCCTGACCTTGCAGCGCATAGCGGTCACCTGCAATGGCTTCGGGCTTGAAGATGTCATCGAGCTCGGCCAGCAGCTCGGCGTCGAGATGGACGCGGCCGCCGCGAATGTCTTCGTGCAGATGCTCCACGCTGGTGGTGCCGGGCAAGGCAATCACATGCTCGCCCTGGTGCAGCACCCAGGCGATGGCCAGCTCGGCCAGCGTGCAGCCGGCCTTTTCCGCCACGGCCTGCATGGGCGCCAGCAGGCGCAGATTCTGCGCATAGGCCTCACCGGCAAAGCGCGGCATGGAGGCGCGGATATCGCCCTTGACCAGGTTGTCCACCTGCTGCAGCTTGCCGCTGAAAAAGGCACGACCCATGGGGCTGAAGGCCACATAGGCAATGCCCAGCTCCTTGCAGGCGGCAAGCGTGCCCAGCTCCGCATTGCGCGACCACAGCGAATATTCGCTTTGCAGCGCGGCAATCGGGTGCTCCTTGTGCGCGCGGCGCAGCGCGTCGGCCCCCACTTCCGACAGGCCCAGGGCGCGAACCTTGCCCTCTTCCTTCAGGCGCGCCATCTCGCCCACAGACTCCTCGATGGGCACATTCCTGTCCCAGCGATGCAGATAGTAGAGGTCGATCACATCGGTGCCCAGGCGCTTGAGACTGTCTTCGCAGTTCTGGCGCAGCGTCCGGGGGCGGCCGTCGATGACGCGGCGCATCACGCCGTCTTCGCCGCGCACGCCGGCCATGCCACATTTGCTGGCCAGGGTGATGTGGTTGCGATGGGGCTTGAGCACGGGGCCGATCAGCGATTCGCTGGCGCCAAAGCCATAGAGGGCAGCGGTGTCGAACAAGGTCACGCCCGCATCCAGGGCCGCATGCAGCACGGCGTGCGATTGCTCGGTGGAGACGGGGTTGCCGTAGGCATGGCAGAAATTCATGCAGCCCAGCGCCACATTGGCCACGCTGAATGGGCCGATTTTGCGGTTTTCCATTAACTTTCCTTATGCATCCAAAGGCCTTCAACCGAACCAAGCGCGGGCGCAGGCCGCTATACAAGCTGGAGCAATATTATTCCAGCAGCTGCCTTCCGGTTCGTGTATGGCCGATGCCAAGCCAAAATAATGTCCGCATCAAAATCTGTGCCCGTCAGGCACCTGCCCGGCACTGCCTCACTGCAGCATCAGGCACAGGCACAGTGGCAGTACCGCATGCGCCGTAAGCGCACCAAAGACTCAGGCTCTTGAAGTACAGCGATCGACGATGTCAGATAGCTGCGACAGCGCAGGCACATCCAGAAAGTTCGCCGCCGCATAGGCCGGATTCGGGTAGTCGTAATAGCCCTTGCCCGCCAGCATGCCGGTACGGCCCTTGTCCATCAACTGGGTCTTGACGTATTCGGCATTGGCCAGCTGCTGCGCATCGCCCTGCAGCCGGCCCCAGTAGGAAGACACGTCGTAGCAAGTCTTCATGCCCACGATGTCCATCATGCCGAACGGCCCCATGCGGGCACCGCGGTTGGCAATCAGGAAGGTTCGGTCCACATCCTCGGGTGTGGCGATGCCATTGGTCACCAGCGTCTGGGCCGCCTTGAGCAGTGCGGGGAACCAGGTGTTGATGACATAGCCGTTGTGCTCCACGGGGATGGGAATCGGCACCATGCCGGTCTCGATGCCGAACCGGGTGACGGTCTCCAGCGTGGCCCGGGCCGTCGCCGCATGCGGCATGATTTCCACGACATTGGCCGACCAGATGTAGTTGGCGTAGTGCAGCGCACAGAACTTTTCGGGCCGGCCCGTGGGAGCCGCAAAATCGCTGGGCAAAAAGGTGGACGAATTGGTGGCGACCACGGTGTGGACCTGCAGCAGCGGCGCCATCTGCCGGTAGACATCTGCCTTGACATCCGGGATCTCCGGCACGGCCTCGATGACCAGATCGGCCTTGGCCACGGCCTGTGCCATGTCCGTGGTGAAGCTCAGGCGCTGGCGCGTGGTCTCGATGTCGGCCTCGCTGGCACCGAGCTCTGCCAGGTAGATGGCTGCGTACTGCGCCTGTGCGGCACGGCAGCGCGCCAGCGCATCTTCCGAGATGTCGTAGACAACAACGGTTTTGCCCTTGAACGCGCTGTGCCAGGCAATCTGGCCACCCAGCACGCCCGATCCGAGGACGCTCAGGTGATTCACATGGGTCATTGCGGGCCTCCTCAATGGGTTCTTGTGTTGAGCAGCGCGGCAAAGCGCTCGATGCTGCGCGTGATGACGGCCTGCGCGCCGGGCGACCAGCGGCCCATGTCGAAGAAGCCGTGGATCATGCCCGCACCTTCAATCAGCTCGGCCTGCCCGCCCGCAGCACGCAGTGCCTCGGCATAGGCCGCACCCTGATCACGCAGCGGATCGAACTCGGCATTCACGATCAAGGCGGGTGGCAGGTTTGCCAGGCTCCTGGCCTGCAGCGGTGCCAGGCGCGGGTCCAGCGCATCGGGGCAGGCGCCGGCGTAATGGTTGTAGAACCAGGCCATGGTCTCGGCTTCCAGGAAATAGCCCTTGGCGTTCTGCTCGGCGCTGGCGTACTCGGCGGCGGCGTGGTCTACCGCGGGGTAGATGAGAAATTGCACAGCCAGGGAAATGCCCGCATCGCGCAGCTGCTGCGTCACCACGGCGCAGAAGTTGCCGCCAGCGCTATCGCCGGCCACGGCCACGGTGCCGTTGCCCCCCAGCTCAGGCGCATTGGCAACCACCCATCGGGCGGCAGCCACAGCGTCCTCTATGCCTGCCGGGAAGGGATGCTCGGGGGCCAGCCGGTAGTCCACCGACACCACCACGGCCTGCGCGTCACGGCAGATCTCGCGGCAGATATTGTCATGCGTGTCCAGGTTGCCGATGACATAGCCTCCGCCGTGGAAATAGGCCACGGTGGGAAAAGGCCCTGCGCCTTCGGGCCTGTAGATGCGCGCGGCCACAGGGCCTGCGCCGCCGGGCACGGTCGTGTCCCGCACGCTGGCCACGGGCACGATCTGCTCGGGCGTGAGCGAGCCACGGGTCAGCGCCAGATAGCCGGCACGGCCCTCTTCGGGTGTGCCTTCGGCGGTGGATTTCTTGTTGGCAGCGGCCAGTTGCTGCAGGACGCCGGCCAGATGGGGATCGAGAGCCATGCTTGAAGTCTCCTGTCGTTATAAAGATCGAGGCAAGGGATACGGGGGACGGGCCTAGCGATAGGCCAAGGCATCGTCCTGCAGCGATGCGGCCGGCAGAACCACGCGCTCTTCGGCGTACTCCAGGTCATGCCTCCAGGGCTGGCGGGCGCCCTGGCCGAACATGGCATCCTGCGCACGCAGCACATAGCCGGCGTTGAAGTTGTCGGCCTCTATCCATGACAGGCGCGGCATGCCGGCATCGGCTGCAGCCACCGTAGGCCGCACCTCGGCGTGGCCTTGCTCGCGCATATGGGCAAGCAGGCGGCACACCCAGTCGCACACCAGGTCGCAGCGCAGCGTCCAGCTGGAGCGGAAGTAACCCTGGGTGTAGGCCATATTGGGCAAGCCCTCGATCATCACGCCCCGGTAGGAGATGCGCTCGCGAAAATCCACCGGCGCGCCATCCACGCTGAACGCAATGCCGCCGAACAGTTTGAGATTGAAGCCCGTGGCAGTAACGATGATGTCGGCGTCCAGATGCCCGCCGCCGGTCAGCTGGATGCCGCTGGCGTCGAAGTTCTCTATGGTGTCCGTCACCACCGAGGCCTTGCCCTCTCGCATGGCCTGAAAGAAGTCGCCGTTGGGCACCACGGCAATGCGCTGCTGCCAGGGACGGTAGCCGGGGTTGAAGTGCTTGTCGATGTCGAAGCCTTCAGGCAGGTGCGAACGGATCTCGCCAAGCAGGAAGGCGCGCATCGCTTCGGGGTACTGCCTGGAGGTCTGCACGATCTCGTCGGTGCGCGCGATGAAGGCGCGGCGCATGATCTCGTGGTACCAGTCCTCAGGCAGGTTCAAAGGCTTGAGCAGCGGCACCAGCGGATGCTCGGACGCGGGCAGGAAGAAGGTGGGCGAGCGCTGCAGCATGGTCACATGGCCAGCATCCGGCGCCAGGCTGGGGATCAGCGTGGCCGCCGTGGCACCCGAGCCTATGACCACGATGCGCTTGCCCGAGTAGTCCAGCTCCTTCGGCCAGTGCTGCGGGTGAATGACTTGGCCCTTGAAGTCCTTGAGCGTCGGCCACTCTGGCGTATAGCCCCGGCCGTGGTCGTAATAGCCGGCGCAGACCCAGAGAAAACCGGTGGTGAAGGTCTGCACCTCGTCCGAGCCACCGTGGGTGACTTCCAGCATCCAGCGCCTGTCCTCGGACGACCAGCGGGCCGACTGCACCTTGTGGTCGTAGCGGATCAGCGGGGCCAGACCGTTCTCCTCAATGGTCTCGGCCAGGTAGTGGCGAATCTCGTCCGCCGTGGCAATGGCATTGCCCGTCCAGGGCTTGAAGCCATAGCCATAGGTGAACAGGTCGCTGTCCGAGCGAGCCCCTGGGTAGCGGTGCGTCCACCAGGTGCCACCGAAGCCGTCCATGGCCTCGAGGATGGCGAGGCTGCGGTCCGCGAACTGCTCACGCAGATGACGCGCCGCACCAATGCCGGAAATACCGGCGCCGATGATGAGAAAGTCGAAATGCTGTGCCATACCGGGTGTCTCCTGCTTGTCTGCTGGGGTGTGAGCCGACAGGAATGAGCCGGGATCGTGGCCTGGAGGTGAAGCTCCCGCCTAGATCTGATTTGCGTCAATCGTGTCTGTCACGCAGCCATGCTAGGTCTAGCCCTCTGGCAAAACTTGTGTTTGCGCGACAGGATTTTGATGTTGAACGACATGCAGTACATACCCCGATGCCTACCAAGCCTGCTGATTCCGCCGTCATGACCAGTGTCCGCGCCGCCTCGCTTGCGGGCTTTGAAGACCTGGTGCGCGCACAGGGCGGTGACCCCGCCGCCATACTGCGCGCCTGCGGCCTGGTGCCTGTCGATCTGGCCGACCCCGAGCGCTACCTGCCCAGTCACGCCGTGGCCCTGGTCATAGAGGAAGCCGCCTGTGTGCTGGGCGTGCAGGATTTCGGGCTGCGCCTGTGCGCCCGGCAAGGTGTCGAAACCCTGGGCTTGCTGGGGCTGGTCATACAGTCAGCGCCCACCGTGCGCGAAGGCATGATGCAGGGCGGCAAATATGTCCACTTCCACAACCCCACCTTGAGCTACAGAACCTTCATGGTGCCTGACGAGGGGCTGGAATGCGTGGAAGTGCTCTCGCGCCTGCCCTCCCACGCCCACATGCCCCAGGGCACGGAAATCTGCGTGGCCTATATGTGCCGCCTGATCCATGTGCTGTCCGAAGGTGCGCTGCGCCCCTCCGCCATCCATCTGCGCCATGCCCCCGTGGGCAGCAGCGCGCAATACCGGCGGCACCTGGGCCAGTTGCCGCGCTTTGGCTCCAGCTTTGACGGCATTGCCGTCGACCCGCTGGCCTGGCGTCAGCCCATGCCTCGGCACAACCGGCTGCTGCAGCAGTTTGTCGAACGTTTCCTGCTGGGAGCCGCACCAGGCAGGGATACCAGTGTGACGGACCAGGTGCGCAACGCGCTGGCCAATCTGGTTCGCATGGGCATGGCCGACCTGCCCTCGGCGGCACGCGCCCTGAGCCAGCACCCGCGCACCCTGCAGCGACGCCTGCAAGCGGAAGGCGCGGCCTTCGAGGAACTGCGCGATAGCGCACGCAAGACCTGGGTGGCCCAATTGCTCGCACAGCCCGAGCTGAGCCTGGGCCATATCGCGCAATTGCTGGGGTATTCAGACCAGGCCGTGCTCACCCGAGCATGCCAGCGCTGGTTTGGCCAATCCCCCCGTCAGCTGCGCCATGGTTCCTGGGAGGTATAGCCTCGGTGTAGGACC
>NZ_JBKFBC010000007.1:0-29205 GCF_053345995.1 Comamonas sp. C24C | reverse complement strand
GGCTTTCGTGCGGAGATGCGCCAGGCGACCAGTCCGTGCTGATCAATCCGCGCTCAGTTGCTGCTCCAGGTCGTGCAGGACCTTGTAGCAGTTGAAGACCTGCTGCACGCTGGAGTTGGGTTCGCGGCCTTCGCGGATGGCGGCGAAGAATTCGCGGTCCTGCAGCTCAATGCCGTTCATGGACACGTCGACCTGGGACACGTCGATCTTCTCGTCCTTGCCGGTGTACAGATCGTCGTAGCGGGCCAGATAGGTGCCGGTGTCGCCGATGTAGCGGAAGAAGGTGCCCAGAGGGCCGTCATTGTTGAACGACAGGCTCAGCGTGCAGATCGCGCCGTTGGCGGCCTTGAGCTGGATGCTCATGTCCATGGCGATGCCCAGATCCTTGTGGATCGGGCCTTGCACGGCGTTGGCCTTGACGATGGGGCTACCGGCCTGGTAGGCGAACAGGTCCACTGTGTGGGCAGCATGGTGCCACAGCAGATGGTCGGTCCAGCTGCGGGCCTGGCCCAGCGCATTCATATTGGTGCGGCGGAAGAAGTAGGTTTGCACATCCATCTGCTGGATGTTGAACTCGCCGGCCTCGATCTTCTTGTGCACCCACTGGTGGCTGGGATTGAAGCGGCGGGTATGGCCCACCATGGCCACCAGACCGGTCTGCTTTTGCAGCTCAGCCACTTCCTGGGCGTCCTTCAGGGCATCGGCCAGAGGAATCTCCACCTGTACGTGCTTGCCGGCCTTCATACAGGCGATAGCCTGCTCGGCGTGCATCTGCGTGGGCGTGCACAGGATCACGGCATCGACTTCGGGCAGCGCCAGGCTTTCGGCCAGATCGGTTGCCACATGTGCGATACCGTACTTGTCGGCCACTTCCTTGGTCTGGTCAAAGCGACGACCGACCAGGGAGACGACTTCCACGCCGTCGATGTTCTTGATGCCGTCCAGGTGCTTGATGCCGAAGGCACCTGCGCCAGCCAGCGCTACTTTGATGGTCTTGCTCATGATTGGGATCTCCGTAGAGCCGCCTCAGGGAGGCGAAGCCCCCCACAGGGGGCAGTGAATACGCGAAGCAGCGAACGTGGTGAGACGTTTACTGATTCTCGAGGATCAGATGGCCCACTGCGGTGTTCGATGCGGGCACATGGTAGAAGCGGTGCGCCACCTTGGGCAGCGGTGCGGGGCCGTCCACATCGGACATGGCGCCGCGTGCAATCAGCCACATCACCAGCTCGATGCCTTCCGAGCCGGCTTCGCGCACATAGTCGATATGCGGCATCTGCGCCAGTCCGTGCGGGTTCTCGACCAGCAGGTCCAGGAACTGGTTGTCCCATTCCTTGTTGATCAGACCAGCACGCGCACCCTGCAACTGATGGCTCATGCCGCCCGTGCCCCAGATATGCACGTTGATGTCCTGGTCGTAGCTCTCCACGGCCTTGCGGATGGCGCGACCCAGGTTGAAGCAGCGCTGGCCGGTGGGCACAGGATACTGCACCACGTTCACGGCGAAGGGGATCACCGGGCAAGGCCAGGAGCCGGTCTTGGGGTCCTGCTCGCCGCACATCAGCGACAGCGGCACCGTGAGGCCGTGGTCCACGTCCATCTTGTTGACGATGGTCAGGTCGAAGTCCTGCTGAATCACGGATTGGGCAATGTGGCTGGCCAGATCGGGATGGCCGACCACCTTGGGCACGGGGCGCGGGCCCCAGCCTTCGTCGGCGGGCTGGAATTCCGCAGCCGTGCCGATGGCGAAGGTGGGAATGCAGTCCAGGCTGAAGGCCGTGGCGTGGTCGTTGTAGACCAGGAAGATCACGTCGGGCTTGTTGTCCTTCATCCACTGGCGGGAGAAGTCATAACCCTTGAACAGGGGCGCCCAGTAGGCTTCCTGGGTCTTGCCCATGTCCATGGCGGCGCCGATGGCAGGCACGTGCGAGGTGAAAACGGATGCGGTGATGCGTGCCATGTCTTAGTTGCCTTCCTTGTTCTGGTTGCCTGCGCTGCCCTGGGGCTGATGGTGTGCCTGCGCATCGCCGTCCTCACCCACATAGCGATTGCCTTCGGCAGAGCGGCCGCCGCCCATCATCATGGCGCGATACTCTTCTTCGGTCATGCCGGTCATGGAGCCGGCCATCTGCTGGAAGCTCTTGCCGTCGGTGGCGCCGATCTTGGCCAGGAAGTAGATATTGCCGCCGGTGCGCATGCACCAGTTCAGATCGCGCGCCAGCACGGCCTGCTTCTGCTCCTCGGTCATCGCCCACTCGTCGAGATATGCACGCTCGTTGGCGCGGAAGCGATCGCGGTTCTCGGCCTTCATCAGGCTCATGCAGAACTGGTTGAGCCAGTAGCCCCTGCGGGACTGCTCGGCATCGAAAATGATGGTGCCGGGCACGTCCAGATACGGTTTTTCCAAAGCCATAAATTCTCCTTGTTTACGGATGGCGCAGCCCATGCGACAAGGCTGCGGCCTGTTTCCGGGTGTATGTGTCGCCGGAACTCCGTCAGACCTCTTCGGGCCAGTACAGACGCATGGGGTTGTCCACCAGCAGCTTTTGCTGCAGCTGCGCGGTAGGAGCGATATGGGGAATGAAGTCCACCAGCAGGCCGTCGTCGGGCATGTGGTCCTTCAGGTTGGGGTGCGGCCAGTCCGTGCCCCAGAGCACGCGATCGGGGAATTCCTCGACCACGCGGCGCGCGAAAGGCACCACGTCCTGGTAGGCGTTCTGCTCACCATGAAGGGCCTTGGGGCCGGTGACGGACAGACGCTCGGGGCAGGACACCTTGCTCCACACGTTCTGGTGCTCGCGCATGAACTTCAGGAACAGGGCGAACTCTTCGCTGTCCACGCCCTTGGTGACGTCGGGGCGGCCCATGTGGTCGACCACCACGGTGGTGGGCAGCGCGGTGAAGAAGTCCCACAGCTCGGGCAGGTCCACTGCTTCGAAATAGATCACCACATGCCAGCCCAGCTTGGCGATACGGCCCGCGATCTCCATCAGCTCGTCCTTGGGCGTGAAGTCCACCAGACGCTTGACGAAGTTGAAGCGCACGCCGCGCACGCCGGCGTCGTGCAGCTCCTGCAGCTCGGCATCGCTGATGGAGCGCTTGACCGTGGCCACGCCACGGGCCTTGCCGCCCGAGGACTTACAGGCATCGACCATGGCGCGGTTGTCCGCACCGTGGCAGGTGGCCTGCACCACCACATTGCGTGCAAAACCCAGATGGTCGCGCAGCGCATACAGCTGGGCCTTGCTGGCATCGCAGGGGGTGTACTTGCGCTCGGGGGCGAAGGGGAACTCGTTGCCGGGGCCGAACACGTGGCAGTGCGCATCCACAGCGCCGGCAGGCAGCTTGAACTGGGGCTTGCTGGGGTTGGCGTACCAGTCCAGCCAGCCGGGGGTCTTTTCAAATTGGCTCATTTGTCTTTTCCTCGATAGTCTGTGAGTGGGCCATAGCCGCCAATACTGGCGCCGCACAACTCAGAGATGCCAAGCAAGAGCCGCCTCGCAGCGAGGGCATCGTCCCCCTCCGCAAAGCGAGAGAGGGGGAAGGCGCGGGGCCGCCTAGGCGAAGCGACTCAGGGGGTGTTAGTCAATATATTTCAGGCCGGCCTTTTCCAGGGGCTCGCGCATCTTGTACATATCCAGGCCCAGGACGCCCGAGGCCAGCTTGGCGCGCTTTTCGCCCTCGAAGCTTTCGCGCTTCTGGGCAGCAGCCAGCACTTCCACGGCACGCGCGGCGGGCACGCAGACCACGCCGTCGTCGTCGGCCACGATCACGTCACCGGGCGTGACCAGCATGCCGGCGCAGACGATGGGGATGTTGACCGAGCCCAGGGTGGCCTTGATCGTGCCCTTGGAAGAGATGGCCTTGCTCCAGACCGGGAAGTCCATCTCCTGCAGCGTCTTCACGTCGCGCACGCCGGCATCGATGATCAGCGCGCGTGCGCCGCGCGCCTGGAAGCTGGTGGCCAGCAGGTCGCCGAAGTAGCCGTCGGTGCACTCGGCGGTGACGGCAGCGACCACGATGTCGCCGGGCTGAATCTGCTCGGCCGCCACATGCATCATCCAATTGTCGCCGGGCTGCAGCAGCACGGTGACTGCCGTGCCCGAGACCTGCTTGCCGGCATAGATGGGGCGCATATAGGGCTTGAGCAGACCGACGCGGCCCATGGCCTCGTGCACGGTGGCGGAGCCCAGGGCGGCCAGGCCGTCAGCAGCAGCGCGGTCGGCGCGCTGGATATTGCGATAGACAACTCCCAGTTCGTACATGGAAATACCTCTTTGCTTTGACGTTATTGAATCAAAAAAGTGAGCTGCTATCGCTTGTAAATCATCAGACTTGAATGGTTTTCGTATTGAAAACGTTTCATACCGTGCGATGGCAGCTCTCTTTTTTGTGAAGTTACAGACCCTTGGCCTTCAGCGCCTTGTCCAGGCGCGTGAACACGCGGCGGGCATTGCCTTCGTAGACGGCGTGCTTTTCATCAGCCGTCAGGTTCTGCGTGGCTTCGATGTAGCGCTTGGTGTCGTCGTAGTAGTGACCGGTCTGCGGATCGATGCCGCGCACGGCGCCGATCATTTCGCTGGCGAACAGAATGTTCTTGGTCGGAATCACTTCCGTCAGCAGGTTGATGCCGGGCTGGTGATAGACGCAGGTGTCGAAGTAGATGTTGTTGAGCAGATGCTCTTCCAGCAGCGGCTTCTTCATCTCCTGCGCCAGACCGCGGAAACGGCCCCAGTGGTAAGGCACGGCACCGCCGCCATGGGGAATCAGGAACTTCAGGGTCGGGAAGTCCTTGAACAGATCCGAAGTCAGGCACTGCATGAAGGCCGTGGTGTCGGCATTCAGATAGTGGCTGCCCGTGGTGTGGAAGCAGCTGTTGCAGCTGGTGGAGACGTGGATCATCGCAGGGATGTCGTACTCCACCATCTTTTCGTAGATGGGATACCAGCTCTTGTCGGACAGCGGGGGCGAAGTCCAGTGGCCACCCGAGGGATCGGGGTTCAGGTTCAGGCCCACGTTGCCGTACTGCTCAACGCACTTGACCAGCTCTGGGATGCAGGTTGCAGGGTCCACGCCGGGCGACTGGGGCAGCATGGCGGCGGGAATGAAGTGGTCGGGGAACAGCTCGCTGACGCGGAAGCAAAGCTCGTTGCAGATGGCGGCCCAGGTGCTGGAGGTCTGGAAGTCACCGATGTGGTGCGCCATGAACGAGGCACGGGGGCTGAAGATGGTCAGATCGGAACCACGCTCCTTCATCAGGCGCAGCTGGTTGGTTTCGATGGTCTCGCGGATTTCATCGTCGCTGATCTTTAGATCGGCCACCGACGGGGTCTTGCTCGGGTCCTTGAGGCCGGCGATCTGCAGATCGCGCCATGCGCCCAGGGCCGCTGGCGCCGTGGTGTAGTGACCGTGTACGTCAATGATCATCTTCAAGCTCCGTTCAAAATAATTCGTCTATCAAAAAGTTCAGTGCGCGCCGCCCAGGCCCAGCATGGAGGTGCGCGGTGCGCCGCCGGCATAGCGGTTCTTGACCAGCAGCGCCAGCGCAGCGATGACGCCAGGAATGGCAACCACCATGAAGACCTGCGGCAGCTCCAGGTGACGGCGCGACAGCTCGGCCACCAGGAAGGAGCCTGCAATGCCGCCAAAGCGGCCAATGCCCAGCATCCAGGACACACCGCTGGCGCGGCATTCCGTGGGGTAGTACTCGGCAGCCAGCGCCTGCATGGACGACTGTGCCGCATTCATCAGCAAACCGGCAATGAAGACCGAAGCCACCAGCATGCCCACGCCGCCGCCGAGCACCTGGCCGATGAAGGCCACGCCCAGGCTGGTCAGGAAGTATCCCGTCGCGATGATCAGATTGGCATTCCAGCGGTCCATCAGCAGACCGACGAAGATCGCGCCCACGCCGCCGAGCTGGAACAGCGCGGCAATCACGGCAGCCTGGCTGGCGGGCACGCCCGCTTCCTTGAACAGCACAGGCATCCAGTTGACCAGGCCGTAGACGATCACCAGGCCCATGAAATATGTCACCCACAGGGCCAGCGTGCCGACCAGATATTTCTGCGAGAACACCAGACGCAGGCCCTGGGGGCCTTGCTGTGCCTGGGCGGCAGCCTCGCCGCCGTCGTTCAGAACGAAGCGCGCGGCATTGCGCGTGCCTGCGGCGATACGCACCATCACCTTGCGTACACGGTCGGCCGAGTAGTTCTTGAGCACCATGAAACGCACCGACTCGGGCAGCATCACGATCATCAGCACGGCCAGGATCAGGGGCACCACGCCGCCCACGATCAGCAGGCTGCGCCAGCCGAAATGCGGAATCATCCAGGCTGCGATAAAGCCACCGAAGGCCGAGCCAATGGGGAAGCCGCAGAACATGCAGTTGGTAATGAAGGAACGCTTGCTGTCAGGGCAGTATTCGTTCATCAGCGTGATGGCGTTGGGCATGGCGGCGCCAAGACCCAGGCCGGTGATGAAGCGCCAGATGGTCAGGCCTTGCAGGTCATGCACCAGGCCGGAAGCAATCGATGCACCGCCCATCACCACCGCGGCGATGATCAGCACGGTCTTGCGACCCACGCGGTCTGCCAGCGGACCCGCGCCCAGCGCGCCGAACGCCAGGCCGAACAGGGCAGCGCTCAGCACCGGACCCAGATGGGATTTGTCGATGCCCCATTCGCCAAGCAGCGAAGGCGCGATGAAGCCGATGGCGGCGGTATCAAAACCGTCGAGCAGAACAATCAAGAAGCAGAGGAAGAAAATCCCCCACTGAAAGCCCGAAAACGGGCTCTCGTTGAGCACGGTCTGCACGTTGACGACCGTCGGGTCGGTGTTCTGTTTGCTAGTTTGCGAAGTCATAGTTGGAATCTCAGTTGCCTCTCTTTGTCGCCTCTATCTCCTGTCTCGCGGCTGGCGCCAAAGCCTCGAAGGCATCTGGTACGTCCGTCACGAAAGGGCTATGACTGCCCTTTTGCTGGATGGGGTGCAGTGCCCAGGCCCCCGCCTGGACACGAATCAATTCAAGCGGGTTCCATGCCCTGGCGGCGCTTGGCCGCTGCGGCCTCAGGCGAAGCCATGAAGGCCAGCAGGCGCTGCACGGCATCGGCATGGGCCGAGCCCGCCACCAGGCCGGCCGAAAACACGGTGTCGATGGCAATCGCGGCAGGCAGGCCGCCCACGATGCGGATGCCTTCGACATGGATCAGCTCGCTCAGCTGCTGAAAGCCCAGCGCCACTTCGCCCGAAGCAATCATGGAGCCCACGGGAACGCCGGGCCTGGCCTGCACGATGCGGGACTGGATCTGATCGGCAATGCCCCAGCGCTCGAACAGCTTTTGCAGCGCCACGCCGCTGGGACCGGTGGAGTAACCGATGCTGGGCGCGGCCAGCACGGCAGCGCGCACGGCCTCCTCAGAGCCGATATCGGGCTGGGCCGCATCGGCAGGCACGGCGACAGCGGTGCTGGAGAGCACCAGATCCACCTTGCTGCCTGCAACCACGCGGCCAGCGGCCTGCAGCTTGTCGATGGCGTTGGAGGCCAGGAAGACCACATCGAAGGACTCTTCACCAGACTGCACGCGCTGCGCGGCATCCACACCGCCCACGGATTCGATCTGCACCGGCTCGCCGCCCTGCTCCTGCCAGGCTGCTGCCAGATCGGCGAGGACCTGGCGGGTTGCCATGGAAGAAATGCCTTTGAGTGCTGCGCTCATGCCGAAAGACTCCTGAAGTGGATGCGGTGGCTGCCCTGCCAGATTCCGCAACCCAGCCTTCAAGGCTTTGCGAGCTACTCCCTCAAGCTGCGGCACACTGCACCGGCAGGACTGGGGCGCTCGACAGGGTTTGCGCAAGGGCAACCGTCTAGTCAAAACGAATGAGACTATTGTCGGCAGCCCCGAGCGCCCCTACTAGGCAAGCCCTCCGCTAGCAGCTATGCCAGGAAGGCATAGCAAAGTGCTTGCTCATATCACGTATAAATACCTACAAACAGAGTGTGGAGCCAATAAAGAGAAAAGGCCGAATGCTATTTTTTCAATAGCATTCGGCCATCATTGCTGTGCATAAGCAACAGTAAATTTAGTGGTTAACCCCTAATTTAGTCGCCATGGCGTCCATGTCCACGACCGTGACCATGGCCGCGCCCCCGGTCGTCACGGTCATGCCTGTCCCAGTCACGTCGGTCGTGGCGATCGCTTCTGTCCCAGTGACGATGATCGCGGCGATCATCACGCCAGTCGCGCCTGTCGTGATGGTGATGGGGCGGAGGTCCTGCACGCCAATGGGGTGGCGGATTGCGCAGGAAATAGACCGGCTGGCCGCAGGCATGGTAGCGACCGCAGTAACGGCGCCAGTTACGCGAATGGCCGGGCGGTACCCACATATAGATGGGCTGCACCTGCGGCACTACCGGGCCGCCCCACATCGGCTGGGCATAAAGCAGCTGCGGCGGCGCATTGCCGATATTGACCTGACCGTAGACCCCGGGCGCCAGCTGCCCCGAGATGGAGCCGCTGATATAGGCCTGGGCCTGGGCGGCACCCGCTGCGCAAACCAGCGCCAAGGCCGCCAGACTGCGAATGATTGAAGTGCGATTGGACATACCTCTCCATGCTCGATATAGATCACCGTGGGGCCGGCGAGATCGCGCTTCATCGCGGAAACGCTTCAGTCCTTAACGCGCCAGGGCCCATTCCCGCTGACCTGTATCAATCTCGAAGCGTAAAGAGGCGTAATGCGCGGATTCGGCTCAATCGGCTGAACGGGGCGGCCAGCCTCTTATTTGATCGCCCCGCCCCATATCTCACCGCCCACAGATGCAGCGCAAGCAAGCTCGATAGTGCCATGCGCTCAGAGCGCAATCACGAGCATGCTGGACTTGGCCCGTGAGCAACAAGGCAGGAAAACGGTGCAAGACCGTTTTTCATCATCCGTGAGGTACATGTCGCGATGCTCGGGCTCACCTTCGACCACCCTGGTCAGACAGGTACCGCACACGCCTTGCTCGCACGAGACCGGAATCTGTATACCTGCAGCGGCCAGCGCATTGACTGCCGAGACGCCCTCTGGCACCCGCACGATCCGGCCCAGACCTTGAATTTCTATGTCGAATCCGCTGGAGTCGGCCTGCGAGACCTCCGCAGCAAACAATTCGTAGTGCACGCGATCCGAAGCCCAGCCCAGGCTTTGAGCACAGCCAAGGACCGCGTCGATGAGACCTTTGGGGCCACACACATAAAGATGGGTATCGGCACCGGGATTCTCCAGCAAGGCTGCCAGATCCAGCCCGCTTTGGCCATCAAAGTGAAACTGCGCGTGTTCGCCCAGCTCTGCAGCCAATAGGCCATGGAACGCCATCCTGTCGCGGCTGCGTGCTGCGTAGTGCAGACGAAAGCCGCATCCCAGTGCCTGCAGACGACGCGCCATACCCACCATGGGGGTGATGCCGATGCCGCCAGCTATCAGCAGCGAATGTGCGGCATCCTCCCGCAGTGCAAAGTGGTTGCGCGGTGCGCTGATCCAGAGCTCGTCGCCCTGCTTTACCGCTGCGTGCATGGTGATCGACCCGCCACGACCCTGCGGACTTCTGAGGACGGCGATCTCGTAATACGCACCCCGCGTGTTCATCAACGAGTACTGACGGATAAGGCCATTGGGCAGATGCACGTCAATATGCGATCCCGGTGAGAAGTGCGGCAACGGCTGTGGCCCAGCAGCTTCCAGCCGGTAGCTGGATATTTCATCGGTTTCCGCCGTTTTCCTCGTCACCTTGACCTTGATTTTTCCCACTGTGGACTCCCCTACCTCATTGCAACACCCCCGTCAAACTGCCAACCAGCGACAGCAATCGAGGGCCGTAATTGGACTCAAGCTCGCCTTTTGCCACCTGATATGACTGCAGCACGCAATTCATGACGGCAATTTCCGTATTCGGTTCCCGGATCAAGGGAACCGCCACTGCATAAATATCAGGCCTCAAATCACCATACGAATAACAAAAGCGCTTTACTCGATATTCCGCCAAGCTACGCTCCACCGCCTCGCCAAATTTTTCCCATAGCTCGGGTGTTTTCACCTTGGCCTCATTGAGCAAGGCATCCCGCTCCACGGGAGTGCAGGCACATAAATAGGCACGACCAATTGCACTCGAAATCATCGAATGTGCCATCCCTACTTCAGCCATATTGGCTGAGTACACAGAGCGAGCCCTTGCCGTCTCCACATAAACCATTTGCATGCGCTCCCGAAAACCGAGAGACACCGAACCTTGAACCGCATTTGCAAAATCATGCATGGCGGGCCTGGCCATTTGGCGCACCCCGAGATTCGCAAGCAAAGGGTAGGCCAGGGTCAGGATCGCCGGAGCCAGCAGATAGCGGCCCGTATCCTTGTCAGAGCGCAAATAGCCCAATTGCATCAAGGTATAGGTGAAGCGGGAAACCGTCGCTTTCGGCATACCCGTCAACTCCGAAAGCTCCTTGTTGCTCAGACTTCCACGCTCCGGCGAGAAGCAACGCAGCACATCCATGCCTCTGGCAAGCGTGTAGGCGAACTGTCGATCTGAGGGATTTTTGTCGTCTTTAAGAAGATCGGTCATAGATTGACTCGCTGTGTAGAACGCTGTTTCGACATGCGAAACGAAATATATTTTTTGTTCCGATTTCAAAAACAATATATACGTATTCCGGCTTTGCCACCACCCAGTTAGGTCAAACAGAGAACACACCAATCCGACTCCGATCCCACGGAATCAAACCCATCAATAACGCGGAGCTTTCATCTTGAACCATGAAGAAAATCAGCTATTGACATCCACTCAGCCTGAAACGGGGACGGGTGAGTATTTCCGGAGATTCTGGCAACCCGTTTTGCTTTCCTGCGAACTTCCCGAGGCCGATGGCTCTCCCAGGAAAGTGAAAGTCCTTGGCGAAGACCTTTTGGCCTTTCGAGATACCGCTGGCTTTGTAGGTCTGATGGATCATGTTTGCCCGCACCGCGGCGCCAGTCTCTATTACGGCAGAAATGAAGAAGGCGGTATTCGCTGTGTATTTCATGGCCTCAAGTTTGATCGCCATGGCAAATGCATCGACATTCCGATTGCCGCTCCAGGGACCTGCCGTGAAAAGCTCGATATCAAGTCCTACCCAACCCACGAAGCGGGAGGATACATCTGGGCCTATATGGGCCCCAAGGAAGAAGCCCCCGAGTTCCCGGCCATGGAATTCACCACCGTTCCCCCGACTCATGTTTATGTTTCCAAGAAATGGCAGGACTGCAACTGGGCGCAATGCCTGGAAGGCGCCATCGACACCGCCCATTTTTCCTTTCTTCACATGGTCATTGCCAAGGACGAAGAAGAAGCACTGAGCAAGCTGCAGCACGCTGCTATCGGCGCACAATCCGCCCAGAACGCACGCATCCGCTGGGTCAAGGACGACCCGATGCCCAAATTTGAGGTACTGGAAACCGATGTAGGCCTGACGATTGGTGGCGCGCGCAAGGCCGACGACGACGATCTGTACTGGCGTATTGCCCAGTTCATGCATCCCAACCATGCTCTGGTGCCGAGTGCCTTTCCTGGAGAGAACTACCACGGTCAGACCTTTGTGCCCGTGGATGACCACTCCTGCTGGATCTACACCTACACGTGGAACCCCGATCGCCCGCTGAGCGATGAGGAAATCGCCCGCTGCAAGATGGGCCATACCGTGCACGCGCAAGTCGACGAGAACTACATTCCTCTGCGCACCAAGGGCAACGACTACCTGATTGACCGTGCCGCCCAAAAAAGCCATAGCTTCACGGGCATCGAGGGCGTCTCCGAGCAAGATGCTGCCATTCAGGACAGCCAAGGCTCGATTGCCGACCGCACCCGTGAGCACCTCTTTCCGACCGATGTGGGCGTTGCGCGCTTTCGTCGCCACATGCTGCAGGCGGTGCGTGCACTGAAGGAAACACAGCAAGCCCCCAGGGCGACAGCCCATGCCGCGTCATACAAGATGCGTTCCGGCGGCTGGGTGGCGCACAGGGACAAGAGGCTGCACGAAGTGATGGTCGAGCGCTTCGGCCACCAGCAGGGCATCGTGGCGTGAACACGATCGCCAGCAGCCTCAAGCAAAAGCTGCAATCCGGCCGACAGGTCGTCGGCCTGTTTTGCTGCACCTACAGCCCACAGATCTCCGAAGCCCTTGGCGAAATAGGTCTCGACTTTCTGCTGTTCGACAACGAGCACACGCCTAACAATGCCGTCAACCTTCATGCACAACTGTGCGCCCTCAAGGGTTGCGGCACCGAAGCCGTGCTGCGCCTGCCCATGATCGACGAGTTCACGATCAAGCTCGCGCTGGATCTGGGCGTGCGTTCGCTGATGCTCCCCAACGTCAAAACCCCGGAAGAAGTGCAGCGCCTGGTGCGCTACGCCTACTACCCGCCCCTGGGACAGCGCGGGATCGCCGGCTCGGTGCGAGCTGCCCGATACGGCAGAAACCAGCAGTACCTGCAAGAGGCCAACCAACAAACCTCACTGATCATTCAGATCGAATCGCTGCAGGGCGTGGAAAACCTCGAAGCAATTCTGCAAAGCAGCAGCCATGTCGATGCCGTTTTTCTCGGCCCGCATGATCTGGCCGCAGACATCGGCCTGCTGGGCCAGCCCCGGCATGAGCGCGTGGTGGCGCTTTGCGTCCAGGCCATACAGACCGCGACTCGCCTGGGCAAGGCCTCAGGCATTTTGTGCGCGCCCCCAGACATGGCCGTTTTCCAGGAGGCGGGAGCCCGCATGTTTGTGCCGGGCTCCGATATGGGCGTGCTGCTGAACTCCGCAGTCCAACTGCTTCAACGATTCGAAGAGCTCGCAAATAAAAGGAGATGACGATGCAATATTCCATTGAGCCGATCAACGACAGCGAGGTCTTTCTGGCAAAGGAGTTGCTGGAGCAAATGATCCGCATACGTCTGCTGGAAGAGAGGATTGCGGACCTGCGCAAAAGCGGCGAAATTCAGGGCTCCGTTCACCTGTGCATAGGCCAGGAGGCCATCTACAGCGGCTCCTGCGCTGCCCGCCAACCCGGCGATCGGGTGTTTTCCACCTATCGCGGCCATGGCTGGGCCCATGCCTGCGGCGTTCCAGCCGAAGCCATCCTGGCGGAATTGCTGGCCCGTGAGACCGGGGTATGCGCGGGCCGTGGCGGCTCTGCCTACTTCAGTGCGCCTGAATGGGGCTTTTTTGGCGAAAACTCCATCGTCGGCGCCGGTGCCCCCATAGCCTGCGGCGCCGCCTTGGCCAGCACGATGGCCAGGGACGGCAGCCTCACCATCGCCGCCTTCGGTGATGGGGCAATGAATCAAGGAGGCGTTTTCGAGGCGATGAACTTTGCCTCTTACCTGAAATTGCCAGTGATTTTTCTGTGCGAGAACAACACCTATGCCGAGCTGACACCGATTGCCGACACCGTGCGCGATGCCGCACTTTTCAAGCGTGCCCGCGCCTTCGGCATGGACGGTGTACGCATCGATGGCAACGACATCCTGGGCGTCAAGCAATGCATGGAGCATTTCGCTCAGAAGGTGCGCAATGGCCATGGGCCTGTGCTCATCGAAATGATGACGCAGCGCCTGGTGGGCCACTACATCGGCGACATGCAGAGCTACCGCACGGCCCGTGAAATTGCCGATGCCAAGCTACATGAGCCCATCGTGCGCCTGGGTCAGCGCCTGCAACTCAGCGGTGTGTCCGATGCCGAGGTTCAGAACATCCACCTCAATGCCGCCACCCATATCGACGCGGCCACCGCCAAGGCACTCAAAGCCCCCCTGGCCTCTACCGACACCGTGATGGAACACCTCTATGCAGCATGAACAAACCACATCGACCCTACAACTGAGCTACGCCAAGGCCATCAACGCTGCCTTGAACAGAGCCTTGAAGGAAATGCCTGAAACCTTGCTCTTCGGCGAGGATGTGGCCAAACCCGGTGGCGTTTTCGGGGTCACCAAGGATCTGCAAAAGGAGTTCGGCAGCGCACGGGTTTTTGACACGCCGATCAGTGAAACCGCGATGCTGGGCACCGCTGTCGGCGCTGCCATGTGTGGCCTCAGACCTATTGTCGAGATCATGTGGATCGACTTCAGCCTGGTCGCCATGGACCAGATCGTGAATCAGGCTGCCAATGTGCGCTATGTCTCGGCCGGCAAGCTGCAGGCCCCAATGACCATCCGCACGCAGCAAGGCGCCCTGCCCGGCTCCTGCGCCCAGCACTCACAGAACCTCGAGGCCATGTTTGCCCATGTGCCCGGTCTACGGGTCGGGCTGCCGGCGACCGTGCAGGATGCCTACGACATGCTGCTGACTGGCATCGCCTGCAATGACCCGAGTCTGATCATCGAGAACCGGGGGCTTTATCACACCCTGACGGAGCCGGTCACCCTGAACGGCCCGGCGCAAAGCAGCTTTGACGCTCACATCACACGCGGCGGCTGCGACCTGACCATCGTGACCTGGGGCAGCATGCTGCACCGCGTTCATGAAGCAGCGCACGCCTTGCAAGCCGAGCATGGCATCAATGCCGAGGTCATCAATGCACGCTGGTTAGCGCCTTTCGATTGGCCCACGCTGCAGCAAAGCGTGCAGAAAACCGGTCGATTGCTGATCGTCCATGAAGCCAACCTGACCGGCGGGTTCGGCGCCGAGATTGCGGCCCGCGTCCATGCCGAGTCCTTCACAGCCCTCAAGAAACCCGTGATCCGTCTGGCAACTCCGGATATTCGCATTCCCGCAGCGCCCCATCTGCAAACCGCTGTCATTCCTGATGCAGGCAGTATTTTGCAAAAAGCACGAGAACTCGTCGGTTAATTTCTCATCCTCGAAAATTAAATAATCTCAAGATCCATTCACTGATCAAAATATCTATCATAACTTGAGATCACACACATGCCATTTCTTCAGTTGCAGGCAGCATAGCCATAAAGCAATGCTTCACACCAGGGGCAACTAATAATTCAAGGCCAACATTCATATTTTTGACGGGCATTAAAAACTTATATCGGAGACAACCCATGAGATTCAACTTTAAATTCTCGTGCATCACCATTGCCACCTGCACAATTGCAATGACGGGCGTCCACGCCAGCGAGATTTATCCCAGCAAGCCGATCCGACTTATCGTACCTTACCCTCCAGGCGGATTGGCTGATACATTTTCTCGATCACTCGCCAAAAATATCAGTGACAAGCTAAAACAGCCGGTGATTATTGAAAATAAGCCGGGCGCCAATCAAGTGATCGGCGTGGAGTCTGCTTTACGAGCCCCCGCAGATGGATACACGCTTTTGCTCGGTTCCATGTCCAGCATGGCCACCAATATCGGGATCTATCGGCAATTATCTTACGCTCCGATAAAGGATTTTATTCCGGTCTCCCGATTGTTTTCATCGCCTCTCATTCTCACTGTTCGGGCCGATTCTCCTGCCTATAGCGTTGAAGATCTGGTTGCACTGGCAAGAAAGAATCCTGGTAAGACAAGCTACGCATCTCTGGGAGACGGCACAAGTCTTCATCTTGCAAGCGAGCTATTTTCACAGGCAGCCGATATCAAACTCCTGCGTGTTCCCTACAAGGGCAGCGTTCAGGCCCTCAACGATGTGATGGGCGGCAACATCACCATGATCTTCGATGCAGGATCGACAGTGATTCCACAGGTCGAGGGGAAACGACTTCGCGCACTTGCCGTGACTGGAGACAAGCCAATCCCTGCTCTACCGGGTATTCCTACGATGAAACAGGCAGGCTATCCCTCTGTCGATATCAGTGTCTGGTGGGGCCTGGTGGTTCGCAGCGGAACTCCGGAGCCCATTGTGGATACGCTCAACAAAGCCGTCAAAGCCACTCTCGCCAACCCCGACTTCGCGCAACCGTTTGTGGGCTATGGCTTGACGATCGAGTCCAGCACTCCCGAGCAATTCGGTAACTTTATGCAGGAAGAAGCGAAACGCTGGCCGGCTTTCATGACCAGGATCGGCATTCAGGCCCAGCAGTAAAGCCCGCCATGCTCAACAGAATCCAAACTGCAGATGTCGGACGAGTCAGTGAAAAGCTCCGAGCCATCCTCAACACTCCGTGCCCGTGGAGCTGCTAAACGTTACTTAGGATCCATGAGCAGACATGCTGCTGATAAGCGATTGCCCCGAAGAGAACCGTGCGCAATGAAAACTGACAGCCCAGGTAAACAGCTATTTGATCGTCTGGCCCTGCAGGCCTTTTTTCAGGATCAGGTCCACCACGGGCTGCTCGCGCTTGTTGGCGCGCATGCAGTGATCCTTCTGGAAGTGGTCTGTGACCCTGATCACCCAGCGCGCCCAGCGCTTGTTCTCGCGTTCGCGCCAGGCATGCGATGAGACGCTTTCCCAGGCATAGCCATTGAGCACTGCGGCATTGACGAAATGGTCCAGCGCGCGCACTCCGGCCCTGCCCCGCTCCGTCTTGCCGAACAGGCCGACCCAGCAAAGAATCAGCCAGCCCACGACCGCCAGCGGGACGACGGCGCACATCAACACAAAACCTGCCAGGCGCTCCTTCATGCAGCCTCTCTCTTGCGCAACTTGATACGCACTCCATTTTCGGAGCGAATCGTCAACCGCCCCACGGGCTGCGGCACATGGCCTGGTGCAGGCAGGATTTCATAGCGCTGCAGCAGGCAGGCCAGAATCAGGACCGCTTCCTGCAGGGCAAATGCAGCGCCCAGACAGACACGCGGGCCCATGCTGAAAGGCATGTAGGCATGCTTGATCGCCTCCTTGTCTTCCTCACGGTCAAAGCGATCAGGATCGAAGGCATCGGGGTTCTGCCACCATTTGCGGTGGCGTTGCAGCAGCCAGGGTGCCACCACCACCGTGCTGCGCTCCTTCAATTGCTTGCCCCGGATGGGGCAGGATTGCACGTTCTCCCGCGCAAAGAAGCCCACTGGCGGGAACAGGCGCAAGGTCTCGCGAAAAATATTCCAGACCTGCGAGAAACTCTTCATATCGGCCTGCTGCGGAAGACGATCACCGGCCACCTCCAGCACCTGCTCGTAGGCACGTTGCTGTATGTCGGGAGACTGGGACAGCAGATAGCTGGCCCAGGTCAGTGCGCTGGCAGAGGTTTCATGCCCCGCCAGAAACAGCATGGCAACCTGATTGACCAACTCTTCCTCGTTGAAAGGCTCGCCCGTATTAGGATCCTTGGCCTGCATGAAGGCGGCAAGAATATCCTCCTGCTCCTCGGCCTCGCCCCTCAGATGCGCTTCATAGCGCGGCTTGATCATGGCGTGCAGCAGGCCGCGAATCTCCGTCGCAGCCTGGTTGCTCTGCCAGCGATACCAGGGCATGGTCAGCCAGCGAACGCCGAACAAAGCCGGCAGCATGAGCTTGGGGGCAAGCGCCTGGTAGCGGGCAAAGGCGTCGAAGATGCGATGCGCATCGGGCCCCTGCAAGGGCGTGGAAAAAATCGTGCGGAAAATGATATCGGCAGTGACATGAGTCATCTCGATCTCGATGTCGTAGGGCTGCTCCTCATCCACGGCATCCAGGCGCTCCAGCATGGCTTGCGCGGCACCCAGCATGCGCGGGAACGCGACGTTCACGCGGGCCTGGGCAAACGCCGGGTTCATCATGGTGCGCTGACGCTGCCACTGCTCGCCATTGGTCGTGAAGATGCTGTCCCCCAGCAAGGGCTCCAGCGACTCGTGCAACAGATGGCTCTTGGGAAACTGCTGCGCCTCGCTCTGCATGACTCGCTTGACTTCCTGGGTGTCATTGAGCATGTAGAGATCCACGCCGGGCAGATGGACCTCGCCCATCTGCATGCTGTAGCTGCGCTCGAATAGCGCGTCCATCCAGGAGCGCCGCGCATGCCAGAACATGCGCAGCTTCGATGTCTGCTCAGGGTGGGGTTTGGGATAGGCAGGGCAGAAACGACTCATCGCACCAATTTCCTCTCTATATAGTCACGCATCGGACCGGCGCTGGTGAGCAACTCGAAATAGTCATAGGCACCGGCAACTTCGCCGGCCATCAGATACTGAAAATGCATACGCATCTTGTTCCTGCGCAACCAACGGTAGGTTGTCGGCAAAAACAGCTTGTGAAAGCGCGGGGAGCACATCGCCTGCGGGTTGAATCCCCACTGGGCCCGGCGCTTGCCGGCCTCGATAATGGGGCTGGCGGCCTGGGTTTCATCCTTGCGCCCATCCTCGCGCAATGACAAGCCCACCACATCGCACATGCCGAAGCACACGCTGTCGCTGGGGGAAGAAATATCGGCCCAGTACACCGCTTCATCCACGGCAATCTCGCGCAAGGTCTGCCGCAAGGCACCGGCGCCAGGAAACAGCCCGAACAGCGGAATGCAATTGCCCAGGGTGACCAGATTCACCAGCGGCCTGCACGAAGCATGCAAGGATAAGGGACTTTCTGCCAGTTTCCGACGAAGTGCCTGAGTCAACTTCAAAGCCTGCACGCTGCCCACGCTGAAACCGACCACCACCACTTCGCGCCAGCGCTGCTGCTGCAGGGCCTGCGCCACCTCGGCGGCCATAGTCTCGATGCGTGCATCCAGCACGGGAAAGGTTTTCCGTGAACTGACATGGGCAAAGTTCAGAATCCTCAGAAGCCAGCTGACATGCAGATAGCCATCCAGCACCAGGCCGCCCCAGCCGACGGCAGCGACTGCCGACAGCATCAGCGCGGCTGCGCCCGCTGGCGGCAAGGCATCCCAGGCGCTGACAAGCATCGAGCCCATGCCCAATCCGGCCAGCAACACCAGCAGCATGTAAAACAGCGGATACATCAGCGCCCACAGGGTAAAGCGCGCCTGCTCCCGCACAGGTTTGAGCCACTGCCTCAAGTTCCAGATCGAAACATAGGTGCCCACGGCCTGGCGGAAAACCTCTGCCCGACTTGAAGGCCAGTGCAGACGGACCTGATCATGCCAGTCGAAAAAAACAAAATCGGCGCTAGCCGAGTTTCCGGAGTCCGTCTGAGAGACTTTCCAGCGGGAATGCAGCGATTTCTCCTGGCCGTGCTCAGCCGCGCTCCATTTTTCTCTGCCGCCAATCGCGTATTTTCGATCCGCAGAAGTCACGGGCTGCTTTTGCGCCTCGGCGCGCATCAACTGGTGATAGTGCCTTGCACCGCGCGGATCAAAGCCGCCCATGAAGATCACGAGGCGCTCGCCACCCTCTCTCTTCTCGGAAGACTCGAATGAGATGTTCTTTTCGCTGCTAGTCATTGGCCCCTCCATACCAAGGCTTATTCGACAGAGGCGACCCCCTGCAGCATGGAAGACATGGCATCTTTCTGGTTGACCGGCCTGGAAACAAAGACTGGCTCCGCAGCCTCTTCGGGCCAGAGTACAGGATCCACCGACAGGCCGCCGCCCCACAGGCGCTGGGCCATCTGTCCATCCAGCGCAGCCCCGCAGTGCCAGGAAACCGCCGACAGCCGGCGATAGAAGCTGCCGTTGATCTGCGTGCACTCTATCAAGGCCTTGCGAAAGCGCGAGAGCATTTCCTGATCGGGAACCGCCTGATGGGCCCGAAACCAGAAGTCCCTCATCTTGCCCTGATAGGTCAAGCCTTCCAGGTCATACAAGGCATTGCCGCAGACCTTCACGGGAGCGCCATGGCCCAATGCCGAAAGCCCGGTCGTGCTGTTAACCAGCACCACGCCCTTGGCGCTCTTGAGCAAGGAAGGCAAGTGCTGGTCATGGATATAGAACACCTTGCCCTGCAGACCATGCCGCCGCGCCAGCAGATGAATGATGTTGGCGTAGTTTCTATGTCCGCGGTCCATGGGGTGGTGCTTGAAGACCACCACGTCCTCCGCAATCGACTTTCCACCTTCGGGCACACCATTCGTGCGCTCCAGCGCCTGGGCCCGGGAAAACGAGTGCAGCACGTGATTGATGAAATCCGTCACGAAGTCATAGTTCGAATGAACCACGATCTGGGCATCGTTATAGACCTGCAAGGGAGCCAGAAAGAATTTCTTGCGCAGATCACCGAGCAGCCGATCTTCAGTCTCTTTTTCCGTGCGCCGATACCAGAATTTGCGCAGATAGCTCAGCCACCACCAGGGAGCATCGCGCACCGTCATGCTTCGGTGATGCAGGGCGTTATTCCAGAACCACTGACCCAGCCAGGCCGCAAAAAAATACAGCATGCCCCACATGGCCGAATGCCAAAACGAGTTTCCGACCTTCTTCCACGAGTCTGTCGCCGGCCCGTTTGAATGAGAACGCGGCAGCACGTCTTCATGCTGCGTCCTTTGTTTCAGCCATATGGCCAGTCGCTTTTCGAAATGCGAATGCCCGTTGACACCCATGGGCTCAAAGGTGATGTGATCGGGCCGCAGATAGCCTTCTTCAAAGACCCCGAAGGCGCAGCCCAGACGCTCGGTCATGGAGCGCACGCAGGCATGGATGGGCCTGCAATCGCCGAACAGCAGCACGGCATCTATCCGATGCCTGATGATGAAGGCCTCCAGCACCTCAGGCCACTGCGTCAGTTCTCCGCGAAACGAATGCGCCTTGCGCGGGTAGAACAGCCAATCCCCGGCATTGAAGTTGAATTTGAAGACAGTCGCCCCCACCGAGCGCAAGTCCTTGGCCAGGTTCCAGAAAAAAGGCCCTACCGGGCCTTGCAGCAACAAAACACGTTTAGACGCAAATCCACTCTTGTTCTTCATGCGTATGGGACTGCGGGCTGTCAGGCCGCTTGGTATTTCTATGGAGGCGTCATGAGCATGACCCCTGTATTTTAGGGGTTTCACCGGAAGACGCCCGCGCACATCACTGCACGATGACAACAAATCGATGAAAAATAATTGCAAAAAAAGGTAAGTGTCACCAGTCCGACAAAATCGACCGCAGCAGCACCCTGGTTTTGCGCCATTGCCGCCGCAGCCAGCCAGACTTCAAGCCTTGCAAACCGCCAGACTGCTCCAGCGCCGTGCGCTGTTCCAGCAAGCGCCTAAGCACCGCCTCGCAGCTGGTATAGCCCCTGAGCACCGGATCCCAGTACAGGGGGTAATGCAGCAGCGCCCCCGCAACCAGCTCATCCAGTGACAGCGTGCGGCTTCGGCGCGGCACGGGCAAGTGATCCTGTGTCAGCCCCCAGCCTGCGTAGAACGGGCGCCCGTGCACCACTACCTGCTTGCCGCGCAGCAAGGCATCAAAGCCCGTCAACGAGGTCATGGTTACCACCACATCGCAGGCATCGATACAGCTGACCACCGACGCACCCTGTTCAATGTGGTCGGCATGCAGCAAGGCCAGGGCCGGCTCGACATGGCCTTTGCGATTGCCGCTGCTCACATCGGGATGCGGCTTGAAGACAATGAAAGCATCCGGAAACGCTGTGCGCGCTGCCTGAATCAGACCCAGATTCGTGCAGACGCCGTCGGCATCGCAGCCAAAGCGAATGGAGGCATCGTCCTCCACCTGACCCGGCACCAGCACCACCTGCCGACTGGCCTGCGGACCATCCGAGCTGAACCAGTCCACTGGGCGATTGGGCTCCAGGTTGTACTTGGTGATGCCGTGCTCGACGATGAAGGCGCGCACATTTTGTGCACGCTCTAGATCCTGCACCGTGAATGCCCTGGTGTTGAGCAAATCCTCCAGCTCCGAAGGCTGACCCGGGTCGAAATAAATCCCTTTGGCATCCAGCACAAAGGACTGCGGCGGAATCAGGTCGGAGCCCAGACCCACCGATCGGACAAAGCCATCCTCCATGCGCAGCAGACGCACGCCAGCGGCATCCGCCAATTCCTGTACACCTACTGGCGGCATCCGCCCCCAGCAGATCAGGCAATCATCACTTGCGGGCTTCAGCGCGGCTGCGGCTGCTGCGTTGCGTGCATGGACCACTCGCTTTGCGTGCAAGGAAAGCATCTGCCGAAAATTCCAGGCACGCCAGCGCGGAAAACCGACACAAATCATGCGCCCCGAGAAACGACGAGCCATCTCCCGCTGCCTTTCCAGCCAGACCGTCACATCTGCGATGGAGCCCAACTGCCTTGTTTCAGGATTCAGATATCGGGTGTAGTGCATATAGCCAGCAGCAAACAACTCGTCCACCGAGCGCCTGCGGCCAGCGCGGCGCAGCATGGCGACATGCTGCGGCTGGCGATCATCCGTCACTCCCCAGCCCGAATACCAGGGCACGCCAAAGCAGACCACCGGCTTGCTGGCAAGCAAGGCCTCAAAACCCATGGTCGAGCTGACCACATAGACCTTGTCCATCTGAGCAATCAGGCTCATCGGGTTGACGGCGTCGCGCAGTACCACCGTACGGGCATCGGGCTGCACACCCGTCAGGTAGCCACCCTTGCGGCCCGAAGTCACTTCGGGGTGGGTCTTGGCATAGACAGTGGCCTGCGGGTTCTCGTCCAGCGCTGCCGCCAACATGGCTTCAAACGTAGCGGCATCCGCCCCGCCCTTTACCACGCTCATATCGCCCGCAGTCTGGTCCACCACCAGAACCCGCTGAACATCATCAGCGCGCAGTACACCTGCAGGCAGATCCGGTGCATGGTTGTATTTGCTGAGGCCCGCTGAAAGCAGCCTCTCGCGGGCCTGCCGCACCAGCGCGGCATCTGATGTCAGCACATCGGCAGCGCTGCTCAGCAGGTGCTCCAATGCACTGGGTCGCGTGCAATCGTAGTAAATGCCTGCATCATCAACCACCAGCGACAACGGCGGAAAATGCTCTCCTGTCCCGAAGGAGCGCAGAAAGCCATCTTCCAGCGCCACATAAGGCAAACCATGCTTGCCGGCATAGGCCACAGCCTTCCGAGTGGTAGGACGTAGACCCCAGCCGGCTACCACATCAACCGGGGCGGCGCTCCACGCGCGCAAGCGCACTGGCGTCGCCTTAAGCAACACCGCAAGCAGAGGAAGACGAAGTATTCCTCTCGAAAAAATACCCAGCCGGGAGTCTTGGTAGTTGCCGCGCATCACGAAATCGCCGCCGCACTCTCTTCAGGCCCCGACTCCAACTTCCTTAACCCGCTCTCGCCCCATTGCACCACCAATGCACGCTCCTTCATCCACTGATGGCGGCCATCAGCTTTATGGTCTGCCAATGCCAAGTGATAGGAGCCCAAACCTGCCCACTCACCAATACCAGCGATCGCAATGCCGCTCCATGACTCATTCATGTCAAACAACCACTGCAACAGCAAAACACCTGCGCTAGGTGGTGCCTGCAAGCGAAACACCAATTTCCGCCACACTGGCAGAGGCACAGTCAACACCTTGGTGCCGCCTTCCAACAATGGCTTCAACAGAGTCCAACGACGTAATGTGTAACGCACGTCGGGCCCGGCCATCACAACCCAATGAACACCTTCAGGTACAGGTCCCTGATACCCTGGGGACAATACCCACACATGGGTGCACACTCCCACACTCTGAGCCAGTGCATCTTCGCGGGGGAACTGATTGAAACGGATTACCGCAGCATGAGAATCAATCGCCAATCCCAAATGCTGACTACGAAGGCTTCCTGCATTGCCCACCACGCAGATGCCTTTTGCTTTGCGTTGAAGTTGCAGCCACTGAATAAACTCAGTACGCCATTGCGCCTGTAAAGAGTCCACCTCACCAAGATGCGCCTGTTCCGCATCTGCGGCATATCTGGCCAATGCGGGAGGAAGGGCTTGTTTTCCTTTGAATCGAAACGCCAAGCTTGGCACCAATTCCGGTAAAAACTCAGCGACCAAACGCAGAACACCTTGGCGGCCCACTGCCCCCATACGTGGAAGTTCGTCCAACAACTCATGTATCCAGCGTCTTGGCGGTACACGCCCCAGGTCGCGCAAGAACTGCACATACCCCAGCATCATCCATGGGTAAGCCAAAGAACCGCCATATCTCACTGCCTGGGCATAAAGCTCTAAGGTCTGCCGGTCATAGAGACCCAAGCCACGACGCTTGCGAGCCTTGAAAAAGGCGCTCCATGCAGATAGCCTCATGCCTGCACCTGCTCCAGCGCGAACGCCTGCCAGGTGCTACTGGTCCTCATGACATCGGCCAACGGCAACACGCGCTCGCGCAATCCCTCTGACTGAGCATTCAAAGCTTCATCATTCCCCAACAAATATTCCAGATGCTCCTCAAAGTCCTTGTCAGAGCTAGCACGTAAGGCTCCTGCTCCTTCAAAGCGAATGGCATCAGGCAAGTTCGAGCACACCGTAGGTACGTTCCACCACGCGGCCTCCATCACCTTCAACGCCGACTTGCAGCGGGTAAAGGGCGAGTCCTCCAATGGAGCAAGATTGATCGCAGCACCTTCAAAGCAATGGTGATACTGCTCAAACGGCAATTTCGCCTGGTGCATCAACTGATCTTTCCGAGCATTCAATGCGAAATTCAGGGGGCCTGTCACCCTCAACTGCGCATCTGCATGCCGGTGCAGCACTCTTTCCAGCGCAGGTACCAGCTTCGCGAAATCCCGATCGTGGCTACGTGTCCCTGGCAAATACGTCATAACCTTGGCAGAAGACCTAGGTATGAGCGGCGGCAAATCCCTCCAGTTGTGATGCACGGCATTCGGCACCACGGCTACCTTTGTCCCGGGCAAGACTCGACGCACTTCCTCTGCCAAAGGAGTTGTTGAAACGGAAATACCATCCATACAACTCAAAGCTTCCAGGTGCGCCGCAAATTGCCTTTGTGTCGTGGCCAGATCAACCAAACCGTTTACAACGCCTGGGCTATAGACAGCCTGGGCAGGGTCCATGATCAAGTCATCCACATCGGCCAGCACTTTGGTGCCTCTGTGCCGTAGCCAGGTCAATGTTGCTTTGAAGCGCCAAGTGGCCCTGGGTCTGTGCAATACGAGCACGTCCCAGCGCTGCGTCCATGGCAGTGCCGATAAATGGCCGCTCCAGACCTCATGCTCCAAAGCCTTGATACCGTGGGCAAGATTCATGCAACGATAAACAAAAGATGGATCCTGCAAATAGCGGTCAGCCCGCTTATTGCATGCCACGAACGCAACGCGCGCCATTCAAAACTCCACTGAATTGGGTCAGGCCCGGCAGTACGCCAGCAACCCTGCCGTGGAAGCATCGAGCCCAGACAGATTGCCGGAATCAATACGCGTGCGCAAATCCTTGGCCAGCGTCTTGCCCAACTCCACCCCCCACTGGTCAAAGCTGTTGATGCCCCATACCGTGCCTGCCACAAATACGCGGTGCTCATGCAGAGCCAGCAAGGCTCCTAGCGACTCGGGAGTCAATGCATCCAGCAACATGAAGGTGCTGGGGCGATTGCCCGGAAAGTCCTGATGACCGGCCAGTTGCCCAGGCCCGGCCTTGCTTCCCTGCATCAACGCCTGTGCCTGTGCCAGGGCATTGGCCAGCAAGGCCTCCTGGTGCTCCGGCAAGCCATGGGCCGCCGTGCGAGCGGCAATGAACTCCACCGGAATACTCTGGGTTCCCTGGTGCAGCCACTGAAAGAACGCATGCTGACCATTGCTGCCAGGTTCACCCCACACCATGCCGGTCGTTGGATAGCCCACAGGCGTGCCATCTGCACGCACCTGCTTGCCATTGCTCTCCATCTCCAGCTGCTGCAGATAAGCCGGCAGTCGGCGCAAACCATGGTGATATGGAGCAACACAACGCCCCGGCATACGCAAAAAGCTGCCATACCACACATCCTGCAAACCAAGCCATACCGGCGCGTTGCGCTCCAGTGGCGCCTGGGCAAAGTGCGCGTCCATCTCCGCTGCACCAGCCTGCAAACGCTCGAAAACCGCCGGTCCAACGGCCAGAGCCACCGGCAATCCCACTGCAGACCAGATGGAAAAACGCCCGCCAATCCCCTCCGGGATATGCAGGGTCTGGGTGAAGCCGCTCTGCCGAGCAAGGTCCTCACGCGAAGACACTGCGACAAAATGATCGGGCCAATGCAGGTCGCCCGCGGCGCATACCCAGGCCTTGGCCGATGCCATATTGCGCTGCGTCTCGGCCGTGGACCAGGACTTGGAAGCCACGACGAACAATGTCCGCTCGGGCTCCAGCCCTTGAAGCGCCTGATGCAGATCATGTCCATCCATATTGGACACCACATGCACACGCGGCCCGCCTACACACCAGGGTTGCAGTGCCTGCAGCAACAGTTCAGGCCCCAGGCCCGAGCCACCAATGCCGATATGCACCACATCCGTAAAACGGGCCTGTTCGCGCAACTGCTGCGCCAAAGCATGCATGGCGCGCAGGCCCACATGGCATTCTTCCTCTGACATGGAGCAGCCCTGCGGTGCCAAAGGAGCCCGCAAACGCACATGCAAGGCCGGACGCTGCTCTGTTTCGTTCACCACAGCCCCGTCATACAAGGCATCGCGCCGCTGTGCCAAACCGGCCTCCCTGGCCAATTGCAGCAAGGCCTCCAGCACAGCCTCATCCCAGAAGGATTTGGAGCAATCCAGCAAAACATGAGGTGCCTGCAGGCTCAGATGTTCAAATCGAGACACCTGTCCCAGCGCGCTGAGCAAACTCAGTTCAGTCCCGCAATTGCCGGCTAAGACCTGCAGTTTTTCCCAGACACCAGGTCGCGCTGCCTCATCAATGGCTTTCATTTTCACTCTCCCTGCTCACAGCGCACCATGGCTTTTTCGAAAAGCTTTTCAGCACACATTCACAAAATAAAAAATAAATAAAAAGACTTCCAGTCCCTGTTCATAAAGGATCAGAAGCTTTTCTGAATAGTTAGACCTTCAACGACTGCAGCAGTTGCTCAAACTGCTCACCCACCTCAGGGTGCTTGCGTGCCATGGCCAAGGTGGCCTCCAGGTAGCCGATCTTGGAGCCGCAGTCATAGCGCTTGCCTTGATAGCGATAGGCCAGCACCTGCTCTTCCTTCATCAGCGCAGCAATCCCGTCAGTGAGCTGGATCTCTCCACCGGCGCCCTTACCCAGGCGGGCCAGATGATGGAAGATGCGCGGCGTAAGCACATAGCGCCCCACCACGGCCAGGGTGGAAGGCGCTTCTTCAGGCTTTGGCTTTTCCACAATCGCGTGCACGGCCTCCAAGTCTTCCTTGAGCAGCTTACTGTCCACGATGCCATAGCTGCGCGTGTCTTCGCGCGACACTTGCTGCACGCCCAGCACCGAGCACTTGTACTAGTCGTACACATCCACCATCTGGCGCATCACCGCCGGCTCGCCATCCAGCAAATCATCGGCCAGCAACACGGCAAACGGCTCATTGCCCACTACAGGCTGTGCACACAGCACGGCATGACCGAGACCCAAGGCCTCGGCTTGGCGGATGAAGACGCACTTCATGTCCGCGGGCATCAGGCTTCGCACATAGTTGAGCATCTCGGTCTTGCCGCGACGCTCCAGCTCATTTTCCAGCTCGTAAGCCTTGTCGAAATGGTCTTCGATGCTGCGCTTGCTGCGGCCAGTCACAAACACCATTTCCTTGATGCCTGCTGCCAAGGCCTCTTCCACCGCATACTGAATCAGCGGCTTATCCACCACAGGCAGCATCTCCTTGGGGCTGGCCTTGGTGGCAGGCAAAAAACGGGTCCCCATACCCGCGACCGGGAATACGGCTTTTCTTACCTTCATCTTCACGCGTCTTTCAATGTCAAAAATTAGTCTCAGGAATCACCGCCAAACAAATCGCGCGTATAAATTTTTTGCGGCACATCTGCCAGCTCATCCACAACACGATTGGCCACGATCACATCGGAAATCCGCTTGAACTCCGCCAAATCCTTGACAACGCGGGAGTGAAAGAAATCAGGAGCATCGAGCACAGGCTCGTACACCACCACTTCGACACCCTTGGCCTTGAGACGCTTCATCACCCCCTGGACGGAAGAAGCACGGAAATTGTCCGAGCCAGCCTTCATCACCAGGCGATAGATACCGACCACCTTAGGATTGCGCTTCAGAATATCCTCCGCAACAAAATCCTTGCGGGTTCGGTTCGACTCCACAATCGCATGCATCAGGCTCTGCGGAACATCGGCATAGTTGGCCAGCAACTGCTTGGTGTCCTTGGGAAGGCAGTAACCGCCGTAGCCAAATGATGGGTTGTTGTAGTGCCCGCCAATGCGTGAGTCGAGACTGACCCCTTCAATGATCTGGCGCGTATCCAGCCCATGCACGGCCGCATAGGTATCCAGTTCATTGAAATACGCGACGCGCATCGCCAGATAGGTATTGGCAAACAGCTTGATGGCCTCGGCCTCGGTGCTGTCCGTCAGCAAGACCTGCACATCCTTTTTGATGGCGCCCTCGCACAGCAGATCGGCAAACTGCTGACCGCGCTCGGAACGCTCCCCAACCACAATGCGGCTGGGATGCAGGTTGTCATACAGGGCCTTGCCTTCACGCAAAAACTCTGGCGAGAAAACAATGTTCTCACTACCCAGTTGCTCCTTCAGGCGCTTGGTAAAGCCGACAGGTACCGTCGACTTGATCACCATCACCGCATCCGGATTGATGGCCATCACCTCTCGTGCCACCGACTCCACCGACTTGGTATTGAAGTATTGCGTCTGCGGGTCGTAATCCGTAGGCGTGGCGATGATGACAAAATCCGCACCAATATAGGCATCCTGCTTATTCAGAGTAGCGCGGAAGTTCAGTTTCTTTTCCGCCAGGAAACTCTGAATTTCGGCATCCACAATGGGAGACTTCCTGTCATTGAGCAGATCTACTTTACGCTCGTCAATATCAAGCGCCACCACTTCATGGTGCTGTGCCAGCAACATGGCATTGGAGAGGCCTACGTAACCTGTTCCCGCAATCGCAATCTTGTTCATTTTTTCAATCCTTTTCAAACACCTCGGCCTGCTTGAATGCGGGCTGATTCCTGTCCTTTTCCGACAAGGAAAACTCGATATCGAGCTGGGGCCATGTGATGCCGATGTCGGGGTCGTTCCAGAGCAGGCCCCGATCCGACTCGGGCGCGTAATAGGCCGTGGTCTTGTAGACAAAGTCCGCCGTGTCGCTGAGCACCACAAAGCCGTGGGCAAAGCCCGGTGGAATCCAGAGCTGGTGGTGATTCTCGGCACTCAGCTCCGCTCCCACCCATTGGCCAAAGGTTGGCGAGCTGCGACGGATATCCACGGCCACATCAAACACCGCACCCGAGATCACACGCACCAGCTTGCCCTGGGCATGGGGTGGCAGCTGGTA
>NZ_JBKFBC010000006.1:317616-326262 GCF_053345995.1 Comamonas sp. C24C | reverse complement strand
TACCAGCTGCCACCCCATGCCCAGGGCAAGCTGGTGCGTGTGATCTCGGGTGCGGTGTTTGATGTGGCCGTGGATATCCGTCGCAGCTCGCCCACTTTTGGGCAATGGGTGGGCGCGGAGCTGAGCGCCGAGAATCACCACCAGCTCTGGATTCCGCCGGGCTTTGCCCATGGCTTTGTGGTGCTCAGCGACACGGCCGACTTTGTGTACAAGACCACGGCCTATTACGCGCCGGAGTCGGATCGGGGCCTGCTCTGGCACGACCCCGACATCGGCATCACATGGCCCCAGCTCGATATCGAGTTTTCCTTGTCGGAAAAGGACAGGAATCAGCCCGCATTCAAGCAGGCCGAACTGTTCGATTAGCGCTTTCTTGATTCGGCCATCTGCAGAAATGGCTGAATCAGCTGCGCATCGCGTCGCTCGCGCAGGCAGTACAGGTATTCGGGCAGGCAAGGCACCTCGCCTTTCAGATCAAGCACGACGAGGTCCGGGTGGGCCGATGCTTCGTGCCGCGCAAAAATGCTGATGCCCATCTGGCGGATCACGGCTTCGCGTATGGATTCGCGGCTGGCAATTTCCAGAATCCGCTGTGGGCTGACCTGGGCGGCTTCCAGCATCTGCTCGGTCATCTGCCGGGTCATGGAGCCGCGCTCGCGCAGGATCAGCGTGTTCTTTGCCAGATCCCTGATATCGACGGCCTTCTGCCCGACTAGCGCATGCTGCCGGTGCACGACCAGGGCCAGTGGGTCGCGCCCCAGCTCCAGGCGCAGCAGGCGCGGATCGGTGTCCAGGTGCGAAGAGGTTGCCAGATCCACCTGGTACTCGGCCAGCGCCTGAATCATCTGGCGCGAATTGCCGTTGACGATGCTCACTTCCACCAGCGCATATTGCTGCTGATAGCGCTTGACGATGTCCAGAACATAGTAGGGGGCGGTTGCACCTATGCGCAGCTGACCCTGGTTGACATGGCCCGACTGGCGCAGCGCCGATTCGATCTGGGCCGACTGCAGCAGCAGCTTCTCTATTTCCGGCAGCAGCTTCAGGCCCGCATCGGTGATGGCCAGCCTTCCACTCTGGCGCGTGAACAGCTCGACTTCATATTGCTCCTCCAAGGTCTTGATCTGCGCCGTGACCGTGGGCTGGCTCAGCCCCAGCTGGCGCGCTGCCTGGGTGATGCTGCCGAGGCGGGCGACCCAGAAAAAGGATTTGAGCTGTGTGGCAAACATGACAAGGTCTTCAAGAAAGCGGTGCCCGGATTTCAACATGAACGCTGCAGCCGGTAATACGGATGAGCAGCTTTGATTTCAATAGCTTCTTGCGCATATAAGCAATGTCTTTTAGGTGGTTTTATAAAGAAATATGAGACAGGTAAGGCGTAAGTTGCTTTCGAATCAATAGCATTTCGATGGCGGACGCTGGCGCAGTGCGATGACTACAAAGTTTGCTGATGACGCCTTTGCCAGATTTCAGTTCTGTGACACAGGCGTTTCACAGTGAATTTCTACAGTTCCCTCATGTCGCAAACGGCCGCGTTGGTCGGGCGGCAACGATCAATCCAAGGGACTGTTATCCATGCGCCACGCTTTTGCCCCCGCCACTCGCCGCTTCACCTTGATCGCCTTTGCCACGGTTGCCACGGCTTTGCTGGGCCTGGCCTCCGCGGCCCACGCCAGGACCGATCTGCTGGTGTATTCGGCCCTGGAGGCCGACCAGATCAAGGCCTACAAAGCGGCTTTTGAAAAAGCCCATCCCGAGATCGAGCTGAAGTTCGTGCGCGACAGCACGGGCATCATCACTGCCCGTCTGCTGGCCGAAAAGGCCAATCCCCAGGCCGATGTGATCTGGGGCGTGGCCGCCACTTCGCTGGTGCTGCTGGACAAGCAAGGCATGCTGCAGCCCTATGCGCCCAGAAACCTGGCCAAGGTGCGCTCCACCATGCGCGATCCGGCAGCCACGCCGACCTGGGTGGGCATGGACCTGTGGTCGTCCGCCGTCTGCTTCAACACCGTGGAAGGCCCGAGGCGCAAGCTGCCCACGCCTGCCAGCTGGGCCGACCTGACCAGGCCCGAATTCAAGGGCTCGATCACCATGCCCCACCCGGCGTCCAGCGGCACGGGCTATCTGATGGTGGCCGCCTGGCTGCAGATGATGGGCGAGGACAAGGGCTGGGCCTATATGGATGCGCTGCACCAGAACATCGGCGTCTACACGCACAGCGGCTCCAAGCCCTGCCGCCAGGTCGGCGCGGGCGAGTTTCCCGTGGGCCTGAGCTTTGAATACCGCGCCAACAAGACCAAGAAGGATGGTGCGCCCATAGACATCGTCTTCCCCAGGGAAGGCCTGGGCTGGGATGTGGAAGCCACGGCCATTCTGAAGACCAGCAAAAAGCAGGAAGCCGCCAAGGCCCTGGCCGACTGGGCGGTGACGCCTGACGCCAACAAGCTCTACGCAGCCAACTTTGCCGTGCTGGCTTTGCCCGAGGCCCAGGAAAAGCACGAGTTCATTCCGGCCGATCTGGAAAAGCGCCTGGCCAAAAACGACTTCAACTGGGCAGCGGCTAACCGCGATCGTATCTTGGCCGAATGGTCGCGTCGGTACGAAGCCAAGGCGGAAAAAAAGTAATCACCCCCTGAGCGGCTTTGCCTGGGCGGCGTCGCCGCTTCCCCCTCTCTGGCGCTGCGCGCCGGAGGGGGACACTGCCTCGCTGCGGGGCGGCCCTTGTTCGGCAGTTCTGAGCCGGGTCAGCGCCAGTTCTACGCAGCAGGCCACTGGAATTTTTTGCACGTTGAAAGTGATTGCAGATGCTGCGCATAGAACATATTGCCAAGCAGTACAAGGACACGCCGGTGCTGCGCGACATTGACCTGTTGGTGGAGGGGGGCGAGTTCGTCAGCCTGCTGGGCCCTTCGGGCTGCGGCAAGACCACGCTGCTGCGCATTCTGTGCGGCATCGAGCAGGCCGACGCCGGCCGCATTCTGTTTCAGGGCGAGGACATCACGCGCTGGCCCGCCGCACGCCGGGGCTTTGGCGTGGTGTTCCAGAGCTACGCACTGTTTCCGAATCTGACGGCGGCCCAGAACGTGGCTTTCGGCCTCAAGGGCCAGCCTGCGGCGCAAGTGCAGGCCCGGGTGCAGGAGATGCTGGCTCTGGTAGGCCTGGGTGCGCAGGCGCAGCGCTACCCGGCGCAATTGTCGGGCGGCCAGCAGCAGCGCATTGCGCTGGCCCGCGCACTGGCGCCGCGCCCGCGCCTGCTGTTGCTGGACGAGCCGCTGTCCGCACTGGATGCCCAGGTGCGCACCGAGCTGCGCAGCGAAATCCGTCAATTGCAGCGTCAGTTGGGCATTGCCTGCGTGATGGTCACGCACGACCAGGAAGAAGCGCTTTCCATGGCCGACCGCGTGGTGCTGATGCACCAGGGGCGTATCGAGCAGCAGGGCTCGCCCGAGCAGCTCTACGCCAAGCCGGTCAGCCACTTTGCGGCCGGTTTTGTGGGGCGCATGAATTTGCTGCCCGCCGTGGCCGAGTCGGGCGACGCGGTGCGCGTGGGCGAGGGACGGCTTGAATGCAGCACTGCCGGCTTTGAGGCCGGTGATGGCTTGCTGGTGGGCGTGAGGCCCGAGAGCGTGGTGCTGCACCCGGCCCAGCCTGCAGCACTGCCCAATCTGTTTCGCGCACGGGTGGTCGAGACCTCATTCCTGGGCTCGCTGGTCCTGGTGCGCGTGTTCAGCCCCACGCTGCAATGCCAGATCGATGTTCAATGGCCGCTGCGCCATGACGCGCGTCTGCCCGACTGGCTGCAGGGCGAGGTGCTGGTGGAGTTGCCGGCTGCCGCGCTGCAGTCGCTGGCAGCCCCCGAGCTTCTGCGAAAGGCGGCATGAGCATGGATGCCTCTTCCTCTGCGCTGCCCGTGGGTAGCTATGCACCCGCAGCGGCATCGTGCCAGCAACACCGCACCGGCCCTGCGCCACGGCAAACGCGTTTTTTTCATTGGGAAAAGCTGTGGCTGGGCGCACTGGTGCTGGGCCTGCTTGGTGCGCTGCTGGTGGCCGTTGCACTGCCCGTGGGGGCGCTGCTGGGCCGCAGCTTTGTGTCGGCCGATGGCAGGTTCTCGGGCCTGGCCCAGTACCTCGTCTATGCGCAAACGCCGGGCGTAGGCCAGTCGCTGTTCAACAGCCTGTGGCTGTCGGCCGTCAGCAGCACCTTGTGTGTGGCCCTGGCCTATGGCTATGCCTATGGCGTGATGCGCAGCTGCATGCCGCTGGCCAGGTTCTTTCGCGCCATTGCCCTGGTGCCGCTGCTGGCGCCGTCGCTGCTCATGGCCATCAGCCTGATCTATCTCTTTGGTGCGCAGGGCCTGCTCAAGAGCTGGTTGGCGGGCGGCACGGCCTACGGCCCGTTTGGCATCGTTCTTGGCTCGGTGCTGTGGACGTTTCCGCATGCGCTGATGATTCTGTGCACCACGCTGGCCTCGGGCGATGCGCGCCTGTATGAGGCTGCCGCCACGCTGGGCGCGGGCCGCTGGCGCAGCTTCTGCCAGGTCACGCTGCCAGCCAGCCGTTACGGGCTGATGATTGCCTGGATTGTGGTGTTCGTTCTGGTGGTCACCGACTTTGGCGTGCCCAAGGTGATTGGCGGCAACACGCAGATGCTGGCCACCGATATCTACAAGCAGGTGATTGGTCAGCAAAACCTGTCCATGGGTGCGGTGGTGGCCATGCTGCTGCTGGTGCCTGCGGGCCTGGCCTTTGCTGCCGAGCGCCATTTGCGAGCCCGGCAGGCCGCTGCCATGAGCGTGCGGGCCGTGCCGCTGGTGCCGCAGCCCTGCGCGGTGCTTGACCGCGCGCTGCTGGTGTATTGCGGCCTGATGGCTTTGGCGCTGCTGGCGATGATGGGCGTGGCCGTGCTGGCATCCCTGGTCAGCTTCTGGCCCTACAACTTGAGCCTGAGTTTCAAGCACTACCAGTTCGACATGATGGATGGCGGCGGCTGGGCCAGTTACGCCAACTCGCTGACCATGGCCGTGGCCACGGCAGTGATCGGTGCGTTGATGAGCTTTCTGAGCGCCTATCTGGTGGCAAGGCCCACGGGCTGGGTGCGCGCGCGCCAGTGGCTGCACGCGGTGGCCACGCTGCCCATGGCGGTGCCAGGGCTGGCGCTGGGCCTGGGCTATATCCTGTTCTTCAATGCGGGTAGCAATCCGCTGCACTTTCTGTACGGATCCATGGGCATTCTGGTGCTGTGCTCGGTGGCGCATTTTTTCTCGGTGGCACACATCACCCAGCTCACCGCCTTGCAGCAGCTGGACACCGAATATGAGCGCGTGGCCGATTCCATGGGCGTGCCGTTCTGGACGCTGCTGTGGCGTGTGCATCTGCCCGTGTGCCTGCCTGCGGTGATGCAGGTGGCGGGCTACTTCTTCGTGAATGCCATGACCACGGTGTCGGCAGTGGTCTTCTTGTACTCGCCCGAAACCACACTGGCCTCGGTGGCCGTGCTGGCCATGGATGACGCGGGCGATACCGCTCCCGCCGCCGCCATGGCCGCGCTGATCTTTGCGACCGCAGCCGCCGGTCGCCTGCTGATTGCGCTGCTCGATGCCTGGCTGCAGCGGCGTACCCAGCACTGGCGCCAGCGCTGAGGACTTTCTCCACATCACTTGATTCTCCGAACGTCTCTCGCTGCATCGCCCTGGCGCTGCGGCAGGGACCTGGCTTGTCTGCTTTTTCTGTAACGCTATGAAAAACTACGATCTGATCGTCGTCGGCGCCGGCATTGTCGGCCTGGCCCATGCTTATGCCGCGGCCACGCGCGGCCGCTCCGTGCTGGTGATAGAGCGCGACGGCGCCTGCCTGGGCGCCTCGATTCGCAACTTCGGCTTTGTCACCATCACGGGCCAGCGCGCTGGCGCCCATTGGCGGCGCGCCATGCGCTCACGCGATGTCTGGGCCGAGATCGCGCCCAAGGCCGGTATCGATGTCCTTCATGCCGGCCTGTGGCTGACGGCGCGCCGGCCTGCAGCGGCAGCGGTGCTTGAGGCATTCATGCAAACCGAGATGGGCGCGGGCTGCGAGCTGCTGACGCCCGCCCAGGCCGCAGCGCGTCATCCGGCGCTGCGCACCGAAGGGCTGCAATCCGTGCTCTACAGCCCGCACGAGCTGCGCGTGGAGTCGCGCACCGCCATCCCGCAATTGGCACTGTGGCTGCAGCAGGATCTGGGAGTGGATTTCGCCTATAGCGAAAGCGTGACGGAGGTGGCAACGCCGCGCGTCACCACCTCGCGTGGCCGCTATCACGCCGAACGCGTGGTGGTCTGCAACAACGCCGATCCAGGCGGGCTGTTCGCCAGTGAATGGACTGACAACCAGGTGCAGCTGTGCCAGTTGCAGATGCTGCGCGTGCAGCCGCAAGCAGGCTTCAAGCTTGAAGGATCGGTCATGGGGGATCTGAGCCTGGTGCGCTACGAGGGCTATAGCGCGCTGCCCGAAGCCGCTGCATTGCGCGCCGAACTGGAGCGCGAGGAGGCACAAAGCCTGAAGCACGGCATCCACCTGATTGCCGTTCAGAGCGCCGACGGCTCGCTCGTGGTGGGCGATTCGCATCACTACGGCAGCGCGCCCCAGCCTTTTGCCAGCGAAGCCGTCGACCAGCTCATGCTGCGACATATGAACGAGGCACTGCACATTGACAACGCCCAGGTCGTGGAGCGCTGGACGGGCATCTACCCCTCCAGTGCCGAAGCCCCTTGTTTTGTCAAAGCACCCGATGCAGCGACACGCGTGGTGGCCGTGACCAGCGGCTCGGGCGCGAGCACGGCTTTTGGTCTGGCCGAGGAAGTCTGGATGGCCTGGTAACTGCTACGAGTTGAATAGCTGCTAGCGCTTGCAGGCTGTCATATTTCAAGAAAATGAAATCAAAAACTATATCTGACAAGCGCAAGCAGCTATCAAAGCATGAGCGTCACTGCTGCACGAACAGTGGTGCAATCAGCATGACGAGCAAGATGGCGGCCAGCACGGCAAACAGGATCTTGACCCAGCTGTAAGGCCGCTCGCCCGCAATCTGGCCGGTGTAGCCATTGGCCACGATCTGGTAGGTCTTGCTGCCATAGGTGTAGCCGACCAGCCAGACCGGTACCAGCGTGTGCTTGAAGCTGCGGCCCGAGTACTGGCGCTGGACCTGCAGATTGCGCTGCGTGTCGCCCGGCACCTCGCGCGAGCACATGCTGCGCAGCTGGCTGTCCATGTCTTCCTCGTTGATTCTGGCGGCCTTGGAGAGGTCCACCTGGTATCGCTCCACCGTCCAACCTCGCACGAACTCCGGGCTGTAGGGCTTGAGGTCGGTGGTGGTCGGGAAGGGCTCCACCTGGCGCAGCAGATGGGCGTGCACGCCAACGGTGCCTGGCACCAGCTCATCGTCGAAGAAATGCTGCAGGCTGCCCGATGCCGGCTCCCAGCGCACATGCTGGACCTGCCGTGTCTGCAGATTGCCGTTGGCGTCGCGATAGGACTCGGTGGTGTAGTAGTAATAGCCGGCCTCTGCCCACCACAGGGCGCTGGCATGGGCGTCAAAGGTCCAGTAGGGCAGATAGACGCCGTGCAGCGTGTCCGTCAGCGCGGCGCTCTTGAGCTTGCTGGGCGCAAACCAGCGGCTGCCGTACCACTGACGGATCTTGTCGCGAATCTGGCCGTCGCTGATCTTGAACGGCAGGATGCTCTGCGGCGTGATGGCGTCGCTGCGCTCCTCATGGGCGACGATGGCCGGCGAGCCGCAGAAGTCGCAGCGCTGGGCCACGTTCTTGCCGAGAAACACCGAGATGGCGCGGCAGTTCTGGCACTGCACCTCATAGCGCTCGTCCGAGCCCCAGCCGCGACCGCTTGCCGGGTTGCGCAAGGCCTCGGCCAGATCCTGCTCCACCACGGCGCGTCCCAACTCGGGTTGTGTCTGTTCGCTCCAGGGGACGACGGTGCCGCAGTAAGGACATTTGAGCGACTGGGCCTTGGCATTCCACTCCAGATTGCCGCCGCATTCGGGGCAGACATGCTTGCCCACCATGGAGGGCGGCGCCGTCTCGGAGACAGGGGTGAATGCAGATCCGGAAGAGCGGGAGGAGGAAGCGGGTGTGGCCACGGCAAAAAAGGGTTCAGGCGGCAGCAGCGACGGGATGGGTTTCGTAGAAGGTCACGCAGTTGCCATCTTCGTCGAGAAGACTGAATTCCTGGGTACCCCAGGGCTGCTGGCGCAGACCGCCATTGGGGTGAACCGCGTTCTCGGCCAGACACTGTGCATGCAGGGCGGCAATCCCCACCACCTGGATGCGGCAGCTGGTCTGCCTGGGAATCTCCGGGTCCTGGCAGGCCCAGAAATGCAGCTCCAGCCCGCCCAGCGAGACGATGCCGTACTCGCCTGGCTGGGCGTGGACGGTCCTGGCGCCCAGCACGCGGGCGTAAAAGGCCACGGTGCGCGCCATGTCCAGCGATGCCAGCACCGGAGTGGTGCTGATGAAAACCGGTTTGTGTTCATTCATGACGTGCACCTGAGGCCGTGGATTGCGGGTCAGCCGCGCAGGAACTCGTCCAGCGCAGCCTGGGCGATGCGCCACTGGCTGCCGATCTGGCGGGCCTTGAGGTTGCCGGCCTGGATTTC
>NZ_JBKFBC010000006.1:260434-317489 GCF_053345995.1 Comamonas sp. C24C | reverse complement strand
GGGGCTGCAGGCGTCTGGGCGGCCTGGGCTGCCGCCGGCGAGAAGGGGTCTGCCACTGCAGCGGCAGGCGTGCCTGCCGCACCACCGCCCTGCATGCCCTTCATCATTTCCTGGGCCATGCCGAAGCCCATGGCCATGGTGGCCGGAATGGTGGCTGCGGCAGCGCCTTCGCCGCCGTTGGCCATGGCCTGGCCCATCTGGTACTTCACATAGTCGTTGAGATTGCCGATGGCGCCCATGCTGGAGCGCTTGTCGATGGCCTGCTCCACCTCGGGCGGCACGGAAACGTTTTCCAGCAGGAAGCTGGTGATTTCCAGGCCGTATTTCTCGCTGACGGCCGGGTTGATGAGCTGCAGCAGTGCATCGCCCAACTCGCTGTAGCGCTGGGCCACGTCGAGTGCCGGCACCTGGGCCTTGGCCAGGGCTTCGGAGAAGATGCTGACAATGCGCGAGCGCATGGTGTCGGCAAACTCGTCGATGCGGAAATTCTGGTCCGTGCCCGCCACTTCCTTGAGGAACAGGGCGGCGTTGGTGATGCGGAAGTCATAGGTGCCGAAGGCGCGCAGACGGATCACGCCAAAGTCCTTGTCGCGCATCATGATGGGGTTGGAGGTGCCCCATTTGTTGCCCGTGAACAAGCGCGTGTTGATGTAGTAGACATCGCACTTGAAGGGAGAGTTGAAGCCGTACTTCCAGCCGCGCAGCGTGGCCAGGATCGGGATGTTCTGCGTGGTCAGCAGATGGCGGCCCGGATTGAACAGGTCTGCGAACTGGCCTTCGGAGACGAACTGCACCTGCTGCGACTCACGCACGATGAGCTGGGCGCCGTTCTTGATTTCCTTGTCTTCATCGGGCCAGCGATACGACAGCGTGTCGCGCGAATCATCGGTCCATTCGATGATTTCGATCAGTTGCTTGGTGATGATTTTCATGAAATCCATGACGTGCTCCGAAAGAGGATGACGGGAAAGGAATCATTCTAGGAGGCAAACCGCAGCGGCCGGTTCCGGGATGCATGGCAGTTGCGCGGAAATTGTTAAAAAGTGAGCGCGTAGCGCATGTCATACAACAGTTTCAGCATCGATTGATGCTGTATTTGCCTGTTCACGGGCGGTAAGCGCTAGCGTTTTGCTTTTCCACATTTTGAAATCACCGACTGGAGCCCTTTCGTGAAAATGCCTGCTGTGGGGCTGCGCAGACAGACTACGTCCGTGATCAGTGGCGCAGACTTAGAATCTACCGCTTATGCGGTCGATACCGCCCAGAACACCTCTTAATGAAGATGCCGCCCGCAATCGCCAGTGATTGCAGACGCGCGAACGTATACAAGTCATGCTGACCTTCCAACAAATCATTCTGAAACTGCAGTCCTACTGGGCCGAACAGGGCTGTGCATTGCTCCAGCCCTATGACATGGAAGTCGGCGCCGGCACTTCGCACACCGCGACCTTTCTGCGCGCCATCGGCCCCGAGCCCTGGAAGGCCGCCTATGTGCAGCCCAGCCGTCGCCCCAAGGACGGTCGCTACGGCGAGAACCCCAACCGCCTGCAGCACTACTACCAGTTCCAGGTGGTGCTCAAGCCCGCACCCGACAATATTCTCGAGCTCTACCTGGGCTCGCTCGAAGCCCTGGGCTTCGATCTGAAGAAGAACGACATCCGCTTTGTCGAGGACGACTGGGAAAACCCCACACTGGGCGCCTGGGGCCTGGGCTGGGAAGTCTGGCTCAACGGCATGGAAGTGACCCAGTTCACCTATTTCCAGCAGGTCGCCGGCATCGACTGCAAGCCTGCCACCGGTGAAATTACCTACGGTCTGGAACGTCTGGCCATGTATCTGCAGGGCAAGGAATCGGTGTACGACCTGGTCTATACCGACGGCCTGTCCTATGGCGACGTGTTCCACCAGAACGAGGTGGAGCAGTCCACTTACAACTTCGAGCATTCGAATGCCGAGTTCCTGTTCAGCGCCTTTGCGGCCCACGAAGGCACGGCCAATCAGCTGATCGATGCCCAGCTGGCGCTGCCCGCCTATGAGCAGGTGCTCAAGGCCGCCCACACGTTCAACCTGCTGGACGCCCGTGGCGCCATCTCGGTGACCGAGCGCGCTGCCTATATCGGCCGTATCCGCAACCTGGCCCGCGCCGTGGGCAAGAGCTATCTGGACAGCCGCGCGCGCCTGGGCTTCCCCATGGCGCCCAAGGCCCATGCCGACGAGGTGCTGGCCGAGCTGGCCAAGGCCGCAGAGCAGGCAGCCAAGAAAGCCGCATAAGCGGCTTCAGGCTTCATTCCGACCCATATCCCAAATTTCAGCGGCCAGCCTGGATCTAGCAAGCGCTGGCAGCTATCAAGATCATCATGAACGCATCGAATCTACTGGTTGAACTGTTTGTCGAAGAGCTGCCTCCCAAGGCGCTGCAAAAGCTCGGCGATGCTTTTGCCGCTGTCATCTTCGAGCAGCTCAAGGCCCAGGGACTGCTGGCATCGACCGAGTCGCGCCTGACGGCCTACGCGTCGCCCCGCCGTCTGGCCGTGCACATCACCGAAGTGCTGCCCCAGGCCGAAGACAAGGCGGTCTCGCAAAAGCTGATGCCTGTCTCCGTGGCGCTGGATGCCGAGGGCAAGCCCACGGCTGCACTGCTGAAAAAGCTGGCGGCCCTGGGTGCCGACGAGTCCGCCGTGGCTGCTCTGAAGCGCCAGGGCGAAGGCAAGGCCGAAGCCCTGTTCTACGAATCCACGGCCAAGGGCGTGCTGCTGACCGATGGCGTGCAAAAGGCGCTGGACGAAGCGCTGGCCAAGCTGCCCATCCCCAAGGTCATGCGCTACCAGTTGCAGGACGGCTGGACCAGCGTGCACTTTGTGCGCCCGGCCCACGGCCTGGTCGTGCTGCATGGCACCCAGGTGCTGATTGGCGTGAAGGCCCTGGGCCTGACGGCCGGTGCCGCCACGCATGGTCACCGCTTTGAAGCCGCTGTGGACCCCGTGGTCATCCAGAACGCCGACAGCTATGCCGAGCAACTGCGCGAAGAGGGCGCCGTGATCGCCAGCTTCACCGAGCGCCGTGCCGATATCGCCCGCCAGCTGCAGGCCGCCGCCGAACGCATTGGCGGCGACGTGCGCCCCATCGACGACCCGGCCCTGCTGGACGAGGTGACGGCCCTGGTCGAGCGCCCCAATGTGCTGGTCTGCGAATTCGAGAAGGAATTCCTGGCCGTGCCCCAGGAATGCCTGATTCTGACCATGAAGGCCAATCAGAAGTACTTCCCGCTGCTGGACGCCAACGGCAAGCTGACGCATCAGTTCCTGATCGTCAGCAACATCCAGCCCCAGGACGCTTCGGCCGTGGTCGGCGGCAACGAACGTGTGGTGCGCCCCCGTCTGGCCGATGCCAAATTTTTCTTCGACCAGGACCGCAAGAAGACCCTCGCCAGCCGCGTCGAGCAGCTGGACAAGGTGGTCTATCACAACAAGCTGGGCACCCAGGGCGAGCGCATCGCCCGCGTACGCGCCATCGCCAAGAGCATTGCCCAGCAACTGGGCAACTCCGAGCTGGGCCGTCTGGCCGATCAGGCCGCCATGCTGGCCAAGACCGATCTGGTCACCGACATGGTGGGCGAGTTCCCCGAGCTGCAAGGCATCATGGGCCGCTACTACGCCCAGAACGACGGCCTGGATGTGGCTGTGGCGGACGCCATCGAAGACCACTACAAGCCCCGCTTTGCCGGCGACGAACTGCCACGCGGCGATGTCGGCGTGATCGTGGCCCTGGCTGACAAGCTCGAAACCCTGGTCGGCATGTTCGGCATCGGCAACCTGCCCACCGGCGATCGCGATCCCTTCGCCCTTCGCCGCCATGCGCTGGGCGTGATCCGCATGCTGGTCGAAAAGGATCTGGAGCTGGATCTGGAAACGCTGCTGGTCAGCACCTTGCCCGCCTTTGGCGACAAGATCCAGGACGCCACGCCCCAACTGGTCGAATTCATCTACGACCGTCTGGCCAACATGTTCCGCGAACAAGGCTATAGCGCCCAGGAAGTGGAAGCCGTGCTGGCCCTGCAACCCCAGCGCCTGTCCGACGTGCAAAAGCGCCTGGAAGCCGTGCGCGCCTTCGCGACCCTGCCCGAAGCTCCGGCCCTGGCTGCGGCCAACAAGCGCGTGGGTAACATTCTGAAGAAGGCCGAAACCGATGTTCAGCCCCAGGTGAACGAAGCGCTGTTGGTGGAGCAGGCTGAAAAAGACCTGTATGCGGTGCTGCAGCAGGTGGCGCCTAAAGCTCAGCAACAGTTTGCAGCAGGTGATTACACCGCCAGCCTGCAAACCCTGGCAGCATTGCGTGCCTCGGTCGATGCATTCTTTGAGCAAGTCATGGTGAATGCTGAAGAGCCGGCTCTCAAGGCCAATCGACTGGGGTTGTTGGCGAGCCTGCACATCGCAATGAATCGAGTGGCTGATCTGGCAAGGCTGGCTGTATGAGCTGAGCTAGGCCTATGCTTGGCAAGGGTCTGCGTAGGTCTATCGGAGGTGATTCAACCGTGATGCGCTACTTTGAATGCCTGCGGTTCCTGAAAATGCTTTTGCAGGTCCCTTCTGAAGCGATGTAACCGCAGATGGTAGCTGACCGGTGATTGTGTATTGAACGCTTTCGGCAACCGGTGGTCCCGCTCGCCCTTCGTGCCATGTGATTGTGTGAGTGACGTGCTTCAGGCTGTATCGTTTTGTCAGATGTCTACGTAGGATTCTTATGATTTTCATGACTGGCGATACGGGGTTGATGGTGGCACTGTTTTTGAGCCATGTCCGTCACAAATAATGAGCTTGTCGCAAATTTCGACGAAGTGGCCAGTTCCAGAAGCTGCAGAGCTTGACCTAATGGAGAAGATGCCGGTGGACGAAGGTAGGCCGCACACAATGCGTTCAAAATCCACGCGGCTGAATCTTTCCGGCGTGCTCGGCCATGCTCTTGCCAGAAGAGCTGGTCGGCATGTATTGCTGGAACTCGGTCAGCGACTTTGTATCCCCATGAAAAGAAATGAGTGCCTGAATGTCTTTGAAGCGCAACACGCTGTGGAATCTGGCGGGCACAGGGTTGCCTTTGTTGCTTGGTGCGCTCACCATCCCTTATCTGATCAGGACGGCTGGCGTAGAAGCATTCGGCGTGCTCACCCTTGTCTGGGCTCTGATCGGTTATTTCAGTCTATTTGATTTCGGCCTGGGTCGTGCACTGACCCAGCAAGTTGCGGCAGTCCGCTCAAGTGGTCTTCTGGCGCAACTGCCGGGTTTGGTGAAGACAGGCTTGTGGTTCACGGCGGCAGCCGGGGTGATCGGTGGACTTGTTCTTGCGTTGCTGGCTGACCAACTGGCTTTTCATTGGCTCAAAGTCAGTGTGACACTTCAACCCAGCACCTATCAGGCATTGCTGGTTGCGAGCATTGGCATTCCTTTAACCACTATTACGACCGGTCTGCGCGGGGTTCTTGAAGCTTATGAGGACTTTAAGGTCGTCAATCTGCTGCGCATTGGCCTCGGTGCAGCTAATTTCGGGCTGCCTGCGTTGAGCGTGATGTTGATCAGCACTTCGCTGGTCTGGATGGTCGCCAGCTTAGTGACCGCGCGGGCGGTGGTACTGGTTGCCCATTTGTGGCTGATGCACCGAAGGCTGCCTGCCGATTGGGTGTCAGGGCAGTTTGAGAAGCACAATCTGAAAGGTCTTTTGTCTTTCGGTGCCTGGATGACAGTTTCCAACATCGTCAGTCCATTGATGGTCACGGCGGACCGGTTTGTGATCTCTGCCGTTTTGGGGGCCAGCATGGTGGCTTATTACACCGTGCCTTACGAAGCGCTCAGTCGCGTATTGATATTACCGTCTGCCTTGACTTCTGCTCTTTTTCCTCGGCTTGCCTTTGTAATGGCGACCGATTTTTCGCAGGCGCGTCGGCTTTATAAGAGATGTCTTTTGGGGGTGACTGCCGCCATGGTGCCTGTCTGCATAGCCATCGCATTGCTGTCCCAATGGGGTTTGACTCTTTGGCTTGGAGCCGATTTTTCTGAGAAATCATGGCTTATCGTGTGCATCATGGCTGCAGGAGTAATGCTCAATGGCATTGCATTCGTACCATTTGCAAGCATTCAGGCCTCCGGCGATGCTCGTAGCACAGCGCTTCTGCATGTGCTGGAGTTGCTGTTCTATATTCCGCTCCTGTTTTTCGGTCTCAAGATGTTTGGACTAGTTGGGGCTGCTGTAGCTTGGGCTGCAAGAGCAGGGGTTGATCTCGTGGCCCTGTTGATCATCGAGAAAAGCAAAGCAAGAATTTTGATGAGCTCGGATTATGATAAGTAACGATACTATCGCAGTAATCATATGCTTTCACCCTGACCATAAGAAGCTGGTCAAAATGATTGGAAGTATCAACCAAAGTGTTTCAAAGATTATTATCTTCGATAATGGAGGTGTTAATCATGAAGAACTACGGAGTGTTTGTAGCAAGGTGGAAATTGTTTCTCATGGAAGAAATGCGGGATTGGGAGTTGCATTGAATCATGGGTGTGACGAGGGTTTTAAGGGGGGCTGCAGATTCGTGGTTTCCTTTGATCAAGACAGCAGCCCTCCGAGCGAGATGATTGACGCCCTCAAGCGTGAGTTGCTTGCTTATCAGAAAAAGGATTCGCGGGCCATTGCGATAGGTCCGCAGCTGATCGACTGCAGAAATGGCCACGATCATGTAATGCCGTTTATCCGTTTTAGTGGCCTGAAGACCGAAAAATGGAGTGGAGAGGGCACGAAGCCGGTTTCACATCTGATTACCTCAGGCTGCATGATTGATGTCAGCCAATGGGATGCCTTGGGTCGCTTTCTTGATGATCTTTTTATCGATTATGTAGACAACAATTGGTGCTGGCGTGCAGAAAGAAAGGGCTATGTGCTTTTGGGGACGTCGCTGGCAAAAATGCCGCATGAGTTATCGGAGAGTATCGAGAAGAGAGGCATTATCTCTGCAAATAAATACAGCCCTTTCAGACGGTATTTTCAGATGAGAAATGCTGCTTATCACCTGTTTCATGAACACCTCGCATTGGCTCAACGTCTTTATGTGTTGCGAGCGATGGCTGTGACATTGGTGTCATCACTGATATCAGATGCGTCTACAGTTAAATCAGTGCGACAATGCCTTCGTGGACTGGGACATGGCATGCTCGGGAAGTTGGGACCATGAAACAGAAAGAGGCAATCTGATGGTTCTTCTGAAAAATATTCAGCGCTTTTTCTTTTTTTTGTTTGCATTAGATATACTTTTCCTTGGAAGCGGCATAAATATTCCAGGATTAGGTATCAGCTCAAGGAAGATTTTTTTTGGAATTTTCTTTTGCCTATCTTTTTTTGTCTATTTTTGTGATTTTTCGGGGCGAGGAAAAATCGATGTTTTGACTATAACAATAGCAGTATTATTTTTATTTACATGGGTTTTCTTCATTCCGTTATTGGGGGGGGAAAGTTTCGCATATGCAATTTCTGATGCGATGCCGCTTATTGCATCGGGCGTTTTTTTACTGACTACGGATTTTTCTGGTTGGAATAATGCATGGAATTACATCAGAAGAATTTTGTTGATTTTTTTGTATGGATTTTCATTGCTGCATGTGATTCTTTATTTAATTTTTCTTGTTCGTCCAGATTTTCTGGGCTTTCTGCAAAGTGCATTTGCAGTAGTTCTTGATGTCGGTACTGGGGATGATGCACGCTATGTTTTCTTTACTCCCCTTGATGGAGGAGGAGTCCGTGTGTATTTCGGGTCGTCGTTCCTGTTACTGATTGGCATTTATTTTCTCTTGTCGGATGATGGTGATTTCTTTGGGCGTGGTCTTCGGTCAAAAATATTTTTTGCGGCTTTATTGGTTGGTGCACTATGGGCAACGAATACGCGTAGCTTTATGATGGGGTCGATTGCGATGTTATTGTCGTTTTCGATATTTCGTTGGCTGATGGCGTATATGAAGAAAAGTTGGTTGACAATATTCACGCTGTTGTCATTGCCATTTATGCTGATTTTTCTTCTTATTCCAACGGTTGATGTGGAAATATTGCAAATTTTCGGCCTTGAAAGAGGGGGAAGCGATGACATACGATTCATTCAACTTTATCCGTTGATGAATGCCTTTTTGGAGAATTATGTTTTTGGCCTTGGTTTTGGTGCCAGTGCTTCGTTTGTGAGAGCAGAAGATGCTCCATATGCATATGAGCTGAGCATATTGGCGTTATTTATGAAGATAGGCCTTGTCGGAGTTATGGTTGCATGTGGTATTTTTGCAACTACTCTTCGAAATATATTGTCCAGAGAGAGTGGTGGCAGCATAAAGAAGATATCGGCTGTTTACGCTTTATATTTTTCATTCATCATAAGTTGTTTTTATAATCCATATATATTTGGATTTTTTGGGACATTTTTTGTATTGTTTGTTTTGTACGAATTTTCATTCTTGGTTAAGGCGCATAAATGATAAGCGTATGCATGGCAACCTATAATGGCGCTAGGTTCATTCGAGCCCAAGTGGATTCGATTCTGGAGCAACTGGGGCCGGAGGACGAGTTGGTGGTGTGTGACGATGGATCCAGGGATCAGACATTGTCTATTCTTGTCGACTATCACGATGCAAGAATCAAGATTCATAGGAATCCAGACCAGTTGGGGCACGTCCGTAACTTTGAACGGGCGATATCACTTGCCGAGGGCGATTACATCTTTCTTTCGGACCAGGACGATGTCTGGACTCCCGACCGTGTGCGCCTGATGATTGATTCCATGAATGCCGCTCCAGAGGCTTTTTTGGTGGCCAGCAACTTCGATCTGATAGATGCACAGGATCAGGAAGTGGGGCAGTTCAGGAAATTGGGAAGGGTGAAGCCGTTCAGATGGTTACAGGTCGCTTCCATATTTGCCGGAAGATCTCCCTACTTCGGTTGCACGTTTTTGCTGAGGCGAGAAGCCTTGAGATACTTCATGCCCATTCCTAGGGGAGTCGAGTCTCATGATATTTGGTTTGCCCTTGTGGCGAGTATGTTAGGGGGCGTCGTCAACCTCCCCGTTGCAACCCTGAAGCACAGGGTGCATGACAGCAATGTGACGGCGCGTAAGCGCCGGGCGTTGACGGTGATACTGAAATCCAGGCTTGTTTTTGCTAGAGCACTTGTATTAAGGATGCCGCTCTTTTTTGGTTTCACGAAATGAAAGAGAAATTACAGATGAAGAAAAATAGCATTTTCAATAACAAGATTCTTCTTATTACGGGGGGGACGGGATCTTTTGGTAACGCGGTGCTGCGCGGCTTCATTGATTCAGATATCAGCGAAATTCGCATATTCAGTCGGGACGAGAAGAAGCAGGACGACATGCGCAAGCGCTACAACAGCGCCAAGCTCAAGTTCTATATCGGAGATGTGCGCGATGCACGTAGTGTGGAGCAGGTCATGCGCGGAGTGGACTATGTATTCCATGCTGCGGCGCTGAAGCAGGTGCCGTCTTGCGAGTTCCATCCCATGCAGGCGGTGCGCACCAATGTACTTGGGACCGAGAATGTGCTGGAGGCGGCCATTCAGGCCGGTGTCAAGCGCGTGGTCTGCCTCAGCACGGACAAGGCCGTCTATCCCATCAATGCCATGGGGATCAGCAAGGCAATGATGGAAAAGGTGATGGTGGCCACTAGTCGGAATCTCGAGGGCTCGGGCACTGTGATCTGTGGAACGCGTTACGGCAACGTGATGGCATCGCGTGGATCGGTGATCCCGCTGTTTGTTCAGCAGGTGATGGCAGGGCAAGCCATCACGATCACGGACCCCGCCATGACGCGCTTCATGATGACACTTGCAGATGCAGTGGATCTGGTGCTGTATGCCTTTGAGCACGGCAATAACGGCGACATCTTTGTGCAAAAAGCGCCAGCTGCCACGATTGAGACTCTTGCTCATGCTGTGACGGGCTTGATGGGTAAGCCTGATCACACGGTGAATGTGATTGGCACACGCCATGGTGAAAAACTGTATGAAGCCTTGCTCAGTCGCGAGGAAATGGCCTGCGCAGAAGATATGGGTGATTATTTCCGTGTACCGGCTGACAGCCGAGATTTGAACTATGGGAAATATGTGGATCAGGGACAGCAGCGCTTGACCCAGACTGCCCATGGTGAAGATTACAACTCTCATAACACCCAGCGCCTGGATGTGGATGGCATGCAAAAGCTGCTGCTCAAGCTTGAGGGGATGCAACGTATTGCCAAGGGCGAACTGGTTGACGTTGAGGAGCACTGAAGCATGAAAAAGGTCTTGATCACCGGCGCCAACGGTTTTGTTGGCAAAAACCTGCAACTGCATCTGGCCGAGCGCAAGGATGTGCAGGTACTGAGCTTTACGCGTGAGAGCGATGTGGCTCAACTGCCCGGTTTGCTGGAGGAGGTGGATTTCGTTTTTCACCTGGCTGGTGTCAATCGACCGCAAGACCCGCAGGAGTTCACCGTTGGCAATGCCGAACTGACACAGGCCTTGTGCCAGGCGGTGGGGGCAGTGGCTGTGGATACGGGGCGAAAGATTCCTGTGGTATGCGCCTCGTCTACCCAGGCGGCGCGTGACAACCCCTATGGGCAGAGCAAGCGCTCTGCCGAAGATGCGCTGTTTGCCTTGCAACGTACGTCGGGCGTGCCTGTGCATGTGTTCCGTTTGCCCAATGTCTTTGGCAAGTGGTGCAAACCGAACTACAACTCGGCCGTGGCTACGTTCTGCCACAACATAGCGCGCGATTTGCCCATTAAGGTAAATGATCCTCAGGCGCCACTGACCCTGGTCTACGTGGACGATGTTGTTGAGCGCTTCATGCAGCTCATGGACGGAGCGGATGCCGTGGTCGATGCCGATGGTTTTGCCGCAGTGGCTCCGCAATACACGACGACCGTGGGTCAGCTTGCCAGCCAGATTCAGGCCTTCAAGGACAGCCGTGGCACGCTGATGACCGAGCGTGTGGGGACTGGCTTGGTGCGGGCGTTGTATGCCACGTACGTGAGTTATTTGCCTGTGGAGGCTTTCACCTATGCCGTGCCCCAGCATGGGGACCCGCGAGGCGTGTTCGTGGAGATGCTCAAGACACCAGATTGTGGCCAGTTCTCCTTTTTTACCGCACACCCGGGCATTACACGGGGCGGCCATTACCACCATACGAAGACCGAAAAATTCCTGGTGATCAAAGGGCAGGCGCGTTTCAAGTTCCGCCATATGCAGACAGGCCAGACTCATGAGCTTGTCACCAGCGGTGACAAGGCCGAGATCGTGGAGACGGTGCCAGGCTGGACTCACGACATAACCAATATTGGCGCTGACGAGATGATCGTCATGCTCTGGGCAAACGAGGTATTCAACCGCGCTCGGCCGGATACCTTTGCCTGCCTGCTGTAACCAGCTTCGCTGAGTGCCCGGTGAGCCCGGGCGTCAGATCACTTTCCTTGCAGATCCCAAATGAAAAAACTCAAAGTCATGACCGTGGTCGGTACCAGGCCTGAAATCATTCGTCTTTCCCGTGTATTGGCTCGCCTGGACGAGAATTGCGAGCATGTTGTGGTGCACACGGGTCAAAACTACGACTACGAGCTGAACCAGATCTTCTTTGACGATTTGGGCATTCGCAAGCCGGATCACTTCCTGAACGCCGCCGGCAGCAGCGCCGCTGAGACCATAGGCAAGATCATTGCTGCCATGGATGCGGTGTTGATAGCCGAGCAGCCAGAGGCGCTGCTGGTGCTGGGTGATACCAACAGCTGCTTGTCGGTAATCCCGGCCAAGCGACGTAAGATCCCGATCTTCCATATGGAGGCGGGTAACCGCTGCTTTGACCAGCGTGTTCCCGAGGAGACTAATCGCCGCATCGTGGATCACACGGCCGATATCAATCTCACTTACAGCAGCATCGCGCGTGAGTATCTGCTGCGGGAGGGCCTGCCGCCCGATCAGATCATCAAGACCGGCAGCCCGATGTTCGAGGTGCTGACGCATTACCGCGAGCGTATCGATGCCTCAGATGTGTTGCAGCGGCTGCGACTGCAGCCAGCAGACTTCTTTGTGGTCAGTGCGCACCGCGAGGAAAACATTGAATCCGACCGTAATTTCGGCAAGCTGGTGCAGGTGCTCAACAAGGTAGCCGAAGTCTATGGCTTGCCCGTTATTGTTTCGACCCATCCACGTACGCAAAAGAGGGTGGAAGCCATGGGGGCGCAGTTTCATCCTCTGGTGCAATTGCTTAAGCCGTTGGGATTTACCGATTACAACAAGCTGCAGTTGTCCGCGCGGGCGGTGCTTTCCGATAGCGGCACTATCAACGAGGAATCGTCCATTTTGAACTTTCCAGCTTTGAACCTGCGTGAAGCACATGAGCGCCCGGAAGGCATGGAGGAAGCGGCTGTGATGATGGTTGGCCTGGAAGAGCAGCGGGTGCTGCAGGGGCTGGCGATTTTGCAGAAGCAGCCTCGGGGCGACGAACGGCTGTTGCGCCAAGTGTCTGACTACAGCATGCCGAATGTGAGTGACAAGGTAGTCCGTATCATTCACAGCTACACCGATTATGTGAATCGGGTTGTGTGGAAGAAATATTGAGACTGGTTGTGAAGAATGAAAATAGCCTTGATCGCTGACACCTTTCCTCCCTTGCGGAATTCCGGGGCAGTGCAGCTAAGGGACTTATCGCGTGAGTTTGTTGCTCAAGGCCATCAATTGACGGTAATTCTTCCATCATGGGAGATCAAGGAGGACTTTCTTCTTGAGAAGATGGAAGGTTTCCAGGTCTTGAGGCTGAAGTCCCCAAAAACCAAGGACGTCAATTACGCGAGAAGAACCTTGTCGGAATTCCTGATGCCATTTTTTATGAAAAGGGGCTATAAAAAGTCCCCTTTGCGTCACGAAAAATGGGATGGCGTTGCTTGGTATGCCCCTTCCATATTTCATGCGCCTTTTGTCAATGAATTGAAGAAAGCCAGTAATTGCAAAGGTTATCTGATAATAAGAGATATTTTCCCTGAGTGGGCTGTTGATATGGGCTTGATGGGAAGGGGGCTTGTTTACCGCTTCTTTAGTGCAGTGGCCCGCTATCAATATTCTGTGGCCGATATCATCGGCGTTCAAACTCTTGGGAATCTCTCGTATTTTGAGGATTGGAAGAAGAGCAAGGGAAAGAAATTGGTGGTGCTTCAGAACTGGCTTGCGGATACGAAGCCAGGTAGTTGCTCGATATCGATAAATGGGACGAATCTGGTCGGGCGAAAGATATTTGTGTATGCGGGAAATATGGGCGTCGCTCAGGGCATGGATATCCTGGTAGATCTCGCAGAAAAGCTTAAAGATCGACGCGATATTGGATTTTTGTTTGTTGGTCGTGGTAGCGAGGCCAAAAGACTGGCTGAGGAAGCTCGCAGAAGGTCATTGGATAACATGGAGTTCAAAGATGAGATTCATCCTGATGAGATTCCTGCACTTTATGAGCAATGCTTCGTAGGTATTGTTTCTTTGGATCAGAGACATAGATCCCATAACATTCCCGGGAAATTTCTTTCTTATATGCAAAGCGGCATTCCCGTTCTGGCAAACATAAACCCTGGCAATGATCTTGCGGAGCTCATAAGGAGCGAAGGTGTTGGTGTGGCTTGCGAGAGCGCTGACATCCTGGATCTCGAACGAAAGGCTAATGCTTTGATCAATTCTGTCGAGACGGATGCCGATTTTCAGAAAAGATGCAGAGCTGTATATGAAAAGATGTTTTCGCCTTCGCAAGCTGTGAGACAAATCGTTCAGGAGCTAGAAAGATAATAATGTCGGTACGAGTTTTCTCTAGGGATTCGATGGGCTCATTGATAGATGAGGCTAAATCCAATCCCAGAAGGCGAAAGCACAAGAACCTGCATGCTGACTACCAAGAGGCATGCCAGCGGTTTTTCAATGCGATTGAGCCCGATAGCTATCTAAGGCCTCACTGCCACGGCCCCTACCAGGGGGCAGAAACGTTGATTGCCATCAAGGGTTTGCTGGCTTTCATGGTTTTTGGAAGCAAAGGGGACGTGCAGGCTGTTCAACTATTCGGCGCAGGAAATCACGCAGAGGAGCAGGGCGTGGCCGTGGGAGTCGAGGTTCAGCCGGGGCAATGGCACACAGTCATTTCACTTGAAAGCGGCTCTATATTGCTTGAGATGAAGGGGGGGCCCTTCGATCCGGAAGCTCCTAAGTATTTCGCCTCCTGGGCTCCCGAGGAAATGACTCAAGAAGGTCAGGTTTACCTGGAGGCCTTGAAGAAGCATGTGTCACTTCTTGGGTAGCCATCTGAAGAATGCCAGCTTTCGATAGAACATCAAATAGCATAAAGAGCTGAGTATGAAAGACGCAGCAGTCAATAGTTTGCTCTGATAGGTCAGGACTGCCAATGTGCAGGGGATTGCTGCATAGATCCAGAGAAAAGGGGCGGTTAACCCGTTTTGCATAGGCTTTGAAAAATTGGAGAATATTTTTCGTGCCCAGCGTTTGTTGGCCAAAGAGTGCAGGTGAAAGAAGTCCGGCTCAGTTGGACTATAGCCTTCTCGGAGAGATCTCCGCAAAATGCTAAAGCCTACTTCAATAATAGGATAGGAGCAAACCAGCAGGCTGGTCCACGGGGAAACAGAATGATTGCGCTCTGGAAGAAGCACGGCAATCCATGCCAGTGTAAACCCAAGAAAATACGCGCCTCCGTCTCCCAAAAATATCTTTCCCTTTGGCCAGTTGACAAAAAAGAAACCTGCAACAGCACCCGCAATAATCAAGCAGGTAAAGGCAAGAGGGATATCCCCCACCAGCCTTGCGATGATACCGAAGGCGGCAAGAATAATCATTGCGGTGCCCGCTGTAAGACCGTTCAGGCCATCAATGATGTTGATAGAGTTGGCAACCCCGCCAACAGCGATGGCAGTAAATATCACGGAGATGATGGTAAAGCCCAGTAAGAAATCAAGGCCAGGAATATCGACGTGGGTGAGCGATGTTCCTGTAATTCCCCAGCCTAGAACGCCAGAGGCCATGGTGGCTAGGAGACGGATTTTTACCGATACCTTTTTTGTCAAATCTTCCAAAAGGCCAAAAATGAAAGCGGGTATCCCTGCCATGAGGATGGCACTAAGAATCATTCGCTTCTCTGCGGCAGCTGCATCATGGCTCGAGGCCGCGAAACCTGCAAAGACGCCTATGGCAATACCGATGCCACCAATTCGTGGAGTCGGGGTGGTGTGAACTTTCTGTACCCCGCTACTGGAGTCCATGGAAAAGCTCCCATGCCATTTTTGGGTGGTAACCAGCAACACGCAGGTGATAAACGAAGCCAAACCTGCAAGAAACGCGTCATACCTGAATAACTCTTGAACAGAGAGAATTATCGAATTCATGGAGTGAGTGGATGTGGAGTCGTTTTATGTTTTATATCGATGGTAGCTGACTCGGGGAAGTTGGCATCTTGCTCGTCTCCAAGAGCATTTGCGGCACAATGCAGCCCATCTGACTTGAACATTGTCCCACGGGACAGAGCCTTGATCTATGACCACCATTGACTCCACCACCCAGATCGCACCCCGCGATAAAGCTGAAATCCTGGCGCAAGCGCTGCCCTATATCCGCAAGTTCCATGGTAAGACCATGGTCATCAAGTATGGCGGCAATGCCATGACCGATCCTGCCTTGCAGGCCGACTTTGCGGAAGATGTGGTGTTGCTCAAGTTGGTTGGGATTAACCCTGTGGTGGTTCATGGTGGTGGACCTCAGATCGAGGCGGCGCTGGGCCGTCTTGGCAAGAAGGGCGAATTCATTCAGGGCATGCGTGTCACGGATGAAGAAACCATGGAAGTGGTGGAGTGGGTGCTGGCCGGGGAGGTTCAGCAGGACATCGTGGGTCTGATCCATCAGGCGGGTGGCAAGGCCGTGGGCCTGACGGGGCGTGATGGCGGCTTGATTCGCGCCAAGAAGCTCAAGATGCTGGACAACAAGGATCCGAGCATTGAGCACGATGTGGGTCAGGTGGGAGATATCGTTGCCATCGACCCCAGCGTGGTGAAAGCGCTGCAGGACGATGCGTTCATTCCGGTGATCAGCCCTATCGGTTTTGGTGAAGAGAACGAAAGTTACAACATCAACGCCGACGTGGTTGCAAGCAAACTCGCAACAGTGTTGCAAGCTGAAAAGCTGGTGCTTTTAACCAACACTCCGGGTGTGCTGGACAAGGCCGGCAATCTGCTGACGGATCTGACGGCGCGCGAGATCGATGGCCTGTTTGCCGACGGCACGATTTCCGGCGGAATGTTACCCAAGATTGCCGGCGCCCTGGACGCTGCCAAGGCTGGTGTGAATGCGGTGCACATCATCGATGGACGCGTGCCGCACTCTATGCTGCTGGAAATTTTGACGGACCAAGCGTATGGCACGATGATCCGCAGTCATTGATGAGCCTGTCTGGCCCTGACATGTGGTTGCTCTTCTCGAGTGACTTTTCACATATGGCGTTAACATCGCCGCAGGGCTTTCCCGGGCGGAGCCGTGCTCGAGACTCTGCCGCAAGCCGCCTTTGGGCGGCTTTTGTTTTTGAGCGAGGTAGGACTTTATGCGTTTGCTTCTGGTGGAAGATGATGTGATGGTGGCCAGCGGTATCAAGCTGGGTCTTTCCGATGCCGGTTATGCCGTGGACTGGGTGGGCAGCGCCGAGCGCGCGCTGGAGGTGCTGGCCCAGGAGGCGTTCGATGTGGCGGTGATCGATATCGGCCTGCCTGGCATCAACGGTCTGGAGCTGACGCGCCGCCTGCGCAGCAGCGATGTGGAGAGCAAGGCCATGCCGGTGCTGATCCTTACGGCGCGCGATGCGCTGCAGGATCGGGTGCAGGGCCTGGACTGGGGCGCCGACGACTATATGGTCAAGCCTTTCGAGCTGCCCGAGTTGCTGGCGCGCCTGCGTGCGCTGATGCGCCGCTCCCAGGCGGCGACTTCGGCAGTGCTGAACTTCGGTTGCATCGAGCTGGATACGGCGGGCCGTCGTGCCGGCGCCCGCCAGTTGCCGCAGGAGGGTGAAGCCGAAGGCCGCTTGCTGCCCATCGATCTGGGGCCACGTGAATGGACGGTGCTGGAGTATCTGCTGCTGAATGCTCCCAAGCCCGCCAGCAAGGAAAAGCTGCTGCAGGCCCTGACCGGCTGGGACCGTGAAATCACGCCGAATGCCGTGGAAGTTTATGTGTCCCGCCTGCGCAGCAAACTGGAGCCTCATGGCGTGGCCCTGCGTTCCATTCGCGGCTTCGGTTATCGGCTGGAGCTGATGCCGGAATCCGTTTGATTCTCTATTTGATAGCTGCTTGCGTCCGATTGATATGGGATTTGGTTATTTATATAGCTGAACTGGTTATTAATGAAGCGCTTGCAGCTATGAAAATAGAATACTCAAAGTTTCATTCAATAAGCATTAATGACCGCCAATCTGCGTTTTCGGCTGCTGGTTCTGCTTTTGGTGCCGCTGATGCTGCTGGCGGCCATGGGCGGCTGGTTCAGCTACAGCGCCGCGGACGAGGCGTCCACCCAGCATGACCAGCGCTTGCTGCGCCTGCTGCCGGCCCTGGCCGACTCGGTGCTCGCGCCTTCGATTGCGGACGGCACGCCGCCGCTGGTGTCGCTGACGCCCAGTGTCGAAGATTTTTTGCGCAATCAGGGCGACGAAGCCGGCTATGCCGTGGGCGATCTGCAAGGCAATGTGGTGGCCGGGGATGCCTGGATCAGCTTCGATGTGCCGGCGACCGGCACGGCGGAATTCCATAGCCAGGAGCATGACGGGGTGACTTATCGCGTTGCCGTGCTCAAGGCCGAAACCTATGGCGCCGGCGAGATGGTCGTCATGCTGGCCGACAGCAGCGATGTGCGCCAGCAATGGGTGCGCCAGCTGCTGATGCATGTGCTGCTGCCCAATCTGCTGCTGATCGCGGGCGCGGCCGTGGCCATTTACTGGTCGGTGAGCCGGGCCTTCAAGCCGCTGCACAAGCTGACCCAGGCGGTGGAGCGCCGCTCGCCGCGCGATCTGAGCCCGATTGACGAGCAGACTTCGCCGGCCGAGGTGCGCCCTTTGGTGCGCTCGCTCAATCGGCTGTTCTCGCTGGTCAATGCGCAGGCCGAGGGCCAGCGCCGTTTCGTCGCCGATGCGGCCCATCAGCTGCGCACGCCGCTGGCGGCCCTGCAGACCCAGGTGGAGGCCTGGGCCCTGAGCGGGCAGGAGGCCAGACGCCTGGCCAAGCGGACCGGGGAGCCGGCACAGGTCGTGCTCACGGTGGAGCAGATCGAGCAGCTGCGTGATGCAACGCGGCGCACCTCGCAGCTGGCGCGTCAGTTGCTAGCCCTGTCGCGTGCCGATGCGCGCAATGCCGAGGTGCAGCCGCTGCAGGAGGTGGATCTCAAGGAACTCTGCGAGAGCATGCTCGAGAGCTTTATCGATCGCGCGTCGATCAAGGAGCTGGACTTCGGTCTGGAGGTCGAGCCGGCATCGGTCTGGGGCCATAGCTGGCTGTTGCGCGAGCTGGTTTCCAACCTGGTGGAAAACGCCATCAAGTACACGCCCCGAGGCGGCAGCGTCACCTTGCGCTGCGGTCTGCGCCCCCGGCCCGTGGGCACGGACGATGCCACCTTGCTGCAGATGGCGGGTGTGCAGCAATGGGCCTTTGTCGAGGTTGACGATGACGGACCTGGCGTGCCCGAGGAAGAGCGTAGTCAGATTACCCAGCGTTTTTATCGCGCCCAGGGCGTGGTCGAAGAGGGAACCGGTTTGGGCCTCGCAATTGCGGACGAAATAACGCAATTGCATCAAGGTGTACTGAGTTTTGCAGATGGAAGTTTCGGTAAAGGCTTATTAGTAAGACTTGAAATTCCGGTTCAATCAGTTTCAGACGGCATTCAAACGGTATCTGAAGCTCTCAAAGGTTAATTTCTCGGTTACGCTTGCGTGTTGGTGAGAGCGGGGGTGAAAGTTGGGGTGGAGACCGCAAGCCTGCTGTTTATTAAGGTTGGTTTGACGCACCTGACGCCTGCCGGTAAGGATAGTCGTGTGCTTAACAGTGCAACTGGCTGTGAGAAAATTGCTAATAAATACTGAGTCGCCTATGTCTGAGTCTGAAGTCCTGTCGCCTGTTTCCAATATTGAAAATCCCGCGGAGGACAGTCCTGCCGCTCCCGCCATGGCTCCCGCGCGCAAGCGTCCCAAGCCCGGCGAACGCCGCGAGCAAATCCTGCAGGCACTGGCCTCCATGCTGGAAAAGCCGGGTGCCGATCGCATTACCACGGCGGCCCTGGCAGCCCATTTGAGCGTGAGCGAGGCGGCGCTGTACCGTCACTTCGCCAGCAAGGCCCAGATGTTCGAAGGCCTGATCGAGTTCATCGAGCAGTCCGTCTTCACATTGGTGCAGCAGATCGTGGGCCGCGATGTGCCCGAGGCTGCGCATGACCCGATCACGGGCGTGCGCAATGCCAACCGCGTAGTGGCATTGCTGCTGCAGTTCGGCGAAAAGAATCCCGGCATGGTGCGCGTGATGGTCGGCGACGCCATTGTTTTCGAACACGAGCGTCTGCAGACCCGCATGAACCAGTTCTTCGACCGCATCGAGTCCACCTTGCGCCAATGCCTGCGTCCTGCGGCCGGCGCCATGGGTTCTGCTGCGCCGACGGCCGAGGCATCGGTCGCGGCCAGTGTGCTGACTTCATTTGCGCTGGGCCGTCTGCAGCGCTATGCCCGCTCGGGCTTTCGCCGCCTGCCTACCGAGCATCTGGATGCCAGCCTGGCCATGATGGTCGTGGTCTGAGTCCCTTCCCGGGCACTTCTTCAAGAACGCCGCAGTCCTCGGACTGGCGGCGTTTTTTGTTGCATCTCGAGGGGCGAGAGCCGGCGAAAACCTGGCAAGAAAAAGCCTAAGTATTTACCCTTGACGAAGTCAAAACAGGCTGGAAACTGTGCAAAATAGAACGAACGTTCGTTTTATTGAGAGTTTCATGGCCTCGTCTCCCGTTTCCCGTTCTTCCACTTCTCCCGCAGTCAGGGATGCGGCGCATAGGGCCGGCCGTTCGGGGCAGCACGGGGAGGCCGGGACTGCGAAGACTAGCGCAAAGTCTCGCAAGCTGCACGCTCCGGCGCAAGCTGCGGTTAGCCCCAGTAAGGCCGCCGAGGCTGCAGCCGCCCGGTCTGCGGGTCGCTCGCTCGCCAAAGGTCAGCAGACCAAGGCCACGATCGTGGAGGCCGCGCTCAATCTGGCAACCCATATCGGCCTGGAAGGTCTGTCCATTGGCGCGATTGCCGAACTCACGGGCATGAGCAAATCGGGCGTGTTTGCCCATTTCGGCTCGCGTGAGGAATTGCAGATTTCCGTAGTGCACGAGTACCACGACCGTTTCGAGCAGGAAGTCTTCTACCCCGCGATCGAGGCGCCGCGCGGCATTCCGCGTCTGCGCGAGCTGTTTGGCAACTGGATGAAGCGCACTTCCATGGAGATCGATTCCGGTTGCATCTATATCAGCGGGGCGGTGGAGTTCGACGATCGTACGGGGCCGGTGCGTGATGCGCTGGCCGAATCCGTCAGCACCTGGCTGGCCGCCATGCGCCGCACCATCGTGCAAAGCCAGGAATGCGGCGATCTGCGTGCCGATGCGGACGCCAGCCAGTTGCTGTTCGAGATTCACGGCCTGATCCTGGCCCTGCACTACGAGGCCCGCTTTCTGCACAGCGAGGGCTCGATCGAGCGGGCCCATGCAGGCTTCAACAATATTCTGGCGCGCTATGCCAGCGAGCCGCCGGCCGCCTGAGGCCGTCCGCAACCCGCGTCAGTTCACAACCCAAAAGCAAACCGTTCAACGCGCAACCATCACAGGAGACGACCCATGCCCAGCTACAACCCGCCACTGCGTGACATGCAATTCCTCATGCACGAGGTCTTCAAGGTCACCGAGACCTACCAGCAGATTCCCAAGTACGCGGAGGTCGATGCCGACACCATCAACGCGGTGGTCGAGGAGGCGGGCAAATTTGCGGCCAATGTCGCGTTTCCCCTGAATATCTCCGGCGATGAAGAGGGCTGCACGCTGAACAAGGAGACCCACGAGGTCACCACGCCCAAGGGCTTCAAGCAGGCGTATGCGCAGTTCATCGAAGGCGGCTGGCCTGCTCTTTCCTGCGATCCGGAGTATGGCGGCCAGGGCCTGCCCTTCGTGCTCAATTCGGCGCTCTATGAAATGCTCAACAGCGCCAACCAGGCCTGGACCATGTATCCCGGCCTGTCGCACGGCGCCTATGAGGCCCTGCATGCCTACGGCACGCCGGAGCAGAAGAAGATCTACCTGGGCAAGCTGACCAGCGGCGAGTGGACCGGCACCATGTGCCTGACCGAGCCCCATTGCGGCACCGACCTGGGGATGCTGCGCACCAAGGCCGAACCTCAGGCAGACGGCAGCTACAAGATCACCGGCAACAAGATCTTCATCTCGGCCGGCGAGCATGACTTCACCAGCAACATCGTGCACCTGGTGCTGGCGCGTCTGCCCGATGCGCCCGTCGGCTCCAAGGGCATCAGCCTGTTCGTCGTGCCCAAGTTCAAGGTGAAGGCCGATGGCTCGCTGGGCGAGCGCAATCCCATCTTCTGCGGTGCGCTGGAGCACAAGATGGGCATTCACGGCAATGCCACGGCCCAGATCAATATCGACGGTGCCATCGGTACCCTGGTGGGCGAGCCCAACAAGGGTCTGCAGGCCATGTTCGTGATGATGAATGCGGCCCGTCTGGGCGTGGGTAACCAGTCGCTGGGGCTGACCGAAGTGGCCTACCAGAATGCGCTGGCCTATGCCAAGGACCGCCTGCAGATGCGCAGCCTGTCGGGCGTGAAGGCCAAGGACAAGCCGGCCGATCCCATCATCGTCCACCCCGATGTGCGCCGCATGCTGCTCACGGCCAAGGCCTATGCCGAAGGCGGTCGCGCGCTGTCCACCTTCTGCGGCCTGCTGCTGGACAAGGAGCTGCACCACCCCGACGAGAAGGTGCGCAAGGACAGCGGCGAGCTGGTGGCATTGCTGACGCCCATCGTCAAGGCCTTCATCACCGACAACGGCTGGACGGCGACGACGCTGAGCCAGCAGGTCTTCGGCGGCCACGGCTTCATCAAGGAATGGGGCATGGAGCAGTTTGTGCGCGATGCGCGCATCAACATGATCTATGAAGGCACGAACGGCATCCAGGCGCTGGATCTGCTGGGCCGCAAGATCCTGGGCAACCAGGGCGCGACGCTCAAGAAGTTCGGCAAGCTGATCGCCCAGCTGGTGGAGGAAGAAGGCGTCAACGAGAAGATGAGCGAGTTCATCACGCCCATCGCCGTGCTGGGCGAGCAGATGACCAAGTTCACCACCGAGATCGGCTTCAAGGGCATGCAGAACCCCGACGAAGTCGGCGCAGCCGCCGTGGACTATCTGCGTGTGGCCGGCCATCTGGTCTTCGGCTACCTGTTTGCCCGCATGGCCCAGGTGGCGCTGCGCGAGATCGCGGCCGGCAATGCAGATCCCTTCTACCAGGGCAAGCTGCAGACCGCGCGCTTTTACTTCGCCAAGCTGTTCCCCGAGACGGCGACGCTGATGCGCACTGCTCGCGCCGGCAGCCAGTCGCTGATGGACAGCGACGCGGCGCTGGCCTGATGTTCCGCAGGCGCGTGCTGTATTGCTATTTAAAGAGTAGCTGCATGCGCTTATTCATACCTTGTTTTGAATATAAAGGACTCGGAAATGAAGAAGATAAAAGCGGTAGCAGCTCTTGTATTGGTAGCGGGCAGCATGTCGGCGGCCTGGGCGCAGATGTCGCCCGTGGGCACCTGGCGCAGCATGGATGAAAAGGAAAACACGCCCAAGGCGCAGGTGAAGATCACCGAGGCCGGCGGCGTGGTCACGGGCAAGGTCGAGGCCCTGCTGCGCAAGGGCGCGGATCCGAATGCGCTGTGCACCGAGTGCAAGGACGAGCTCAAGGACAAGCCTGTGGTGGGCATGACGCTGATCAGCGGCGTCAAAAAGGTCGAAGGCAAGGAAGTCTGGGAAGGCGGCAGGATTCTCGATCCCGAAAACGGCAAGACCTATGCCGTGCGCCTGACGCCCATCGACGAAGGCCAGAAGCTGGAAGTGCGTGGCTCCATCGGTCCTTTCTGGCGTACCCAGACCTGGATCCGCGTTCAGTAATTGAAATGAAGCCCCCTGAGTCGCTGCGCCTGGACGGCTGCGCGCCTTCCCCCCTCTCTTTCGCGCTACGCGCTGGTGGAGTGGACGCAGCCCTCGCTGCGGGGCGGTGCGGCCGGCCGAGGCCCTTGCTCGGCTGCCCTGACCTGGGGCGCGCCAGTTTCATGCGCCGTGCGCATTACGAATAACTGAAATGAATGCAATCATGTCCCGATTCAATGTGAAAAAAGTCGCCGTGCTGGGCGCGGGCGTGATGGGTGCGCAGATCGCCGCCCATCTGGTCAACGTCAAGGTGCCGGTCATTTTGTTTGACCTCCCGGCCAAGGAAGGCCCCAAGAGCGGCATCGCAGAGCGTGCCATTGCCAATCTGAAAAAGCTCAAGCCTTCGCCCATCGGCGTGGCCGAGGATGTGGAGCTGATCCAGCCGGCCAACTACGAAGAGCATATGAAGCTGCTCAAGGGCTGCGATCTGGTGATCGAGGCCATTGCAGAGCGCATGGACTGGAAGCTGGACCTGTATCACAAGATCGCGCCCTTCGTCGCCAAGCATGCGCTGCTGGCGTCCAATACCTCGGGCCTGTCGATCACCAAGCTGTCCGAGGCCTTGCCCGACGCCATCAAGCCGCGCTTTTGCGGCATCCACTTCTTCAACCCGCCGCGCTATATGCAGCTGGTGGAGCTGATCAACACGCCCACCACGCAGGCCGAGGTGCTGGACCAGCTCGAAGCCTTTGTCACCAGCACGCTGGGCAAGGGCGTGGTCCGTGCGCACGACACACCCAACTTCATTGCCAACCGCATCGGTATCGCCGGCATGCTTTCCACGATGAAGGAGGTCGAGAACTTCGGCCTGTCCTTCGATGTGGTGGACGACCTCACGGGCAAGAAGCTGGGCCGCGCTTCCTCGGGCACCTTCCGCACGGCCGACGTGGTGGGCCTGGACACCATGGCCCATGTCGTCAAGACGCTGCAGGACAATCTGAGCCTGGAGACCGACCCCTTCTATGGCAGCTTCGGCACGCCGCCCGTACTAGCCAAGCTGATCGAGCTGGGCAACCTGGGCCAGAAGACCAAGAAGGGCTTCTACAAAAAGGTCGGCCGCGACATCTTCCAGTTCGAGCTCGACAGCGAGGACTACATCCCCGCAGGCGGCAAGGCCGACGAGGTTTACGGCCGCATGCTCAAAAAGCCCGCTGCAGAGCGCCTGAAGCTGCTGCGCAATGCCGAGGGCAAGGAGGGCCAGTTCCTCTGGGCCATTTTGCGCAACAGCTTCCACTATGCCGCCGTGCATCTGCAATCCATCGCCGACTGCGCACGCGATGTGGACCAGGCCATGCGCTGGGGCTTCGGCATGAAGCAGGGCCCGTTCGAGCTGTGGCAGGAAGCCGGCTGGCTGGAGGTGGCCAAGATGGTCCAGGAGGACATCGACGCCGGCAAGGCGCTGTGCAAGGCGCCGCTGCCCCGATGGGTCTTCGAAGGTCCGGTGGCTGAGGCCGGCGGAGTGCATACAGGCAATGGTTCGTGGAGCCCTGCACAGAACAGGTTTGTGCCGCGCCGTGTGCTGCCCGTGTACGAGCGCCAGCTCTTCCCCGAGAAACTGCTGGGTGAAACCGATCTGCCCGACTGGCAGACGGCTGGCACGACGATTGCCGAAACCAGGGCGCTGCGCACCTGGACGCTGGACGGCAAGATCTTGATCGCCAGCATCAAGAACAAGATGCATGCCATCAGCCCCGAAGTCATGGAAGGTCTGATGGAGGCGGTGGATACGGCCGAGAGCGACTTCGACGGCATGGTCATCTGGTCCGGCGATGCGCCCTTCAGCGTGGGCGCCGACCTGGAGGCCACCATGCCTGCCTTTGTGATCGGTGGAGCGGACGCCATCGAGAGCATCGAGCAGGAGCTGCAGAATCTGATGCTGCGCCTGCGTTATGCACAGGTGCCCGTGGTGTCTGCCATTCACGGGCTGGCGCTGGGCGGCGGCTGCGAGATGGCGGTGTACTCGGCGCGTCGCGTGGCCCACATGGAAAGCTATATCGGCCTGGTGGAAGTCGGCGTGGGTCTGGTGCCCGGCGCCGGCGGCCTGACCTATATCGCGCGCCGCGCTGCCGAAAATGCCGCCACCAGCACCGGCAAGGATTTGCTGCCCTTCCTGACCGAAGGCTTCACGGCTGCGGCCATGGCCAAGGTGGGGACCAGCGCGCTGGAGTCGCGCAAGCTCGGCTATTTGCTGGACAGCGACATCGTCGTGGCCCACAAGGACGAGGTGCTGTTCGTGGCCATCAACGAGGCCAAGGCGATGGCAGCCGGCGGCTGGCGTGCGCCGCACAAGCGCAGCTTCCCCGTGGCGGGCCGTAGCGGCCAGGCCACGATCAAGGGCTCGCTGGTCAATATGCGCGACGGCGGCTTCATCAGCGAGTTCGACCAGCATATTGCGGGCCTGATCGCCAATGTGGTCTGCGGCGGCGATGTCGATGCCGGCACGCTGGTGGATGAGGCCTATCTGATGAGCCTGGAGCGCAAGGCTTTCTGTCATCTGATTGCTCACCCCAAGACCCATGAACGAATCCTGGGCATGCTGAACACCGGCAAGCCGGTTCGCAACTGATTTGATATGAGCATCCCCCTGAGTCGCTGCGCGCTTTCCCCCTTCTCTCGCTTCGCGGGAAGGGGGACGCCAGCAACGCTGCGGGGCGGCCCTTGCTCGCTGGCTGCTGGTATGCGCCGTGAAGTAATTGAAGCCTTGCACACAGGGTAAAGAGCTAAGAGACAACCAAGGAATTTGGTCATGAAACAAGTACAAGACGCCTATATCGTTGCTGCCACGCGCACGCCCATCGGTCGCTCGCACAAGGGTTTTTTCCGCAACTACCGTCCCGACGATCTGCTGGCCACCACGCTCAAGGCGGCGCTGGCCCAGGTGCCCGGCCTGGACCCCAAGGCGATCGAGGACATCGTCTGCGGTTGCGCGATTCCCGAAGCCCAGCAGGGCCTGAATGTGGCGCGTATTGGTGCTGTCCTGGCGGGACTGCCCACCAGCATCGGCGGCATCACCGTCAACCGTTTCTGCGCCTCCGGTCTGTCGGCCGTGGCCATGGCGGCGGACCGTATCCGCGTCGGTGAAGCCGATGTGATGGTTGCTGCTGGCGTGGAGAGCATGAGCATGGTGCCCATGATGGGCAATGCGCCCAGCCTCTCGCCCAGCATCTTCGAGCGCGATGGCGATGTGGGCATTGCCTACGGCATGGGCCTGACGGCAGAGAAGGTGGCCCAGCAGTGGAAGGTCTCGCGCGAGGCGCAGGATGCGTTTGCACTCGAATCGCACCGCCGTGCGATCGCCGCGCAGCAGGCCGGCGAGTTCGCCGCCGAGATCACGCCGATCGAAGTCACCGACCGTACGCTGAACATCGCCACGGGCGAAACCGTGGCCAGCACGCGCACTGTGAGCCTGGACGAAGGCCCGCGCCCCGATACCAGCCTGGAAGGCCTGGCCAAGCTGCGCACCGTGTTTGCGGCGCGCGGCACGGTGACTGCGGGCAATAGCTCGCAGACCAGCGACGGTGCGGGCGCGCTGATCATTGCCAGCGGCGATGCCGTCAAGCGTTTTGGCCTGACGCCGCTGGCGCGCTTTGTCAGCTATGCCAGCAAGGGCGTGCCGCCTGCCATCATGGGCATTGGCCCCATCGAGGCCATTCCCGCCGCGCTGCGCTACGCAGGTCTCAAGCAGGACGATATCGACTGGTACGAGCTCAACGAGGCTTTTGCGGCCCAGTCCCTGGCCGTCATCAACACCCTGGGTCTGGACCAGAGCAAGGTCAACCCCATGGGCGGTGCGATTGCACTGGGCCATCCCCTGGGGGCAACCGGTGCCATCCGTGCCGCCACCGTGGTGCATGCGCTGCAACGCAAGCAGCTCAAGTACGGCATGGTGACCATGTGCGTGGGCATGGGCCAGGGCGCGGCTGGTATCTTCGAGCGCGTCTGAACGCCGCAGCCGCCATGCATACCGCCCAGTCGCAAGCCTCTGTGTCGGTTCCGCAGCAGGCCGCCGTGCAATGGACGGAGATGGCCTTGCCCATCTCCGTGGGTTCGGCCCATCTGGCGCTGCGCCAGTGTCAGCCCAGGGCAACAGCGCAGCTGGCGCAGGTGGTGGTGGCTGGCGCCATGGGCGTGCAGCAAAGCTATTACCAGGCCTTTGCCCGATGGCTCGCGGAGCAGGGCTATGGCGTCACCACCTTCGACTACCGTGGCCATGGCCTGTCGCTGCAGGTGCCGCTGCGTGACGCCAGGGCCGACTTGCTGGACTGGGCCAAGGACTGCGAGCTGGTGGCAGCGCAGCTCAAGCAGCAGTTTCCCGAGCAGCCGCTGATCTGGATCGGCCATAGCGTGGGCTCGCAACTGCCGGGCTTGGCTTCCATCCCCCTGCCCATCAACGGCTTGCTGTCCGTGGGCAGCGGCAGCGGCTACTGGCGCGACAACGCGGCGCCCACCCGGCGCATGATCAGGCTGTTCTGGTGGGGTGTCGCCCCGCTGGTCACGGCTTTGTACGGCGCGTTTCCCGGACGCAAGCTGGGCATTGTGGGCGATCTGCCGGCAGGCGTGATCTGGCAATGGCGTCGCTGGTGTCTGAATCCTCTGTACGCCATGGGGGTGGAGGGGCGCTGGGCGGCCGAGGCCTATGCAGCAGCCCACTACCCCTTGCATGCGCTGTATTTCGAGGACGACGAAATGATGTCGCTGGCCAGCGTGCAAGCGCTGGTGGACTGGTACAAAAGTGCGCCCAGCACGCTGGAGCGTGTGGACCCGGGGCTGGCTCCTGCCGGACGCATAGGCCATCTGGGGTATTTCAAGGAAGAGATGCGCGAGCTACTGTGGCAGCCCCTGCTGCCTTTGCTGCAGAGCTGGCGCAACGGTGATCGCGGCCCAGGCAAACCCTTGTTCGGGCCGCATGAGTCACCTGTTTGACGGCTTTCATTCCCGCCCTTGGGCAACACTGCCAATCATGAGCACAGACCTCCACCCCTTTGATCGTGCCGTGGCGCTGAGCGCTACGGGAGTGCCCAATCAGTACCAGGGAACGGCTTCGCCCGATTACTGGAATATGGTCGGCCCTTATGGCGGCATCACGGCGGCCAGTCTGGTGCAGGCCATTCAGCAGCACCCGCAGTGCCTGGGCGATCCGCTGTCCATCACCGTCAACTATGCGGCAGCCGTTGGGCCGGGAGCTTTCGAGATCGAGGCCAAGCCGGTGCGTACCAACCGCTCCACCCAGCACTGGCTGCTGACCATCACCCAGCCCGATGCCGAAGGCCAGCCGCAGATCGTGACCACGGCCACGGCCGTGACGGCGGTGCGTCGCCAGACCTGGAGCGTCAGCGATATGCCCATGCCCGAGGTCCGGGCTGCTGCCGAGGTGGAGCGCGTGCCGCCGCTGTTCAAGGCCTCCGAGTGGCTGACCCGCTACGAGATGCGATTTGTGGACGGGATCCTGCCGCGCGAGGAGGACGGAGCCGAGCGCGACAGTCTGACGCGGCTCTGGGTGAGAGACAATCCGCCGCGTCCGCTGGATTTCGCGTCGCTGGCTGCGGTCTCCGACGTCTTCTTTCCGCGGGCGTGGCTGCGCCGCTCCAGGCGCGTTCCTGCGGGCACGGTGTCCATCACGGTCTACTTCCACGCCGGGCGCGAGGAACTGGCCGAAGCGGGCGACGGACTGCTGCTGGCGCAGGCGCGCGGGCAGGAGTTCCGCAACGGCTTTTTCGACCAGACGGCCCAGCTGTGGAGCCAGTCCGGCCAGATGCTGGCAACCAGCCACCAGATTGTTTACTACAAGGAATAGCGTGCCGAAACCGGCAAGCTGTTCACAACATCATTCACAAGGCAAGACCATGAGCAATACCCAGGATAGCCAGGACATCCTGGTGCACACTGAAGAAGGCGTGTGCACCATCACATTCAACCGTGCGGCGAAGAAGAACTCCTTCACCGAGGCCATGTACACCCAGATGGCGGATGCACTGGCGGCCGCCAAGGTGGACGCAGGCGTGCGCGTGGTGGTGTTTCAGGGCGACATCGCCATCTTCAGCGCAGGCAACGATATTGCGGACTTCCTGAAGCAGGCCTCAACTCCCGGTGCAATGGGGGCCGATGCCCCCGTGTGGCGTTTTCTGCAGGAAGTCTCGGCCTTTCCCAAGCCGCTGATTGCTGCAGTCTGCGGCCCGGCCGTGGGCATCGGCACGACGCTGTTGCTGCACTGCGATCTGGTCTATGCCGGCGACAACGCCGCGTTCTCGCTGCCCTTCATCAACCTGGGCGTATGCCCCGAAGCCGCTTCCAGCCTGCTTCTGCCCCAGATGCTGGGCTACCACCGTGCCGCCGAGGCCTTGCTGCTGGGCGAGCCGTTCATGGCGGAAGCCGCACTGGAAGTGGGTCTGATCAACCGCGTGGTGCCTCCCAGCGAATGCAATGCCGTGGCTCAGGCCCAGGCCAGAAAGCTGGCGCGCAAACCCCTGTCCTCGCTGATCGAGACCAAGCGCCTGATGAAGGGCGGTCAGGCCAAGGCAGTGGGCGAGCGTATTGTGGAAGAGGGCGCGGTCTTCGCCCGCATGCTGCGCGAGCCCGCGGCCAAGGAAGCCTTGACAGCCTTCATGGAAAAACGCCACCCTGACTTCAGCCAGTGCTGAAGTCAGACCTTGCGGAAGCAAGACGAGCGCAGCGATGGGTGGCGATTTCGCCAAAAATGCCACCCTGACTTCAGCCAGTGCTGAAGTCAGACATTGGGGCAGCAGGACGAGCGCAGCGATGGGTGGCGGTTTCGCCAAAAACGCCGCCCGGATTCCGGCAAGTGCCGAATCCAGGCCAGCTTCGCCAGCCTGCACCTGTGCCGATCTGAAAATCGCCCCTTGTCGGGCGATTTTTCTTTGACCAATTTTTCAGGGTTGCCTATGACATCCAGGTCCGTTCCATCCCGCAACTCAGCGCAGCAGGCTGCAGAGTCCGTTCAGTTCGAGCCTGAGTTCATCTCCGGCTTGCGCGAGATCTTTGAAACGCGCGTGGCCTTCAATCAGACGATCGGTCTGAAGATCGGCGAGATCACGCCCACGCTGGTGCAGGGGCATATCGCCATGCGCCCCGATCTGATCGGACATTCGGCCTACCAGCGCATTCATGGCGGCGTGATCAGCGCCGGCCTGGATTCCATGGGCGGGCTGGCTGTGATGGCGGCCATTGCGGCCAAGCATATGGACGATACGCCGGCGCAAAGACTGCATCGGTTTTCCCGGCTGGGAACGATCGATCTGCGTGTGGACTATATGCGCCCCGGCATCGGCAAGGAGTTTCTGCTCACCGCCAGAGTGCTGCGCCTGGGCTCACGGGTGGCGAATACCCAGATGGAGTTTCTGTCCGTGGACGGCGAGTTGCTGTCTACCGGCACGGCCGCCTATATCGTCTCTTGACGCTGTTCAGAAAAGAGAGCGTCTGGCGCTTGCGAAATATGGGATAGAGATCGAAATGCGTAAAAACAAGGCAAGTGAACGCTTGCCCGGATGCAGCCAGATCTTTCATTGTGTGAGATCAGGCAATGCATGCAAGTAACTGAAACTTGTGAAAGCTTTGCTTACCGTTATTGCGAGATAAGGGCAAATGTTGCTGCTTATGCTGCATAGGATGGCGTTTTCTGACTAGGAGATTCCTGCCATGGCTGTGCAAAACCCGTTCTTCGGCAAACGTGAAAACGATAGCTTTCCTCCACGCAATTCCGTCACCGGGCTTTCGACAGCGAATGCCACAGCGACATCGGGTGCCAGCTCTTTGAGCAGTGCAGGCCTTGGCACGGCGCCTTCCAGCTCCATGCGCGCCTCGGCGGCCCCCGCTGCGCCTGTGGCAGAGGAAACCGGTGGCAGCAAGCTTACCGTCGGACCGAACATCAAGCTCAAGGGCGTGGAGATCACGGATTGCGACACCCTGGTGGTGGAAGGAACGGTCGAGGCGACCATGAATTCCCGTGTCATCAAGATCGCCGAGCAGGGTGCTTTTCATGGCACGGCCGAGATCGATATCGCAGAAATCCATGGCAAGTTCGACGGCTCGCTCACCGTCCGTGAAAAGCTGGTGATCTATGGCTCTGGCAAGGTCAGTGGCAAGATCCGCTATGGCAAGGTGGTGATCGAAGAGGGCGGGGAGCTGACCGGGCAGATCGAGGCAGGAACCAGCTCCAGCAACAGCAGTGCCGGCAGCACCTCCGCTTCGGCCTGGAGCAAGAGCAATGCCGGCAGCAGCACGGCGACGGCTGCAGCCAGCAGCAGTGAAACCACGGGTAGCGCTGTAGTCGCCTGAATCTCTGCGCACAGCCCATGAAAAAAGCGACCTTCCGAGGTCGCTTTTTTCATGCTCGATGGCGTGGATTAGCTCTTGGCGGCTGCCTGAGCCTGGATTTTTTCGCGCCAGGCGCGCGTCTGCTCGGTATCCGGCAGAGACTGGGGCTTGCCGGTGGCATCAATGGCCACATAGGTCAGACGGGCTTCGGTCACCTTCACATATTTGCCCTGGTCGGAAAAACGCTCGGCAAAGACCTCCACATCCACAGCGACCGAGGTGCGGCCCACATGCTGCACGCCGGCGTAAAAGGACAGAATGTCGCCCACGCGCACGGGTTGCTTGAAGATGAATTCGTTGACGGCCACGGTCACCATGCGGGTATGGCTGATACGCTGCGGCAGCACCGAGCCGGCCAGGTCCACCTGCGCCATGACCCAGCCACCGAAGATGTCGCCATTGGCATTGACATCGGCAGGCATGGGCACGACTTTGAGAACCAGTTCCTTGTCGGCGGGCAGGGCAACGCTGGGAAGGTCGGGCGAACGGGGGGGCATGGAAATCTGTGACACGAATGGAAAGATTGAATTGTCCCTCAACATCGGGTTTCTACCATGTCGACGGGAGAAAGCCACTAGCGACGGTTCGGGCAAGTAAGTAGGGGGTAACTATGGGACGGTGTTTGTGGTGGATGGGCTTGGGTCTGAGTGTGCTGCTGTCGGCCTGCAGCAGCCATCCGGTAAAAGCCCCAGTATCGGGTAGAGACGATGTGACATCTGCAACGTCGCTCAAGCCACTTGTACAGGCCGTACAGCCCTCTTGCCATCCGGAGCCCTTGACCGGTGCAGCGGCACTGGCGGGGCCGTTCACCGAGCTGTCTCCGCGGCAGGCCTTGCAGGCCGGTGCGCTGAATGCGCGTGTCTGCTGGGCTGGCGGGTTGCGCACCATAGAAGCCGTCAGCGAGCAGCGCGATTGCATGGTTCTGCTGCATGCCGAGTTCAGCGAGCAGGGCTTTCTGTCCTGGCCGCGCGAGGCCGGCTTCTTCAAGGCCTGCGGTGCTGGCCCGTATGACAGACAGTTGCTGCAGCCCTTCACCCTGGTCTGGGTGAGCGCAAAAGTGACGGGACAGGCAGAATTCGCAGGTACCCAGATTCCCGTCATAGAAATAGACGCCCTCTACCGCGGCTCCGACTGCCTGCAGGGCGACACAGCCCCACAATGCGTTCACAGTTACCTGCAACCCCTGAAGAAGCTGCAATAGCGGCAAACCAGTCAGACGGCGCCACGCTGCGTCGCCTCTTTCCCTATATCTGGCGCTACAAATGGCATGCGCTGGCAGCGCTGGTGTTCATGATCTGCGCCAAGCTGGCCAATGTGGGCGTGCCCATCCTGCTCAAGCATCTGGTCGATGCGCTGGATATCAAGCCCGGGCAGGCGCAGGCCGTGCTGGTGGTCCCCGTGGGTCTGCTGGCGGCCTATGGATTGCTGCGCTTTTCCTCCACCATGTTCACCGAGTTGCGGGATCTGGTCTTTTCCAAGGCCACGCAGGGTGCATCGCGCTCGATCGCGCTGTCGACCTTCGAGCATCTGCATGCCCTGAGCCTGCGTTTTCATCTGGAGCGTCAGACCGGTGGCATGACGCGCGACATCGAGCGCGGCGTGCGCAGCACCGAGTCGCTGATCTCGTATTCGCTCTACTCCATACTGCCCACGCTGATTGAGATGGCCCTGGTGCTGGGCATTCTGGCCGTGCGTTTCGACATCTGGTTTGCCGTCATCACGCTGGCAGCGCTGGTGTTCTATATCGGCTTCACGGTCACCGTGACGGAGTGGCGCACCCGCTTCAGAAAAGAGGCCAATGCGCAGGAGTCGGCGGCCCATACCAAGGCCATCGACTCCCTGCTCAATTACGAGACCGTCAAGTACTTCAACAACGAACAGTTCGAGTCCGCGCGCTACGACGAGAACCTCGAGAGCCTGCGCCGCGTGCGGCTCAAGAGCCAGACCACGCTGTCCATGCTCAACTGCGGCCAGCAGCTCATCATCGGTGCTGCGCTGGTGGCCATTCTGTGGCGGGCCACGCAGGGCGTGGTCGACGGCAGGCTGACGCTGGGCGATCTGGTCATGATCAACGCCTTCATGATTCAGCTCTACATTCCGCTGAATTTCCTGGGCGTGATCTACCGCGAGATCAAGCAGAGCCTGACCGACCTGAACCGCATGTTCACGCTCATGGACAAGGAGCGCGAAGTGTCCGATGCGCCTGGCGCCCAGCCCTTGCATATCGACAATCCCCCGCCTGAAGTGCGGTTTGAGAACGTGCAGTTTGCCTACGATAGCGCGCGCCCCATCCTGCACGATGTGAGCTTCACCATTCCTGCAGGCAAGACCGTGGCCGTGGTCGGTCCCTCGGGTTCGGGCAAGAGCACGCTGGCGCGTCTGCTGTTTCGCTTCTATGACGTGCAGGGCGGTCATGTGCGCATTGCCGGGCAAGACATCCGCACGGTGACCCAGAGCAGCGTGCGGCACTGCGTGGGCATCGTTCCGCAGGACACGGTGCTGTTCAACGACACGGTGGCCTACAACATTGCCTATGGGCAACCGGGCGCCTCGCAGGAGCAGGTGGTTGCAGCGGCCAAGGCCGCACGCATCCATGACTTCATCGAGCGCACGCCCCAGGGCTATGCCACGCGAGTGGGCGAGCGCGGCCTCAAGCTATCGGGCGGTGAAAAGCAGCGTGTGGCGATTGCGCGCACCCTGCTCAAGAATCCACCGATTCTGATCTTCGACGAAGCGACTTCGGCACTGGACAGCGCCAACGAGCGCGCCATCCAGAACGAGCTGCGCAGCGCGGCGCAGGGCAAGACCTCTCTGGTCATTGCCCACCGCCTGTCCACCGTGGTCGAAGCGCATGAAATCCTGGTCATGGACAGCGGCCGCATCATCGAGCGCGGCACGCACGAGGAGTTGCTTGCCGCCGGAGGGCGTTACTCCAGCATGTGGAATATGCAGCTCAACCAGGCGGAGTCATCGGAGATTTCCGCCTGAGTACGGTTACCTTTCGCCAGACGTTTGATAAGCCACCTTCGGGTGGCTTTCTTTTTGATCGCTTTGCTTTTATGTATACATGTTGTTAGGTGTTTACCCTTGAATTTGCAATTAAATCGCTGTTTTTTGATTTTTATGTATACATTTCTTCCGTCTACCAAGAACTAAATACCCCGCGAGACATGCCACCCTCCATTGCCACCGCTGCTGCTGCGGAAGAAAACCATTCCCAGGTCGTGAAGGCGCAGCTGCAACTGCGCGAAATGATTCTTGCCGGCGAGATGGCAGCCGGCGAGCGCATCTCCGAGCTGGTGCTGGCCGAGCGTCTGGGTATCTCCCGTACTCCCATACGTGCAGCGCTGATGCGGCTTGAGCAGGAGGGCATGCTGGAAGCCACGGCTGGTGGGCGCGGCTACAAGGTGCGCGTGCTGTCCGAAGCCGATGTGTCGGACGCCATCGAGCTGCGCGGCACGCTGGAAGGCCTCGCGGCACGCATGGCGGCCGAGCGCGGGGTGGATGAAGCCCTGCTGGCGCGGGCCACGCGCTGCCTCGATGCCATCGACCGTGTGCTGGATGCCCAGAACTGGGGCGACGAGGCGTTTTCCGCCTATGTGGCCCTGAACTCCGAATTTCACGACATCCTGCTGGAGATGTCGGGCAGCAGCTTCATGCAGCGCGAGCTGGAGCGGGTCAAGCGCCTGCCCTTTGCCTCTCCCTCGGGCTTTGTGGTGGCCGACTCCGAGTCTCCGCGCGCGCTTCGCAGCCTGATCCTGGCCCAGGAGCAGCACCGTGAAGTGATTGACGCCATCGAGCACCGCGAAGGCGCGCGTGCCGAGGCGCTGATGAAAGAGCACTCGCGCATTGCGCGGCGCAATCTGCGCGAAGCCATGCGCTCGCCCGAGACCACACGCGTACCCGGTGCGCAACTGATTCGCGCCAGCCGCTGAGGGCCGGTCTGCCGCGCCGCAGGCTGCGCCCGGATCAAAACCCCCGACCGATAAATACAAGGAGACATCCACGATGAACCATCAGGCACAAGCCATTTATCCCCGCAACACCTGGTATGTTGCGGCCACCGCAGCCGAGGTCACGGACAAGCCGCTGGGGCGCCAGATCTGTGGCGAGCGCATGGTTTTCTACCGTGCCCTGGAAGGCAAGATGGCCGCCGTCGAAGACTTCTGTCCGCATCGTGGTGCACCGCTGTCGCTGGGCCGCGTCTGCGAAGGCAAGCTGGTCTGCGGCTATCACGGGCTGGAGATGGGCTGCGACGGCAAGACGGTTGCCATGCCCGGCCAGCGCGTGCGCGGCTTTCCTGCCATCAAGAGCTATCCGGTAGAAGAGCGTTACGGCTTTGTCTGGGTATGGCCGGGCGACAAGGATGCGGCCGATGCCGCGCTGATCCCGGATCTCCAATGGCATGACAACCCCGAGTGGGCCTATGACGGCGGCCTGTTCCACATCAAGGCCGACTATCGCCTGATGATCGACAACCTCATGGACCTGACCCATGAGACCTATGTGCATGCCAGCAGCATCGGTCAGGCCGAGATCGACGAGACGCCCTGCAAGACTGAAGTCTTGGGCGACAGCGAAGTGGTCACCAGCCGCTTCATGGAGAACATCGAGGCGCCTCCGTTCTGGAAGATGGCTTTGCGCAGCAATGGTCTGGCCGATGACGTGCCTGTGGACCGCTGGCAGGTCTGCCGCTTCACCCCTCCCAGCCATGTGCTGATCGAAGTCGGTGTGGCACATGCCGGCAAGGGCGGTTATGACGCAGCGGACGAGCACAAGGTCTACAGCATGGTGGTGGACTTCATCACGCCCGAGACCGACGGCAGCATGTGGTACTTCTGGGGCATGGCGCGCAAGTTCAACCCCGGCGATGCATCGGTGACGGCAGCCATCAAGCAGGGCCAGCACAAGATCTTCAGCGAAGACCTGGAGATGCTGGAGCTGCAGCAGCGCAATCTCGAGGACTATCCGCAGCGTCAGCTGCTCAAGCTCAATATCGATGCCGGCGGCGTGCAGTCGCGAAAGATCATCGAGCGCCTGATCGACGAGGAGAAAAACGAGTCGCGCGTTGCGGCGCTGGCTTGAGCGGCGGCAGGCGGGGCAGATCATGTCTGTAGATGGAGTAATCTTGCAGCTCCCCGAATCGGAGTCAGCGCTGTCCACCGTCAGCGCTGCCCTTGCTACGCTGCTGCATGGAATCGCCCACCACACCCAACCCGCTTTCCCTGGATCTCTACGACCAGCCAGGTCATCTGATTCGACGAGCCCAGCAGATTGCTGCGCTGCTGTTTCGAGAAGTGCTGGGCCCCGATGTGACGCCGGTTCAATACGCCATCCTGCGCATGCTGCAGGAGTCTCCCGGTATCGACCAGGTGACGCTGGCGCGTCTTGTCGCGCTGGACAACTCGACCACGGCCGATATCGCTGCGCGTCTGGAAAGCAAGGGCTGGATTCATCGCGAGCTGCTGCCCAGGCGTCAGCGCCGTCTGAGTCTGACCACCGAGGGCGAAGCCATGCTGGCCGCGTTTGTGCCCAATGTCTACGAGCTGCAGCAGCGGATGCTTTCCGCGCTGGAGCCCGAGGAGCAGACGGAGTTCAAGCGTCTGCTGCGCAAGTTCGTGCAGTTGCACGACAGCACTGAAGCCGGCGAGCAAGCGGCGATCAACGGCTAACAGCCCGTTCTGGCTCGGCGGCTTCACCACGATCACGCCGGCCAGCGCCGGCGGTGAACCGGTACGACTAGGGAATTCACTTGTGCTGGATCAAGAGTTCATTCAGTAAACTGAATGTGATTCAGTATGCTGAATGAATGATAAAAAACAAGGAGACAACGATGGAACAGGATTTGCGCGCGCATCTGGACCAGCGGCCCATGACGACCTTCCAATGGTCGGTCATCGCGGTATGCATGGCCCTGAACATGATCGATGGCTTTGACGTGCTGGTGATGGCCTTCACGGCTTCGGCGGTGTCCGGGCACTGGAAGCTCAGCGGCTCGGAACTGGGTTTTTTGCTCAGTGCCGGCCTCTTCGGCATGGCCGCAGGTTCGCTGCTGCTGGCACCCATGGCCGACAAGCTGGGGCGCCGTCCCCTGATCCTGCTGTGCCTGGCCGTGTCCGGGCTGGGCATGCTGGCTTCGGCCTGGAGCCAGACGCCGACGCAGCTTGCGGTGCTGCGCGTGATCACGGGCCTGGGTGTGGGCGGCATTCTGGCGTGCAGCAACGTGATTGCCAGCGAATATGCCTCGCTGCGCTGGCGCAGTCTGGCGGTCACGCTGCAATCGACCGGCTATGCGCTGGGCGCGACCATCGGCGGCAGCATTGCGGTCTGGCTGCTGGCCCACCATGGCTGGCGCTCCGTCTTCATGTTTGGCGGCTTTTCCACGCTCGCGGTGCTGGTTCTGGCCTGGTTCGCCTTGCCGGAGTCCATGGACTTTCTGCTGGTCAAGCGGCCCGCCAATGCGCTGCAGCGTCTCAATGCCCTGATCCGCAAGATGGGCCTGCCCGCACTGGGCTCCCTGCCTCAGGCCGTGGTGGCAGGCAGCGGTGACAGCAAGCGCATGGGGCCTTTGCAGCTGCTGTCTCCCAAGCTGCTGCGCCCCACGTTGCTGGTCTGGCTGTCTTTCTTCTCGGTGATGTTCGGCTTCTATTTCGTGATGAGCTGGACTCCCAAGCTGCTGGCTGCCTCGGGCCTGACGCCCGAGCAGGGCGTGACCACGGGCGTGCTGCTGAGCCTTGGCGGCATTCTGGGCGCGACCTTGCTGGGTCTGCTGGCGGCGCGCTTTGCGATTCACCGTGCGCTGGCGGTCTTCATGCTGGTGACGGCAGTGCTGCTGTGCTTTCTGGTGGGCAGCTCCGGTGCGCTGTGGATGTCGTACACGCTGGCCTTCCTAATCGGCGTGTTCGTGAATGCCTGCGTGGCCGGCCTCTATGCGATTGCGCCGGTGGTCTACGGCAGCGATGTGCGCGCCACCGGTGTGGGCTGGGGCATCGGCATCGGTCGCATCGGGGCGATTGTGTCGCCGCTGGTGGCCGGCGGCCTGCTGGATGCGGCCTGGTCGCCCGACCAGCTGTACCTGGGTTATGGCATGGCGTTTGTCCTGGCTGCCGTCATCGTGTCCATGCACCGTATTGCCGGCCCGCAGGTCGCGCCCAGGCGCACCACGTCCGAAACAGTGGCCGCTCATTGACCAGGGAGACTTCGATGAACCAGATTTCTCACACCATGAGCGCAGTCGCGCCTGCCTTTCCGCTGGATCAATGGTACGTGGCGGGCTTTGCCTGGGAGCTGAAGGACCAGCCGGTGGCGCGTACCTTGCTGGGCCAGCCGGTGGTCCTGTTCCGCACGGAAGATGGCCGGGTCGCGGCGCTTGAGGATCGCTGCTGCCATCGCGAGCTGCCGCTGTCCTGTGGCACGGTGGAAGCCGCGGGTCTGCGCTGCGGCTACCATGGCCTGCTCTTCAGCCATGAGGGGCAGTGCCTCGAAATACCGGGCCAGGAACGGATTCCGGCCAAGGCCTGCGTGAAGTCCTTCGAGCTGCGCGAGCGCGACCAGATTCTCTGGATCTGGATGGGCGCGACGCCGGATTCCGTGCCGGGCACCGAGCCGCCGGCCTATGCCGTGCACAGCGACCCGCAATATCGTTTTGGCGGCGGCGTGTACCACTACGACGCACCGTATCAGCTGATTCACGACAACCTGCTGGACCTGAGCCATCTGGGCTATGTGCACCTCAAGACCATCGGCGGCAACGCCCGCGTGCATATGAACGCGGATCTCAAGGTCAGCCAGGACGGGGACAGCGTGAAGGTGGTGCGCTGGATGCCGGATTCGGACCCTCCACCTACTTATGCACAGGCCTGGCCTTTTCAGGGCCGCATCGACCGCTGGCAGGAAGTGGAGTTTCATCCCTCGCATGTGCGTATCTGGACCGGTGCCATGGATGCGGGCCGGGACAGACTGGACAACCCGGCACGCGAAGGATTCCATATGCGCGGCTTTCACGGCGTGACGCCGGAGACGGAGACCAGCGCGCATTACTTCTGGACGATTGCGACCAATCCGCATCCGCAGATGCAGGACACCACACAGCTGGTGATCGATCAGACGGCGGCCACTTTCGAGGAAGACAAGGTGGTCATCGAAGCCCAGTTCCGCAACCAGCAGCGGTTTGGTTCACGCGCCGTGGTGGATATCCACGTGGATGTGGGGCCCAACCGTGCGCGGCGCGTGATTGAGCGGTTGCGCCAGGCCGGCGCGCAAGCCTCGCAGGCGGTGGCCTAGCGACGCACAAGCAAAAGAGAAGTACCCGAGATGAAGACTGAAACCACGTTCGAGGTGCGCATTGCGCACAAGCAGGAGCAGGCCGCCGGTATCTGCAGCCTGGAATTGCGGGCTCTGGAAGGCGCCAGCCTGGCGCCGTTCAGCGCCGGCTCGCACATCGATGTGCACCTGCCTGGCGGGCTGGTGCGCCAGTATTCGCTGAGCAACGATCCCGCCGAGCTGGATCGCTACGTGATTGCCGTGCTGCGCGAGCCCGCCTCGCGCGGTGGCTCGGCGGCCGTGCACGAGCAGCTGCAGGCCGGCCAGCAGATCACCATCAGCCAGCCGCGCAACCATTTCGAGCTGCATGCTCCGGCCCGCAAGCATTTGCTGCTGGCAGGCGGCATAGGCATCACGCCGATTCTGGCCATGGCGCGCAAGCTGGCGCATGACGGTGCGGAGTTCGCCTTGCACTACTGTGGCCGCTCGCGCGAGCGCATGGCTTTCGCCCAGACCATCGAGACTGCGCAATGGGCTGACAAGGCGCAGATCCATGTGGATGACGCGAATGGAAAGTCGTCGCTGGGTTTGAGCGAATTGCTGCAGCAAAGAGAGCAGGGTCAGCATCTGTATGTGTGCGGACCCAAGGGCTTCATGGACGCCGTGCTCGACACGGCGCGAGAGGCGGGCTGGCCTGCGGAGCAGCTGCACTACGAGTTCTTTGCCGCCGAAGTGGAGCACCGCGACGACGACGAGAGCTTCGAGGTGGAAGTCGCCAGCAGCGGCCAGGTGGTGCGCGTCACGCCGGCGCAGACCGTGGTGCAGGCGCTGGAGTCCATCGGCGTCTGCGTTCAGACCTCGTGCGAGCAGGGCGTCTGCGGCACCTGCCTGACACGCGTCATCTCGGGTCAGCCCGATCACCGCGATATGTATCTGACCGAAGACGAGCAGGCGGCCAATGACCAGTTCCTGCCTTGCTGCTCGCGTGCCAGGTCCGGCCGCCTGGTGCTGGATCTGTGACCAGCGGATTGGGCAGGCTTTGACCATGCGCGGGCAGGGCTAGCGCAGCCTGCTCAAAATAGGCGTTTTCCATGAAAGCGCCGCGTTCCCGCCATGAAGCCTGTCCTGCTAGTTCTGAATCTCCAGGTCTCCGCCCATCTGCAGCAGATGGAGCAGACCTTTGCCGACTTTGATGTGATCTATGCACCCGAGGCCGATCAGGCCGAGGCCGCAATCGCCGCCCACGGCGCGCGCGTGCAATGCGTGTGCACGATTGGTGCGACGGGCCTGTCGGCCGCGCAGATGAAGCGCATGCCCGGGCTTTCGCTGGTCTGCGCCATGGGCGCGGGCTACGAGAACATCGACGTGGCCCATGCCAAGGCGCACGGGATTGCCGTCGGCAACGGCGTGGGCACCAACGACGACTGCGTGGCCGACCACGCCATGGGTCTGCTGATCGCCGCGGTGCGCGGCATCGTCAAGCTGGACAAGGCCACGCGTGCCGGTATCTGGCGCTCGGCCCTGCCGCTGCCGGCCAATGTCTCGGGCAAGCGCCTGGGCATCGTGGGGCTGGGCCAGATCGGCGCCAAGATCGCCAAGCGCGCGGCCGCCTTCGACATGCCCGTCGGCTATCACAACCGCAAGCCACGCGAGGGCGTCGACTACCGCTACTTTGACGATCTGCTGGCGCTGGCTACCTGGGCCGATGTGCTGCTGGTGGCCACGCCGGGCGGCGCGGGCACGCGCCATCTGATCAATGCAGAGGTGCTCGATGCACTGGGCGAAAAAGGCGTGCTGGTGAATATCGCGCGCGGCTCGGTGGTCGATACCGAGGCGCTGGCCGAAGCCGTGCGTGCAGGCCGTCTGGCTGGTGCCGGACTGGATGTCTACGAAAGCGAGCCGCAGCCGCCGCAGCAGCTCATCGATCTGGACGCAGTGGTGCTGACGCCCCATGTGGGCGGCTGGTCGCCCGAGGCCGTGCAGAACTCGGTGGACCGCTTCATCGCCAATATGCGCTGCCATCTGGATGGCAAGCCCTTGGTCTCGCCAGTCTGATGCGCTATTGAATTGAAAGCTGCTTGCGCTTGATGTGCTTGTATTTCAATTTGATTTGATATTGAAATTCACTTATATCAGGCGCTTATAGCTTTGATATTCATAGCAAAAAAATCCCCGCCACGGCAAGCCGTGCGGGGATTTTTACTATCTGCAGCGCCATGAAACTAGCGCGGACCAAACCAGTGACACCAAGCAAGGGCCGCCCCGCAGCGAGGGTGTCGTCCCCCTCCCAAAGAGAGAGGGGGAAGCCGCGGGGCCGCCTAGGCGTAGCGGCTCAGGGGGAGTTTATTTCTGACTAGCAGCAATGGCCTTTTCGGCCTTGTCGACCAGCGGTGCGCCGATCTGGCTCTTCCACTTGTCGTAGACGGGGCGGGTGGCCTTGACAAAGGCTTCGCGCTCTGCAGCGTTAGGTGTGGTCACGGTCACGCCGAGGCCGGTCAGGTCCTTGAGCAGAGGCTTGTCGGCTTCGACCAGGCCCTTGCGAGCGATGGCGATTTCTTCCTTGGCGGCATCCAGCGCGGCCTGCTTGACGATGGCCTGGTCGGCAGGTGTCCAGCTGGCCCACACGTCCTTGTTGACGACGAAGATCAGCGGGTCGTTCATATAGCCCCACATGGTCAGATGCTTCTGGCCCACGGACTGCAGCTTGGCGGCCATGTACACGCCGATGGGGTTCTCCTGGCCGTCCACGGCGCCGCTGGCCATGGCCGGCTGGGCATCGGCCCAGCTCATCTGCGTGGGATTGGCGCCCAGGGCCGTGAAGGTGTCCAGGAACAGGGGCGAGCCCACGACGCGGATCTTCATGCCCTTGAGGTCGGCAGGCGTCTTGATGGCGTGCTTGGAGTTGGAGATTTCGCGGTAGCCGTTCTCACCCCAGGCCAGAGGCACGACGCCGCCTTTTTCCAGGGTCTTGAAGATTTCCTGGCCCACTTCGCCCTGGGTCACGGCGTCCACGGCCTTGAAGTTGGGGAAGAGGAAGGGCATGGAGAACAGGTTCAGCGACTTGACCTGGGGCGACCAGTTGATGGTCGAGCCCACGGCCATGTCGATCACGCCCTGGCGCAGTGCGGAGAACTCACGCGTCTGGTCGCCCTGCACCAGCGATGTGCCGGGGTAGAGCTTGATGTTGATGCGGCCCTGGGTGCGTTCGCGCACCTTGTCGGCCCACAACTCGCCACCCTTGCCCCAGGGGAAGGCCGTGCCCAGCACCAGGGACATGCGGTATTCGCTCTTGTACTTGGCCTGGGCCATGGCCATGGGCGATGCGAAAGCCAGTGCGGCGGCTGTCGCCACGGCAGATGCGAGGAAGGTACGAAGTTTCATTTGGTTTGTCTCCCTTTTAGAAACGAAAAAATGCTTTGCTTGTTAGATGCATTGCACATTGAATAAGCACGGCCCATCTCAGTAGACACCGCGCAAGGGCCGCCCCGCCGCGCTGGTGTCGTCCCCTCCCGAAGAGAGAGGGGATGCGGCAAAGCCGCTCAGGGGAGGCTAGTACCCCATCTTTGCGGGCAGCCACAGAGCGAGCTGCGGGAAGGCAATGACCAGAATCATCACGACGAACATGGACAGCAGCATCCAGCCTACCCAGCGCACGGTGGACTCCATGCGCACGCCCGCGATGCGGCAGCTGACCATCAGATTCACGGCCAGCGGCGGCGTGAACTGGCCCAGTGCCACCTTGAGCGTGAGGATCACGCCAAACCAGACGGGGTCCCACTGGTAGTGATTCATGATGGGCAGCAGCAGCGGCACAAAGATCAGGAAGATCGAGATGCCGTCCAGGAACATGCCCACGGTGATCAGCAGCAGGATCAGCAGACCCAGCACGCCGTATTCGCCGAGACCGGAATTCACGATGGCATTGGCCACCGGATCGATCACGCCCAGGGTGGATAGCGAGAAGGCAAAAATGCCGGCCAGCGACACCACCAGCAGGATCACGGCCGACAGCTCGCCCGCTTCGCGCAGAATCGGGAACAGGTCGCGCACGCCGATGGTGCGGTGAATCACCATGCCGACGAACAGGCCGTAGAACACGGCAACCACGGCGGCTTCGGTGGGCGTGAACCAGCCCATGCGCATGCCGCCCAGGATCAGCACCGGGGCCGCCAGGCCCCAGGAGGCCTCGCGCAGGCTCTTCCAGAACGGCGGGCGGGGCATGGAGGCTTCGAGCGCGCCCATCTTGTGCTTGCGCGACATCCACACGGCGGGAATGATGAGCGCGATACCGGCCAGCACGCCGGGAATCATGCCGGCCGCGAACAGGGCCGGCACCGAAGCGCCTGGCACCAGCACCGAGTAGATGATGAAAGCCACCGAAGGCGGAATCAGGATGTCCGTCGCTGCGGCTGCTCCGACCACGCTGGCCGAGAAGCTCTTGGGATAGCCCGCGCGGCTCATGGCGGCAATCATCACGCCGCCCACGGCCGCCGCATTGGCCGGCCCGGAGCCGGAGATACCGCCCAGAAACATGGCCACGGCAATCGCCACCAGCGGCAGCATGCCGGGGCCGCGGCCCACGATGGCCACGGCAAAGTTCACCAGCCGCAGGGCAACGCCCGAGCGATCGAAGATGGAGCCCACGAGCACGAACATGGGAATCGCCAGCAGCGGATATTTGCCCAGCCCGGCATAGAAATTCTGCGGCACGGCCAGCAGGCCGAACCACTGCGTATCGGCATTGGCCAGGGCAATCGCGGCCGCCCCGGCCAGGCCGAGGGCCGCGCCTATGGGCACGCCGATGAACATCAGGCCCAGAAAGGCCACGAACAGCAAGGTGGCGATCATGCGATCTCCTTGCTGTGGTCTTTTTCCACGGGCTCGTCAGGGAAGGCGCCGGGCTTGCCCTGGCGGATGAACAGGCCGATGGCGCGCAGCGTGATCAGGGCGGAGACCACGGGCAGCCAGATCGAATACCACCACTGCGGCAGGCCGATGCCGGGCGAGGTTTCCTCGAAGCGGAAGTCGTCCCAGACCACGCGTACGCTGAGCACGGCAATGATGGCAAACAGCAGCGCCACCATCAGCGAGCCGAAACGGGCCAGAGCCTTGCGGCGCTGGACGGAGCCGCTGTCCGAGAAGAACTCGATGCGGATATGCTGATTGCGCGCCACGGCGGCAGAGCCTGCGACCAGGGCCAGCAAGATCATCAGAAAGACCGAGATTTCCTCGGTCCAGGCAAAGGAGGAGTTGGTGAAATAGCGCACCAGCACATTGGCAAAGGTGATCAGGGCCAGAGCGGCCATGATGATCACGGTCAGCCAGTCTTCAATGCGCAGGGAGCGAGGCTCGTCCGGGCGCGCGCCGATATCGGCGCCACCATCGGTCTCGGGAGGAGTGGAGGACATGAACGCGGAAAGTCAGAAAAACACACAGGGGTCAGGGCAGCTCGCCTGAATGGCGTGATCCGCGCGCACTCGATGAAAATGCCCTTATGTTCACGACTTACGCAAAACGGGTTAAAGCAAGACGATTGCCTCAGGAGGCAGGCCGTTGTTGCATTCTGGTTTGCGTAAGTCCTTATGTTGTTCCTTGACCTTCACGGCGTTGTGCACCGGGATGGCTTGGAGCGAGTAGACACACCGGATAGATGTGAGCAAATATTATCAAGGTATCTATGTCGCATGGCTTACGTCGTGCAGCAGGCATTACCCTAGGGTCTGACGAGCACGGCGGGCTTGGCGCCGAGTCCGTGCTGCATCCCGTTTAGCAGCCAACAAGGATTACCTCCGTTGCACAGCTTTGGTGCAGGGCAGCGGATAATGAGAGTCTATGGAAACCAAATGGCTTGAAGATTTTGTCAGCCTTGCTGAAACCCGCAGTTTCAGCCGCTCGGCCCAGCTGCGCCACGTGACGCAGCCTGCGTTCTCGCGCCGCATCCAGGCGCTGGAGGCCTGGGCGGGCACGGATCTGGTCGACAGAAGCTCGTACCCGACGCGACTGACACCAGCAGGCAAGACCATGTACGAGCAGGCGCTGGAGATTCTGCAGTCCCTGCAGAGCACCCGGACCATGCTGCGTGCCCACGTCAGTGCCGGCAAGGGCATGGTGGGCTTTGCCGTGCCGCATACGCTGGCGTTCACGTTCTTCCCGAACTGGGTGTCGGCCGTGCATGAGAAGTTCGGCCCTTTCCGCAGCCGTCTGTTCGCCCTCAATGTGCACGATGCGGTGATGCGCCTCGTGGAAGGCGGCTGCGATCTGCTGATTGCCTACTACCACTCTTCCCAGCCTTTCCAGCTGGACCCATCGCGCTATGAAATGGTGAGCTTGGGGCATGAGGTGCTGGCTCCCTACTCCAAGCCCGACGAGAACGGCAACCCCATCTTTGCGCTGCCCGGCCGCCAGGGCCAGCCGCTGCCATACCTGGGCTATGCCGCTGGCGCCTATTTAGGCCGCGTGACGGAGCTGATCCTCAAGGAAGCGTCCGAGGCCGTGCACCTCGAGCGTGTCTATGAAACCGATATGGCCGAAGGCCTCAAGGCCATGGCGCTTGAAGGTCATGGCGTGGCCTTTTTGCCCTATAGCGCGGTGCGTGGCGAGCTGGAGTCCGGCCGCCTGGTGCGCGCCGTGCCCGAGGGCGTGACCGGTTTCCAGATGGACATGGAAGTGCGAGCCTATCGGGAAAAACCCACGGGCGATGCGCCACAGGGAGGAGCTGCCGCGCTCTGGAACTTCCTCAAGGAGCAGGGCGAGATTGCGGGTGGCGAGGTCAAGGCTGTGTAACCCGACCGAGTGTTGCTTTTCTTCCAAAAGGGCCAATTGGCCCTTTTCTTGCTTGTGTGACCGGGTTTGAGTGATTTTGGGCGTTTTACTGGTGAAAACCCTAATGTTATGCATCGGGTAAATACTGAATATGCAAGTTGCGCATAAGGATTTTTGCCATCGGCATTGGCTTGTGAAATCACGAAAGCATTAGAGTTCGCAGCTTGCACAAAAAGAGGTGCTGCTTTGCAACACAAGATTGAGGCGGTGAGTAGGTGGTTGCCTTCCTGAATTCCCTACGGGAAAAGTCTTAGAAATGATTGCAATTCAGTCATCTTCATGACTGCACAATGTGTGCGGTACATTTGTTAACGCAACCTGTCCACCCTCACAAAGGGCGATGCGTTAAGGAGTGGCAAGCGTTTTTGGTCCTTACCAATAGGAGATCCGTATGAAGAAGCATTTGTTGGCCATCGCCGTAACCGCACTGGCAACTGGCACCGTGTTTGCACAGGCCAATGACACCCTGGCCAAGATCAAGTCCACCGGCAGCGTCACCCTGGGCGTGCGTGAGTCGTCCGGCCTGGGCTATACGCTGGGCAATGGCAAATATGTGGGCTTCCATACCGAAATGGGTGAGCGCATCCTCAAGGACATCCAGAAGCAACTGGGCCTGACAGCGCTGGAAGTGAAGTACCAGCCCGTGACTTCGCAAAACCGTATTCCTCTGGTGCAGAACGGCACCGTGGACATCGAGTGCGGCTCCACCACCAACAACACGGCTCGTCAGAAGGACGCAGCCTTTGCCTTCACCACCTATGTGGAAGAAGTGCGCATCGCCACCCGTGCCAACTCGGGCATCACCGGCATCAAGGACCTGAACGGCAAGACCATCGTGACCACGACGGGCACGACTTCCGTGCAGACCCTGCGCAAGAACAAGCGCGCCGACGGCCTGACCTTCAAGGAAGTCATGGGCAAGGACCACGCCGACAGCTTCCTGATGCTGGAAACCGGCCGTGCCGACGCCTTCATCATGGACGGCTCCATCCTGGCCGCCAACATCTCCAAGTCCAAGGCCCCCAACGATTACAAGATCGTGGGTGAAGTGCTGTCGGTGGAACCCATCGCCTGCATGATGCGCAAGGACGATCCCGCCTTCAAGAAGGCCGTGGACGAATCCATCGTGCGTCAGATCAAGGATGGCTCCCTGACCAAGCTGTACGACAAGTGGTTCCTGCAGCCCATTCCTCCCAACAACGTGAAGGTGGGTCTGCCACTGTCGGCTGCCACCAAGGATGCGTGGGCTCACCCCAACGACAAGCCCATGGAAGCTTACGAAGTCAAGTAATCCCGCCCAATAGGTGTACCGCCCCTTCTGCCAAGCGGTTAGAAGGGGCTTTTTTGTTGCGAGGGCCGGTGTGAGCGTTTGCCCTCATAAACCAAGAATGAAAGAGGTGCTCGTATGAGTTGGGATTGGCAGGTGTTCTGTGAGGACACCATTACCCAAGAGGTCGGGCAGAGTTGTTTTGGCAAGAACGGTGACATCACCTATCTGGACTGGATGATGTCGGCCTGGGGCTGGACCGTGGCGGTGGCTTTGCTGTCGCTGGTCATTGCCCTGGTGCTGGGCGCAGTCATTGGTACCTTGCGTACCTTGCCCGACCGTCCGTGGATCGTGCGCCTGGGCAATGCCTGGGTGGAGTTGTTCCGCAATATTCCCTTGCTGGTCCAGGTGTTCATCTGGTATCACGTGGTTCCGGCCATCTTCCCTGCAATGAAGTCCCTGCCGGGCTTTGTGCTGGTGGTGTTTGCCATCGGTTTCTTCACCTCGGCGCGTATTGCCGAGCAGGTGCGATCCGGTATTCAGGCTCTGCCGCGAGGCCAGCGCTACGCCGGTATGGCTGTGGGTTTCACGACCTTCCAGACCTACCGCTATGTGCTGCTGCCGATGGCGTTTCGCATCATCATCCCGCCGCTGACCAGCGAGGCCATGAACGTGTTCAAGAACTCGTCCGTGGCATTTGCCGTGTCCGTGGCCGAGCTGACCATGTTCGCCATGCAGGCACAGGAAGAAACGGCGCGCGGCGTCGAGATCTATCTGGCTGTCACGGGTCTGTATGTGATTTCTGCCTTCATCATCAACCGCATCATGGCCTTCATCGAGAAGCGTTCTCGCGTTCCCGGCCTGATTGCAGCCAGCGGTGGAGGCCACTGATATGAATCTCAACCTCGACTGGTCGTTTTTCTCGTTGGAACTGTTCAGCAACTTTGTGCTGAAGGGTCTGTATTTCAGCGTGTTCCTGACTGTGGTCGCCACGCTGGGCGGCATCTTCTTCGGCACCTTGCTGGCGCTGATGCGCCTGTCGGGCAAGAAGTGGCTGGAGCTGCCCGCCACCATCTATGTCAACGGCATGCGTTCCATCCCGCTGGTGATGGTGATCCTGTGGTTCTTCCTGCTGATGCCCATGCTGATCGGCAAGCCCATCGGCGCGGAGACTTCGGCCATCATCACCTTCGTGGCCTTCGAAGCCGCATATTTCTCTGAAATCATGCGTGCCGGCATCCAGTCCATTCCACGTGGACAGGTGTTTGCGGGCCAGGCACTGGGCATGACCTATGGTCAGAACATGCGTCTGGTGGTGCTGCCTCAGGCCTTCCGCAACATGCTGCCCGTGCTGCTGACCCAGACCATCATCCTGTTCCAGGATACTTCGCTGGTCTATGCGATCGGCGCCTACGACATGCTCAAGGGCTTCGAAATTGCCGGCAAGAACTATGGCCGACCCATCGAGTCCTATCTGGCGGCTGCCGTGACCTATTTTGTGATCTGCTTTGCACTGTCTTGGTTCGTCAAGCGTCTGCACAAGAAGATCGCCATCATCCGTTAAGCCGGCTCCCTTTGAGGAATTGCAATGATTGAACTCAAGAACGTTTCCAAGTGGTACGGCAGCTTTCAGGTGCTGTCCGATTGCTCCACCAATATCAACAAGGGCGAGGTGGTGGTGGTGTGCGGCCCTTCGGGCTCTGGCAAGTCCACGCTGATCAAGACCATCAATGCGCTGGAGCCCTTCCAGAAGGGCGAGATCTTTGTGGACGGCACGGCAGTGCACGATCCCAAGACCGATCTGCCCAAGCTGCGCAGCCGCGTGGGCATGGTGTTCCAGCACTTTGAGCTGTTCCCCCATCTGTCGGTGACGGAGAACCTGACCATCGCGCAGATGAAGGTGCTGGGCCGCAGCGCGGCCGATGCCAAGACCCGTGGCCTCAAGATGCTGGACCGCGTGGGCCTGACCGCTCACAAGGACAAGTTCCCCGGTCAGCTCTCGGGTGGCCAGCAGCAGCGCGTGGCCATTGCGCGCGCTCTGTCCATGGACCCCATCGTGATGCTGTTCGACGAACCCACTTCGGCGCTGGATCCGGAAATGGTGGGCGAAGTGCTGGACGTAATGATGGGCCTGGCCAACGAAGGCATGACCATGATGTGCGTGACCCACGAAATGGGTTTTGCGCGCAAGGTGGCCAGCCGTGTGATCTTCATGGACGTGGGTGGCAAGATTCTGGAAGACTGCAGCAAGGAAGAGTTCTTCGGCCATCCCGAAAACCGTCAGCCGCGTACCAAGGAATTTCTCAACAAGATCCTGCAGCATTGATGCCGCAGGCAAGCCGAAAAAAGGCGCTCCCAGGAGCGCCTTTTTTCATGGCCTCTCGCCAGACTCAGACTGAGTCGCTCAGCATTGCAGCACGCCGCGAGGCTCGCGCATCAGCGTGCTCTGACCAAACAGGCTTTGCACCAGATCCACCACCAGCTCCGCCGTCTGGTTGCGCAGGTCCAGTGCCGGATTCAGCTCCACGATGTCCAGCGATGCAAGGCGACCGGTGTCGGCAATCATTTCCATGCACAGTTGGGCCTCGCGGTAGGTGGGGCCGCCGCGTACCGGCGTTCCCGTGCCGGGGGCAATATCGGGGTCCAGGAAGTCCACGTCGAAACTCAGATGCAGATGGATGTCCCTGTCGTTGCGCCCCAGCAGGCTGACCAGGGAGCGGCGCATCACTTCACGCATGCCCAGCTCGTCGATGGCGCGCATGTCGTAGACCTCCAGCCCCAGCTCGCGAATCATGTGCTTCTCGCTCTCGTCCACGCTGCGCAGCCCGATCTGGCAGAACGATGAAGCGGGCAGGGCGGGAGTTGCCCCGGACAGCGCAGCCAGCTGCGCCGGCCCCAGTCCGCAGAGGCTTGAAACCGGCATGCCGTGCAGATTGCCCGTGGGCGAACTGTCGGGGGTGTTGCAGTCCGAATGGGCATCCAGCCAGAGCACGCGCAGCTGCTTGCCCGTGGCGCGGCAATGGCGGGCCACGGCGCTGATGGAGCCCGTGGCCAGCGTGTGGTCGCCGCCCAGCACTATGGGCAGCCGGTTTTGCTGCAGCACCTGCAGTACCGCGTCATGGGCGATCTGGTTCCAGCTCAGGCATTCGGCCAGATTGCGCAGGCCCTGGGCATCGCGCGCGCCACGCGGATTGCCGGGGCCGGCCAGGTTGCCCAGATCGCTGACCTGCACGCCCAGTCGTTCAAGCGCCGGACCGAGCTGGGCCACGCGCAGTGCGTCGGGCCCCATGGCGGCGCCCAGGCGTGAAGCGCCGACATCGGTGGGCAGGCCTATCAGTGTGGACAAAGTGTGTGTCATAAGCCGCTCCGCTTCAGGCCGTTCTGCGCGCTGCAAGATTGATGATCTGAGGGCTGGCTGCCTGTCTCACCATGGCAAACAAATCCTTGGGGTCGGCGAGTTCAGGCACCAGCTCGATCTGCGACAGCAGGCCCGCCTCGCCTGCCAGGCGGTGCATGGTGCGTAGCGCCGAGTAATCCTCCAGCGCGAAGCCCACGGAGTCGAACAAGGTGATCTGGACGTCCGATGTCCGGCCCGGCGCCAGCTTCTGCAGCACGCGCCACAGCTCGGTCACGGCAAAGTCGGCCGGCATCTGTTGCAGCTCGCCTTCGACGCGCGTCTGCGGCTCGTACTCGACGAAGACTTGCGCGCGCTGCAGGGCACTGGCATCGAACTCCGTCTTGCCGGGGCAGTCGCCGCCCACGGCATTGATATGCATGCCGGGCTCCAGCAGATGGCCGGGGATGATGGTGGCGCGGGTCTTGTCGGCGGTGGCGGTGGTCACGATGTCGGTGCCGGCCACGGCATCCCGCACGCTGGTGCAGACAATGGCCGTGGCAGAGAAGCCGGGCAGGAACGGCTGCAGGTTGCGCAGCAGCTTTTGCGAGGCGGCCGGGTCGATGTCGAACAGGCGCAGTTCGCGCACGCCCAGCAGCTCCATGAAGGCCAGTGCCTGAAATTCGCTTTGCGAGCCATTGCCGATCAGCGCCATGCTGCGGTTGCCAGAGCGTGCCAGATGGCGCGCTGCCATGGCCGATGTGGCAGCGGTGCGCAAGGCCGTGGTCAGCGTCAGCTCGCTGACAAAACGCGGCATGCCGGTGGCGACATCGGCCAGCGCGCCGAAAGCCATCACCGTGGGCAGGCCCAGGCGCGGATTGTGCGGGTGGCCGTTGACGTATTTGAAGGCGTAGTCCCGTGCATCGGCCACAGGCATCAGCTCGATCACGCCGCTGGCCGAATGGGCGGCCGTACGTGCGCTTTTGTCGAAGTCCTGCCAGCGGCCGAAGTCGGCCTCCAGGGCTTCGCTGACCAGGCGCAGCACCTGGGTGATGCCGATGCGCGCGACCAGCCGGGCAGCGTCGCTGGCGCTGAGAAAGTCGGTGCGCAATGGTGTGTTGGCCAGAGCTTGAGGAACAGACATAAGACCTCCTCCTTGGCTTCATTTTTGAGGATTTTTGCGCCAAATGCCAGAGAGAAGAGCCTGTGACCGCCGTGGGAGCACTGCTCTTGCGGAGTCGGGTGCGGCCTTGCCGCCAGGGAAGATGGGACAATATCGGCCATGACTCAGACCATCACGATTACCCGCCCCGATGATTGGCACTTGCATGTGCGCGATGGCGATGCCATGCGCTGCGTGGTGCCGCACACTGCCCGCCAGATGGGCCGTGCCATCATCATGCCCAACCTCAAGCCCCCGGTCACCACGGCGGAGATGGCAGCGGACTACCGCGCCCGCATTCTGTCGGCCGTGCCCGCAGGCAGCCGGTTCCAGCCGCTGATGACGCTGTATCTGACGGACAACCTGGGCCCCGAGGAAATCGTGCGAGCCAAGGCGGCCGGCGTGGTGGCCTGCAAGCTGTACCCCGCAGGTGCCACGACCAATTCCGACCATGGCGTGACCGATCTGCGCAAGATCTACCCGACGCTGCAGGCCATGCAGCGCGAAGGCCTGGTGCTGCTGGTGCACGGTGAAGTGACCGATCAGAGCATCGACCTGTTCGACCGCGAGGCCGTGTTCATCGAGCAGCAGCTCAAGCCTCTGCGCAAGGATTTCCCCGAGCTCAAGATCGTCATGGAGCATGTGACGACCAAGGAAGCCGCCGAGTACGTGGCCGCCGCCGACGATTTCCTGGCGGCCACCATCACGCCCCAGCATTTGCTGTTCAACCGCAATGCCATCTTCCTGGGCGGCGTGCGCCCGCACTTCTATTGCCTGCCGGTCCTCAAGCGCGAAACCCATCGCCTGGCACTGGTGCAGGCCGCCACCAGCGGCAGCAGCAAGTTCTTCCTGGGCACGGACAGCGCTCCCCATGCCGCGCATCTGAAGGAAGCCGCGACCGGCTGCGCCGGCTGCTACAGCGCCCACGCCGCCATCGAGATGTATGCGGAGGTGTTTGACGGCGTTGGCGCCCTGGACAAGCTGGAAGCCTTTGCCTCCTTCAATGGCGCCGATTTCTACGGCCTGCCCCGCAACACCGACACCATCACCCTGGTCAAGGAAAGCTGGACACCTCCCGTGAGCTTTGAATACGGCGAAGGGGCGCAGCTCAAGCCTCTGCGCTTTGGCGAAGCCTTGCCCTGGAAGATGCTGGATTAAAAACAGTAGCTGCAAGCGCCTGTGTTCACTTGAATTGAAGGCGTTTTCGGTCTGAAATCAAGAAAGGAGTTGCGCAAGCTGCTCCTTTTTTAATTTGGCTTTACGCAAGGCCTCGGTTAGGCTTGGCCAAACAGCGCTCAGGAGATTGCATGCCCAACGATGTCCAGCCCAAGATTGCCTTGCTGATCGATGCGGACAACGCGCCCGCGGAGATGATTGACGAGATATTGACCGAGCTGTCCACCTTCGGCCTGATCAATATCCGCCGTGCCTATGGCAACTGGACCAAGGCCGGTCTGCATGGCTGGCAGAGCAAGCTGCTCGAATATGCCGTGCGGCCCATGCAGCAGTTCGATTACTCCAAGGGCAAGAACGCGACCGACATGGCCATGACGGTGGATGCCATGGAGCTGCTCTATACCGAAAAGCCCGATGCCTTCGGAATCGTCTCGTCGGATGCCGACTTCACCCCGCTGGTCATGCATTTGCGCGCCAAGGGCGCTGCTGTCTATGGATTCGGGGCGGAGCAGACGCCCAAGGCTTTCGTCAACGCCTGCTCGCGCTTTCTGTATTTCGATGCGCTCAAGGAGCTGGGCGACGGCATTGTCAGTCGCAGCGAGCGCCGCGAGGCTCTGGAAGCAGAAGCCGTACCGCGTGCCGTTCCCGCGGCAAGCCAGCCGCAGGGATCGAACCCCAACGCCGGCAATGGCCGGGTGGCTGGCGGCACCGGTGTGGCCGCACCGGCCTGCACCACGCTGCGCGTGCCCTCGCATATGCTCAAGGAAGACAGGCAGCTCATCGCCATGCTGCGCGATGCCGTCAAGGCGACGCAGGACGAGGCCGGCTGGGCGCGTGTGGCGGCGGTGGGTACGCATATCGGCAACAAGCTGTCCTTCGATGCACGCAACTATGGTTATGCATCGCTGACCAAGCTCATGGCCGCGACCCAGGTGTTCGAGCTGCGCGACGAAGGCACGGCCCGCGTCGCGGTGCGCGATCTGCGTGGTCTGCAGCCTTGACGCAGCCCACTGCAATGCAGACGGTGGATTGGGCCATTGACTGGCAGGCGCCCTGGCTGGCCCCGCTGCAGGTGTTGGGCCGCCAGGTGCATGACCGGGTGCTGGACGGCGCCGGCGTGGCCCGGGCCTTGCAGGAGGTGGCTGCCGCCCACGGACTGCTGCCGGGCTGGCAGTTCGTCGATCAGCTGCAGCTGCCTGCCGGTCAGCCCTATGAGGCATTTATCCACAGCCGGCGCTGCATTCCCACCCGCGACAATCTGCATGATTTCTTCAACGGCCTGATCTGGCTGCACTGGCCGCTACTGAAGCAGCGGCTCAATGCATTGCAGGCGGCCGAGATCGCGCGCCAGGGCGTGGGCGCGCAGCGCGGGCGCCTGCGCGACTCGATCACGGTGCTGGACGAGAACGGCGGCCTGCTGCTGGCGCCTCAGGCTCTGTGCGATGCGCTGCGCGACAAGCGCTGGCAGGAGCTGTTCGTGGGCCGGCGGGCGCTGTGGCAGCAGGCGCGCTTCCTGCCCATAGGCCATGCCCTGCTGGAAAAGCTGGTCCAGCCGCGCAAGGCCATCACGGCGCATGTGATCTGTGTACCGACTGAGCAGGCGCCGCGCCTGATGTTGCCGGCCGAGGCCGATGGCTGGTTGTGCGAACAGCTGCGCACACAGTCTTGCAATCTGGCCGACAAGCCATATCTACCAATTCCCATATTGGGAATCCCGGACTGGTGCCTGCAAAACCAGAACTTTTCCTTCTATGATGACTCTCTAGTTTTCCGAGCCCCACGTACCGCACAAACAACACAACAACGGGTACCGCCAGAAAGAGAACTGGCTTGATGCGCATTCGCCCTGCACAGGCGGTGCCTCAGGGGTTCTGGTCATTTTGTCCCCTGTGTGGAGTACACCCTCGATGAAACGTATTGCCTTATTTCTACTGACCAATATCGCCGTGGTGGCGGTATTGGGCATCGTCGCCAGCTTGCTGGGCGTCAACCGCTACCTCACTGCCAACGGCCTCAATCTGGGCGCCCTGCTGGGCTTTGCCTTCATCATGGGTTTTGGCGGCGCCATCATCTCGCTGCTGATCTCCAAGCCCATGGCCAAGTGGACGTCGGGCGTGCAGGTCATCAACGAGCCGCGCAATGCCGATGAGGCCTGGATCGTCAACACCGTGCGCGGCTTTGCCGAGAAGGCCGGCATCGGCATGCCCGAAGTCGGCATCTATGAGGGCGAGCCCAACGCCTTTGCGACCGGCGCCTTCAAGAACTCGGCCCTGGTGGCGGTGTCCACGGGGCTGCTCGAAGGCATGACGCGCGAAGAGGTCGAGGCCGTGATCGGTCACGAAGTGGCACACATCGCCAATGGCGACATGGTGACCATGACGCTGATCCAGGGCGTGATGAACACCTTTGTGGTCTTCCTCTCGCGTGTGATCGGCTATGCGGTCGACTCCTTTCTGCGCCGCAACGACGAGCAAAGCTCGGGCCCCGGCATCGGCTACATGATCACCACCGTGGTGCTGGATATCTTGCTGGGCTTTGTCGCCGCCATCATCGTGGCCTGGTTCTCGCGTCAGCGCGAGTTCCGTGCCGACGCGGGTGCTGCACAGCTCATGGGTCGCAAGCAGCCCATGATGAATGCGCTGGCCCGTCTGGGCGGCATGCATCCGGGCGAGCTGCCCAAGAGCGTCGCAGCCATGGGCATTGCCGGCGGCATCGGCCAGCTGTTCTCCACCCACCCGCCCATCGAGCAGCGCATTGCTGCACTGCAAAACGCCCGTTAAGCGTACACATGTGTAAACGGCAGTAGCCGGTCTTTACCGCTGCTTCACAAGCCCCTGTCAACAACCGGCAGGGGCTTTTGCGTTGTAAGAGCATATACATGTCCCCGGACTTTCAGGAGTTGTGATGTCCTTCATCTCTCAAACCATGACCCGCCGTTTGCTGCCGGTCTTGCTGCTGGGCGGCTCGGCCGCCCTGCTTACGGGCTGCGTGGTGGCCCCGGCCTATCCGGCTTATGGAGGCGAGGTGGTTGCGGGCGACGTCTATGCACCCATGGCCCCGCCTCCCCTGATCAACGAGGTGATCCCGGTGGCTCCCTCGCCGGCCTATGTCTGGATCGGCGGCTCCTGGGGCTGGGGCGGCGGACGCTACAACTGGCGTCCCGGTCGCTGGGCCATGCCGCCACGTCCCGGTTACGGATGGCATGAAGGGGGCTGGAACCATGGCCCTGGCGGCTGGCATCATGGCGGTGGCCATTGGGGGCCGCGCCGCTGAGGGCGTCCGCTAGGTGACAAGAGATGGCATAAGCCCGCTAGGCGGGCCATGCCGGCATCGCTAGAGTCGGATGCAGGAGGTTTGCCGTGAATCCTGCTCTTGTCACCCGCCGCGAAGGCGCTGTTCTCGTTCTCTCCAACAA
>NZ_JBKFBC010000006.1:242417-260304 GCF_053345995.1 Comamonas sp. C24C | reverse complement strand
GTGCGCCCGGCGCCGATGCCTCGGTGGCCGCCGTGATCCTCACGGGCGAGGGCGGTCATTTCTGCGCTGGCGGCGATCTGAACCAGCTGGCAACGCGGCGCGAGATGCCGCTGGCCGAACGCCGTATCAGGCTCGAGGATCTCAACCATCTGATGCGTGCCATACGCGACTGCCCCAAGCCCGTGATTGCGGCGGTGGAGGGTGCCGCCGCAGGTGCGGGCCTGTCGCTGGCAATGGCTTGCGACATGCTGGTGGCGGCAAGGTCGGCGGTTTTCTCGGTGGCCTATGTGAAGGTCGGCCTCACCCCCGACGGCGGCGCGACCTCGTTTCTGGCTGAGTTCATGTCCCGTCAGTTGTTGACCGAGCTCTGCCTGACGGGCGAGCGCATCAGCGGTGAGCGCATGCATGCGTATGGCTGCGTCAACCGCTTGACGGAGCCGGGCCAGGCACTGGCCCAAGCGCTGGAACTGGCGCGGCAACTGGCCCAGGGGCCCGAGGTGGCGACCGCGCGTATCAAAGCACTGTGCCGGCTGGCTCACAGCCACAGCCTGGAGCAGCAGCTGGCGCTGGAGGCTGACTACATGGTCGAGGCCCAGGGCAGCGAGGAGTCCCGCGAAGGCATTGCGGCCTTTCTGGAAAAGCGTGCGCCCGACTTTGCCAGGCTGCGCGGAGCCTGAGGGAGCGCTCCTGGCGACCTAGCGAACCGTGTAGTTGAGCTGGAACATCACGCCGGCATTGCCCAGCACATTGATCTGGGCTCCCCAGTTCCGATTGAAGTCATAGCCCACGGCCGGAATGGCCGTGATGCCCCAGCCATGCCGGTTGTTGAACGGGATCTTCTTGTTGTACGGAAACTTGTAGCCGTGAATGATGCCGCCCGTGACCTTGAAGAAAAGGCCTGGCACGCTGTCGAAGGGCCTGAAGCGCCAGCCGTAGTAGGCGTACTGGCTGGGCTGACCGAATGAATTCTTGAAATAGGCAAAGCCTGCGATATGGCGTTCGTCCAGCTCCTTCTCGGCCTGGATCAGCCAGACATAGGCATGTTTTTGTTCGTCGGGCTCGAAATCGTTTTCCTTTTTGGCATCGGAGAAATGCCAGTCCAGGGGGGCGTAGCCAAACATCCAGCCCGACAACGCAGAGGGCTTGTCGGCAGCAGTGTCTGCCGCAGCAGTGGAATCACTGGTTTGGGCGCTGGCACTGGCGGCCGCCAGCCAGCAGGCCAGTCCCAGTGTTACAGAGGCAGGTGCGAGTCGCAGAGGTTTCATGGTGACGCTTGGCGTGCGATGAAGTCCCCAGCGTACCGATGCCAAGCCTGGCGCAATGTCAGTCAGCGTCCAAAAACTTGTAAGAGCCATGACCTGCGGTGTGCTCTCACCCCTCAAAGGCAGCCAGCCGGGGGCTGGCATGCCTCGCGAGCAACGAGAGGCAGGCCGCGTGGCTTACAGGGCGCCGCCCGAGCCGCGTGCGCCCGAGGAGGGAACTGCCACGCCGAGAATCGCCGCAGCCACGGCCTCGCCGACCTTGATGCCGTCCACACCGGCCGACAGAATGCCGCCCGCGTAACTGGCACCTTCGCCGGCCGGGTACAGACCGCGCGTGTTGTCGCTCTGGAAGTCGGCGCCGCGGCCGATCTTGACCGGGGACGAGGTGCGTGTTTCCACACCGGTCAGCACGGCATCCTTCATGTCGTAGCCGCGAATCTTCTTGCCAAAGGCGGGCAGGGCCTCGCGCATGGCTTCGATCGCATAGGCGGGCAGGGCCTGGTGCAGATCGCCGAGGCTGATGCCGGGCTTGTAGGAGGGCTGAACTTCGCCAAATTCGGTGGACGGCTTGCCCGTCACAAAGTCGCCCACGAGCTGGCCGGGCGCACTGTAGTTCTGGCCGCCGAGCACATAGGCTTTGGACTCCAGCTGGCGCTGCAGCACAATGCCGGAGAGCGGGTGATGCTCGCCTTTTTGCAGCTTTTCGACGCCAAAGGTCTTGCCGTCAAAGGCCCAGGCAAAGCTCTCGGCGTCTTGCGGGTAGTCCTCGGGGCTGATGGCGCAGACCATGCCGGCATTGGCATTGCGCTCGGCGCGCGAATACTGGCTCATGCCGTTGGTGACGACGCGCCCGGGTTCGCTGGTCGCGGCCACCACGGTGCCGCCCGGGCACATACAGAAGCTGTAGACGGCGCGGCCGTTTTTGGCATGGTGCACCAGCTTGTAGTCGGCAGCGCCCAGCAGCGGGTGGCCGGCATCCTTGCCCCAGCGGGCGCGGTCGATCACGCTTTGCGGATGTTCGATGCGAAAGCCCACGGAGAAGGGCTTGGCCTCCATGGCTACGCCGCGCTCGTAGAACATGGCAAAAGTGTCGCGCGAGCTGTGGCCAAGAGCCATCACGGCATGATGGGTCGGCAGTGCATAGCTTTGGCCCGTGGCCTGGTCGAGCACCTGCAGGCCGACCAGCTGGCGCTGGCCGTCGACCTCTTCGATCTGCACATCGGTCACGCGCTGCTCGAAGCGGATTTCGCCGCCCAGGCGCACGATTTCCTCGCGAATGCCTTCGACCAGCTTGACCAGCTTGAAAGTGCCGATATGGGGGTGAGCCGCGTAGAGAATTTCGGGCGGAGCACCATAGGTCACGAACTCGGTCAGCACCTTGCGGCCCAGATGGCGCGGGTCCTTGATCTGGCTGTAGAGCTTGCCGTCTGAGAAGGTGCCGGCGCCGCCTTCACCGTACTGCACATTGGACTCGGGCGTCAGCTCGCGCTTGCGCCACAGGCGCCAGGTGTCCTTGGTGCGCTCGCGCACGGTCTTGCCGCGCTCCAGCACGATGGGCCTGAAGCCCATCTGGGCCAGCACCAGTCCGGCAAACATGCCGCAGGGGCCAAAGCCCACGACCACGGGGCGCTCGTCCAGATCGGCCGGGGCCTGGCCCACGGGCTGCCAGCTCATGTCTGGCGTCGGGTTGACATGGGGATGGTCGGCAAACTGCGTCAGCAGCGCGGCCTCCTGGCCCTCGTCGGCCAGCGTGATATCGACGATGTAGACGGCCAGCAACTCGGCCTTGCGCGCATCGAAGCTGCGCTTGTGCACATGCAGCTTGGCAATGGCGGAGGATGGAATGCCCAGACGCTCGGCCGCGAGCTGGGTGAGCTGGTCCGTGGGCTGATATTCGGTGTGGTTCTCGGGGTGGTATTCAACCGCCGAGAGAGGGAGTTTGAGTTCTGCGATCCGGATCATGGCTTGTACCTATCAAGCAAGGGTCTGGATGGTAAGCCAAAGCCTTTGGGCCGGCTTGGCGCCGGCGGGGTGACCTTGGCGTCTGATCGGTGAAACTATCAAAAACAGTAGCGCATAACGCTTTATAGAAAAGGCATGAAAAGCATTTTTGTATAGCATCGGTAAAGATGAGGCAGGCGCTGACTGCGTTGGCGGCTGTGGCGCTAGCATGGTGCGATTCACAGACGAGTCCTTATCGCCCATGACCCAGCCGCACTCCTCATCCGAAACGCTTGTACCGGCCGCGTGCGCAACCTCGCGCAGAAGCTGGCTGCGGCAATCCGCAGCCCTGCTGGGGGCGCTTCCCTTCATGCCATTGCCCGGTCGTGCCGCGCCCGCCGCAATCGGTTCGGCAGCAGCGCCGGCCACGGCCGGCGCGGCGAAGGCCGCTGCTCCCTGGCTCGGCGGCGGTACCAAGGCCATCACCGCTGCCGTGCGCGGCATCAATCCATTTGCTGCGGCCGGGCTGGCGGGCGGTTGCCGCCTGACCTGCGAGGCCACCATCGGCCCTTGCCACACGCTGTCGCCCGAGCGCATGGATGTCAGCGATGGCTGGGATGGCCTGCCGCTGCATATGCAGATTCGCGTGGTCAACGAGCGCTGCGAGCCGGTGGCGGGCACGATTGTGGAGATCTGGCATACCAATCACACGGGCGGTTACTCCGGCCAGATTCACCGCATGTGCAACAACGATGCCGCCGATGTGAACAAGAAGTTCTTTCGCGGCTATCAGCGCACCGACGGCAATGGCGTGGCGCGCTTCGACAGCTGCTACCCCGGCTGGTATCGCGGCCGTGCCGTGCATGTGCACTTTCGCATTCTGCAAGGCAGCTACGACCCGGCGGACAGCGCTGCATCGTGGCTGACCAGCCAGCTGTTGTTCAGCGATGCGCTCAACAGCGAGATCTTTGCGCAAGCGCCGCTTTACAAGGACAAGGGCCAGCCCGATACCCGCCTGGATGTGGACAACGTGCTCGGGCAGGAGCCGGACAAGACGCCTTATGTCTTCGATGTGCAGAACCTGGGTGGGGTGATGCTGGCATCGAAGACCGTGGTGGTGCGCAGCGACAGTGCCGACAAGCTCTGCCAGGTCAGGGGCTCCATGCCGCCAGGCGGCCCGGGTGGGCCAGGAGGTCCGGGGCGGCCCGGCGGCATGCGGCCGCCGCGCCTGGGCATGATGCCGCCACCTCCGCCCGGCACCTGAACCAGGCTTCAGAACACCAGTCTGGAGTAACCGATTCCGGCTGCTTTTTCCACGCGGATCTGCGCCGGAATACGCTCCTTGAGCGCTTCCACATGGCTGATGACGCCAATCATCTTGCCGCTGGCGTTGAGTGCGTCTAGTGCGGCCAGGGCGATCTCCAGCGTGTCGCCGTCCAGCGTGCCGAAGCCTTCGTCCAGGAATAGCGAGTCAATCGAGGTCTTGCTGCTGACCAGATCCGACAGTGCCAGCGCCAGTGCCAGGCTGACGAGAAAGGCCTCGCCACCCGAAAGCGTGCGCGTGTCGCGCGTTACATCGCCCTGCCAGCTGTCCACGATGTCCAGTTCCAGCTCGCCCGTGGGCTTGCGCCTCAGCAGATAGCGACCGTGCAGGCGTTCCAGGTGCCGGTTGGCCAGATGCAGCAGATGGTCTAGCGTCAGCCCCTGTGCAAACTTGCGGAACTTGTCCCCTCTGGCGGAGCCGATCAGGCTGTCCAGGTGTTGCCAAAGATCGCTGTCCTTTTCCTGCTCGGCAATCTGGGCCAGCAAGGCTTGCTGGCCCGCGCGGCGCTGGTCGTCATCGTGGAGGCGGGCGCGGTGAGCGCCCAGCTGTTCGGCCTGCTGGTTGCGCTTGGCCTCCAGTTGCGTGAGCTGCTCGGTAATGGCTTCGGGCGCTTCCTCGCTGAGCGCCTGGGCCTGCAATGCGGCCAGTCGCTGGCTGGCATCGGCCAGCAAGGTGGCTGCGCGTTGTACCGCGCCCTGAAGCTGGTTGCTCAGTGCCTGCAGACCTTGCTGCTCGGCATCGGACAGCAGGGCTGCGGCGTACTGCGCTTCGTCGGCAAACGGGCTGGCCTGCAGCGCCTGCTGCCATTCGGCCTGGGTCTGCTGCGTCGATTGCTGTAGCTGCTCGAGCGTGGCTTGTGCCTGGCTTGCCTGACCTCGCAGCGTGGCCAGTTGCTGCGCAGTCTGCTCGAGCAGGATTTTGCATTCTTGCAGCGTGGCGGCGGGTGGCGCTGCACCGGCGCTGGCGTCGGCGGGCAGATCGGGCAGGGCCTGGCTGCGTTGCTGCCAGTGCTCGGCATCCTCTGCGGCCTGCACGACCTGGCGTTGCAGCAGATCGATCTGCTGGGTCAGCTCTTGCATTGCCTGTTGCTGGCGCTGCCATTGCTGCCATTCCTGCTGGCGCGCAGCCAGCCAGTCTGTCGTGTCCGGGCCATCGGGCAATGCATGGCCCGCCTTCTGCAGGGCTTGCTGCAAGCGGGTCTGCAGGTTGCCGGCCTGCTGCTCCAGGGCTTGCAGTGCCTGAGCGGTCTGCTCCTGCTGGCTCAGATGGCTCTGCAGAGACTGCCGGGTGCTGGCCTGCGCGTGCTCGATCTGCTGCTGTTGTTGCAAGGCCGTCTGGCAGGCCTCTTTGGCCTGTTGCAGCTGGCGTTCGGCGGCCTCGGCATCGGCCATGTTCTGCTGAAGCCTTGCGATCTGCTGCGTGGCTTCAACGCACGCGGTGCGCAGTGACTCGGGCTGCTGCCATGCCGCCTCATCCAGAGGCACTGTGCTCTGTGCACGTAGATCAGCCCAGCGTGCCAGCCATTTTTCAATCTGCTGGGCAATGGCCTGGTGCTGTTCCTGCTGCTGGTGCTGCTGGCCCTGAGCAGTGGCCAGCGCGGTGTTCAGCTGCTCGCCCTGGCGTTGCAGCGATTCCAGCGCGCTCTGCGCCTGCTGCAGTGCAGCAGCGGTAGCGGAGACATCCAGCCCCGTGTACTCGGTGATGGCCGGGTGATCCTGAGACCCGCACAGCGGGCAGGCTTCGCCGGGTTGCAGTGCAGCGCGGTGGTCTTGCAGGCTTTGGATAAGGCGCTCCTGGTCAAGCAGGGCTTGCTTGTCGCTCACCTTGTCCTTGAGTGCCTTGTACTGCGCACGCAGATCATCGCGTTGCGCAAGCTGCTCCTGGATGCGGGCTTCAACGGCGCTCAGCGCCTGCGCATTGCGCTGCTGCTGTGCATCCAGGGGCTGGCGCAGCGCAGCGTGCTCCTGCAGCTGCTGCCAGTGGTGCAACTGGCGCTCTGCGGTTTGCCAGTGGTTGCGCAGCTGAGGCAGGCTGCCATGCATGGCCAGCTGCTGCTGCAGGTCTTGTTCAGCGGCCTGTTGCTGTTGCAGCGCCAGGGCGGCTTGCCGTGTCGACTGCGCACCTTGCTGTGTCTGCTCCTCGGTTTGCTGCTGCAGCTGCAGGGCGACTTGCTGCAACTGCATTGCCTGCTCTTTTGTCTGAGCGGCTTGCTGCTGCAGTTGCAGAGCTTGCTGCAGCTGCTCGCGCCAGCCGCTGAGGTTTTCACCCAGCAGGGCGTGGCTGGCATGGGCCTGCTGCCAGGCCGTCAAGTCGGACTGCCGGGCCTGTGCAGACTCCAGCTGCAGCCTTGAGTGCTGCAGCTGATCGTCAGCCAGTTGCCGGGCCTGTTGGTGTTGCTGCCATTGCGCGCCCTGGGCCTGCAGCCGCAGCGCATGCAGCTGCTGCAGCTGTGCAACTTGTGCGCTTTGCTGTTCTTGCGCCTGCTGCCAGCGCTGATGCACGGGCCGGATTGCCTGCGCGGGTCCATGGGCCTGCAGGCGCAGCAAATCGTGGGCGGCATCAGTCAGCGCTTGCTGGGCGTTTGCTTGTGCATTGCGTGCCTGCCCCACGTCCTCCATGGCCTGTATGGTCTGCGCCTGCCAGCGTTGCACGGTTTGCAGTTGCTGGTGGCGTGTCTGCAGATCCGTCAAGCCGGTCTGCAGCAGCTCGGCCTGGGACAGCAGCTGCTCGCGCGTGCTGGCATCCAGCAACTGCATGCCCTGGGCCTGGGCCTGCTGCTTTTCCAGGGCCTGGCGTGCGTCGCGCGCGCGTGCAAAGACGCTCTCCGAGATGCGGCCGTAAATATCGGTGCCGGTCAGCTCTTCGAGCAGCTCGGCACGCTCATTGGGCGTAGCCTGCAGGAAAGCGGCAAAGCCTCCCTGGGCCAGCAGCATGGACTTGGTGAAACGCTCGAAATTAAGTCCGGTAATGTGGGCGACGTGATTCGGCTTATCGCTGATGCGCGTCGTAATGATGCTGCCGTCAGCAACATGTGCCAGCTCCACAATGGGATCTTGAAGCTTCCCGTCCGGCCTGTTATGGGCGCGACGCTGGCTCCAGAAAGCGCGATAGGCCACTCCTTTGACTTCAAACTCCACTTCGGCCAAGCAATCGGCAGTGTGCCGGGTGATGATGTCGTTGTCGCCTTTGTTAATTTTTTCAAGCCGCGGCGTCTGGTGGTAGAGCGCCAGGCAGATGGCATCGAGCAGCGTGGACTTGCCCGCACCCGTGGGGCCGGTGATGGCAAACAGGCCGTTGTCGGCAAAGGGGGCGGCGGTGAAGTCGATGTTCCACTCGCCCTTGAGCGAGTTAAGGTTCTTCAGCCGCAGTTTGAGAATTCTCATGCGACAGCTCCCGGCTGGTCATGGAGACCGTGCAGCACCTGTTGATAGCGCTCGGTCAGCGCCGATTGCACTGGCGGCTCCAGGCTCTCCAGGGCCAGTCGGCGTGCAAATACATCAAGCGGGGTGAGTTCATCCAGCGACTCGCGGGCCTCGCCAGACAACTGTGCCGCAGCCTGGCCGCGCTGGCGCTTGATGCGCAGAATCTCCACGGGTAGTGACTCGGCCATGGTTTGCACGCGCGCCGTGAGGTCGGAGAGATAGTCGTCTTCCTGCACTGTCACCTCCAGCCAGACCGACCGATCGGCTTGTGCCTGGGCCGAGGCAGATTCCAGCAAGGCAGGCATCTGCGCCAGACTGCCGGTGATGGAGGCCATGGGCTGGAACACCGGCACGGGCAGGGCCGTGACGGTCTGCAGTCCGTCGGCATTCAGATCCACCAGCAATACCTGCTTGGTCTGCCTGGCTTCGTCAAAGCCCAGCGCGATGGGAGAGCCGCTGTAGCGAATGTGATCGAGTCCGCCGACAAGCTGCGGCTTGTGGATATGTCCAAGAGCGATATAGCAGGCCGGCGGGAAGGCATTGGTCGGAAAGGCCTCCAGGGCGCCCACATAGATTTCACGTACCGATTCATTGCTGCTGGCGCCCACTGTGGTCAGATGGCCGGTGGCAATGATGGGCAGCAGTTCGCCCTGACTGGCCTGTATCTCCTTCTGAGTCTGAAGGGCTGCGGCATACACACGCTGGTAGGTGGACGCAATGGCGGTTTGCAGTGCCTGCTGCTTGTCCTGCGCGCTTTGTCCGGCCTGGCTTTGCTGCACATCACGCGGGCGGATGAAGGGCAGGGCGCAGACGATGCAGCCCGGCTTGCGGGCCGTGCCGCGCAGCGGCAGCGTGATCACATGCCGGGCCTCGTCGCCGGTCGAGCTGACCACCTGGGCGCCCAGGTAGCTCAGCAGCTCCCGGCTTTCATCGAGCACGCTGACCGAGTCATGATTGCCGGCCAGCAGCAGCAAGGCTGCACCTGCATCGTGCAAGCCCACGATGAGCTGGTTGTACAGCTCGCGTGCATAGCTGGGTGGGGCTCCGGTGTCGAAGATGTCGCCAGCGATCAGCACGGCATCCACGGCATGGGTCTGGACCTGGGTGAGCAACCAGTCGATCAGGGCATGATGCTCGGCCTGACGGCTGCGGCCCATGAAGTGCTGGCCCAGATGCCAGTCGGAGGTATGGAGAAGACGCATGCGGCGATGGTATGCCAGCCAGCCCCCGTATTACTCGCTATCCAGCCGTTCTTGCGATAGCTCCTGCCCGAACAAGGCGCGGCCTTTGGCCCAGCCGCCACCCCAGATCAGATCCATGGTCCCGGCCAGAGCTTCCAGGCGCAGTTCGTCGAGGTCCGAGCGCGCATGCTCGGCTTGAAACAGGCGATAGAGCGCGGCCTGGGTCATGCCTTCATCCCTGAGTGCCTGGGCCAGCGACACCAGCGTCGCCACAGGCGGTGGCGGCTGGTCTGGCCGCAGAGCTGCCTGCAGGCGCCGTGCGGGCATCATCTCAGCGCCTGCCAGCGCGCTTGGCCGTCCAGTAGCTGAACTCCTCCTTGCCCACCTCATAGTCCAGCTCCTGCATCCTGGCCTGCAGGTTCTCCTGCACATCGGCCACGGCACGGTTGTAGATGCTGGGGCCTATTTCCGCGAGAAAGAAATTCAGCAGGGCACCGGATTGCATATTGCCTATGGGCTCGTCCATGTTTTCGCGGAAATAGCGTTCTATGGAGGCAATGGCCTGCTGCTGTGCGTGTTTGGGGAGTTCTATGCTCATCGATCAAGCGTTCCTGTAAATTTCTGGCGCTTCAAGCGTCTGATGGACAAGGATTATTGTGGCGTATCGATGTCTCATCGGCTCCTGAACGAGCGGTGTTGCAAGTCGATGCATTTCTGGCCGCCTTCACTGCTGCAACCACCTGTCCCTGTGTGGGTCTGACATGCAGACTTTCATGGATGGATGCGGGATCGGCGCTCTTGTTCAGGCAGGCAGCTGCGTCGCCTCGCGGCTGGCGATAGGCCAAGAGTGTCTGATTTTGGCTGTCGGCCCTGGTGCATGTCCGCATGCAGATATTGCTGCATCACATGCACTTATCATGTGCATGTGCTCGTGTTGATGCAGGCAGGTGGCATGAATACCATGGCCTCTTCATCATTGCCAAGGAAAAGCCATGGCCCTCGCCATTCGAATCTACAGCGCAGGTGCGCCCGAAGTGATGCAGCTCGAAACGCTGGATCTGCCATCGCCGGGGCCGGGCGAGGTTCTTCTCGAGCAGACCGCCATCGGCGTCAATCCTCTGGATGTCAGTCAGCGCAAGGGCCTGGTTCCGATTGCATTGCCTTCTGGGCTGGGCCTGGAGGGCGCGGGGATCGTGGCCGCAGTGGGGGCCGGAGTCTCGGGTCTGAAGTCCGGAGATCGCGTTGGCTACGCCACCGGGCCGCTTGGCGCCTATGCCAGTGCGCGCCTGTTCCCCGCCGATCGCCTGATCAGGCTCCCGGACGCACTCGGGGATGACGCTGCTGCGTCGGTCCTGTTCAAGGGCATCACGGCCCAGTATCTGCTCAAGACCACCGGCCAGGTGAAGCAGGGCAGCCGCGTGCTGATCTATGGCGCTGCGGGGGCGCTGGGGCAGCTGATGTGCGCCTGGGCAAAGCACCTGGGGGCCCAGGTACTGGGCGTCGTTTCCAAGCCGGCCAGCGTGGAGCGCGCCAAGGCGGCAGGCTGCGACCAGGTGTTTGTCTTCGAGGCGCAGTCGCTGCCATCCCAGGTGATGCAGGCCACGCAGGGGCACAAGGTGGACGTGGTTTACGACCCCATCGGAAAAGACACCTTCTCCGCCTCGCTGGACTGCCTGCGGCCCAGAGGGCTGATGGTGTCGTTTGGCGCCACCTCGGGCCTGCCGCCGGCCGTCGAGCCGGGAGTGCTCAATGCCAAAGGTTCGCTGTTTCTGACCCGCCCTTCGCTGGCTGCACATACGGCAACGATAGAGGAATACCAGAGCCGCGCGCAGGACGTGCTGGATGCCATCGCCGCCGGCATACTCAGGCCCCAGGTCTGGAAAAGCTACGCGCTCAAGGATGCAGCTGCGGCGCACGCGGACCTGGAGCAAGGCCGCTCGCAAGGATCGATCATCCTCACTCCCTGAACCGCCACAGACACCATGGACATACTCGACAGTCAGCGCACGGACGAGCTCGCCACGCTGCTCGCACTGGCAGAGCAGGGTTCATTTGCCGCTGCGGGACGGTCTCTCGGGCGTCATCCTTCGGTGCTTTCCAAGCGCATGCAGGCTCTCGAGCGAAGACTGGGCGTGCGCCTGGTGGAGCGCACCACGCGTCAGCTGCATTTCACCAGCGAAGGCCTGCGGCTGGTCGAGAAGGTGCGTCAGGCCAGCCTCCTGATTCGGGAGGCGGAGCAGGAAGCGGCGCAGGGAGCTCAGGAAACGCGAGGACGCCTGCGCCTGTCCATACCCGCGTCGATGGGGCGGCGCTGGATCAGTCCCATGCTGGCCGAGTTTTCCCTGGCCTATCCGGAGGTCGTGCTCGAAGTGGAGTACAGCGACCGCATCGTGGACATCGTGGGAGAGCGTTTTGATGCCGCCATACGCATCGGCCATCTGTCGGACAGCCGGCTGGTGGCCACGCGACTGTGCGACCAGTACCGTCTTCTGTGTGCATCCGCCCGTTATCTCGAACGCCATGAAGCACCCCGCAGACCCGAGGATCTCGCCCGTCACAACTGTCTGGGCTACACCGGTCTGCTGGATTTTCCGCAATGGCGGCTCGTCAGGCCCGCAGGCAAGCGCTCAGCCAGGGTGGCCGAATCGGTGCGCATCAGCGGTTCCATGCTCAGCAACGACAATGAAGCGCTGCTTCATGCGGCTCTCAAAGGTGTGGGCATCATCGCCGGCAGCGACTGGCACCTCATGCCCTCCGTCCATGCCGGAGAGCTCGTCCGCATATTGCCGCAATGGACGTTGGGGGAAGCAGGCGGCATCTACCTGGTGCGCCCATCGGGGCAGTACAACACGGGCGCCATGAAGGCGTTCAAGCAATGGATGACCGAGGCCTTTGTGGCGGCGCCCTGGCGCCCCGCAGACCGCTGAGGAACCCTGCCTGTCCCGTTGCTCCAGGGCGATGAGGGCGGGCCGCACAAGGCCTGGGGCGCGGTTGCCGCGCAAGGGCTAGGTGCCGCTCTTGCTTCCCAGCCAGGCCGCGCTATTGAGAAAGAAACGTACCAGCTCGCTCTGGCGACGGGCGCCGGTCTTGGAGAAAATGGAACGCAGGTGAGCTCTTGCGGTATTGAGGCGGATGCCCAGCGCTTTGGCGGCCTCCTCCAGCGTCAGGCCATGGGTCAGCTGGATCACCAGAGCGGTCTCCGCCGAGGTGAGCTGAAACAGCTGCTGGGCCAGATGCGCGGACGGATCGGCCTTGCCATCGGTGTTGCGCATGAACACCGCCACGCAGGGACGACTCTTGGCCTCTGCTTTTTCATCCGAGGAAATGCTTTGTACGACAAGCCCCCAGTTGAGCTGACCCGAAGGACGCGCAATCGAGATGCCTTCGGTCATGACCGAGGTCGATGTCCGGGAGGACAGCAAGGCATCCTTGATCAGGCGCTGGAGCTTGCGGTTGTCGCTCGCATATTCAGCCTCCAGCATGCCGCCGGAGATCCGGATGCCGTCCTGGGCATCGAGAATGCCTTTGGCCGCAGGATTGCTCTCCAGCAACTGGCCATTCTGGTCGAGGATGACGACACCGACCATCAGGCGCGCCGTGACGCTGCTGTACAGCGACATGACCTGGCGGTCATGGTGCAGCGCCAGATGCATGTTCAGCGCACGGCGGATATGCGGCATGATCATGCGCCCCAGATCCAGATCCCTCTGGCTGAAGGCTGGTTCCGACTCGGGACGCGTGATCCGCAGGCCGTAGACGCTGCCATCGGTGGTCACGATATCGGCAGCCATCACATGGAAAATATTGTGCACACGGCACCAGTCCTTGTAATAGATGCTGCTGCGCCATTCGCTTTCGGACATCAGGTCGGGAATGGTCTTGAATTGCTCCTTGGGCATGCCAAGAAACGGGCTGTGCTCGCTGTAGACATCATGTGTGAGCAAGTCCTTGAGCCCACCCGACGCGGTGACCACCAGGCCGATATTGTCGCCCTCGGTCTGGCGGATGATCAGCACGGCAAAATTGCTGCGCATATGCGTGCGAATCACTTCCAGGCAAGATACCCAGGCTTCCGGCAGGGAAGCCGCGTCATAGAGGTGATTGATGAATTCGCTGAAACGCTCCGCGCTGATCAGCTCTTCGGTCGCCGAGCTCTGAATGGCGGATAGCGAGCCATCCTTGATTGCAAAACTCGTGGAAGCTTGTGCGTAATCGATGGGTTTCAGTTTGCCGTAGGTGGGGCTCATTGCGTTGACCTCTTGCTGGATCGCATTATCAGCGCCTCATTGCCCGGCTTCGATTCACAAGACTTCAACCTTGGTGCATGCGCTGGCTGCCCCCGGACTGCGGCTTCTTCGGGACGCAAGGGCCAGGTTTTGCTGGCCATCTCGCCGCGACAACCCGGGAGGCGTCAGCCCCGGGCATCAGCCGGCTGCGCTGCAGTTCCAATGCTGCAGGCAGGCCGGCTCGTCGGCTTACTGCACGGCCTCGTCCTGGTCGGCCAGAAAGCCGCCGCTCTGGTGCGCCCAGAGCTTGGCGTATATGCCGCCGCGCTGCAGCAGTTGCTGGTGCGTGCCTTCCTCCACGATATGGCCTTCGTTCATCACGATCAGGCGATCCATGGCCGCGATGGTGGACAGGCGGTGGGCAATGGCGATCACGGTCTTGCCGTCCATCAGCGAATCCAGGCTTTCCTGGATGGCGGCTTCCACCTCGCTGTCCAGCGCGCTGGTGGCTTCGTCGAGCAGCAAGATGGGCGCGTCCTTGAGCATCACGCGTGCAATCGCCACACGCTGGCGCGGGCCGCCCGAGAGCTTGACGCCGCGCTCGCCGACCTGGGCGTCGTAGCCGCTGCGGCCCTTGAGGTCGGTCAGCGTGGCGATGAAGTCCGACGCCTCTGCCTTGTCGGCCGCGGCGTGCATCTCGGCTTCGCTGGCGTCCGGGCGACCATAAAGGATGTTGTCGCGCATGGAGCGGTGCAGCAGCGAGGTGTCCTGCGTCACCATGCCGATGGCGCTGCGCAGGCTGTCCTGCGTCACGCTGCGGATGTCCTGGCCGTCGATGGTGATGCGCCCGCTTTGCGGCTCGTGAAAGCGCAGCAGCAGATTGACCAGCGTGGACTTGCCCGCGCCCGAACGGCCGATCAGGCCGATGCGTTCGCCGGGACGGATGTGCAGGTTCAGATGGTCCAGCACCTTTTTGCCGTCCGCCTTATAGCCAAAGCTCACATCCTCGAAGGCAATCGCCCCCCGGGTGACCTGCAGCGGCTTGGCGGAGGGAGCATCGACGATGGTGCGCGGCTTGGTCAGCGTGGTGATGCCGTCCTGGATGGTGCCCACGTTCTCGAACAGGCCCGTCATCTGCCACATCACCCAGTGCGAGTAGCCCATCAGCCGCAGCGCCATGGCAATCACGGCCGCCACCACGCCGGCGGAGGCCTGACCCTGCGTCCACAGATACAGCGCCGTGCCGCCGCTGCCCAGCAGCAGCAGGGCAATCATCAGGTGGTTGGTGATCTCGAACAGGCTGACCAGACGCATCTGCGCATAGCCCGTGGCCTTGAAGGCTTCCATGGCATTGCGCGCGTATTCGGCTTCGCGGCGCGTGTGGGCAAACAGCTTGACGGTGGCGATATTGGTATAGGCATCGGTGACGCGGCCCGTCATCATGGAGCGCGCATCGGCCTGCTCCTTGCCGATCTGGCCCAGGCGCGGCACGAAATAGAAGCAGGCAGCGGCATAGGCGAAGAACCACAGCGCAAACGGAATCATGAGCCGCCACTCGAAGCTGGCGGCCAGGATCAGAATGCCGATCATGTAGACGCCCACGCCCACAAACACGTCGACCACCATGAACACCACTTCGCGCACCGACAGCGCGGTCTGCATGATCTTGGTGGTGATGCGGCCGGCAAACTCGTCCGCATAGAAGGACATGCTCTGGCCCAGCATCAGCTTGTGGAACACCCAGCGCAGCCGCATCGGGAAGTTGATGGCCAGCACCTGGTGCATCACGGTGGTGTGCAGGGCCAGCAGCGCCACGCTGCCAAGCAGGATGGCGGCAATGCCCAGCACCGTGGCCTGTTGTTCGGCCCAGAAGTTGGCGGGCGAGACCGTGCCCAGCCAATCCACCACGCGGCCCATGATGGCAAACAGCACCGCTTCGTAGGCGGCCAGCAGGGCCGAGGTCAGGGTCATCAGGCCAATCCAGCCGCGCATGCCCTGGGTACAGGCCCAGACAAAGGCAAAGAATCCCTTGGGCGGAACCTTGGGCTCCTGGCCGGGATAGGGGGCTACCTGTTTTTCAAAAAATCGGAACAAGATGGAAATACTCCCGTGTCATGCTTGTGGCATATCTTGTCCCCATGGTAGGGGAGTGCCCTGGTTTGGTGTCAAGTGGACTCGATGACCGCTTGTCCCATGGGCTATTGGCACAGGCCGATGACCGCGCGGCGAACTAGGGCTATGCGCGAGGTGTGCGACGGGCATGAAAAACGCCGCATCTTGTGCGGCGTGGCAGGAAAGCGCGCGGCGCGATCAGGCGTTGGGCAGGAAGCCTTCCACCGACAGATAGCGCTCGCCTGTGTCGTAGGCAAAGCCCAGCACCTTGGCACTGGGCGGCAGCTCGGGCAGCTTCTGGGCAATGGCGGCCAGCGTGGCGCCAGAGGAGATGCCGACCAGCAGGCCTTCCTCGCGAGCGGCGCGGCGCGCGTATTCGCGTGCGGGCTCGGCCTCCACCTGGATCACGCCGTCAAGCAGGCTGACGTCCAGATTCTTGGGCACAAAGCCGGCGCCGATACCCTGGATGGGGTGGGGCGCGGGCTGACCGCCGGAGATCACGGGCGACGCCGCGGGCTCCACCGCATAGACCTTGAGGTTGGGAAACTTGGACTTGAGCACCTTGGCCACGCCGGACAGGTGACCGCCCGTGCCCACGCCGGTGATGAAGGCGTCGATGCCGTCGGGGAAGTCGCGCAGGATTTCCTGGGCTGTGGTGGCCTCGTGGACGGCCACGTTGGCGGGGTTCTCGAACTGCTGGGGAATCCAGGCGCCGGGCGTCTGGGCGGCCAGTTCCTGGGCGCGGGCGATGGCACCCTTCATGCCTTTTTCCTTGGGAGTCAGGTCAAAGGATGCGCCATAGGCCAGCATCAGGCGGCGGCGCTCGATGCTCATGCTCTCGGGCATGACCAGGATCAGCTTGTAGCCCTTGACGGCCGCGACCAGGGCCAGGCCCACGCCGGTGTTGCCGCTGGTGGGCTCGATGATGACGCCGCCGGGTTTGAGCGCACCGGACTTCTCGGCGTCTTCCACCATGGACAGCGCAATACGATCCTTGATGGAGCCGCCCGGGTTGCTGCGCTCGGACTTGATCCAGACGTTGGTATTGCTGCCGAACAGACGGTTGATGTGAATGACGGGCGTGTCGCCAATCGTTTGCAGAATGTTGTCAGCTCTCATCGGACCTCCGCGAATAAGGGATGGTGGGACAGTGGATCGCAGCGCAGGCTGTCTGCGCAGACACAGAGCATTGTGCACGCAAGCGTTCTGCGAATGGGCTATATCGATATGACCCGAAAAGTGGGCAAGGCAGCGGGCGGTGATTAACATCGGCCCATGAATCTACGGTTTCTGGAAACCTTTGTGCTGCTGGCCGAGCTGCGCAACTTCCGCATGACGGCCGAGCGGCTGTTCACCACACAGGCGGCCGTCTCCAGTCGCATCGCCACGCTGGAGCAGGAGTTCGGCGTGCGCCTGTTCGACCGCGGCGTGCGCGAGGTCACGCTGACGGCCGACGGTGCCAAGGCCCTGGTGCATGCCGAGCGCATGCTCAGGCTGATGCGCGAGATGCGCGAGGACATGCTGGACAAGCAGGCTTATGCGGGCGTGATCCGCATCGGCGCCATCGAATCCATCGTGCACAGCTGGTTCCCCGACTTTCTCGCGCTGCTGCAGCAGCGCTATCCGCGCCTGCAGGTGGAGATCGCCTGCGACACCACCATCCATATGTCGGAGCAACTGCTCAAGGGGCAGCTCGATGTCTCGCTGCAGGCCAAGCCCGTGTCCGGCGGTGCCATTGCCAATCTGTCGCTGGGCGAGTTCGCCATGGCCTGGGTGGGCAGCCCCAAGCTGGGCATAGGCGACGAGACCCTGAGCCTGGCCGAGCTGGCGGCTTTTCCCATCATGAGCTTTGCGCGCGGCTCCGAGCCGTATGCGGTGATCGAGCAGCTGTTCAGCGCCGAAGGCAACGCCTCTCCGCACATGAACTGCATTGCCTCGGTGGCGACCATGATCCGCGTGGTCTGCGACGGCCTGGGCGTGGCGGCCGTGCCGCCTGCCATCATCCAGCGCGAGCTGGCCGAGCAGCGCCTGCGCCTGCTGCGCGTGGATCGGGAGTTCCCCTCGCTGCCGCTGATGGCCTGCTGGCGCAACGATCACCAGAACCCGCTGGCCGAAACCGTGGTGCGCGCCGCCGAAGAGGTGGCCACGGCGTTTGCGCTGAACCACGGCCAGGCCGTGGCGCGGCTGCCGGGCGCGCGTCTGGCAGGGGACGCATAAAGCGCAGGAGCAGCCACCAACGGTGCTGGCGCCAATGTCTGCCGAGCATGGAGGTGCCTCAAACTGAATAAAAAAGGAGCTGCTACCGCTTGTTGCCTATTGATTTCAGAGTGTTTTCTATCTGAAATCGATTGCAGCCAAGCGCTAGCAGCTCCTGTTTTTTGCTCTGCAATCAAGCCTGGGCGAGCAAAGCCTCGACGGC
>NZ_JBKFBC010000006.1:200658-242330 GCF_053345995.1 Comamonas sp. C24C | reverse complement strand
GATCCTGACCGGCCGTGCCGGCCAGGCTCAGGCCCACGGGCGCTTCGCCTGCGCGGTGGCAGGGCAGGGACACCGCGCAGCCGTCGAGGAAGTTGATCAGCGTGGGATTGCGCAGCATCAGCCCGTTGGCCGCGAAATAGGCTTCGTCGCTGGCCTGCAGATCGGCAATCTTGGGCGCGATCACGGGCACCGTGGGCATGAGCATCAGGTCGTGATCGGCCATCTGCGCCTCCACTCGGGCAATCCACTGCTGGCGGAGTGCCAGCAGCTCGATATAGTCGGCCGCGCTGATGTCCTTGCCGCGCAGAATGCGCGTGCCCACGCGCGGATCGTATTCGGCCAGGCGGCCGGCGCCGTCGATATGGCTGCGGTGCCAGGCCCAGGCCTCGGCGGCGGTGAAGCCGCCCTTGGCATTGATCTGCGCAAGCTCGGAGAAGGGCGGCACCACGGCCTCGGTGATCTGCACGCCGGCCGCGTACAGCAGCGACAGCGCACGCTGCCAGGCCGCGGCCACGGCGCCGTCCATGCCGTCCAGCACCACATTCGTGGGCGCCAGCAGGCGCAGGCCCTGCAGCGAGGCTGCGCGCAGCTCGCCATGCGATTGGCCCGACAGCACTGCGTCCAGCGCGGCGCAGCAGCGCACGCTGGGCGCCAGCGGTCCGATGGAGTCCAGATTGGCCGACAGCGGCAACACGCCCTGCATGGGCACGCGGCGCGCCGTGGGCTTGAAGCCGGTCAGGCCGCACAGGGCCGAGGGAATACGCACCGAGCCGCCGGTGTCCGAGCCGATGGCGGCCAGCGCCATGCCGTCGGTCACCGAAATGGCCGCGCCGGAGGACGAGCCGCCGGGAATGCGGCCGCCGTCGTTTTCACGCTGCCAGGGATTGCGCGGCGTGCCGTAGTGCGGATTCAGCCCCAGGCCCGAGTAGGCGAACTCGGTCATATTGGTCGTGCCCACGATGACCGCGCCCGCGCGGCGCAGGCGCTGCACGACTTCGGCCGTCTGCGTGGCGGGTGCGGCATCGGCCAGCAGCCTGGAGCCGCCCAGCGTGGGGTGGCCCTCGATGTCGAACAGATCCTTGACCGAGATGGGCAGGCCTTCGAGGGGCGAGCGTGCCAGGCCGGCCGCGCGCAGCACATCGCTGGCGCGGGCTTCGGCCAGGGCCTGCTCGGGCAGCAGGCGCGTGAAGACGCGCGGGCCTTCGCCTTGCGTGGCGCGCTCCAGTGCCTGCTCGGCCAGTTGCACGGCGCTGGTCTGGCCTTGGGCCAGGCGCTCGGAGACCTGGTCCAGGCGGGGAGAGACAGAAGTCATGGGTAGCTCCGTGTTCAGGCGACGATGTCCAGCAGCTCGCTGCGGTAGCGGTGGCGGATGCTGCGCTGGCTGCGCGGGTCGTACAGCTCCATGGCGAACTGCGTGGCAGGGCGGATGCCGCCGATGGCGGCCATGGTGCCGCAGGTCATGCCGCTGCCTTCGGGCAGCTGGCTCTGGCCGCCGGTGTAGCCCGCGATCAGGTCCTGGGGTGTGCGCAGGCTGGCCAGCGTGCCTTCCTGGTACAGCACTTCGCGGCCGTCCTCCACGATCCAGGAGCGCAGGATCAGCTCGTCCCAGTGGCCGGCCACATCGGCAAAACGCCAGGCCTGGGTGGCCACGGGCTTGATGCAGGCCTGCTTGGAGAAGGCGACGCTATAGGCTTCGAGCTTGCGATCGGTGTGGTCCGAGGCCAGGCTCACGAACATCTCGCCGTCATGGCTGAAGACGAAGACCTCGGCCTCGCCCGAGGAGTCCGGGCCCAGCACCTGCAGCGTGCTGCTCTGGCTCAGCTGGTTGCTGGCGATGCGGTAGTACAGCGGAACGGCGCTGGGGCGCGGAATGCCGAGCGCGGCCAGCTCTTCGATGTGGTGCTCGATGGCCGCATGGTCGCGACCGGCCCAGCCGGCGACGATCAGGGTGTCGAAGATGGGGGCCAGGGTCTGGCCTTCGGGGGTGGTGAATTGCAGTTGCATGGCGGAAAGCTCAAAAAGGGGAAGGCGGGGCCTTGGGCCCCGCATGGCGGCGCTGCGCAGGCAGCGTCAGGCGGTCACTGCTTCTTGACGAAGAGCACGACCAGGAAGGCGGCGAGGAACTCCAGCGCGGCCACGAAGTACAGCCCCGAGGACAGCGAGCCGGTGCTGGTCTTGAGCGCGCCGATCATGTAGGGCGCCACAAAGCCGGCCAGGTTGCCAACGGAGTTGATGAGGGCGATGCCGCCGGCGGCCGCCGTGCCGGCCAGAAAGGCCGAGGGAATGGACCAGAACACGGGGAAGGCGGCGAGGATGCCGACGGAAGCCAGCGTCAGTGCGCACAGGGCCAGCACGGCGTTGTGCAGGAACATGCCGGTCAGGATCAGGCCTGCTGCGGCGATCAAGGCGGCGATGGCGCTGTGCATGCGGCGCTCGCCGGTCTTGTCCGAATGCATGCCGTTCCAGACCATGGCCAGCGTGCCGGCGAGAAACGGAATGGCCGAGATCAGGCCGATCTGCAGATTGTTCTGGATGCCGATCTCCTTGATGATGGACGGCGACCAGAAGGCGATCGTGGCGTTGCCGCTGACGATGCAGAAGTACACGGCAGCGCACAGCCAGACGCGGTAGTTGCGGCAGGCATCGGCGAAGGAATGCTGCTTGTGGCCTTGCTGGCTTTCCTCGGCCACGGCGGCGCTGACGGCGCGCTGCTCGGCGACGCTCAGCCACTTGGCGTTCTCGGGCTTCTCGGGCAGCCAGGCCAGCACGAAGAAGCCGGCGATCACCGAGGGAATGCCTTCAAGGATGAACAGCCATTGCCAGTTGGCCAGATGGCCCACGTCCTGCATGCCGTTCATGATGGCGCCTGCGATCGGGCCGCCCACGGCGCCGGCGATGGCGAACGAGGTCATGAACAGACCGTTGATGCGGGCGCGGTGGCGGGCCGGGAACCAGTAGGTCAGATACAGCACCACGCCGGGGAAGAAGCCTGCCTCGACCACGCCCAGGATGAAGCGCAGCACATAGAACATGGTGGGCGTGGTCACATAGGCCATGGCCATGGACGCCAGGCCCCAGAGGATGGTGATGCGCGCCAGCGTCTTGCGTGCGCCGATCTTCTCCAGCAGCAGGTTGCTGGGCACTTCGAACAGGAAGTAGCCGATGAAGAAGATGCCGGCGCCCAGGCCGTAGACAGCTTCGCTGAACTGCAGGTCCTGCAGCATCTGCAGCTTGGCGAAGCCGACGTTGACGCGGTCTATCCAGGCCAGGACAAAGAGAAAGACCAGAAAGGGGATCAGGCGCCAGGTGATCTTGCGGTAGGTGGCGTCCATGTCGGGGTGCGCGTGCGCACCGGCATGGCCGGCAAGAGGGTGGGTGGCGGAAGCCGGGCTGCTCATGGGGAGTCTCCTGTATGCGAAAGTGCAGCGGGCACATGGGGCGCTTTTGCTGGCGCTCCTGTGTGTCTTGGAACAGTGGAATGCGGCGCGGGCCGGTGTTCCTGTGGCGGCAGTATCGAAAGGCAGCGAGGGGCTGTCCAACAAGAAATTCTGAGCGGCCCTGAATGCAAATTCTTATGAGCAGAGGTGGTGCGGGCTGTGCACCGGCATGAGGCAGGCGTGCACCGATAAGGCGCGGGAAAACCCTAGGATTTATGCGCTCCGGATCGCGCTGCCGGGCCGCTCAAAACCCCGGTCTGCGCCTGGTGCCAGAGATTGGCGATTGATTCACATCAAGCCCTAGGGAGATGGTGTTTCCCCTTGGGCCTGCAATCGGGAACAATGAGGCAAAGTCTGTTTGAGGGAGGACTGCTCTTGCTCACGTTCAACACAATTCTGGTGCTGCTGGGGGTCTGTTGCGTCGGCCTGCTGGTCGGTTTTTCCTGGCGCGAGCAGCGCTGGGGCCCCTGGGTCATGCTGGTGTTCGTGGTGAGTCTGCTGTCGCTGATGAGCTACGCGATTCTCAATCTGCTGCTTTAGCACCGCAGGCCAGGGCGGGGCGCGCGCGCAGCGGGGCCTTCCAGAGTTCGGCCAGCAGCAGACCGGCAATCGTCATGATGCCGCCCACGGCGTGGTAGGCCGCCAGGGGCTCGTTCAGTGCGAAGGCTGCAATCAGGGCGGTGAATACCGGAATCAGATTGAAGAACATGCTCGATCGCCCGGGCCCCAGCGTCTGTACCGCCTTCATCCACAGCAGCGGCGCGGCGATGGAGGCCATGATGCCGGCATAGCCCACCAGCGGCAGATTGCCGGCGTCAAGCCCGGTCTTGGGCGAGAAGAGATAGAGCGGGAACTGCACGACCACGGCGACCAGCACCTGCAGATACAGCAGCTGCACCGTGGCCAGGCGCGGCATGGGCCAGCGCTTGAGCAGGATGTTGTAGACCGCATAGGCCAGCATGGCCAGGAACATCATGGCGTCGCCCAGGTTCAGGCCCTCGGAAGCCAGATGGCTGAGCCGGCCCGATGAAACCACCAGCGCGACTCCCAGAATCGCCAGCAATGAGCCCCAGATGCCGCCATGCGTCAGCGGCTGGCCCAGCATGAACACGGCCAGGGCCAGCACCAGCATGGGCGTGAGCGAGCCGATGATGCCCATGTGCGTGGCCGTGGTGAAGTGGGCAGCGTAATAGGCCAGGCTTTGGTAGATGACCATGCCCAGCACGCCCAGCACCACAATCCGTGGCAGCAGGGGCTTGATGTCGGCGCGCTGGCGCCAGATCGAGGGCAGGACGAAGGGCGTGAACAGCACGGCCGCCACCAGCCAGCGAAAGAACCCGATCTCGGCCGCGCTGATGCTGTCTGCGGCCAGCTTGCTGACCACGGTGTTGACCGACCAGATCAGCACCGCGCCCAGTGGTAATAGGTATGCACCCATATGAAACTCCTTGAGGTGCTTATGATGCGCTTGACGTATTTGAAGCGCATTGCTGATTTCAGACATTTCATAACTCAAGCCGGACGAACCCATGCCTGCCTCTGCCCCGACTCCCGGCCCGGCCACCAAGCGGTACGCCGTACAGATACTGGACACCGACACAGTGCCTGGCAGCTATTACTTCCGCTATGACGAGTTCGGCGAACACAGCGAGGCTCCGCCGCACAGCCACCGCTGGGGGCATCTGAACTATGCGGCCCACGGCAGTCTGAGCATGGATGTGCCCAGCGGCCATATCCTGTGTCCGCCGCAGCACGGGGTATGGATTCCGCCGGGCGTGGTGCATAGCTGCTATCTGCAGCATGCGGTGCAGTACCGCTCCGTCTATCTGGCCCCCGATCTGTGTGCGGACCTGCCGCAGACGGCGGGCTGCATGCGCCTGGGACCCATCGTCAAAGCCGTGCTGGCGGACTTCGGCGCCCGAGGCGTGCAGATCCCGGTGACGGACGCAGACCTGCGTCTGGCCCGGGTGGTGCATGACCAGTTGCGAGCCACACCGCTGGAGCTGAGCTTTCTGCCCGTGGCCCGGCATCCCGCGCTGGTGCAGGTGCTGGATGCCATGCAGTCGCGCCCCGACGACCATCGCAGTCTGGCCGAATGGGCCGAGACCGTGCACATGACGGAACGAACCCTGGCCCGCCACTGTCAGCGCGAACTGGGCATGAGTCTGGGGGAATGGCGCCAGCGCATGCGTTATCTGCAGGCCATCGACGCGCTGGAGGCCGGGCATACCGTGCAGCGCATCGCCTACGACCTGGGTTACAGCACGCCATCGGCCTTTATTGCCATGTTCCAGCGCGAATCAGGCCTGCCTCCCGAGCAGTTCAGGCGCGAGTTCTGTGCAAGTTCTTTCTGAACGCGGGATAATGCGCGCCGTGAAGTGCGCCAGACCGCCGCTGGTACAAGTGCCGAAAGGCCGTACTGGAGGAACGTCCGGACTGCATAGGGCGGCGTAGCAGCTAACAGCTGTCCACCGTGAGGTGAGGATCAGAGCAACAGAGACGAGTCTGGCAGGAGTGCCGCAAGGCAGACCAACCAGGGTGAAACGGGCAATCTCTACGCGCAGCAATACCAAGTAGGCACACGTTGACGGGGCCCCCGGAGTGTGCGGGTAGGTAGCACCGAGCCATCAGGCGACTGATGGCCAAGATTAATGGCGGTCACATGGCGGGCAACCGTTGTGCACAGAATCCGGCTTATCGGCGCACTTCACACCTTCTTCCTCGGCCGGACACAGTCCGGCGAATCCACTGCATTCACTCCACCATCAGCGCGAACAGCTGATGGCGGTGGTGGATATCGAGCCGCGCAAAGGCGCGGTTGCGATAGGTCTTGACCGTGGCTGCGCTCAGCCCGAGATCGGCCGCGATGCCGTCCTGGGTCATGCCGCGCAGCAGGCGCAGGCAGACCTCGAGTTCGCGCGCCGTCAGACCCGGTGCCAGCTCCCGCAGGTGAGCCGGCCACCTCTCATCTCCAGCAGCCATGTCCGCCGTCAGCGCCAGGTGCTTGTGCGTCAGGGCCATCAGGGCGCTGGACAGGTCCGCGAAGTCGCTCAGATGCCGGTCGGCAAAGGGTTTCTGGTGCGCATGGCGATAGAGGTTGACGGCAAACACCGAGCCGTCGGCACCGGGCTCGGCAATCGAGATGCGCTCAGCCACGTCATGCGCGTCATACACGCGCTGGCGATGCAAGGGCGTGACCTCGTTGGCCTGCACATGGACCAGATTGCGCGCGCCTGGCGTGCGCATATGTCCGGGCCATTCCTGGCCCCAGCTTCTGTCCTCGTGCTGGGGCCCCGAGAGATAGGCGCTCCAGCACTGGTGTGTGGTGTCCGCAACGCCCTGGGAGGCCGATAGAAACAGCTGCGGCCGGCAGCTGCCGATGCGATACACCGACAGCGAGGCCGTGGGTGCGATGGCGCTCAGCTGATCCAGTGCGGCCTGGGCAAAACAGCTCTGTCCCAGATGCTCCACCAGACCGGCCAGCAAGGTGCTGGCCTGGGCCATGCCGCTGGCCGGCATGGCATCAGTCGTCGAAGGTAGCGTCCAGGTTCTCATTGGTGTGTCTTGGCGTGGGCTGTCATCTTCTTGGGGGACAGCGAAATCTTCAACAGTGCTTACGCTCATGTTCCTGTGCCTAGACATCGCAAGGAGAGCAATGCTGTCGCCAAACCATGATTTCCAGATTGCCGCTCCAGGGCTGCGCCACTTTGCCGAATTTCGCGTGCAGGTGGGGCCGGCGCAGGAGGTGGGAGAAACGACACGCGGCTTGCGGCGTGTGATTCCCATCGTCGGCGGCCAGGTGCAGGGAGAGGACTGGTCGGCGCGTGTGTTGCCGGGCGGGGCAGACTTCCAGCTGCTGGTCAGCGAGGAAGTGGCCGAGCTGGACGCGCGCTATGTCATCGAAACCGACGGCGGCGATCTGATTTATGTGAGCAACCATGCCTTGCGCACCGGGCCGGCCGAGCTGATGCAGCGTCTGCGCCGCGGCGAGAGCGTCGATCCCTCGGCGATCTACTTTCGCTGTGCGCCCCGCTTTGAAACAGCCTCCAAGCGCTTTGCCTGGCTGGGGCAGCGCCTGTTCGTGGGCGCGGGAGCGCGCTTTCCGGAGCAGGTCGTCATGCGGTTTTTCGAAGTGCTGTGAAACAGCATCGCAACAAGGAGACAAAACATGAAATTACTGCAAGCCCACAACCTGCCCGGACCCGCTTCTGCACGGGCCTGGCGACGTCGGCTGATGGCCCTGGCACTGCTGGCCGGCGGCAGTGCAGCCCTGGGCGTCGCTCAGGCCCAGACGGCTTATCCGAGCAAGACGGTGCGCATGATCGTGGGCTTTCCGGCGGGCACGGGACCCGATGTAGTGGCCCGCCTGCTCGCACAGAAGCTCTCTGAAGCATGGGGCGGCGTGGGCGTGGTGGTGGACAACAAGCCCGGTGCTGCCGGCCTGATCGCAGCCAGCGAGGCAGCGCGTGCACCGGCCGACGGCTACACCATCATGCTGGCCGAGACCGGACAGCTCAGCATTGCGCCCAATACCTACCAACGGCTTGCCTACCAGCCGCGCAAGGATTTCGCCCCCGTCAGCCAGGTGGTGAGCTCCGACTTCGTGCTGCTGGTCAATCCCGAAAAGGTCAAGGCGCGCAACGTCAGGGACTTTGTGGCCTGGACCCGGCAGCAAAACGGCTTGTTCATGGCCACTTTCGGAGCGGGCACGCCGGGGCATTTCGGGGCCTATATGTTTGGCGATGCCGTGCAGTCCAAACCCGAGGTGGTGCACTACAAGAGCACTTCGGATGCCTTGAGCGGCATTTTCAGCGGCGATGTGCAGGGGGTGTTTGCTTCCTCCGGCATGGCGATCCCGCAGGTGCGCGCCGGCAAGCTGGTGGCCCTGGGAAGCACGGGCAGCGCGCGTGTGGAGCAGTTGCCCGAGTTGCCGACCATGAAGGAGCAGGGCTTTGGCAACCTGGAGTTCAGCTCCTGGTTCGGCATCGTTGCGCCCGCCAGGACACCTGCGGAGGTGGTGAGCAAACTCAATGCCGATCTGCTCAAGGTCCTGCAATCGGGCGACGGCAGGGCGCGGCTGCAGGAGGCAGGCTTCAGAGTTACGGGCACCAGTGCGCAGCAGTTTGCCGACATCATTGCTGCCGATACCGTCAAATGGGGCAAGGCGGTGGCAGCGACGGGCTTCAAGGCGGATTGAACGAACCGGTGCGTGCCGTGGCCGAGTCCGGTTGGCGGCACGCGAAGGCCGTTCCGCTCAGAACCTTTCCCAGGGCATCAGATAGCGCCACTGACCCTCGGGTACCTTGGCCAGCGACACGCGGCCAAGGCGCAGCCGGCGCATGCTGAGCACCGTCAGGCCGATGGCAGCGCACATCTTCTCGACTTCTTCGGGCGCAATGCCCTTGAGAGCGAAGCGCAGATGGTTTTCGCTTTGCCAGCTGACATGGCAGGGAGGCATGCGGCGATGTCCGTTACCGCCGGGAATGGGTAGACCTTCGTACAGGATCTCCAGGCCATCTTCAATGATCTGGCCCTCCACGCCGACGATGATTTCCTGCTCCAGCCACATGCCTTCCTCGGCCAGCTTGCGTGCCACGCGCTTGTCCTGGGTGTAGACGATGAGGCCGCTGGCAGGCAGCGGAATCGTCAGAAACGACTCCAGATTCCTGAAGTGATGGTCCAGCACCAGCTGGGGCATGGGCGTGTCCAGCTTGGCCTTGGTGTCCTCGCTCAGCAGCGAATGCGCGCTGCGCACGCGGCCATAGGCCTTGCCCTGGGTCATGCCCGCGGGTTTGTTCATCAGGATGGTGACGGGCGGAATGGCTTCAGGCTTGGCGTCCTTGCGCAGGACCACTACCTGGTCGGGGCGGACACGGGTTTCGGGCACTTGCACCACTTTGCCATCCACCTGGACATTGCCCGCGACGATATGGAGCTCGGCCTCGCGGCGCGAGCATTGTTCTTGCTCCGCCAGGCGCTTGGCTAGACGGATGCTTTCTTGTTCAGGCAGGGATTCAGACATGGCGAGAGCTTAATGCTCCGGCCATGTCCTAGTTGTCCACAGGTCTAGCACGGCGCTTGCGGCGCGCTATCGGCCCAGGCAGAGCTTCTGGATGCGCTCCACATGCGCCAGCAGCGATTGCTGGGCCACGGGCCACAGCGCTTGCGGCGTGTCGGCATAGGCAATCGCCACCCAGTCCTGAATGCTGCCGTCCGGCTTGGTGCGCATGGCCTGATGCACCTTGGCCTCGCGCGCCAGGCGGTGGGCCTTGAGGCGGGTGATCTGATGCTGCGCAAAGCCCAGCACGTAGCCGTGGGCAGGCAGGATGTAGCGAATGTCGTACTCCAGACACAGGGAGTGCAGCCGGTCCAGCGAATCGAGGTAATCGATCATGTTGCCGTCCGGCGGGCTGATGACGGTGGTGCTGCCATTGAGGATGTGATCGCCACTGAATAGCAGTGCGTCCTCCTCCAGCAGAAAGCACAGGTGGTTGGCCGCGTGGCCGGGCGTGAAGATGGCTTGCAGCGTATGCGTGATTTCGCCTTCTTCCCCTTGTCCGCGAAGTGTGATGCGCTCTCCGTCCTGCAGCGTCACCTCAGGTCTGAAGCGGCTGTTGGCACGTGCCGTGGGCGCAGACGGCAGGCCCATGATGGGGGGGCTGGCATGGCCGGAGAGCAGGACCATGGCCTGCAGCGGTGCGGCACCCGGCGAGTGATCGGGGTGGGAATGGGTGCAGACGATGTAGCGGATATCGCCGCCGGCGGCATCGTGCAGTCGCTGCAGATGTTCGGCATCGTTCGGTCCGGGGTCGATGGCGATATAGCCGGTATGCGCATCGCCGACCAGATAGCTGTTGGTGCCGGGGCCGGTCATCATGCCGGGGTTGGGGGCCGTCAGACGCATCAGGTTCTTGCGCAGCGGCACGGCTTTTTCAAACTGCCAGTCGAGATGGTGAGCAGCCTGGCCGTCGGGATGGACCATCTCCAGCTCGCCGTAGGCTGTATCGGTTTCCAGCTGTCTTGTGTCCTGCCCCTTGAGATAGCCCGCACGAGGGTGGGCGTGCCATAGTGGCTTTTCACCCTGCAGGGCATCCAGCACGGCCTGCGTGTCGGCATAGCCCGTCAGGCGTTGCAAGGTGCGCTGGGTGGGGAAGAGGATAAACAGTTCCTTTTCCTCGAAGCGCTGCAGGGCTTGCTGGGGGCTGATCCAGGTGGGCTCGAACTGCTCGGTCTCGTCGGCTAACGCTGTCTGGCCCTCGGGCATGCGGGCCACGAAAAACGGCACGTTGAAGCGCTTTGCTAGGTTCAGCGGCGCCGTCCAGTGGGCCAGATACCAGAGCTGATCCACGGCCAGGCTCCAGCCGCGCGCGCGGCATTGCTCGTACAGCGATGCCTTGCGGTCCAGCTGCTCGACTTCGGCCGCAGGCACGGGCCGGCCGGCCTGGTCATAGGCCAGCAGGATGCCCAGCTCCTCAAACGTCTCGCGAATGCCTGCCAATACCTGTGTGATGCGGTCGGTGCCGGCAATCTCCGCCATGGTGGGACGAACCCGCGCCAACGCGTGGTTGGCAGGGGCCGCATCCTGATCCTCGAGGCCTCCGCCAGGAAACACGTAGGCATTGGCAAAAATACCCTGATCGGCGCGTCGCGTCATCAGCACTTCGAAACCATTGCCGTCGGCGCAGTCGCGCAGCAACAGCAAGGTCGAGGCGTCGCGCGTGGGCACCGGTTCGCGCTGGGGCAGAAGGAGCTGGCTGGGACGGGGCTGGCTGGTTGATGTCATGAGGTCACATTATGCGAAGTCGCAGGCTTCGTGCCTGTCACGCCTGGACTAGTTGCGCACTACAGCGCCCGAATCGGGGAAAGCACTGAGAGCAAACCTCTGAGGATGTCTTGCATTTAGTTATTTGAAATAACAATAATGATGCAAAAGGAATGGTTATGACTCATAAAGAAATTGCAGTTGAATTCCGTGGCGAAGCCGAACAGGTTGCCGTCATTCGCCTGATGCGCGCTGCCAAGCGCAATGCCTTGTCCGATGGACTGGTGCTGGGTCTGCGCGATGTATTCATGAATCTCCCCAGCAGCGTGCGTGCGGCCGTGGTGGATGGCGATGGCCCGCATTTCTGCGCCGGCCTGGATCTGAGTGAGCTCAGCGAGCGCGATGCGGCCCAGGGCGTTCTGCATTCGCGCATGTGGCATGAGGCCTTGCGTCAGGTGCAGTTCGGCGCGGTGCCCGTGGTCGCCGCCCTGCATGGCGCCGTGGTGGGCGGCGGTCTGGAGCTGGCCAGTGCCTGTCATATCCGTGTGGCCGACAGCAGCACCTTCTATGCCTTGCCAGAAGGCTCGCGCGGCATTTTTGTCGGCGGCGGCGGCTCGGTGCGCATCCCGCGCCTGATCGGTGCGGCGCGCATGGCCGACATGATGTTCACGGGCCGTGTGTACAAGGCCGAAGAGGGCGAGCGTATCGGTCTGTCGCAATATCTGGTGCCAGAAGGACATGCGCTGGACAAGGCTGTGGAGCTGGCGCTGCGCATTGCTGAAAACGCCCCCATGACCAATTACGCACTCATGCATGCGTTGCCCCGGATTGCCGATCAGCCTGCCGATCAGGGGCTGATGACCGAAGCTCTGATGGCCGCCGTGGCGCAGAGCGCGCCAGAAGCCAAGTTCCGTTTGCAGGAATTTCTGTCCGGGCGGGCCGCCAAGGTCAGCAAGGACTGAAAGCAAGCTCAAAAAACAACGCTGTGGAGACAAAGACAATGCAGGAGACAGACACAGCCATGCAGGCTCTGGGCCAGGTGGCAGAGGGGGGCAGGCCCCGCTACCGCGAGCTGGAGTTCGGCGTGCGCAGCATCCGGGTCAGGGAAGCGGGCGACGGCACTTTCTACGTGCGCTCCGACCAGGAGCTGGCAGGGCATGCAGCGCGTATGACGGACAGGCTGGTGCACTGGGCGCAGACCACGCCGCAGCAGACCTTCATCGCCCAGCGGCAGCGATTGGCAGACGGCAGCACAGGAGACTGGCAACGCATCAGCTATGCCCAGACGCTGGCTGCGGCACGCGGCATTGCGCAGGCACTGGTGGACAGAAAACTCTCGGCAGAGCGTCCCGTCATCATCCTCAGCGAGAACGACCTGGACCATGCCATGCTGGCCATGGGCTGCCTGTATGCGGGCGTGCCCTATTGCTCGGTCTCCACAGCCTACTCCCTGGTCAGCACCGATTACGCCAAGTTGCGCCATGTGGTCGATACGCTCACGCCCGGCCTGATCTTTGCTGCCGATGCGGCGCGCTATGACAAGGCGGTACGCGCCGTGCTGCCCGAGGGCTGTGAGGTGGTGTACCGCAAGCCCGCCGTCGAGGCCCCGAGCTGCACCTTGTTTGCCGACCTGCTGGCGACCGAGCCCACAGCTGCAGTGGATGCTGCCATGCAGGCCACCGGGCCCGACACCATTACCAAGTTCCTGTTCACCTCGGGATCGACCAAGCTGCCCAAGGCCGTCATCAACACCCACGGAATGTGGTGCGCCAACCAGCAGCAGATTGCCCAGACCATGCCCGATATGGTTCAAGGCCCGCCCGTGCTGGTGGACTGGCTGCCCTGGAACCACACTTTTGGCGGCAACAAGAACATCGGCCTTGCGCTCTACCACGGCGGCACGGTCTACATCGATGAAGGCAAGCCGACGGCGACGGGCATTGCCGAGACGCTGCGCAATCTGCGCGAGCTCTCACCCACCGTTTACTTCAACGTACCCACCGGCTTTGAATACATCGCCCGCGCCATGGAAAGCGATGCGCAGCTGCGCAGCAGCCTGCTCAAGCGCGTCAAGCTGTTCTTCTATGCCGGAGCCTCTCTGGCGCAGCCCGTCTGGGATAGCCTGCACCGCACGCAGGAGGCCGAGTGCGGCGAGCGCATCGTGATGGGAACTGGCCTGGGCATGACCGAGTCCTCGCCATCGGCCCTGTTCATCAACCGTCCCGACGTGCGCTCCGGAGACCTGGGCGTACCGGTGCCGGGTCTGGAGCTCAAGCTGGCGCCTGTGGACGGCAAGCTGGAGGTCCGCTATCGCGGGCCGAACGTCACGCCTGGCTACTGGCGCGCGCCCGAAGCCACGGCAGAGGCATTTGACGAGGACGGATTCTTCCGCACCGGCGACGCCGTGCAGTGGCGCGACCCGCAGGATAGAGACCAGGGTCTGCGCTTCGATGGCCGCATTGCCGAAGACTTCAAGCTGGCCACGGGCACATTCGTCAATGTGGGGCCGCTGCGCGCGAGGATCATTCACGCAGGCGCGCCCTATATCCAGGACGTGGTGCTGACCGGCCTGGATCGCAAGGAGGTCGGTGCCATCGTTTTCGGGACCCCGGCCTGTGCGGCCTTAAGCGGCCTGGCAGCGGGAGCGACGCTGGAGCAGATCATGCACAGCGAGCCGGTGCAGCAGCATCTGCAGACGGTTCTTAATGAGCTGGCGCAGACGGCCACCGGCAGCGCCACCCGCATTGCGCGTGCAGTGGTGGCGATCAAACCGCCATCGCTGGACCTGGGCGAAGTCACGGACAAGGGCTCCATCAACCAGCGTGCCGTGCTCCAGCACCGTGCCGATGTGGTGAGCGGCCTGTATGACGAAACACTGGCCCTGATCCTGAAGCCGAATCTCTGAGCCCGTACCGGCTTGAGCCCGATAACAGAAAGCGCAAGCAGCTTTTGAAAGGATAGTGATATGCAAGTTCAGGATCAGATTGCCATCGTGACCGGGGGAGCCTCGGGCCTGGGCGAAGCCACGGCGTGTGCGCTGGCTGCCGCAGGGGCCAGGGTTGCCGTGCTGGATCGTCAGATCGACAAGGCCAAGGCGGTGGCTGCCGAGATCGGCGGACTGGCGCTGGAGTGCGATATCTGCGATGCGGCCAGCGTGACGGCTGCACTGGATGCCGTTCGCGAGCAATGGGGTGGCGATGCGCGCATTCTCATGAATGTGGCCGGCATCGGGACGGCTAAGCGCGTGATCGGCCGCGATGGCGAGCCCGCACCGCTGGAAGACTTTGAGCGCGTGATTCGCGTCAACCTCATTGGCAGCTACAACATGACGCGACTGTTTGCCGCACGCTGCGCCAAGCTGGCGGCGCTGGAGGATGGCGCGCGTGGCGTGATTCTCTATACCGCCTCGGTGGCAGCCTTTGACGGCCAGGTGGGGCAGCAGGCCTACAGCGCATCCAAGGGCGGACTGGTCGGCATGACGCTGCCCATGGCGCGTGATCTGGCCCAGCACGGCATTCGTGTCTGTACCGTGGCGCCAGGCTTGTTCGCCACGCCGTTGATGAAGGAATTGCCCGAGCCCGTGCAGCAGTCGCTGGCGGCGTCCATTCCCTTTCCTTCGCGCCTGGGCAAGCCTTCGGAGTTTGCCGACCTGGCTGTTCATATCGTGCATAACGATCATCTCAATGGCGAGGTGATTCGCCTGGATGGTGCGCTGCGCATGGCTCCGCGCTGAGGCAGTGCGGGCTGCTGACAGCCCGTTTGTTTGCTATCGAGACGTGTATTGATTCCACAGGACCGAAGAGTCCGTATTTCAAGCAGGAGACAAGTCATGCAAGGTCGTCGCAATTTCGTCAAAGGTATGGGCGCTGGCGCAGCGCTGGCAGCATTCGGCGGCGTCGCCAGCCGCAGCGCCTATGCCCAGGGCAGCGGCCCGCTGGAGCAGGTGCGCATTCTGTACGGTTTTCCCGCAGGCAGTGCTGGTGACTCGGTGGCCCGCCGTGTGGCCGAAAAAATGGGCGGCAGCAGCTACACCAGAAATATGGGCGTGGTGGAAAACAAGCCCGGTGCCGGTGGTCGCATCGCGCTGGAGAATCTGCGCAACTCCGTGGGCGATGGCTCGGTGATTGCGCTGTCCCAGGTCTCGGCTTTCTCCATCTACCCGCATATCTACAGCAAGCTGACCTATCAGGCCAAGGATTTCGAGCCGATCTCCATCGGAGCCATCATGCACCACGGTCTGGCCGTCGGCCCCGCCGTGCCGACCGAGGTCAAGACGCTCAAGGATTTTCTGGCCTGGTGCAAGAACAACCCCGACAAGGCCAGCTTCGGTAGCCCCGGCGCCGGCAGTCAGCCGCATCTGCTGGGGGCTTTGCTCAGCCTGCGCTCGGGCGTCAAGCTCAGCCATGCGCCTTATCGCGGCATGGCTCCCGGCGTCTCGGACGTTGTGGGCGGCCAGATTGCAGCCATCATGGGCACTTGCGGCGACTATCTGAGCTATTACAAGGCCGGCAAGCTGCGCGTGCTGGCCACCAGCGGGCCGCAGCGCAACCCCTATCTGCCCAATGTGCCCACGTTTGCCGAGCAGGGTTTTGCTGATCTGACGGCCGAGGAATGGTTTGGCTTCTATGCCAATTCCAAGACGCCCGCCGATGTGCGTGCACGCGCCCATGCGGCCATCACGGCTGCGCTCAAAAGCGATGTGCTCAAGGAAAGCCTGGGCGTGGTCGGCCTGATTGCCACCAGCTCCACGCCTGAGGAAATGGCCCGTTCGCAGCAGGCCGAGTTCGAGCGCTGGGGCCCGCTGGTCAAGCAGATCGGTTTTACGGGGGACTCCTGAGGGCCCCCAGTATCGAATAGCATTCGGGTCGGGATTTTTCAGACGGGCTCAAGCCTGCACATAGTGATCGAACAATAGAGGAGACAAACATGCAAGATCGTCGCAATTTCGTCAAAGGCCTGGGCGCTGGAGCAGCGCTGGCCGCATTCGGTGGCATCGCCAGCCGCAGCGCCTATGCCCAGGGCAGCGGCCCGCTGGAGCAGGTGCGCATTCTGTACGGTTTTCCCGCAGGCAGCGCCGGGGACTCGGTAGCCCGCCGCGTGGCGGAAAAGATCGGCGGCACCAGCTACTCCAAGAACATGGGCGTGGTGGAGAACAAGCCCGGTGCCGGTGGTCGCATCGCGCTGGAGAATCTGCGCAACTCCGTGGGCGATGGCTCGGTCATCGTGCTGTCCCAGGTCTCGGCCTTCTCCATCTACCCGCATATCTACAGCAAGCTGACCTATCAGGCCAAGGACTTCGAGCCGATCTCCATCGGAGCCATCATGCACCACGGTCTGGCCGTCGGCCCCGCCGTGCCGGCCGAGGTCAAGACGCTCAAGGACTTCCTGGCCTGGTGCAAGAACAACCCTGACAAGGCCAGCTTCGGCAGCCCCGGTGCGGGCACCCAGCCGCATCTGATCGGCTCCCTGCTCAGCCTGCGGTCCGGCATCAAGCTCAGCCATGTGCCTTATCGCGGCACGGCGCCTGCCGTGTCCGATCTGGCCGGTGGCCAGATTGCTGCCGTGATGGGCCCCAGCGGCGACTTCCTGAGTTACTACAAGGCCGGCAAGCTGCGCGTGCTGGCCACCAGCGGGCCGCAGCGCAACCCCTATCTGCCCAATGTGCCCACGTTTGCCGAGCAGGGTTTTGCCGATTTGACGGCCGAGGAATGGTTTGGCTTCTATGCCAATGCCAAAACGCCCGCCGATGTGCGTGCACGCGCCCATACGGCCATCACGGCTGCGCTCAAGAGCGAGGCTCTCAAGGAAAGCGTGGGTGTGGTCGGCCTGATTGCCACCAGCTCCACGCCCGAGGAGATGGCCCGTTCGCAGCAGGCGGAGTTCGAGCGCTGGGGGCCGCTGGTCAAGCAGATCGGCTTTACTGCAGATACTTGATACCCCCTGAACGGCTGCGCCGTTTCCCCCTGAGGGGGACGGCGCCATCGCCGCGAGGCGGCTCTTGCTGGGCGCCTCTGACTATAGGGTTGCGCTTCTTGCATAGCCCGCGTTTTGGTTGAGTTTTTGCTGCAAACGCAGCCGGTTTTGTATGTCCTATTTGCCCCTCAGCACCGATAACGCGTTTCTTCTTTTCGATGTGCTCAAAGCCGATGAGCAGTTGCAGCGCTTGCCGGCGCATGCCGCAACGGATCAGGCGCTGATGCAGCAGGTACTGGAGGAGGCCGGCAAATGGGTGGGCGAGGTGGTGGCTCCGCTGTCACGTTCGGGTGACGAGACCGGAGCCAGGTTTGAGGTCGGTCAAGTCGCTACGCCACCCGGTTTTGCGACGGCCTATCAGGACTTTTGGCAGGCGGGCTGGCCTGCGCTGGCCTGTGCCGAGGAGGACGGTGGTCAGGGGCTGCCCTGGGTGCTGGAAGGTGTGCTCTATGAATGGCTGAGTGCCGCCAACCATGGCTGGACCATGGCTCCGGGTTTGCTGCATGGCGCTTATGAGTGTCTCAAACACCATGGCAGCGAGGCGCTTAAGGCCGCCTATCTGCCCAAGGTGGCCAGCGGCGAATGGCTGGCAACCATGTGCCTGACGGAGGCCCATGCGGGCAGCGATCTGGGACAGGTTCGCACCCAGGCCGTGCCGGCTGGTGAATCCGAGCTGGGCGAGCGCTTCGAGATCAGTGGCAGCAAGATTTTCATCTCCGGCGGTGAGCATGACCTGAGCGCGAACATCGTGCATCTGGTGCTGGCGCGTCTGCCCGGAGCTCCGGCCGGGCCCAGGGGCCTGTCGCTGTTTCTCGTGCCTAAGCTGCTGCCGGGTGGCGAGCGCAACGGCGTGGTCTGCGAGCGCATCGAGGAGAAGATGGGCCTGCATGGCAGCCCCACCTGCGTGATGCGTTTTGAGGCGGCTCAGGGGTGGCTGATCGGTCAGCCCGGCGCGGGGCTGAACGCCATGTTCGTCATGATGAATGCCGCGCGTCTGCATGTGGCACTGCAGGGCATAGGTCTGCTGGATGCAGCATGGCAGAAGGCCCATGCCTATGCACTGGAGCGCCGCCAGATGCGTGCTCCAGGGGCAGTGCCTGCCTCGCGTGGCGCTGGCGATGCAGCAGATTTGATCATCGAGCACCCGGCCATTCGCCGCACGCTCGATCTGCAGCGTGCCTGGGTGGATGGCGGGCGCGTGCTGGCCTACCAGACCGGTATCTATCTCGATGTGGCGCGACATGCCGAAAGCGCCCGTGAGCGCGAGCAGGCCCAGCAGTGGTGCAGCCTGATCACGCCCATACTCAAGTCCGCCTGGACCCAACAGGCTTTCGAGGGGGCCAGCGCCTGTCTGCAGGTATTTGGCGGTCACGGCTACATCCGCGAGTGGGGCATAGAGCAGATCGTGCGCGATTCGCGCGTGGCCATGATTTACGAGGGTACCAACGAAATTCAGGCCATCGACCTGCTGGTGCGCAAGGTCTTGCCCGATGGCGGCCAGGCCATGGGGCAATGGCTGCTGGGCCTGCGCAAAAGCCTGGATGCAGGCCGGGCGCTGGATGCAGAGGTGCTGCGCTGCCTGGCCCAACTGCGCTACTTCACCACGGTGCTGGCACAGGCTTGCAAGGAGGATGACACCCTGGCCTGGCGCGTGGCCGATGACTATCTGCGCAGTGTGGCCGTGGTGTTGCTGGGCTGGGCCTGGGCGCGTATCGCGGCCACCGAGGGTAGCGACGGCGAGCGCTGGCATGGTCCATGCAAGCAGGTGCAGCAGCGCATCCTGCCCGAGATGGACTGGCGTCTGGGTCTGATGAAGGCGCAGTGGGCGCAGGCTTCCGTCGTACACGGCAACCAGCTGTTCAGCCCTGCTCACTGACCAAAAAGGCTGCAAGATGCAGGCAAGACCGGCACAATTGCAGTCTTTTCATCGCGCTCCTGGATTGCTCTTTTGCCATCGAAGTTGACATCCCCAATGCTCGCTCACAAGACTGCCGAATCAGACTCCAAACCTGTGCGCCCTGCGCGTAGTTCTCGCTCCAGAGAGGCCGAGGCGGCCAGTTCGGGCCCGGAGAACGAGTCCGGCAGCGCTGCCGAGGTCTTTGCGGTCGATCAGGTTGATGCCAGCTTTCTGGAGTCGCTGCTGGGCTACAACGCCAGGCGTGCCTCGCTGTCGCTGGTGGGCGTCTTCATGCGCTGCATGGAGCGCTTTGACCTCAAGATCGTCGAGTTCTCCGTGCTGTCGCTGGTGGGCAGCAATCCGGGCATCACCTCGCGACAGCTCTGCCAGCAACTGGCCGTGCTGCCGCCCAATATGGTGGGCATGATCGATGCACTGGGCAAACGCGGCTTTCTTGAACGGCGTCCACATCCGCGTGACGGGCGCGCCACAGGGCTGTATCTGACCGCCGCAGGGGGCCAACTGGTGGACACCGCCGAGCCCGAACTCAAGAGCAGCGAGGCTCGCTCCATCGCGCATCTGAGTGCGACTGAGCAGGCGCAACTCATGGAGTTGTTGCAAAAGCTGTACCGCTGATCTTGTGGCATGGCGCAGATCCTGCGCCCGGCGCGATAATGTGCGGCATCATGCAGATTCGCTTTACCAAGATGCAAGGCGCGGGCAACGACTTTGTCGTGCTCGACGAGACCCAGGCTCGTCTGGGCCTGAGTGCCGCCCAGTACCGCTACCTGGCCAACCGTCACTTTGGCGTAGGCGCCGACCAGATCCTGACCGTGCGCCCGGCGCCCTCGGAGGGCGTGGACTTTGAATATGTCATCCACAACGCCGATGGGGGAGAGGTCGAGCAATGCGGTAACGGCGCGCGCTGCTTTGCGCGCTATGTGCATGACAAGGGCCTGACCGACAAGAGCGTGATCCGCGTGCAGACGCTCTCAGGCGTCATCGCTCCCGAAATCCATGGCAATGGCCGCGTCACGGTCGATATGGGGGCGCCCCAGCTGGACCCGGCCAAGGTGCCTTTCTCGACCGAGGGTCTGCAGGCCGAAACTTTGGGCTCAGCGCAAAAATGGCCGCTGACGCTTGATACAGCTGTCCAGCCAGCTACAGTTTGGATAGCGCCTGTTTCCATGGGCAACCCGCACGCGGTGCAACTGGTGGACGACGTGAATGCCGCTGCGGTGGAGGTCCACGGACCGCTGATCGAGAGCCATACCCGTTTCCCTCAACGCGTGAACGCGGGCTTCATGCAGATCGTCAACCGCGGCGAAGTCAATTTGCGCGTCTATGAACGTGGTGCCGGCGAGACCCTGGCCTGCGGCACAGGGGCCTGCGCCGCCGTGGTGGCAGGCATTGGCTGGGGTCTGCTGGACCAGCGCGTGGATGTGCATACCCGAGGCGGTCTGCTGACCATTGAATGGGCCGGCGCAGCGCAGGATCGCGTGCGCATGACAGGCCCAGCCGAATTTGTTTTTGAAGGCCAGATCGACATACCTGATACCTTATGAACAGCTTGACCGACACCGCCATGACTGAAGAGTCGATTGCCGACTATCTCCAGGAAAATCCCGACTTCTTCGAGCGCCATGCCGAAATGCTGACGAGCGTGCGCCTGATCAGCGGACACGGCCCGCGTGCCGTCAGCCTGCAGGAGCGTCAGGCAGAGATGCTGCGCGAAAAGATCAAGGGTCTGGAGCATCGCATCATGGACATGGTGCGCCATGGCAGCGAAAACGCCTCCATCGCCAACAAGATTCATCAGTGGACCCATGCCCTGGTCAAGGTGCAGGACCTGCGCGAGCTGCCCCATGCGCTCACCGCCAGCCTGCAGCACACCTTCGATGTGCCCCAGGTCGCACTGCGTCTGTGGAATGTGGCGGGTGCCCACAGCGGCACCGTCTACACCATGGGAGTGAGCGATGATGCCAAGGCCTTTGCCTCGTCGCTCACGATGCCGTTTTGCGGTCCCAATATGGGCTTCGAGCCCGTGACCTGGCTGCCTAATCCGAACGCTGTGCAGTCGGTCGCGCTGCTGACTCTGCATGACGGCGCGATGGACAGCACTTCCAATGCCTTCGGCATGCTGGTGCTGGGCTCGCCCGACCCGCTGCGCTTCGATGCCACCATGGGGCTGGAGTTTCTCTCGCGCATCTCCGAGCTGGCCAGTGCCTCGCTCTCGCGCATGCGTGCTCCGACGCTGACGCTGGCGCACGGCTGACGCGGCAAAAGGTTGCAGGCATTGATGCAAGAGCGCGAGCAGCTCTCTTTTGAGGAGCAGTACGCGCAGCTGCCGGAAGTTGTCCACAGCTATCTGGAGCATGTGCGGGTGCAAAAACGCCTGGCCGATCGCACGCATACGCTGTATGCACTGGACCTGATCAAGCTGCAGAGCTTGGCGCGGGCAGCAGACCAGGACCTCTTGGCGCTGCAGCCGGCGCATATCCGCCGCTTTGCTGCGCAAATGCATAGCGCCGGCCGCAGCGCACGCGGCATCGCACTGATTCTTTCGGGCTGGCGCAGCTTTTTCCGCTGGGCGGCTCAGCGGGAGTTGGTGCCGTTCAATCCCGTGGAGGGGGTGCGTGGCCCCAAGGCTGCCAAGCCCCTGCCCAAGGCACTGGCCGTGGACGACGCCGTGCAACTGGCCAGCTTTCAGAACCCCGAGGCCGATCCGTGGATGGAGGCACGCGACGTCGCCATGACCGAGCTGCTCTACAGCAGCGGGCTGCGTGTGGCCGAGCTGGTGGGGCTGGATCTGCGGCCGGACCAGCAAAGTCTGCAGCAAGGCAGAGGCTGGATCGACCTGGAAGCGGGCGACGCCCATGTGCAGGGCAAGGGCAGCAAGCGCCGCATCGTGCCCGTGGGGCGCATGGCGATCGAGGCCTTGCAGCGCTGGCTGGCGCTGCGCAGCAGCGCGCTGACCGGGGCGGCGCAGTTCAAGGCGCAGGACGAGGCGGCCTTGTTCATCGGTCGTCGAGGCGAACGGCTCGGCAGCCAGTCGGTCTGGTCACGGCTCAAGCAGCGCGGCCAGCGGGCGGGGCTGGCTTCCGGCGTGCATCCGCATGTGCTGCGCCACTCCTTTGCCAGTCATATGCTGCAGTCCAGTGGCGATCTGCGTGCCGTGCAGGAGTTGCTCGGGCACGCCAGCATCGCCACCACGCAGATCTACACGCGCCTGGATTTTCAGCACCTGGCCCAGGCCTATGAAAAAGCCCACCCGCGTGCCCAGCGCGGCAGCGCAGCCGAGAAGCCAGGGGCGCGACGCAAGCCCGAGGACAAGGAAGAAGGCTGAGAAGTCCTTTTTTGATAGCTTTAAGCGCTTATTAGGTAAGCGTTTGGGGCGTATTTTTAATGAAATATATGCCGCCCCTGCTGCCCGTGCGCGCTTGAAAGCGCCGCTACACTCCCCAGCTGTTATCACCGGAGCGCGCATAGGGATGCGCCGCCCCGGTGTTTTTTGGACAGCCGCATGTGGCGGCTGGCCGCAGCAAGAGGTTTCAACGCATGGCTCTCATTCCAGTCACCATCCTCACGGGCTTTCTGGGCTCGGGCAAGACCACGCTGCTCAAGCGCGTGCTGCACGAATCCCACGGCATGAAGATTGCCGTGATCGAGAACGAATTCGGCGAGGAGAACATCGACACCGATATTCTCAAGACCGAGTCGAAAGAACAGATTCTGCAGATGAGCAACGGCTGCATCTGCTGCACCATCCGTGAAGATTTGCGCGAGGCCTTGCAACTGCTGGCCGCCAAGCGCCGCAAGGGACAGGTGGACTTCGACCGCATCGTGATCGAGACCACCGGCCTGGCCGATCCCGGTCCCGTGGCCCAGACCTTCTTCATGGATGACGAGATCGCCGAGACCTATCTGATCGACTCCATCATCACTCTGGTGGATGCCAAGCATTCCAACCAGCAGCTCGACGATCGTCAGGAAGCGCGCCGCCAGGTGGGCTTTGCCGACCAGATGTTCCTGTCCAAGACCGATCTGGTGACGGAAGCGGAAAAAGAGGCTCTGATCCATCGCCTCAAGCACATGAACCCGCGCGCGCCCATTCGCGCCGTACATTTTGGCGATGTGCCCCTGAGCGAAGTGTTCGACCTGCGTGGCTTCAACCTGAACGCCAAGCTGGACATCGACCCCGACTTTCTCAAAGAAGAGGGTCATGAGCACGATCATCATGACCACAGTGCCTGCGACCATGACCATGGCCAATGTGAGCACGATCACGACCATGGACACCAGCATGACGAGCATTGCGGCCACGACCACCATGACCACGAACATGGCGAGCACTGCAATCACCCGCACCACCATCACCACGACGATGATGTGAAGAGCTTCGTCTACCGCGCCGATCGCGCGTTCGACCCCGCCAAGCTGGAAGACTTCCTGGGCGCCATCGTCAATATCTACGGCCCCAAGATGCTGCGCTACAAGGGCGTGCTTGACATGAAGGGCACCAGCCGCAAGGTCATCTTCCAGGGCGTGCACCAGCTCATGGGCAGCGATCTGGGCCCGGAGTGGGAAGCCGACGAAAAGCGTGTAAGCAAAATGGTCTTCATCGGTATCGATCTGCCCCAGGACATCCTGCGCCAGGGACTGGACCAATGTCTGGTGTAAACCCTGGGTTTGCCTGCCGTTTTGGCGAAAGCTAACGGTTTGCTGACAATCACTGACGGCCTGCCAAGCAGGCCGTTTTTTTTGTCTGTTATTTCTCGCAAACTGCTCGAAACAGGCGCAGGCTTTGTTGCAAATTGTGGGGTATGTGCAACGGAGACGGGCAGGGGTGAGTTGCGTGGCTACAATGCCGCCCCTAAAGAGGGTGTTGGAGCAATCCGGCCCGGCAAGGGCTCTGTACTGTAAGGAGACAGGACGTGACCGCTGTGAAAAGTAAACCGCCCAAGGCTGCAGTCAAGACTGCGGCAGCGGCTGTGCACACCTGCAGCGTCGAGACCTCTTTGGTGGACGCCGCGTTGGACAACCCGGTGCTGGCACCTGCAGCAACGGAAAACTCTTCCAAATCGTCCAGATCCAAGCGTTCTGCATCGCCTCCTGCGCGGCAGCCTGAAACAGATGTTCCGCCCGTGGCCGCTTCGGCAGCCAAGGCAGCGGCAACCATGAGAGATACGAAAGCAATGACCAACACAAAGCAAGCTGTGCCCAAGAAAGACCCCAAGCTGGCCAACGCCTGGAAGACCAAGTCGGTAGAGGAGCTGACCGATGCTGAAGTGCTGGCCATGTCCGATGACGATTACATGAACGACGCACAGCTGGCGTACTTCCGTCGCAAGCTGGTCGCGCTCAAGAACGACATGCATGTGAATGCCGGTGAAACCGCAGAAAACCTGCGTGAAGACACCGTGGTGGTGCCCGATCCCGCTGATCGCGCCACCATCGAGGAAGAGCATGCTCTCGAGCTGCGCACTCGCGACCGCGAGCGCAAGCTGCTCAAGAAGATCGACCAGTCCATCGCTCGCATTGATGCCGGCGACTACGGCTACTGCGATGAAACCGGCGAGCCCATCGGCGTCGGTCGACTGCTGGCGCGTCCCACGGCTACACTGTCGCTGGAAGCCCAGCAGCGCCGTGAGCTGAAGCAGAAGATGTACGGCGATTGATCTGCGTCAGGTGTTGGTGGGGCAGCAGGCAGCAAACTAGAGGACCATGGTGAAAGAAGAAAACAAATCGGGAGGGCTGCTGTCCAAGGTGGCGCGTTTTGTGCGTCACCCGACCGTGAACTGGTCCGATTTGGAGAATCTCAACCAGGACAGCGAAGAGAGCCAGTACAGCAAGCAGGCGCTCAAGGAAATGCTGGAGCGAAAGCGCCAGAACGACTTTGTGCGCAAGCGCGAGTTTGAGCAGCTGCGCAAGCTGCGTCAGGCCCAGTTGTCCAAGGCGGCGCTGAGCGCCAGGGCACCCCTCGATACGCCCACGCCGCTGGCGGCGTCCTCTTTTTTGCATACCGCCCAAAGCTCCGTGCCCGGCGAGCGTGCGGAGACCATCAAGAAGATCGACGAGATCGAAGCGCAGATGGCCCAGCAATGGTGGCGCGGCAAGCAGGCTGCCGATGCCGCGACCATGCCGCTGCAGCTGCCCGAGGAGGGGAACACCATGCCTTCGGTGTTCAAAACCCAGCCGCCTTCGATCAGTACCCTGCCTTTGCTGCAGGATGTGTTGCCCAGCGACCTCAAGCTGCCGCCGTCGGGCGGGCAGGGCCATCCGGCGGGCATGCCCGGCCTGCGTGGCGAGACGGATTTTTCCCCGGGGTTTGCGACGACCGAGGTTTCAGCCCCGACCGATATCAATATGGTGCCGCCATCCTTTGCGCGCTTCGAGCACGACGCCGCGCTGGAGGATGCCGCGATTGTGTTTGCCAGCGGTGATAACGCTGCGGCAGAGGCCTGTCTCAAGGCCTTGATTGCCGAGCGCGCCCAGGATACGCCAGCGCAGCTGCAGGTCTGGCTGGCCTTGCTGGACATGTACCGTGCGGCCGGCATGCAGGCCCGGTTCGAAGACGCGGCCATGGACTTCGTGGCGCGCTTCGGTCGCTCGGCCCCGCAGTGGTTTGTGATGCCGCAGCAGGCCGGCCGGCTCAGCGAAACCCCGTCGGATGCCGCTGCGGCGTCGACAGGCCTGCGCTGGCAGGCGCCGGTGCAGCTGGATGAATCCGGCTTCAAGGCCTTGCTGGCCAGCAAGGCGCGCAGCGTCGGCGGTGCAGTCATGGACTGGAGCGCTCTGGAAGGCTTTGGCTCCGGCGTCCAGAAACCGCTGCTGGATGCGGCGCAGCGCTGGGCTGGCGAAAAAGGATCTCTGGTTTTTGCCGGTCACGAGAGATTGCTGGCGGTGCTCAGCAAGCACACCCCGTCCGGCGACCGCTCTGTCGATCAGGACTGGTGGTATTTGCGTCTGGCCATGCAGCGCCTGATGCATCTGCAGGACGAATTTGAGCTGACGGCGCTCGACTACTGCGTGACCTACGAGTTGTCGCCGCCATCCTGGGAAGATCCGCTGTGCGCGTATGCGAACGAGGGGCAGGCGCAGAACCAGCGCCCCCAGGACAGCCGGCTTCTGGGGCCGGATACGCTTCAGCCCGGCATGCTGTGGAAAGAGCACAAGCCACGGTTTGCGCTGCAAGGCGTGATCGACGGCGACGCATTGCCCTGGCTGGCCGAAGTGCAGGAGAAGGCCAAGCTTGGCGAAGCCATCGCGATTGACTGTACGCGTCTGGTGCGCATGGACTTTGCGGCCGCCGGCTCGGTGCTGAACTGGTCGGCTCAGATGCAGGAGCTGGGTCATGTGCTGCAGTTCAGTCAGCTGCATCAGCTGCTGGCGGTGTTCTTCAATGTGGTGGGCATTCAGGAGCACGCCCAGGTGCTTCCAAGGCGGGATTAGTCGGCTTGGGCCGCTTTGCAGCGCCCTGTAATTTCTTTTGCCGACGCTCTTGAGGTTGCCGCAGGCAGCCCCCATCTGCAGCAGATGGAACAGTTTCACGGCACCACCATTTTGAGCGTGCGCCGCCAGACTCCCGAGGGCGTGCAAGTCGCCATCGGCGGTGATGGTCAGGTCACATTGGGCAACATCGTCATCAAGGGCACGGCGCGCAAGGTGCGCAAGCTCTATCACGGCAAGGTGCTGGCGGGCTTCGCGGGGGCCACCGCAGATGCCTTCACGCTGTTCGAGCGCTTCGAGGCCAAGCTGGAAAAACACCAGGGCAATCTGACCCGCGCCGCGATCGAGCTGACCAAGGAGTGGCGTACCGACCGTGTGCTGCGCAAGCTTGAAGCCATGCTGGCAGTCGCCGATGCGACGACCTCGCTCATCATCACCGGCAATGGCGACGTTCTGGAGCCCGAGCAGGGCATCGTGGCCATCGGCTCCGGCGGTGCCTATGCGCATTCTGCCGCCAAGGCCTTGCTGAACAATACCGAGCTGTCGGCTGAGGATGTGGTGCGCAAATCCCTGGCGATTGCCGGCGAGTTGTGCATCTACACCAATATGAATCACACGATCGAGACGCTGTAAGCACCTCGACTATCCGAATTGATAGCTGCTGGCGCTTTATGGATGGGCGCTAGAGGCATATTTGACTGAGAATTCACATGTCTTCTGCCATGACTCCCCAGGAGATCGTCTCCGAGCTGGACAAGCACATCGTCGGCCAGCATGGTGCCAAGCGCGCGGTGTCGATTGCCTTGCGCAATCGCTGGCGTCGTCAGCAGGTGCCCGAGGGCCTGCGCCAGGAAATCACGCCCAAGAACATTCTGATGATCGGCCCCACAGGCGTCGGCAAGACCGAGATCGCCCGTCGCCTCGCAAAGCTCGCCGATGCGCCCTTCATCAAGGTCGAGGCGACCAAGTTTACCGAGGTGGGCTATGTGGGCAAGGATGTGGACGCGATCATCCGCGATCTGGCCGAGGTTGCCGTCAAGCAGACGCGCGAGTCGGACATGAAGAAGATGCGTGCCCGCGCCGAAGATGCCGCCGAGGAGCGCATTCTCGATGTGCTGATCCCGCAGGCTCGCACCGGCGAAGTGCCAGCCGACAACACGGCGCGTCAGGTTTTCCGCAAGAAGCTGCGCGAAGGTCAGCTTGACGACAAGGAAATCGAGATCGACATCGCCGAGCAGATGCCCCAGGTGCAGATCATGGGCCCCCAGGGCATGGAGGAGATGGCCGAGCAGCTGCGCGGCATGTTCAGCCACATGGGCCAGGAAAAGCGCAAGACGCGCAAGCTCAAGATCGCCGAGGCCTTGAAGCTGCTGACCGATGAGGAAGCGGCCAAGATGGTCAACGAGGAAGACGTCAAGACCCGCGCCATCGCCAATGCCGAGCAAAACGGCATTGTCTTCATCGATGAAATCGACAAGGTGGCGACGCGCCAGGAAACCAGCGGCTCCGACGTCTCGCGCCAGGGCGTGCAGCGCGATCTGCTGCCGCTGGTCGAGGGCACCAGCGTCTCGACCAAGTACGGGGTGGTCAAGACCGATCACATTCTGTTCATCGCTTCGGGCGCTTTCCATCTGTCCAAGCCCAGCGACCTGATTCCCGAGCTGCAGGGGCGCTTTCCCATTCGCGTGGAACTGGAATCTCTGTCGGTTCAGGACTTCGAGGCGATTCTCATGCAGACTCACGCCTCCCTGGTCAAGCAATACCAGGCGCTGCTGGCGACCGAAGGCGTGACCCTGGAGTTCAAGCCCGAGGGCATCACGCGTCTGGCGACGATCGCCTTTGACGTCAACGAGAGTACCGAGAACATCGGTGCGCGGCGCCTGTCGACCGTGATGGAGCGTCTGCTTGACGAAGTCAGCTTCGATGCGGCCAAGCTTTCGGGCCAGACCGTGGTCATCGATGCGGCCTATGTCGATCAGCGCCTGCAGGTGCTGAGCAAGGATGAGGATCTGTCGCGCTTCATTCTTTGAGGAGCGCAGCGCTTGAAACCAGCTGCCCGCCTGTGCGGGCAGTTTGCATTTGTAGGAGAAGGTCGAGACTTCAATCAGTTCTTTCCATTGAATTGAATGGTTGCAATTGACGCCACCTAATGAGAGTCCACTTGCATTGACTTTGCTAAGTGCTTGTAAAGGAAAGGTATTTTCGGAATAAGGCTTTTCTTTTTCTCTCTAAGTGCTTGATTTCATTGCAAATAATTGTTCCTTCGGGTTTGGAATCACCTGAAATTGCTGCTACAGTGCAAAAAAGTGCAATTAAGTGGTGAAAGCTGCCCTCGCGCCCTATTTTTTGGGAGTGAGTGGCTCCAGATGACCGGAGTAACCAGCCGTGTTTCAAGGGGCGTCTTCGCTGAATCTCGATGGAAAGGGGCGGCTTTCAGTGCCGACCCGGCATCGTGACGCCCTTTTGTCCTTGGCTGAGGGGCAGGTCACTTTCACCAAGCATCCCGATGGCTGTCTGTTGCTGTTTCCGCGCCCCGAGTGGCTGCAGTTTCGCGAGCGTGTCGCGCAGCTGCCCATTACGGCTCAGTGGTGGAAGCGGATTTTTCTGGGCAATGCCATGGATGCGGAGATGGATGCAACCGGTCGGCTGCTGATTTCGCCCGAGTTGCGTGAAGCCACAGGTCTGACCAAAGAGGTCTTGATGCTGGGCATGGGGGCGCATTTCGAGGTCTGGGACAAGGCCACTTATGAAATGCGCGAAGCGGAAGCGCGCCAGCAACCGATGCCGGCGGCTTTCCAGGATTTTGTTTTGTAGGAAGTGCTTGTGAATCAGCCGTTGCAACATATCACCGTCTTGCTGGACGAGGCCGTGGACGCCCTGCTGGGTGGTGCCGCTGAGCCGCCTGCCGGCCAGTGGGTCGATGCGACGTTCGGTCGGGGCGGTCATTCCCGGCTCATTTTGCGAAGGCTGGGGCCGGACGGGCGTCTGATCGCGTTCGACAAAGACCCGGACGCAATTGCTGAGGCGGCGCGCATCACCGATGCGCGTTTTTCGATTCGGCATGAAGGATTTCGCCATCTGAGCGAACTGCCCGAAGGCAGTGTGCAAGGGGTGTTGATGGACCTGGGCGTGAGCTCGCCCCAGATCGACAACCCGGACCGGGGCTTCAGCTTCCGCTTTGACGGCCCCCTCGACATGCGCATGGACACCACGCGTGGTCAAAGCGTTGCCGAGTGGCTTGAAGACGCGGAAGTGCAGCAGATTGCGGAGGTGATACGTGACTACGGCGAAGAACGGTTTGCTGGCCCCATTGCAAAGGCGATTGTTGCTCGGCGCGAGAGCCAGGGCCCATTACGCACCACTGCCGAGCTGGCCCAACTCGTGGCTGGCGCGGTCAAGACCCGCGAGGCTGGGCAGAACCCGGCAACACGGACCTTCCAGGCTCTTCGGATTTTCATCAATGCCGAACTTCAGGAGCTTGAGCAGGCGCTAGAAGCCAGTCTGCGCGTGCTGGCGCCAGGCGGCCGCCTGGCCGTGATCAGCTTCCACTCGCTGGAAGATCGCATCGTCAAGCAGTTCATTGCCAAGCATTCCAAGGAGGTCTACGACCGCCGTGCGCCGTTTGCTCCCCCTACACCGATGCGGCTGAAGGCGCTGGAGCGTATCAAGCCCAGTGCTGCCGAGGTGGATGCCAATCCGCGCTCGCGCTCTGCCGTGATGCGCGTCGCCGAGCGCACCGAGGTGCCTGCATGATGCATTGCCATGCCGCCTCGAGCATGGCTGCGGGAGGGCTGCCATGCTGCGCATAAACCTGCTGCTGCTGCTGGCGGTCATGACCAGCGCCATTTTTCTGGTGCATACCCAGTATGAGTCGCGTCGCCTGTTCACCGAGCTGGACCGTGCCGAGGCGGAGGCGCGTCGTCTGGCGACCGACCAGCTGCGCCTGCAGGTGGAAAAGCGTGCTCAGGCCACGCCTCAGCGCATCGAGACCATGGCGCGTGAAAAGCTGCAGATGAAGCCTGCTTCGCCCGCGATCACCCAGTATGTGCAGGAATCTGCAGCGGGAGCAGCGCGATGACACGCAGCGTGCTCTACACCACCAGTCCACTGCTGGCCTCCAAGACGCCGCTGTGGCGCAGCAAGTTCATCGTGGCCGCGCTGGCACTGGGCTTCGTGGGCCTGGGCGCGCGTGCCGCCTATGTGCAGGTGTTCGGCAACGACTTCTTCAAGCGCCAGGGTCTGGTGCGCTTTGCGCGTACCCTGGAGCTGCCGGCCAACCGGGGCCGTTTGCTGGATCGCAACGGCCTGATCCTGGCATCCAGCGTGCCGGCGGCCAGCATCTGGGCCATTCCCGAAGACGTGGATCTGAAGGATCCCGACGTGCAGCAAAAGCTCAAGGAAGTGGCGCGTCTCATGGACATGCCGCTGCGCTCCCTGATGGAGAAGCTGGATGTCGAGGACAAGACCTTTGTCTGGGTCAAGCGTCAGCTGGACTGGGACGTGGGCCAGAAGATCGTGGCGCTCAATATCAAGGGCATCTACAACCGCAAGGAATACAAGCGCCAGTATCCCGAAGGAGAGTCGGCTGCGCATATCGTGGGCTTCACCAATGTGGAAGACCATGGTCAGGAAGGCATGGAGCTGGCCTTTGACAAGGAGCTGGCGGGGCGGCCCGGTTCGCGTCGCGTGATCAAGGATCGCCTGGGCCGTGTGGTCGAAGGCGTGGGCGAGGAAGTGCCGCCTCAGGATGGCCAGGACATTCAGCTGTCCATCGACAGCAAGGTTCAGTACTACGCCTACCAGAAGCTCAAGCAGCAGGTGGAGTCGCAAAAAGCCAAGGCCGGCAGCGTCGTGGTGATGGATGCGCACACCGGCGAGTTGCTGGCCCTGGCGAACTATCCCAGCTATGACCCCGGCCACCGCAAGAACCTGACGGGCGAGCAGCTGCGCAATCGCGCGCTGACCGACACCTTCGAGCCTGGCTCGACCATGAAGCCCATCACCATTGCCACGGCACTGGAGCTCAAGCGCGTCAAGCCGTCCACCATCATCGATACCTCACCCGGCCGCTATACGGTGACGGGATCCACCATCACCGACACGCACAACTACGGCGCGCTGACGGTGGAGGGCGTGATCCAGAAGTCCAGCAACGTGGGTGCAACCAAGGTCGCGCAAAGGCTGTCGCCCCAGGAGATGTGGGAGTACTTCAGCGCTCTGGGCTTTGGCCAGAAGCCGCAGATTCAGTTTCCGGGCGCGGTCTCGGGGCGTCTGCGTGCCTGGAAGACCTGGAAGCCCATCGAGCAGGCCACCATGTCCTATGGCTATGGCCTGTCGGCCTCGCTGTTCCAGATGGCGCGCTCCTACACCGTGTTTTCCAACGAGGGCAATGTCATTCCCTCGACGATTCTGAAAACGACCGAGCCTCCCGTGGGCGTGCGCGTGATCTCCAAAGAAAACGCCGAGGCGGTGCTGCACATGTTGCGCATGGCTGCAGGCCCTGGCGGTACCGGCCAGAAGGCCCAGGCCGAGGGCTACACCATTGGCGGCAAATCGGGCACTGCCCGCAAGCAGGTGGGCAAGAGCTATGCCGCGGGCAAGTACCGCGCCTGGTTCACGGGCATCGCCCCCATCGACAAGCCGCGCATCATCGTGGCCGTGATGGTGGACGAGCCTACGGCCGGTTCCTACTACGGCGGCACGGTGGCCGGTCCCGTGTTTGCGGACGTGGTCCAGCAGACGTTGCGTTTCATGGGCGTTCAGCCCGACAAGGAAGTCAAGCCTCAGATCGTGGCTGCACCCGCTGAGGAGCCTGTGCTATGAGCACCCCCATTCAAATCCTGAACAATGCAGCCGAGGCCGTCGCCTGGCTGCGCAGCCGCGTGCAGGGTGAACTGCAGACCGATAGCCGCAAGGTCAAGGCCGGCGATGCCTTTGTCGCCTGGCCTGGTGCTGCCACCGATGGCCGGGCCTATGTAGGCCAGGCCCTGGCACAGGGCGCCGCTGCCGTGCTGGTGGAGGCCGATGGCCTGCAGGCCTTTGATCTGAGTGGCGACCGCATTGCCGCGCTCAAGGGCCTGAAAGCTGCGACCGGGCTGATTGCCGACCAATGGTTTGCGCATCCCAGTGGCGAGCTCGACGTGCTGGCCGTGACCGGCACCAATGGAAAGACCACCACCGCCTGGTGGCTGGCGCATGCGCTCTCGAAAGTGACATTGAACACCCGCACCGGCTGCGCGTTGGTCGGCACCCTGGGTGTGGGCGTGCCGCCTGCACTGGAGTCGACGGGCATGACCACGCCGGATCCGGTGCTGCTGCAGCGCGTGTTCCGCAGCTACGCCGACCAGGGCCTCGCGGCCTGCGCCATCGAGGCTTCGTCCATCGGCATCGTCGAGCACCGCCTGGACGGCAGCAAGATTCGCGTGGCTCTGTTCACCAATTTCACGCAGGACCACCTGGACTACCACGGCAGCATGGATGCCTACTGGCAGGCCAAGGCCCAGCTGTTCGACTGGCCCGGCCTGCCGGCGGCCGTGGTCAATATTGATGACGCACACGGCGCCAGGCTCTGGGCTAGGCTGCAGGGTCGCGCAATGGATGTGTGGAGTGTCTCCATCCAGGGGCCGGCACGTCTGCAGGCCAAGGACATCGGTCTGGGCGACGAGGGCCTGAGCTTTACCGTACTGGAAGCCGGTCACAGCCTGCGCATGAATACGCGTCTGGTCGGCCAGTACAACGTCTCCAACCTGCTGGGGGTACTGGCCGCCCTGCGTTGCCTGGGCCTGACGCTGGAAGAGGCTGTGGCTGCCTGTGCCCATCTGGAGCCCGTGCCCGGTCGCATGCAGCAGATCGTCAAGCCCGGCCAGCCTCTGGTGGCCGTGGACTATGCCCATACCCCCGATGCGCTGGAAAAAGCCTTGCGCGCCCTGCAGCCTGCAGCGCGCCAGCGCCAGGGCAAGCTGTGGTGCGTGTTCGGCTGCGGCGGCGACAGGGACAACAGCAAGCGCCCGTTGATGGGGCAGGTCGCCCAGGCGAATGCCGACGGCGTTTTCGTCACCAGCGACAACCCGCGCAGTGAAGTGCCCGAAAGCATCATCGACCAGATTCTGGCCGGCATGCAGGCGGGAGAGACATTGCATGTTCAGGCCGACCGCGCGGCGGCCATTGCCCAAGCCATTGCCCGTGCCGATGCGCGCGATGTGGTGCTGATTGCCGGCAAGGGACATGAGGACTATCAGGAGACGAAGGGCGTGCGCCATCCGTTCTCCGACATGGCTGAGGCGCACAAGTCGCTCTCAGCCCGCGAAGGAAAGATTCGGTCATGATGACCCTGGCAAAAGCGCTGGAGCTGATCCAGACGCATATCCCCCAAGCCCGCCTGGTCGGCAACGGCCAGCTGGAGCTGGCACGCGTGCACACCGATACGCGCACGCTGCAGGACGGGGACTTGTTCGTTGCACTGAAGGGCGAGCGTTTTGACGCCCATGATTTTCTGTCCCAGGCGCAGGCCGCAGGTGCCGTGGCTGCTGTTGCCAGCCACGGACTGGAGGCCGCAGGCATGGCCGGCATCGAAGTGCCGGATACGCTGCTGGCATTGGGCGCGTTGGCGCGGGCCTGGCGTGCGCAGTTCGGTCTGCCGCTGATTGCCGTGACCGGCAGCAATGGCAAGACCACCGTCACGCAGATGATTGCCTCCATCCTGCGCGCGCACGTGGGCGCGCAGGGCGAGGCGGCGCTGGCCACGCGCGGCAATTTCAACAACTCCATCGGCATGCCGCTGAACCTGCTGCGCATGACGGGCGCGCATCGCATTGCGGTGCTGGAGATGGGCATGAACCATCCCGGCGAGATCGCCGAGCTGGCCGCCATCGGCCAGCCCACGGTGGCCCTGGTCAACAACGCCCAGCGAGAACACCAGGAGTTCATGGGTACGGTGGAAGCCGTGGCACGTGAAAACGGCTCGGTGCTGGGCTTTCTGCCCCGGGACGGCGTGGCCGTCTTCTCCGCTGGCGATACGTACACCCCGCTGTGGACGGAGCTGGCCGCCGGCCGTTCATGCCTGATGTTTGGCGAGGCCGCTGCCGGTGCCCAGGTTTTTGCCAGTGATGTGGTCTGGGCCGACGGCGCCTGGAGCTTTGCACTGCACACGCCGCAAGGCGTGGCAGCCGTGCAGCTGCATATTGCCGGCCGCCACAACGTGCGCAACGCACTGGCCGCGGCTGCCTGTGCCCATGCCGCAGGTGTGTCTCTGGCGGCCATTGCGAAGGGACTGTCCGGCTTCGAGCCCGTGACCGGCCGTTCGCGCGCGCTGGCCGTGCAACTCGCGGGCCGCAGCGTGACCGTGGTGGACGACACCTATAACGCCAATCCCGACTCCGTGGCCGCGGCCATTGCGGTGCTCGCCGAGCTGCCTGCACCGCAGTTGCTGGTGCTTGGCGATATGGGCGAGGTCGGCGACAACGGCCCGCAGTTCCATGCAGAGGCCGGCGCGCTGGCGCAGCAGGCAGGTATTGCCCATTTCTTTGCTCTGGGCGAGCAAAGCGCGTTTGCGGCCGCTGCCTTCGGCAGTGGCGCTAGTCATTTTGATAGCATGGCCGCCCTTCAGCAGGCGGTGTGCGCAGTTTTACCCAAGGTAGGTAGCGTTTTGGTCAAGGGTTCGCGGTTCATGAAGATGGAGCAAGTGGTGCAGAGCATTGAAGCCTGCGCAGACAACAAGCAGGGCAACTGCGGGGAGGCCGCATGCTGCTGATGCTGGCTCAATGGCTGCAAGGGCTTTCGCCGGATTTCGGCTTTCTGCGCGTCTTTCAATACCTGACGCTGCGTGCCGTGCTGGCCGCCGTCACCGCCTTGCTGATCGGCCTGATCGTCGGCCCCAAGGCGATTCGCATGCTGACCGCACTCAAGATCGGTCAGCCCGTGCGCGGCTACGGCATGGAGACCCATCTGGTCAAAAGCGGCACGCCCACCATGGGCGGCGTGCTGATTCTGTTCTCGATTGCCGTCTCCACCCTGCTGTGGTTTGACCTGTCCAACCGCTTTGTCTGGATCGTGCTGCTGGTCACGCTGGGCTTTGGTGCGATTGGCTGGGTGGACGACTGGCGCAAGGTCGTCAACAAGGACCCCGAGGGCATGCGCTCGGGCGAGAAGTATTTCTGGCAATCCGTCATCGGCCTGCTGGCTGCGCTGTATCTGGTGTTCTGCATTTCCGAGAACAACAACGCCGAGGTTTTCGGCCTGTTCATCTCCTGGGTGCAGTCGGGCTTTTCCATGGACCTGCCGCCCAAGGCTGGCTTGATGGTGCCCTTCTTCAAGGAAGTCAGCTACCCGCTGGGCGTGCTGGGCTTCATCGTCATGACCTATCTGGTCATCGTGGGCGCCAGCAATGCCGTGAACCTGACCGACGGCCTCGATGGTCTGGCCATCATGCCCGTCATCATGGTCGGCACGGCCCTGGGCATCTTTGCCTATGTGACCGGCAACGCCACTTATGCGCGCTATCTGCTGTTTCCCAGCATCCCCGGCACGGGCGAGCTGATGGTGTTCTGCGGCGCCATGGCGGGTGCCGGTCTGGCTTTTCTCTGGTTCAACGCACACCCCGCCCAGGTCTTCATGGGCGACGTGGGTGCGCTGGCGCTGGGCGCCGCTCTGGGCACGATTGCCGTGATCGTGCGCCAGGAAATCGTGCTGGCCGTGATGGGCGGCATCTTTGTGGCGGAAGCCATCTCGGTGATGCTGCAGGTGACTTACTTCAAGTACACCAAGAAGCGCTATGGCGAGGGCCGTCGTCTGCTGAAGATGGCGCCGCTGCACCACCACTTTGAAAAGAGCGGCTGGAAGGAGACCCAGGTCGTGATCCGCTTCTGGATCATCACCATGCTGCTGTGCCTGCTGGGCCTGTCCACCCTGAAGCTGAGGTAGTCGCCATGCAAGCCGAAGACCTCAAGCTCGACGATCAGGTTCTGCAGCCGGATGCGGGGGCGGATGCTATGCAAATGCAAGCGCCTATCGCTGATTTGCAAAGCATTTCAGATGAAAATATGTCTGAAGTGATTCAGGAGCAAGCGCAAGAAGCTCCTGAAATGGAAGCGCCAGCCATCATCGCCAAGACGCTGGATGCCGAGCCGGTGCCCGATATCTCCACCTTGACGGCTGCCAGGGATGCGGCCGCCTTTGTGGCACAGATCTTTGCCGATCCCAGCATCTCCGACGCGGCCGACGCCGAAGTGACTGCCGCCGAGCCGCAGCCCGAAGCCGAGCAGCAGGAGGCGGTGGAACTGCCGCCTGTCCCCGTGCATTGGCCGCAAGGCGCGGCCCAGCATCTGCAGGGTCAGCGCGTGCTGATTCTGGGTCTGGGCATCTCGGGCATTGCCATGGCTCGCTGGTGCGTGCGTGCTGGTGCTGACGTCACGGTGGCAGACACCCGCGAAGCCCCGCCTTATCTGTCTGCGCTGCAGACCGAGCTGCCCGGCGTGCGCTTTGTCGCCGGCGAGTTCACGGCGGCGCTGGTCGACGGCCAGAGCCTGAGCTCCGTCTATCGTTCGCCGGGCCTGAGCCCGGCCAGCGTGGCGCCGGTCTTCAATGCCGCGCGCAGCATCGGCTTGCCCACGGGCGGCGAACTCGATCTGTTTGCCTTTGCGCTCAAGGGCCTGCGCGAGGCCCATGGCTATGCGCCCAAGGTGCTGGGCATTACCGGTACCAACGGCAAGACCACGGTCACATCGCTGACCGGCCAGCTGCTGGAGCATGGCGGATTGAGCGTGGGCGTGGCCGGAAATATTGGTCCCACGTTGCTTGACACCCTGTCCGGGCGCATCGATGCCGAGACTCTGCCCCAGGCCTGGGTGCTGGAGCTGTCCAGCTTCCAGCTCGATGACTGCCACGGCTTCGAGCCCACGGCGGCCACGGTGCTCAATATCACCCAGGACCATCTGGACTGGCATGGAGGCATGCAGGCCTATGCCGACGCCAAGGCCCATGTCTTTGGCGAGCAGGCTCTGATGGTCCTCAACCGCGAAGATCCTGTCGTTATGGCCATGTTGCCCGCGCCCGTGGCGGTACCCGGCAAGCGCGGCAAGACTTTCCAGCGCGCCCATGTCACCTTTGGCGGCGACATGCCGCGCCGCCCCGGCGACTTCGGTCTGGAGGTGGTCAACGGCATGACATGGCTGGTGCGTGCCCACGAGGCCGACGAAACCAGCAAGGGCAAGAACGTCGACGATCTGCACATCGTGCGCCTGATGCCCGCCGATGCGCTGCGCATCCGCGGCCGCCACAACGCCATCAATGCACTGTCTGCCCTGGCGTTGGCGACCGGCGCGGGATGCACGCTGGCACCGCTGCTCTACGGCCTGCGCGAATACCGGGGCGAGCCGCACCGCGTGCAGCCCGTGGGCCGGGTGGGCGATGTCGAATACTTTGACGACAGCAAGGGCACGAATGTGGGCGCCACCGTGGCCGCCCTCATGGGCCTGGGGCCGGACCACCGCATCGTGGTGATTCTTGGCGGTCTGGGCAAGGGCCAGGACTTCACGCCGCTGGCTGCTCCCGTCTCGCGCTATGTGCGCGCGGCCGTGCTGATCGGCCAGGATGCGCCGCAGATTCGCGAGGCCCTGGGCGACACCGGCGTGACCCTGGTCGATGCCGGCACCATGCAGGACGCCGTGCAGCAGGCCGCGCGTCTGGCCCATGCCAATGATGCGGTGCTGCTCTCGCCAGCCTGCGCAAGCATGGACATGTTCAAGGACTACGCGGACCGCGCCCACCAGTTTGTGGAAGCGGTGCGCGAGCTGGCGCTGGAAGCCGGCCAGCAACTGGAGGACGGCGCATGACAGCCGCCTTCATGACCAGCCTCTCCGGCCGCATGCGTTCGTGGTTCCGCACGGTCGGAGACAAGCCTATCGACGTGCTGCCGGTGCGCGTGGGCGGGCCCGTGTACGACCGTCCGACCCGCACGCCCGCCAGCGTCCTGGGGCTGGACCAGGCTCTGATCTGGGTCGTCATCGCCTTGCTGTCCTGGAGTCTGGTCATGGTGTATTCGGCATCGATTGCGATGCCCGACAACCCGCGCTTCGGCAAGATCGAGCCCTATCACTTCCTGCTGCGCCACACCATGTCCATAGGCATGGCCTTTGTGGCCGCGCTGCTGGCCTTCCAGGTACCCATGAATGTCTGGGAAAAGGTGGCGCGCAAGCTGTTCCTGATCTCCATCGTGCTGTTGGTGGCGGTGCTGATTCCGCATGTGGGCACGGTGGTCAACGGCGCACGGCGCTGGCTGTCGCTGGGCATCATGAACTTCCAGCCTTCGGAGCTGGCCAAGTTCTCCATCCTGATCTATGCGGCCGATTACATGGTGCGCAAGATGGAGGTCAAGGAGCGCTTCTTCCGCGCCGTGCTGCCCATGGGGCTGGCCGTGGTCGTGGTGGGTGTGCTGCTGCTGGCCGAGCCCGACATGGGGGCCTTCATGGTGATCGTCGTGATCTCCATGGGCATTCTGTTCCTGGGCGGCGTGAATGCGCGCATGTTCTTCATCATCGCGCTGCTGGTGGTGCTGGCCTTCGGCATGATCATCGCCACCTCTGAGTGGCGTCGCGAACGTATTTTTGCCTACCTCGATCCCTGGGATGAAAAGCATGCGCTGGGCAAGGGCTACCAGCTCTCGCATGCGCTGATCGCCATCGGGCGGGGCGAGATCTTTGGCGTAGGCCTGGGCCGCAGCGTGGAAAAACTGCACTGGCTGCCCGAAGCGCATACCGACTTTCTGCTGGCCGTGATCGGCGAGGAATTCGGTCTGGTCGGTCTGCTGCTGATTGCGGCAGTCTTCTTCTGGCTGACCCGCCGCATCATGCTGATCGGGCGTCAGGCCATCGCGCTGGACCGTGTCTTTGCGGGCCTGGTGGCAGAGGGCGTAGCGATCTGGATGGGCTTCCAGGCCTTTATCAACATGGGCGTGAATCTGGGCGCCCTGCCAACCAAAGGTCTGACTCTGCCGTTGATGAGTTTTGGCGGTTCGGCCATTTTGATGAATTTGATTGCGATAGCTGTGGTGCTCCGAGTCGATTACGAAAACAAGCTGCTGATGAAGGGAGGTCACGCATGACGCTTCCCGTTCAGCAAAACAGGCAGCGCACCGCGCTGTTGATCGCCGGCGGGACCGGCGGCCATATCTTCCCCGGGCTGGCCGTGGCGCAGGAACTGCGTGCACGCGGCTGGAATGTGCACTGGCTGGGCGCGCCGGGCTCCATGGAGTCGCGCATCGTGCCCCCACAGGGCTTCGCACTGGAGACCATCGAGTTCGGCGGCGTGCGCGGCAAGGGCGTCAAGACTTTGCTGCAGCTGCCCTTCAAGCTCGCCAAGGCCTTTGCACAGGCGCGCAGCGTCATCAGGCGCGTGCAGCCCGATGTGGTCATCGGCCTGGGCGGTTATCTCACCGTGCCTGGAGGCCTGGTGGCCGCGCTGTCCGGCGTGCCCGTGGTGCTGCACGAGCAGAACTCCGTGGCCGGCATGGCCAACAAGGTCGTGGCCAAGGTGGCCAAGCGCGTGTTCACGGCTTTCCCCAAGGTGTTTGCCAAGGGCGAATGGGTGGGCAACCCGCTGCGTCAGGCGTTTCTGGAGCAGGCCGAGCCGGCCCGGCGCTTTGCCGGCCGCAGCGGCCCGCTCAAGCTGCTGGTCGTGGGCGGCAGCCTGGGAGCCAGGGCGCTCAATGAGATCGTGCCCCAGGCTCTGGCTCTGATGCCTGTGGATCAGCGCCCCGTGGTGTTGCACCAAAGCGGTACCGCCCAGATCGATGCGCTGCGTGCCAACTATCAGGCTGCAGGCGTGCAGGCCGAGCTGACTCCTTTCATCGACGACACGGCCAAGGCTTTTGCCGATGCCGATCTCGTCGTCTGCCGTGCCGGTGCCAGCACCGTGACCGAGATCGCTGCCGTAGGAGCTGCTGCGGTCTATGTGCCCTTCCCGGCGGCGGTGGATGACCACCAGACCAGCAATGCCCGCTTCCTGGTGGATGCCGGTGGCGGTTGGTTACAGCCTCAAAGTACTTTGAGCGCCCAAGGGTTGGCGGAAATGCTACAAAATATGCAGCGTGCGACGCTGTTGGAGCGCGCTGAACTCGCGAAGAAAATGCAAAAGACTGATGCCACCGCGAAGGTGGTCGCCGCTTGTGAGGAGTTGGCAGCATGAAACACGCCATTCATCACATTCACTTTGTCGGTATTGGCGGCGCCGGCATGAGCGGTATTGCAGAGGTTCTGCACAACCTGGGTTACGCCATTTCAGGCTCCGACCTGGCTGACAGCGCCACGCTGCGTCGCCTGGCCGGCCTGGGCATCAAGACCTTTGTCGGTCATGCGGCCGAGAACGTCGCCGGCACCGATGCCGTGGTGACCTCCACGGCCGTGCAGGGCGACAACCCCGAGGTTCTGGCGGCCCGCGAGAAAAAGATTCCGGTGGTTCCCCGTGCCCTGATGCTGGCCGAGCTGATGCGCTTCAAGCAGGGCATCGCCATTGCCGGCGCGCATGGCAAGACCACCACCACCAGCCTGGTGACCAGCGTGCTGGCCGAGGCCGGCCTGGATCCCACTTTCGTGATCGGCGGCAAGCTCAACAGCGCCGGCGCGAATGCCAAGCTGGGTCACGGCGACTACATCGTGGTCGAGGCCGACGAGTCCGATGCTTCTTTCCTGAACCTGTTGCCCGTGATGGCCGTCGTCACCAATATCGACGCCGACCACATGGAAACCTACGGCCATGACTTTGGCCGTCTCAAGCAGGCTTTTGTCGACTTTCTGCACCGCATGCCGTTTTACGGCCGTGCCATTCTCTGCGTCGACAGCCCTGCCGTTCGCGAGATATTGCCCAGGCTGGCCCGCCCGGTCACGACCTACGGCTTTGCCGAAGACGCCCAGGTGCGAGCCGTGAACGTGCGTGCCGAAGCCGGCCGCATGCGCTTTACCGTGCGCCGCCAGAACGGACAGAGCTACCCCGACCTCGAAGTCGTGCTGAGCCTGCCCGGCGAGCACAACGTGCTCAACGCCCTGTCTGCCGTGGCGGTCGCCATGGAGCTCGAGATTTCCGATGAAGCGCTGCTGCGTGCGCTGGAAGGCTTCAAGGGCGTGGGACGGCGCTTCCAGCGCTATGGCGAGCTGCCGGCTGCCAA
>NZ_JBKFBC010000006.1:170560-200565 GCF_053345995.1 Comamonas sp. C24C | reverse complement strand
CACCGTCATCGACGACTACGGCCACCACCCCGTGGAAATGGCCGCCACGCTGGCTGCGGCACGTGGCGCTTTCCCGGGCCAGCGCCTGGTGCTGGCCTTCCAGCCGCATCGCTACAGCCGTACACGCGACTGTTTCGAGGACTTCGTGAAAGTCATAGGCAGCGCCGATTCCGTGCTGCTGGCCGAGGTCTATGCCGCAGGCGAGGCTCCCATCGTGGCCGCCGACGGTCGCTCCCTGGCCCGCGCTTTGCGCGTGGCCGGCAAAGTCGAGCCTGTATTTGTGGAAAACATTGCCGATATGCCGGCAGCCATCGCCGCCAATGCGCAAGCAGGTGATGTATTGCTGTGCATGGGAGCGGGATCGATTGGTGCCGTGCCCGGGAAACTGGTTGAAATGCTTCAGAAACAAGAGCCGGCTGCGCCCGCAGGGAGCGCGCAATGAGCATGTTTGGTTCCAATATCGACGTGAAGGCACTGGGCAAGGTCGCAGTGCTCATGGGGGGGCGCTCGTCCGAGCGCGAGGTCTCGCTGATGTCCGGCACCGGCGTGCTGGCCGCACTGCAGTCCAAGGGCGTCGATGCCCACAAGTTCGACCCTGCCGAGCAGGGCCTGGACCAGCTCAAGGTGCAAGGCTTCGACCGCTGCTTCATCGCGCTGCATGGCCGCTACGGCGAGGACGGCACGGTGCAGGGCGCGCTGGAGTTGCTGGACATTCCCTATACGGGTTCGGGCGTGATGGCTTCCAGCATCGCCATGGACAAGATCATGACCAAGCGCATCTGGCGCTTTGAAGGTCTGCCCACGCCGGACTGGCGCATGGTCGATTCGGCCGAAGCCACCCGCGCCGCATTGCAGGCCCTGGGCGCTCCCATGATCGTCAAGCCTGCACGCGACGGCTCCAGCATCGGCCTGACCAAGGTGATGGATGCCGACGAATGCGCCAGGGCCTACGAGCTGGCGGCCCAGTACGACGCAGAAGTGCTGTGCGAGCAGTTCATTGCCGGCGACGAGACCACCTGCCCCGTGCTGGGCACCGGAGCGAAGGCCGCTGCGCTGCCGGTGATCCGCATCGTGGCGCCCGAAGGCAACTACGACTATCAGAACAAGTACTTCACCGATACGACGCAGTACCACTGCCCGAGCGGCCTGCCGGCTGCCGAGGAAGCCGAGATCCAGCGCATCGTGGAGAAAGCCTTCCGCACCCTGGGCTGCCGCGGCTGGGCGCGTGCCGACATCATGATTCGCGCCAGCGACCGCAAGCCTTTCTTGCTGGAGATCAACACCTCGCCAGGCATGACCGGGCATTCTCTGGTCCCCATGGCGGCGCGCGCCTCCGGCGTGAGCTACGAAAACCTGTGCCTTGGCATCCTGGCCATGAGCACGCTGGATGGAGAAGCGGAGCAGCCATGAACCGCAGCCAGCCCACAGCCGTCGTTCCGTTCGACGTCAAGCTCATGAACATCACTGCCACGGTGATGTTCATGGGGTGCTTGACGGCGTGCGTGATGGCCGTGGGATGGTGGTTGATGCGAACTCCGGCCTTCAATATCGGCCGCATCGTGGTGGAAGGCGAGCTGGTGCATAACAACGCCGTGACGCTGCGTGCCAATGTGGCACCGGTGCTCAAGGGCAATTTCTTCACGGTGGACCTGAAGGCGGCGCAGCACGCATTCGAGCAGGTGCCCTGGGTACAGGAGGCGCAGGTGCGCCGCGAGTATCCGAACGGCTTGCGCGTGGCGCTCAAGGAGCATGTGGCCGAGGCCTTCTGGGGCCCCGAGACCGGCACCGGCCTGGTCAACAAGGCCGGCGAAGTGTTCGAAGCCAATCTGGGCGAGCTGGACCGAGAAGGCCTGCCGCGTCTGCAAGGTCCCGAGGGCTCGGCCCCGCGTGTGCTGCGGATGTATCACGCACTGGCGCCGGCACTGAAGCCGCTCGATGTGGAACTGGACAGCCTGACCCTGGATGCGCGTGGCAGCTGGGAACTCGTGCTGGACAACGATGCACTGCTGACACTGGGCGGCGGCACCACCGAAGACATATTGCAGCGTGTGCAGCGCTTCGTGCGCACGCTGCCTCAGATCACCTCTCAATACAAGCGCTCGGCTGCAGCAGTGGAGTCTGCAGACCTGCGTTACGAAGACGGCTATGCCTTGCGACTCAAGGGCGTGACCACTGGAACCTCCGCGCCGGCAGCTGCTGCCAGGGCCAGACGATGAGCGGGAGCAGGGGAACAGACATGCAAGGCGCACACAAAGACAAGACAGAACCTACCGGGGGCGGAAGCTGATATGGCAAGAGAATACAAGGATGTGATTGTTGGGCTGGATATCGGCACGGCCAAGGTCATGGCGGTGGTGGCCGAGGTCATGTCCAATGGCGAGCTGAAGCTGGCGGGCCTGGGCGTCGCCCCCAGCAACGGCTTGAAGCGCGGCGTGGTCGTGAACATCGATGCGACCGTGCAGAGCATCCAGCAGGCCCTCAAAGAGGCCGAGCTGATGGCCGACTGCAAGATTCAGCGCGTGTGCACCGGCATTACCGGCAGTCATATCCGCGGCCTGAATTCCAGCGGCATGGTGGCCATCAAGGACAAGGAGGTCTCGTCCACCGATATGGCCCGCGTGATGGAAACCGCCAAGGCCATCAATATCTCGTCCGACCAGCGCCTGCTGCTGGTCGAGGCGCAGGAGTTCGTCATCGACGGCCACGAGGTGCGCGAGCCCATCGGCATGAGCGGCATTCGCCTTGAAGCCAAGATCCATATCGTGACCGGTGCCCAGAGCGCGGCCGAGAACATCATCAAATGCGTGCGCCGCTGCGGCCTGGAAGTCGAGCAGCTGCTGCTCAACCCGCTGGCATCGGCCCAGGCCGTGCTGACCGACGACGAGCGCGAGCTGGGCGTGGCCGTGGTGGATATCGGCGCGGGCGCGACCGATGTGGCCATCTTCACCGGCGGTGCGATTCGCCACACGGCCGTGATCCCGATTGCCGGCGACCTGATCACCAGCGATATCGCCATGGCCTTGCGCACTCCCACCAAGGATGCCGAGGACATCAAGGTCGAGAGCGGCTATGCCAAGCAGCTGCTGGCCGACCCCGATGCCCAGGTCGAAGTGCCGGGCCTGGGTGACCGCAGCCCGCGCATGATCAGCAAGCAGGCCCTGGCCGGCGTGATCGAGCCCCGCGTGGAAGAGATCTTCTCGCTGGTGCAGCAGGTCATCCGCGAGTCGGGCTACGAAGAAGTGCTGTCCTCGGGCATCGTGCTCACGGGCGGCAGCGCCGTCATGCCCGGAATGATCGAGCTGGGCGAAGACATCTTCCTCAAGCCCGTGCGTCGCGGTCTTCCCAAATATTCCGGCGCGCTGGCCGACATGGTCGCCCAGCCCCGGGCCGCCACCGTGATGGGCCTGCTGGACGAAGCGCGTCTGGCACGTCTGCGTGGTTACAAGGTTGCGCAGAAGAGCGGTTCCATGAAGACCGCCTTCGGCCGTTTCAAAGACTTCATCGTGGGGAACTTCTGATATGAGCACCTATCGCATGTTCATCACCGGACCGCCACCGATGGATTTTTCGCGGCATCGACGACGAAGACCGCGAACACCTCAAGAGTTCGAAATTTCTTTTCCACAGCAGCGACAAACCACCACTAGAGAACAGGAGCACCACCATGCCTATCGACATGATTGAAACCGAAGAATTCAACCAAGGCACGCAGATCAAGGTGATCGGCGTCGGCGGTGGCGGCGGCAATGCCGTCGACCACATGATCGAACGCAGCGTCCAGGGCGTCGAATTCATTACGGCCAATACCGATGCTCAAGCTCTGTTGCGCAGCCGCGCTCACCGCACCATCCATCTGGGTGGCAGCGGCCTGGGTGCCGGCAGCAAGCCCGACAAGGGCCGCGACGCTGCGGAAGCTGCTGTGGAAGATATTCGCGCTGCCATCGAAGGCGCGCACATGCTCTTCATTACGGCTGGCATGGGTGGTGGTACGGGTACCGGTGCATCGCCTGTGATCGCACGAGTGGCCAAGGAAATGGGCATTCTGACGGTGGGTGTGGTGACCAAGCCTTTCGAGTGGGAAGGTGGCCGCCGCATGCAGAACGCTGACGCCGGCCTGGCCGAACTGGAAGCGAATGTGGACTCGCTGATCGTTGTGCTCAATGAAAAGCTGCTCGATGTGCTGGGCGACGATATCTCCCAGGACGAGGCTTTTGCCCATGCCAACGACGTTCTGAAGAACGCCGTGGGCGGCATTGCCGAAATCATCAACGAGTACGGCCATGTGAACGTCGACTTTGAAGACGTGCGCACCGTGATGGGCGAGCCCGGCAAGGCCATGATGGGCACGGCCAAGGCCGCCGGTCCCGATCGTGCCCGTATCGCCGCCGAGCAGGCCGTGGCCTGCCCGCTGCTGGAGGGTATCGACCTGTCCGGCGCCAAGGGCGTGCTGGTGCTGGTGACGGCCGCCAAGGGCAGCCTGAAGCTGTCCGAGTCGCGTCTGGCCATGTCCACCATCAACGCTTACGCGTCTCCCGATGCCCACGTGATCTATGGCGCAGCCTACGATGACTCGCTGGGTGACGAGATCCGCGTGACGGTGGTGGCCACCGGCCTGTCGCGTCCCAATGTGCGTCGCCAGAACATCCAGGTGGTGCAAGGCGGCCTGCGTACCGGTACCGACAACGTGGCCGTGGGCCTGCCTCCCCTGGGCGGCATGGAATACGGCACGGCCAACACCAATGTGCCCAGCGTCTGGCGTACCAACCGCACCCAGGCTTCGGAGCGTGTGAGCGCTCTGGCATCTGGCGGCATGGACGATGTGGAGATCCCGGCCTTCCTGCGCAAGCAGGCTGATTAAGCTCCCCCTGAGCGGCTTTGCCGCTTCCCCCTCTCTGGCGCTTTGCGCCGGAGGGGGGCGACACCCTCGGTGCGGGGCGGCGGGGCCGCCCAGGCTCTTGCGCGCAGTCTCTTTGTTGAGGCATGCGTGTCTTGAGTGTGTTGGCGGTCAGCCGCAAAGGCCTTTGGTTCGTTAAGGACTGAAGGCCCATCAGTTCGCTGTATCGCAGCGATTAAGACAACCCTGGGTTGGCGTAAGCCGGCTCGGGGTTGTCCCATTTAAAATACCAGCATGCTTCAGCAACGTACCATCAAGACCATTTCCCGTGCCGTAGGCGTGGGCCTGCACAGCGGCCAGCGTGTCGAGTTGACGCTGCGTCCTGCCCAGCCTGATACCGGCATCGTGTTCCGTCGCGTGGACTTGCCTGAGCCTGTGGATATTCCTATTTCCGCCGAGGCCGTGACCGATACGCGCATGGCCTCCACCATTGGCAGCGGCGGCGCCAAGGTGCATACGGTCGAGCACCTGATGTCGGCCATCGCCGGTCTGGGAATCGACAACCTCTATGTGGACATCACGGCCGAAGAAGTGCCGATTCTCGATGGGTCCTCATCCTCGTTCGTTTTTCTGCTGCAAAGCGCCGGCATCGAGCTGCAGAAGGTGCCCAAGCGCTTTATCCGCATCAAGAGCCCGATCGAGGTGCGTGAAGGCGAGGGGCAGAACCTCAAGTGGGCGCGCTTCGATCCCTACCATGGCTTCAAGCTGCGTTTCGAGATCGACTTCGCTCACCCCGCCGTGGACTCCACGGGTCAGTGCGTGGAGTTTGACATGGGTCTGGACAACTACACACGCGATATCGCTCGCGCGCGCACCTTCGGCTTCACCAAGGATGTGGAAATGTTGCGCAACAACGGTCTGGCACTGGGCGGCGGGCTGGATAACGCCATCGTCATGGATGACTACAAGGTCCTGAACAGCGACGGCCTGCGTTATGACGACGAGTTTGCCAAGCACAAGATCCTCGATGCGATCGGCGATCTGTATCTGATCGGCAAGCCCATTCTCGGTGCCTACAGCGCCTTCCGTTCGGGCCACGGCCTCAACAACAAGCTGCTGCGCGCCATGATCGCCCAGCCCGAGACCTGGGAGATGGTGACCTTCGAGAGCGAGCGCCAGGCTCCTCAGGGCTTTGCCGTCCCTGCCCAGGCCTGGTGAGCGGGAACTCATGCTGATCTTTCGCTGGCTGGCCAGCCTGCTGATTCTGGCTTCGGCGCTGAGCTTTGCCTTCTATCTGGGAACCGGCAAGGCCCAGTACAAGCGCCTGGGCTTTTTGCTGTTCAAGTGGACGGTGATCGCCGGTCTTGCCTTTTTTGCCGTGATGTTGGTGGGGCGCATCGTTTGAGAAGCTATTCATATTGATAGCTGCTTGCGCAAGCCCGACAAGCGTTTCATTGGTTTCTGTTCTGTAAACGGCTGGCAAAAAGTGGTAAATCGGCATTGGCTCACGCCGTGCGCTGCCGAAATGGGGTGAAGATGGACGGGCTGCGGTCGCAATGATGGGCCGCACACCTTGTTGACTGAAACGATTCGACAAAGGAGTCTCCATGTCCCGTTTGACTACCCGCATTCTTTCCGCCTCCGTTGCCGCCTGCCTGGGTCTGGGCAGTCTGGCCGTACAGGCACAGCCCGGACCGCCCCCCGGCCGTGGCAATGGTCATGGGCCGCAGGACATGCGTCATGACGGTCGTCATGATGATCGTGGCCGGCATGACCAGCGCTATGACCGGCGTGCGGAGCGCCGCGACAACGGCCGCCGTGGCGGCGGTCCCGACCACAACTGGTACAAAGGCAGTCGCGTGCCGCCGCAATACCGCAGCCAGCACTATGTGGTAAATGACTGGCGTGGTCACCGCCTGTCGGCGCCGCCGCGCGGCTATCACTGGATTCAGAACGGCGGCGACTATCTGCTGGTGGCCATCGCCACCGGCGTGATCGCTTCCATGGTGCTGGGCAATTACTAAAGTTCATCACCCCGACTACAAAGTCCTGCAAGCAGTCCAAGTCAGGGGTGACAGGCAGTGGCAGAGGCGCCCCAGGAACTCAATAAACCCGTCCGCCCCGGTACATGGCATGTTGCTTGCGGCGCAGATCGGTGGACTTGGCCATCAGTCCCATGGCGGCAGCCGCATGGGCATGGGTGATGGCCAGTCCCAGCGCATCGGCGGCATCGGTGCCGGGCAGGCCGGGCAGTTGCAGCAGGCGCTTGACCATTTCCTGAATCTGGCTCTTGGCCGCGCGGCCATGGCCTACCACGGCTTTTTTCATCTGCAGTGCGGTGTACTCGGAAACCGCGAGATTGGCGTTGACCAGGGCCGTCAGCGCCGCGCCGCGGGCCTGGCCCAGCAGCAGCGTGGACTGTGGGTTGACGTTGACGAAGACGATTTCCACGGCCGCCACCTCGGGCTGGTAGCGCGAGGCGACTTCGGAAATGCCGTCGAACAGCACCTTGAGACGGCCCGGCAGGTCGCCGAGTTCCATCTTGTTGGTGCGTATGGTGCCGCTGGCCACATAGGACAGGCGCTGGCCTTCCATATCGATGACGCCAAAACCCGTGGTCTGCAGACCGGGGTCGATTCCGAGAATTCGCATGGCTGTCGATTATCCACGTACAAAACCTTCACACTCCATGCGGGTGGCTGCAAGCGAGAGCCGCCTCGCGGCGATGCTGCCGTCTTTTCCGGGGGAAGGTACGGGGCTGCCCAGGCGAAGCGCCTCAGGGGGATGTCACCATCGGTATATAGCGTGCAATCGTGCGGCTGCGTTGTGCCAGATAACGCGATTGCGGCATTTTCTCGAAGCGCTTGGGCGCCGGGAGCATGGCGGCCAGTCGTGCCGCCTCAGCTGCATTGAGCTGGGCCGCACTCTTGCGGAAGTAGTGCCGGGCGGCGGCCTCGGCGCCGAACACGCCCTGGCCCCATTCCACATTGTTGAGGTAGATCTCCAGAATGCGCTGCTTGCTCAGCATCAGCTCCAGCAATTGCGCCAGCACCAGCTCCTGGCCCTTGCGCAGAAAATTGCGCTCGCCCGACAGCAGCAGGTTCTTGGCCAACTGCTGGGTGATGGTGGAGCCGCCATAGATCTTGGCGGGCTTGCTGTGGCTTCCGGCTTTGTCTGCCTGCATGGCTCTGGCCTCGGCTTTGGCGTTGCGCTGCCAGGCCTTCTGAACAGCATCCCATTCCACGCCATGATGCTCCATGAAGCCAGCGTCTTCGGAAGCAATCACCGCGCGCTTGAGGTTGCCGGAGATCTGGTCATAGTCCACCCATTGCTGGCGCCAGCGCAGGCCTTCGCTGCTTTGTGCAAGCTGCCAGGCTTCGGAGCGCTGATAGCTGGTGGACTCCGGATCCAGCCAGGCCATGACTGCGATGCGTGCCACAAAAAACAATTGCAGCAGCAGGGTGGCGCAAAGCACCAGCAATAGCAGTCGGCCGAGAGCTTTCATGGTGGAGTGGGATTTAGTGAGCGGCTTCGGCGTGCAGCAGAGCGCGCAACTCGGCCAGGACTTGTGCAGAGGGCGGACGCACGCCGCGCCAGAGCGCAAAGGACTCGGCGGCCTGCTCCACCAGCATGCCCAGGCCATCACGCGCCAGCGCGCCATGGCTGCCGGCCCAGTTCAGAAAATTCTGGGCGGCGGGGCCATACATCATGTCGTAGGCCAGACTGCGTGCGTGCAGAACGCTGGCGGGCGCGGGCACATCAGCCCCGGCCAGACTGCTGGCCGTGGCGTTGATGACGATGTCGAAATTTTGGGTCAAATCGGTCTCAAGCACTTGTCTTTCAAGTGCTACCAGCTCTACTTTATGTAGTGCGGCAATGACCGCGTGCTGCTCAATCAGCGCCACGGCCTTGGCCTGTGTGCGGTTGGTGACGACGACGCGGTGCGGCTGTTGCTCGATCAGCGAACCAAGTGCCCCGGCTGCCGCGCCACCTGCACCCAGCAGCAGCACATCGCGCCCGGTGATGGGCACGCCGGCATTGCGGGTGATGTCGGCCACGATGCCCAGGCCATCGGTGTTGTCGGCATGAATGCCGTTGGCACTGAATACCAGAGTGTTGGCGGCACCCGCTAGGCGCACACGCTTGCTGGCGCTGGTGGCCAGCTCGGCTGCCTGTAGCTTGAAGGGCACGGTCACATTGCAGCCCTTGCCGCCGCGCGCGGCAAAGTCGCGCACAAAATCGGCAAAGCCATCCAGCGGCACCAGGGCGCGGTCGTAGCTGACGGGCTGGCCCGTCAACTCGGCAAAGCGGGCATGAATCCAGGGGGAGCGGCTATGGGCAACGGGGTTGCCCATGACGCAGTATCGATCGGAAGTGGCGCTCATGGTTAAAGGGCCGCCGGGCAGCCCGCTGAAAAGGCTGGTGAAGGGGTTTATTGGACGCTGGTTTCCAGTATCTGCTCGCGTGTGAACCTGAAGCGCGAGACGACAGCAATCTGATCGGCCTTGGTACGCATGGCCGGGCCGAAGTGGCCGTAGGGGCCGGCGGCCCGGGCGATAGCCTCGGCACGGGTATCGAGCATGCGGTTGCCCGATCCCTGCACGACCTCGGTGGAGAGTACGCGGCCGTCATGGTTCACTGTCAGGATCATGACCAGCTCGCCATACAGCTTCTTGCCCTTGTTTTCGGGAAAGTTTTCCGTGCCTTTGTCTTCCACCTTGCGGCGCAGCGCGTCGTAGTAGACGGCGTACACGGCTTCCTTGGTGGCAGGGCTGATATAGCGCTTCTTGGGCCGCGCGTTTTCTTCGTTGATGCGCTTTTCAATCTCGGCCAGCAGCTTGATGAGCTGCAGGCGCTTTTCCTCCTGGGCTTCCAAGGCCTTGTTTTCGGCGCTCAGGCGAGGATCGATGGGCGGCAGCGCGGCCACCTGCTGGCGCAGCTGCGTCAGCAACTGGTGCTGCTGCTCCTGCATGGCATCAAGCTGGCGCTGCTTTTCCTCGAAGTCGTCACCTATGGCTGTCAGGGCCGAGTAGGGCATGGGGCTGGTGGCCCGGCCCTGGTCCGCATCGCCGCCGCCGGCCAGCGAGGTCTGGGCGATGGCCTGCGCCTTGTCCGGCACTTCGTTGGCGCGGGCGTTGACCAGAATCACTTCCAGCGGCGTGTCCTGAAACACGCGCTCGAAGCTTTCCGGATCCACGAACCGGATGGTCAGCAACACGGCATGGACGGCGATGGACACGCCCAGCGCCAGTTGCAGCGTACTCAGTCGTTGAAGAGAGGTGGGCAGTTTCACGGCAGCGTCAGGGCGATGAGGGGTGGAGATCAGGACTTTGGCTGGTCTGCAGCGGGATTGGCGTCGTTCATGTCCACCGCAATGGAGATGGGGCCGGCCACGGCATCGTCATCGTCCTCGCCGCTGTCCTCGCTGTCGTTCCCGGCCTCGGCGTCTGCATCCAGGCGCTCGATCAGCGTGCCCGAGATGTCCAGCGAGATCTCGTCGATCTCGCCGAGCCTGACGCGCACATGGGCTCCGCGCGGCAGATTCTGCGCACCCAGCACGGGCAGCACCAGCGGCAGATTATCGGCGCGCACCAGGAAGGAGCCGTTGGGGCCTTCCTTGAAGACGCTGGCCGTGAGTTCCGTAATGCCGTTCTGCTCCAGATACTTGAGCGTCCAGAAGCGTTCCATGCCGGCCTGATAGCCGTTGTAGGCACTGTAGGCGCCGTCAAAGCTGCTGATGATGCCGAACAGCTCGGCATCCTTGGGCTTGAACGGGGCGGCCAGGGCCGCCGTCTTGCCGTGGCGGGCACAGGCAATGATCTGCCACTGATTGACCAGATCCACATAGCGGCGCAGCGGGGAGGTGGCCCAGGAGTAGGCTTTCACGCCGATGCCGGCATGCGGCAAGGCCTTGGTGCTCATGCGCACCTTGACGCCAGGTGCCAGGCTGGCCTGGCTGCGATAGATGCCGGGCACACCATGCTCGGCCAGCATCAGGCCCCAGGTGCTGTTGGCCACGATGGCGGCCTCGGCCACGATCAGGTCCAGCGGTGCACCGCGCTTGCGCACGGTGATCTGCACCTGCTCGCTGCCGTTGGGCTCGGCACCGTCGTTGCCGACGAGGCGGAAGTTGTAGTCCGGGCGGTTGAAGTTCTCGGGCTTGCCGCGCACCACTTCGCGATTGGCCTTGAGGAATTTGGACCAGCGCTGCAAAAAGGTGAGCTCCTTGCGCTTGCCCAGCAAGGAGTCAGGCGTGTTTTCAACCTGGATTGAGGAGTCGGTCAGCCATTCCTCGGTGACGATGTGATCGAGCTTGTCGTAGCGGAAGTTGACTTCCACGGGCACGCGCTCGAGACGGGTTTCGCTGGAGACGGTCTCCAGCGTTTCCTCGTTGATCTGCACATACAGCGAGACTGCAGGGTTGGAGCGGCCCTCGTCCAGCGTGTAGATATGCACCACGTCGTCGGGCAGCATGGTGATCTTGTAGCCGGGCATGTAGACGGTGGACAGGCGGGCGCGGCCCAGCTTGTCCAGCTCGCCGCCGGGCGTGATGGCCAGACCGGGAGCGGCAATGTGGATGCCCACGGTGACGGTGCCCGTGCCCAGGCCGGTGACGGACAGCGCATCGTCGATTTCGGTGGTGGCCGAGTCGTCGATGGAGAAAGCCTGTACATTGGCCACGGGCAGATCGGCCGGCGGCTGGGGAGCCTGCACGGCGGGGAAGCCCGTGCCCTTGGGGAAGTTGTCGAACAGGAAACGCTTCCAGTGGAACTGGTAGGACGAGTCGATGGCGCCGGCGCGGTGCAGCAGTTCCAGCGGGGCCAGCTTGGTGGCGCGGCTGGCGTCGACCACGGCCTTGTATTCGGGAGCGTTCTTGTCGGGCTTGAACAGAATCTTGTAGAGCTGTTCGCGAATCGCCTGTGGGCACTCGCCGCGGCCCAGTTCCTCTGCCCAGGCATCGATCTGCGCCTGGATCTGCTTTTTCTTCTCGATGGCGGCCAGGGCTTGCTGCAGGATTTCTGCAGGGGCCTTCTTGAAGCGGCCCTTGCCTGCGCGACGGAAATAATGCGGTGCGTCGTACAGGCAGAACAGCGCACCGGCCTGCTGGCCCAGCGTCGCGGATTCGGAAAAATAATCACGCGCCAGGTCGGCAAAGCCGAACTCTTCCTCGGGCGCAAATTCCCAGGCCAGATCCAGATCGATCTCGGCGGCCTGGGCCTGACCCTGAGCGATCAGCTCGGCAGGGGCCGGCTTCTCGAACTTGAGCAGGATATTGGCGGCCTTGACCTTGACCCGCTTGCCCGAGTCCAGTTCGACTTGGGCCGAGGATTCGGCTTCGGAGAGGATGCGCCCGGCCAGAAATTTGCCGGCTTCTTCAAACAGTGCGTGCATAACCGCGCATTTTCCCACGAGCCGAACATTCGGCGCTCAGAAGTGATTCAGTTCATGCCTGAGATCGGTCGATATCCAAGGCGGACGCTGCGAACAAAGCGGCGATCTGCAGTGCGGCAGCTGCTGTCGGGAGGACGGCGCATGGCGCCCGTTGGGGATCAGGACAACGCCAGAAACTCGTCGATCCGGTCCAGATACTCGGCAAAGTTGCTCAGGGCGTGGTCGCCGCCTTCCTGCACCAGTTGCAGGGCGTGAGGGTAGCGCTCGCTCATTTCGTTCCAGTCCAGCACCTCGTCGCCCTGGGCGATCAACACCATCTCGGGCGCTGCCGGCGTCATGGCGCGGGTGTCGAGCTGGCGTAGTTCCTCGATGTATTCGGGACGAAAGAAGAAGGTTTCCTCGGGGTCATGCCAGCTGGACTGCTCGCCTATGTATTTTTCCAGGTCGCGGGCCGGGTTCACGGCGGGATTGATCATCACGCTCTTGCAGCGCGCCAGCTGGGCCACCCAGCTGGCGTAGTAGCCACCCAGCGATGAGCCCATGACGGCCATGTTCTGGCGCGGCCAGTTGGCGATGCCCTCGACGATCACGGCTGCCGCTTCGCGCGGCGAGGGCGGCAACTGCGGGCACCACCAGCGTACCTTGGAATGCCTGGCGCCCACATAGTCCGCCATGATGCGTGCCTTGTTGGACTGGGGGGAGGAGCGAAAGCCGTGCAGGTACAGCAGGTGGGTGGTTGTCATGGTGGCAATCTCCTCTTGTGAATGCGCTTTGGTCCCGGCCATTGTGGACTGTCTGCCTCAAGACTATCAGGGGGTGAAGGCCTATGACAGGGTGAATGGGGTCAGGCAGTGCTGAGCCGTCAGCAAAGCTCAACCCTGCAGACTGCACGGCAGCCGGCTCCCCCGATAATTGCGGCCCATGTCCGCCATCGAATTCGATAAGCCCTCGCTGCTGCAACGCATTGTTCCGCTGTTTCGCGGCTTTGACTTCCTGTTGCTTCTCTTCATCGCCATGCTGGCGGGGGCAGGGCTGCTGGCCATGTATTCGGCGGGTTTCGATCACGGCACGCGTTTTGTGGACCATGGACGCAATATGCTGATTGCGGCGGGTCTGCTGTTCGTGCTGGCCCAGATATCCCCCCAGCAATTGATGAAGGTGGCTGTGCCGCTGTACACCCTGGGCGTGGTGCTGCTGGTGGCGGTAGCCTTGTTCGGCATCACGAAGAAGGGGGCCACGCGCTGGGTGAACGTGGGGGTGGTGATTCAGCCCTCGGAGCTTTTGAAGATCGCCACGCCGCTGATGCTGGCCTGGTGGTTCCAGCGCCGCGAGGGCAATCTGCGCGCCTCCGACTTTGTCATCGCCTTTGTGCTGCTGATGGTGCCCGTGGGCCTGATCATGAAGCAGCCCGATCTGGGCACCTCACTGCTGGTGATGGCAGCCGGCCTGTCCGTGATCTTTTTTGCAGGCCTGCCCTGGAAGCTCATCGTACCGCCCGTGCTGCTGGCCGTGGTCGGCATTTTCCTTATCGTCTGGTTCGAGCCCCAGCTCTGCGCCGATGGCGTGAGCTGGTATTTTCTGCATGACTATCAGCGCACGCGCGTGTGCACCCTGCTAGACCCCACGCGCGATCCCCTGGGCAAGGGATTTCACATCATTCAGGGCATGATCGCCATCGGTTCGGGCGGCGTTTGGGGCAAGGGCTTCATGGCCGGAACGCAGACCCACCTGGAATTCATTCCCGAGCGCACCACCGACTTCATCTTTGCCGCCTATTCCGAAGAGTTCGGCCTGATAGGCAATCTGTTCATCATCGTCGGCTTCTTGCTGTTGGTCTGGCGCGGGCTGGCCATTTCCATGAACGCCAACTCGCTGTTCGGCCGGCTGATGGCGGCTGCCGTGGCCATGATCTTTTTCACCTATGCGTTCGTGAACATGGGCATGGTCAGCGGCATCCTGCCGGTGGTGGGCGTGCCCCTGCCTTTCATCAGCTATGGCGGCACAGCCATGGTCACGCTGGGGCTGGCGTTGGGCGTTTTGATGTCGGTGTCACGGGCACAGCGGCAACTGCCCGGCGGTGATGGGCATATTCCCCATGCGTGAAGACCCGTGATCGGGCTGCTGTGCTCTTAAAAAAAGAGCTGCTATCTCATGCTTTGCAAGCTTTGAGTAATGGTTTTGTGGGAAATTGCGCGGCGGAGCGGCAGGCTTAGATCGTTGAAAAATGTCAGTAGTTCCGTCCAGGGCCTTGCCTGGACTGTAAACAGCGTTTACAAACGGTTCTGGGGGTCAAAAGACCGATCAAGCGGGAGCGGCAAAGACCCAGGTGGGGTTCTGCCATGCAAAGCGGGCAGGGCGGAACCCGGCAAGTGAGAAGCTAAGTGAATGGAGCGGAATGTTGTTCAGCCTGGTGGGGCAGCATTCCGCTCTTTTTTATGCGCAGCCCGAGACAAGTCAGGACTTGCAGCTATCTCTACAATGCTCTCATGATTTCCCGCGAACCCACCATCGAACGCTTGGCCACGGCCCGTCAGTTGCTGCTTGAGCCCTTCGGCCTGGACGAAACCCATCTTGCGCGTGCGCTTGCCGAAATTCGCTCGCACCAGGTGGACGACGCCGATCTCTACTTCCAGTACACCCGCGCCGAGGGCTGGAGTCTGGAAGAAGGGATCGTCAAGACCGGCTCCTTCTCCATCGATCAGGGCGTCGGTGTTCGCGCGGTCAGCGGCGAGAAGACGGCGTTTGCCTATTCCGACGACATTTCCGAAGCCTCGCTGCTGGATGCTGCACGCACCGTGCGCTCCATCTCCAGCGCCACCCAGACGCGCCGCGTCAAGGCAGGGGCTCAGAAGATTGCGCAAAGCCGCTCCCTGTATCCTGAGCTGGACCCCATCAGCACGCTGGACAGCACGGCCAAGGTCGAACTGCTGGGCAAGGTGGAGAAGCTGGCTCGCGCCAAGGACCCGCGCGTGGTGCAGGTCATGGCCGGCCTTGCCAGTGAATACGATGTGGTGCTGGTGGCCCGCGCGGACGGCACGCTGGCGGCCGACGTGCGCCCGCTGGTGCGCCTGTCGGTGACGGTGATCGCCGAGCAGAAGGGCCGCCGCGAGGTGGGCTCCTCCGGCGGTGGCGGTCGCTTCGGTCTGGCCTATTTCAGCGACGAACAGATCAGCCAGTATGTGGACGAGGCCGTACACGCGGCCCTGGTCAACCTCGAATCGCGTCCCGCACCGGCAGGCGTGATGACGGTGGTGCTGGGCTCGGGCTGGCCCGGCGTGCTGTTCCACGAAGCCGTGGGCCACGGCCTGGAAGGCGACTTCAACCGCAAGGGCTCCAGCGCCTTCAGCGGTCGTATCGGTCAGCGCGTGGCCGCCAAGGGCGTGACCGTGCTGGACGACGGCACGATTGCCGATCGCCGCGGTTCCTTGAACGTGGACGACGAAGGCCATGTCAGCCAGAGCAATGTGCTGATCGAGGACGGCATTCTCAAGGGCTATATCCAGGACTCGATGAATGCGCGCCTGATGGGCGTCAAGCCCACGGGCAATGGTCGTCGCGAAAGCTACGCCCACATTCCCATGCCGCGCATGACCAACACCTATATGCTGGGTGGCGACAAGGATCCGCAGGAGATCATCGGCTCCATCAAGAAGGGCCTGTACGCCACCAACTTCGGCGGTGGTCAGGTGGACATCACCAGCGGCAAGTTCGTGTTCTCTGCCAGCGAAGCCTACTGGGTGGAAAACGGCAAGATCCAGTACCCCGTCAAGGGCGCGACCATCATCGGAAGCGGCCCGGAGTCGCTCAAGCACATCAGCATGATAGGCAACGACATGCGCCTGGATTCGGGAGTGGGCACCTGCGGCAAGGAAGGTCAAAGCGTGCCTGTGGGCGTAGGCCAGCCCACGCTGCGCATCGACGGCCTGACGGTCGGCGGCACGGCCTGACGGAGATTCCCCCGGCGGGTCTTCCCGCCGAAAGCAAGACCCCGCTCTGCATGGCAGACCGGGGTCTTGTCGTTTCCGAGTGCGTTAATCGTATGGCAGCAGGGTCTTTTGAGGGTGTTTTAATGTCTGAGCGCGAATATTGTCGATTCGCTGAAAAATTGCATTCAATATGGGTATATGGAAATTTATATCAATAAAATTCTGAAAAAATAAAAAAAACGCAAAAAACTTGCATGAAAGAAAATCACGAAAAATGCGTCATGTCAGAGGGAAAACCTGTTTTTGACAGAACAACTGCGCCGGCCGCAGATGTTGCAATGCAAAAGAGCTGTGCTACATTGAAAGACATGCAAACGCAACGCGCCTATTTCTTTTACTTTTGGTTCTCGCCCCCGGCGGCTGAGAGGTAAACGCGCGCACCCTGCAAACACCTCCCAAAGAACCGCCGAAGCTGCAAAGCCCGGCGGTTTTTTTTCACCCCTACGTTTCAGCACCCCCGGTTTTCAACGATCAAACACCTCACGAAAGATAGCCATGACTGCTCTGAACACTTCATCCACCGATTCCTGGTATCGCGCCGGCTCTCCCAAGACAGGCCAGACCGACGACGCACGTATCAAGGAAATCACAGTGTTACCTCCTCCAGAGCACCTCATCCGCTTCTTCCCCATTCGCGGCACCGCCGTGGAGACGCTGATCAGCGACACCCGCCGCAGCATCCACAACATCATGCGTGCGCAGGATGACCGTCTGCTGGTCATCGTCGGTCCTTGCTCGATTCACGATCCGGCCGCTGCCCTGGACTACGCCCGCCGCCTGGCTGTCGTGCGCGAGCAGTACAAGGACACGCTGGAAGTGGTGATGCGCGTCTATTTCGAGAAGCCCCGTACTACCGTGGGCTGGAAGGGGCTGATCAATGACCCCTACCTGGATCAGAGCTACCGCATCGACGAAGGCCTGCGCATCGCGCGCCAGCTGCTGATCGACATCAACCGCCTGGGTGTGCCTGCGGCCAGCGAGTTCCTGGACGTGATCTCGCCCCAGTACATCGGCGATCTGATCAGCTGGGGCGCCATCGGTGCCCGCACCACGGAAAGCCAGGTGCACCGCGAACTGGCCTCGGGCATCTCGGCGCCGATCGGTTTCAAGAACGGCACGGACGGCAATATCCGCATTGCCACCGATGCGATTCAGTCGGCCAGCCGCGGTCACCACTTCCTGTCGGTGCACAAGAACGGCCAGGTTGCCATCGTGCACACGGGGGGCAACCAGGACTGCCACGTGATTCTGCGCGGCGGCAAGACCCCCAACTACGATGCCGAGCATGTGGCGGCCGCCTGCCGGGATCTGGAGGTGGCTGGCCTCACGCCTTCGCTGATGGTGGATTGCAGCCATGCCAACAGCAACAAGCAGCATGAACGCCAGAAGGATGTGGCCCGCGATATCGCGGCGCAGATCGCCGGTGGCTCCAGCAGCGTGTTCGGCGTGATGATCGAAGGCCACCTGATCGGCGGTGCACAGAAGTTCACTCCCGGCAAGGACGAGGTCTGCGATCTGACCTACGGCCAGAGCATTACCGATGCCTGCCTGGGATGGGACGATTCCCTGGCAACGCTGCAAGAGCTGTCGCAGGCCGTGAGCCAGCGCCGTGCGGCCGCGGCTGCATGCAAGCAGGAAGCTGAAGTGCCGGCCTGATCGACAGAGCGGGAATGAACAACGCAGGCCACAGGGAACGCTCCCTGTGGCCTGTTTGCTTTTCAGATGGAGTGGAGCCGGGTTGTCTGCCGGCTCAGTGCTTGATGTCTGGTGCCGGCTCAGGCGTCATATCGCAGCCGTTGAGCGTGGCATCGATGCGATTGAGAAGGCGCAGCAGATGCTGCTTGTCAAAGTCGGTGCGCTGCTGCTGCCACTCGTGATCGGCCAGCGGATAGACATGGCTTTGGTGGGGCAGGCTGCCCTTGGCATCGATCACGGCGCGCAGGCGCGGGATGAACACCCATTGCAGCCACTCGTGCAGCTTGAGCGTGTCGTACATGAAGGGTGTGGTGGATTCCAGTGCCTTGGGGTCCGGGGCAACGGCAGACCAGAGTTTCTGGACTTGAAGTTCGGCCTCCAGCTGCAGCAGATGTTCGCGTATTTCTTGGTGGATGTTTTCAGCGGTCATGGTGATGGTTCCTGAAGGCATTGCCGGCATTCGGCAAAGAGTTGCCCAGTATGTGAGTGCTCTGCTGGCATTTTCAAGACAGGGCACGCCATGTCGATAACTGGCGGGTTACGAGACCGTAATGGCACTTGAAAAACACAGTTTTGCCCTTATATTCATGCGAGGCATGCGGATGATGCTATGAAATTTAATGATTTTGCATGGCTTTGCAGCCCATGTTCCCGTAACCACTGTGATGCTTGATGCAAGCCCTTGAGGTCTGCATTGTTTGCCGCAGCTGTTTGCAAGCCGTCAGCTTGCAGCGTCTTCAGCACCGCGGTCACCTTTAAGCTGTGGCCACGACAACGAATGGTGCAAGAGTCACCAGGTCAGAGGAGATTTATGCGTAGTGAAGTAATCGTGGTTTTGGATGGCGACCGTGAATACCGGGTCGATACCCAGTCGCTGTCCCCTGTGAGTTCGGACGAAGGCCGACGCTGGCTGGACCAGCAGTTTGTCTCGCTCGAATGCGAGCCTTTGCGGGCTACCGGCAAGGTGTTGCTGGCCGACAAGCTGGTGGTGGTGGCGCGTGAGGCGCGCAATCGTCCAGAGCTGTTTGACAACCAGGACTGGCGCAACAGCTATGCCCTGGCTGCCCAGGCCGTGCTGGCCAAACCCTTGATCCGGGTGGATGTGCCGGCGATGTCTATTAGTTATTGACACCCCCGAGCCACTGCGTGGCTTCCCCCTCTCTGCTTCGCGGAGGGGGCGACAGCCTCGCTGCGAGACGGCTCTTGCTTGCTGTCCCCATGTGGAGGCGTGCCAGTTTTGAAGATAGCTGATGAAAATGCCCGCGTTGAGCGGGCATTTGCTTTTATTCGGGCTTATTTCAGCGCTTCGAGCAGCTTGGCGTGGATGCCGCAAAAGCCGCCGTTGCTCATGCAGACGATATGGTCGCCGGGGCGTGCGACAGCGGTGATCTGCGCTATCAGGGTCTCGATATCTCCGGCGACCTGAGCGCGCTGGCCGGGGCCCACGCCCATGGGTTCCAGCGCTTCGGCGGCATCCCAGTCCAGGCCCGCAGTGTGGCAGAAGACCAGATCGGCACTTTCCAGCGACCAGGGCAACTGGCTTTTCATGGTGCCCAGCTTCATGGTGTTGCTGCGCGGCTCGAACACCGCCAGGATGCGGGCCTGCGCACCCAGCTTGCGGCGCAGGCCGTCCAGGGTGGTGCGGATGGCTGTGGGGTGGTGCGCGAAGTCGTCATAGACCTCGATGCCGTTGACCGTGCCGCGCAGCTCCATGCGGCGCTTGACGTTCTGAAAGCGCGACAGGGCTTCGCAGGCCACCTCGGCGCTGACGCCCAGATGATCTGCGGCGGCGATGGCGGCCAGCGCATTGAGCTGGTTGTGCACGCCGGTCAGGCTCCAGCGCAGCTGCGCCACTTTGTTGCCGCGATGCAGCACGGCAAAGTCGCCAGGATCGCCATCGGCACTGAAATCGCTGACAGTGGTGCCGAAGCTGCGCACTTCGCTCCAGCAGCCCTGGGCCAGCACCCGGCTCAGGCTTTCTTCCAGACCATTGCTCACCACGCGGCCGGTCGACGGCACGGTGCGCACCAGATGATGGAACTGGCGCTCGATGGCCGCCAGATCGTCGAAGATGTCGGCGTGATCGAACTCCAGGTTGTTGAGCACGGCCGTACGAGGGCGGTAGTGCACGAATTTGCTGCGCTTGTCGAAGAATGCGGTGTCGTATTCATCGGCCTCGATCACGAACACGGGCTGATCGCCCACGGGGCCAGGGCCTGCGACAGGGCGCTTGGCCGCACCCAGGCGGGCGGAGACGCCGAAGTCCAGCGGTACGCCGCCGACCAGAAAGCCGGGCTGCAGCCCCGCGCACTCCAGCACCCAGGTCAGCATGGAGGTGGTGGTCGTCTTGCCGTGGGTGCCGGCCACGGCCAGCACATGGCGACCGTGCAGCACATGCTCGGCCAGCCATTGCGGACCGCTGGTATAGGCGGCGCCGGTGTCCAGAATCGCTTCCATCAGCGGGAACTTGGGCGAGCCGTCGGCCAGGCGCTTGCGGCTGACCACGTTGCCGACCACATACATATCGGGCTTGAGTGCGATCTGGTCGGCGCCATAGCCCTCGATCAGCTCGATGCCCAGCTGGCGCAGCTGATCGCTCATCGGCGGGTAAACGCCGGAATCGCAGCCCGTCACCTTGTGACCGGCTTCTCGTGCCAAGGCGGCCAGGCCTCCCATGAAGGTGCCGCAAATGCCCAGAATATGTATGTGCATGGCCGGGGATTCTACGTTTGCCGGCATGACCTGGAGGCAAGCCATGGCCCGCCTGGGCGCTGGCGGTAACCTTTCTTATCAAATTGATAGCTTGTTGCGCATGATCTATATAGATCTAAATGTGTTTTTACTTTCAGTTCCATACAAAGCGGGTGCTAGCAGCTATCAAAACGTTGGTCTGTACGGGCCAGGTCAAAGTGCGGTCATTCATCTGGGTCACAATGCGTGCATGACCTGCTGCGCTTGCTGCGGCGGGCGTGATGAAATGGCGCTATGAGTTTGGATAACGTGACTGCTGAAATCGCTCAGACAGCGGCCCGTCTGGTGGTGGAGGAAGGCCTGGAATGGGGTCCTGCCAAGCAGCGGGCCGTGCGTCAGCTCGGCCTGCCCGGCCGCTCGGCGCTGCCCGATAACGACCAGCTTGAAGAGGCGGTGCGCGAATATATAGAGCTGTTCTGTGGTGACACGCAGCCGCAGGAGCTTCAGGCGCTGCGCGAACTGGCCCTGGTCTGGATGGACAGGCTGCAGGAGTTTCGCCCGCATCTGGCCGGAGCCGTCTGGCGCGGTACGGCCACGCGGCTGTCGGACATCTATCTGCAGCTGTTCTGCGACGATCCCAAGTCGGCCGAAATAGCGCTCATCAACAATCATGTGCAGTACGAGCCGAGCACGGTCACCGGCTTTCAGGGCAAGCCGGTCGAGGCGCTTTCCGTTCACGCACTGTGCAAGCCGATCAACGAAACCGTGGGCGTGCACCTGCTGGTCTACGACCATGACGATATGCGCGGCGCCATGAAGCCCGACAGCCATGGCCGCAGCCCGCGTGGCGATGCCAAGGCCTTGCGCAAGCTGCTGCAGGAGAGCCGCGATGAGTGAAAACACCCCTGAGAACAAGTCGACCAATGGCTCTCGCCGTCTGTGGCTGACCGGCGCGGTGGCCGCAGTGGCGGCCGGGGCCGGCGCCGGTGTGGCCTGGTGGCGCAGCCAGCCTCAGGCCATGGGCCCTGGCGTCGAGGCTCAGCTATGGAGTCAGACGTTTGAAACCCCAGATGGCAAGCCTTTTGCCATGGCGGGTTTGCAGGGCCGTCCCCTGCTGGTGAACTTCTGGGCCACCTGGTGTCCGCCCTGTGTCAAGGAGCTGCCCATGCTCAGCGAGTTTGCGGCGCAGCAGGGCGCAAAAGGCATTCGGGTCGTGGGGTTGGCGGTCGACAAATCCGAAGCAGTGATGCGTTTTTTGCAGCGCCAACCCGTGCAATTTCCGGTAGCCATCGCCATGCAAGGGGGATTGGGGCTGACCCGTAGCCTCGGTAACTTGCAGGGTGGCCTGCCATTCACGGTTCTTTTTGACGCCAAGGGGCAAGTGCGACAACGTAAAATAGGCGAGCTTTCCCGCGAAGATCTGACAGATTGGAGTAAATAGAGCGAACGAACATTGCTCTTGTCGTCAGAAAAGTGTAGGTAACTAAATTCCATGGCGACGTTAGTGAAAAATATCTGCCAATGCACGCAGAAGGCCGAATTTGAGGTAAATTCGCGCCCTGTTTAGAATTACGTCGCTGGAGCTCCCATGGATTTGCGAAAACTCAAGACCCTTATTGATCTGGTGTCCGAATCGAATGTGTCGGAACTGGAGATCACCGAAGCAGAGGGCAAGGTCCGTATCGTCAAGAGCGAAGGTGTGGTCCACCAATACGTCGCTGCCCCCGTGCAAGCTGCTCCCATGATGGCCGCCCCCGTGGCTGCCGCTCCCGCAGCCGCCACACCTGTGGCCGCTCCGGCCGTTGCAGAAGGTCATGTGGTCAAGTCGCCCATGGTCGGTACCTTCTACCGTGCCTCCAGCCCCGGCGCCAAGGCCTTTGTGGATGTGGGCAGCCAGGTCAAGGAAGGCGACACCATCTGCATCGTCGAAGCCATGAAGATCCTCAACGAAATCGAAGCCGACAAGACCGGCACCATCGTTCGCGTTCTGGGTGAAAACGGCCAGGCTGTGGAATACGGCCAGCCTCTGTTCGTGATCGAGTGATAGATCATGAGGCGTTGCATGCAGTTCGCATCGCAGCGCCGAGGTGCGCTAGCCACTGGCTGCGCGACTGAGTCATTGGCAGTGGTCTGTGCTGCGGCACAGGCACCAAGCTGCGAGGAACTTCATGTTTAAGAAAATTTTGGTTGCCAACCGGGGCGAGATCGCCCTGCGCATCCAGCGCGCTTGCCGTGAGCTGGGTATCAAGGCGGTGATGGTGTATTCCGAAGCCGACCGTGATGCCAAGTACGTCAAGCTGGCCGATGAGGCCGTGTGTATCGGCCCGGCTCCTTCCCCGCTGTCCTACCTCAACATGCCGGCCATCATTTCGGCTGCCGAAGTGACCGATGCGGAAGCCATCCACCCCGGCTACGGCTTCCTGTCCGAGAACGCCGACTTTGCCGAGCGCGTGGAAAAGAGCGGTTTCACCTTTATCGGCCCGACGCCCGAGAACATCCGCACCATGGGTGACAAGGTGTCGGCCAAGCAAGCCATGATCAAGGCCGGCGTGCCTTGCGTGCCCGGCTCGGACGGCGAACTGCCCGACGATCCCGCACTCATCAAGCGCATTGCCAAGACCATCGGTTATCCCGTGATCATCAAGGCTTCGGGCGGCGGCGGCGGTCGCGGCATGCGCGTGGTGCACACCGAAGCTGCACTGATCAATGCCGTGCAGATGACCAAGGCCGAAGCCGGCGCTGCTTTCGGCAATCCTGCCGTCTACATGGAAAAGTACCTGCAGAACCCACGTCACGTGGAAATCCAGGTGCTGGCCGATACGCACAAGAACGCCGTGTATCTGGGCGAGCGCGACTGCTCCATGCAACGTCGCCACCAGAAGGTGATCGAGGAAGCTCCGGCTCCCGGCATTCCCCGCCGTCTGATCGAGAAGATCGGCGAGCGCTGCGCCGCGGCCTGCAAGAAGATCGGCTATCGCGGTGCGGGTACCTTCGAGTTCCTGTACGAGAACGGCGAGTTCTACTTCATCGAGATGAACACCCGCGTGCAGGTGGAGCATCCCATCACCGAGCTGATCACGGGCATCGACATCGTGCGCACCCAGATCATGATCGCGGCCGGCGAGAAGATGCCTTTCACGCAGCGTCAGATCGAGTTCAAGGGCCACGCCATCGAGTGCCGTGTGAACGCGGAAGATCCGTACAAGTTCATCCCCTCGCCCGGTCGCATCTCCATGTGGCATGCTCCCGGCGGTCCTGGCGTGCGTGTGGACACCCATGTGTACAACAACTACTTCGTGCCGCCCAACTACGACTCCATGATCGGCAAGATCATCGCTTACGGCGACACCCGCGAGCAGGCCATGGCCCGCATGCGTACCGCCTTGCTGGAGACCGTGGTGGAAGGCATCAACACCAATATCCCGCTGCACCAGGATTTGATGGTCGACTCCAAGTTCATGGAAGGCGGCACCAACATCCACTACCTGGAAGAGTGGCTGACGCATCGCACGCCCAACAAGCGATGAGATCAGGAGCCTTGCAGCTCTGAGTTCCCATGCTGGCCTCTGGCAACGGAGGCCAGCATTTTCGTTTTTCAGGAAAGTACAACTTGCGTTCTCGTCTTCGGCCCCGGCCTGACATGACTGACGCAGTTGCTAGAAAGGATGGCCATGTTCGAGCTGAGCCTGCTGTGCCCCGAAGATCGGGTCGAAACCATTAGCGAAGCGCTGGATGCACTCGATGCATTGAGCGTGTCCGTCGAAGATGCCGATGCGCAGACCGAGGCCGAGCAGGCGCTGTTCGGCGAGCCCGGCATGCCTGCGCCCAAGGAGGGCTGGAACCGCAGCCGCGTGATCGCCCTCTATCCTAGCGAAGCCGCGGCTACCGAGGCGCGTGATCTGCTGCTGCCGCAGGACTTTTTCGAAGGCTGCAAGATTCTGGCCGTCAAGCCCGTGCCCGAGCAGGACTGGGTGCGCCTGACGCAGTCGCAGTTCGAGCCTGTGGACATCACGCCCGAGTTCTGGATCGTGCCCACCTGGCACGAGCTGCCCGAGCAGGCCAGGGTCAGCATCCGTCTGGACCCCGGTCTGGCTTTCGGTACCGGCACTCATCCCACCACCCGCATGTGTCTGCGCTGGATTGCGCGCCAGCCCCAGGCGACTCTGGGACGCACGCTGGACTACGGCTGCGGCTCGGGCATCCTGGCCATTGGTGCCGCCAAGTTCGGCGCGACCGATGTGGATGCGGTGGACATCGATCCTGCCGCCGTGGAGTCGACCAACTACAACAGCAGCGCCAATCATGTGGAGGTCAAGGCCGGTCTGCCCGATGCGGCCGACGGCGAGTACCAGACCGTGCTGGCCAATATCCTGGCCACTCCGCTCAAGGTGCTGGCTCCGCTGCTGTGCGGCCGTGTGCAGGCCGGTGGCAATCTGGTGCTGGCCGGCATTCTGGAGCGCCAGGCCGACGAGCTGAAAGAGGCTTACGCGCCTTACCTCAAACTCGAGGTGGCCGATAGCGAGGACGGCTGGATTCTCATGACCGCCCGGCGCGCGGCCTGATCGCGAGACAGACCCGCCGCCAGCAGGTGTGCGGGTGGTTGCTGCCTACAATGACATCTTGATGAGCCAAGTCACCCGTTGCCCTTCCTGTGGAACCCGCTTCAAAGTGGTTGCCGACCAGCTGCGTATCTCGCAGGGCTGGGTGCGCTGCGGGATGTGCCAAAGCGTCTTTGATGCCTCGCAGGATTTGCAGTCCGTGCCCGACGAACTGCTGCAGCCGGAAGCGGCTGATGCGCCGCAGAAGCCGGCCGTCCAGGAGGTGCTGCCGACGAAAGCGGACGAACAGCCGGCGCCGACTTGGCCGCAGCAGGATGAGGATGCCGCAGATGCTCCCGCCTCCGATGCGCAAAAGGCTGAGGCACCGCAGGATTCGGCTTCGGATTGGGTAGACGCGGCCGCGACTGCTACTCAGACTGCAGAAGCCGCGCCGGCAGCGGAGTCTGCCGATGTGGTTTCAGAACCAGAGCCTTCCGGGTTCATGCCCGGGATGGCGGATGGACAGTCCTCGTTTGTCGATCACGCGCGTCCTCTGACTGAAGAGGATGCAGGGGCTGCTCGGCATGAGCCTCATCCCGAGGTGAGGGAGCCGGAAGACAGACTGGAAACCCGTGATATTCCCGCACCCGCCGAGCCGGCGCTGGAGCCGGAGCTGCTGGTATCGCCGCCGCCAAGCGAGGCCCTGATGCCCGAGGCCGAGCATGGCCTCGAGGATAAAGCCCGGAGCGAGGCGCCGCTGCACGCCGATATCGGCGATATACAACCCGCCAGGGACCGGGCGCAGGCCGTCACGGATGTGGATCAGGATGAGGCTGTTGCCATTGCAGGCAATGAGCCAGGCTTTGTGCGCCAGGCCCGCCGGAAGGCCTTCTGGCACTCGGCAGGAATGCGCGTGGCGCTGGTGCTGGGTTCGCTGCTGGCTGTTGCCGGTGTCGTCGGACAGCATGCCTGGCAGCAGCGCGATGTGCTGGCAGCGCAGTATCCGGCACTGGCTCCCGTGCTGGCCAAGGCCTGCAGTCTGGCAGGCTGCGAGCTGCAGGCCCGCCGCGCGATTGCCGACGTGGTGATCAGTGGCTCGGGCTTCAAGCAGCTTGCCGATGCCCGTCAGTACCAGTGGAGCCTGACCCTTGAGAATCGCTCCGATGTACCGGTGGCCATGCCCATGGCCGAGCTGACCCTGACCGATGCGCAGGACAGACCCTTGCTGCGCCGAGTCATCGACCTGAAGCCTCTGGGTGCCCCGGAGCAGCTGCAAGCCCGCCAGGAGTGGAGCGTCAACGTGCCTGTGCAAGTGCAGGATCTTGGCGCTGCCGTGGCGGGTTACCGGGCGCTGGTTTTTTACCCCTAATACGGCTTGTGCCAATTCGGATCAGGCAAGGTGTCTCGTCAATAGAAATGCCCGTTGTACATCCTTGTTGGCGCAAGCCCCCCTTCATTCATTTCTGAAAGAGAACGCACCATGGCCGCTTTGATCTGCGGGTCGCTGGCATTCGACAACATCATGACCTTTGAAGGTCGTTTTGCCGACCAGATTCTTCCCGACCAGCTGCACATCCTCAATGTGTCGTTTCTGGTGCCCACGCTGCGCCGCGATTTTGGCGGTTGCGCCGGCAATATTGCCTATAGCCTGAGGCTGCTCGGTGGCGATGCTCACCCCATGGCCATGGTGGGCAGCGACGGCGAGGACTATGTGCAGCGTTTCAGGGACCTGGGTATCGAAACCCGCCATGTGGGCCAGCTGCAGAGTACGCACACCGCGCAGTGCATGATCATGACCGATCGTGACAACAACCAGATCACGGCCTTCCATCCTGGAGCCATGATGCAGGCGCACGAGAACCGGATCACGGCCGATATGGCCGCCGAGGTCAAGGTCGGCATCATTGCTCCCGATGGCCGCCAGGCCATGATCGACCACGCCGCCCAGTTCAAGGCTGCAGGCATTCCTTTCGTGTTCGATCCGGGTCAGGGCCTGCCCATGTTCAACGGCGATGAACTCAAGGCCTTTATCGAGCAGGCTGACTGGGTGGCGGTGAACGACTATGAAGGCAAGATGCTCAGCGAGCGCACGGGCCTGAGCTTTGACGAGATCTCGCGCAAGGTGCGCGGCCTGGTCGTGACCCTGGGTGCCGAAGGCTGCGAAGTCTGGCAGCAGGGTGAGAAGACCCTGGTGGCGCCGGTGAAGCCCGCCGCTGTGGTTGACCCCACGGGTTGTGGCGATGCCTGGCGCGGTGCTTTCCTGTTTGGTCTGGAACGTGGCTGGGATCTGCTGCGCTGCGCCGAACTGGGCAACCGCTTGGGGGCGCTGAAGATTGCGCAACGCGGCCCGCAGAACTATCAGCTGGACTTCCAGCCCTGATGCGATATTAGTGCCCTGAGGGTACTGATCGCGGCGCATGTAAAAAAGCCCGGCTCTCGGAAGAGAGCTCGGGCTTTTTTATGGCGTGCAGGTCAGCGAACCGATCAGGGCTTGTTACCTGTGGGGAAGGGCCAGGCGGCTTGAGGTGCCAGGCGGGTCTGCGCCACGGGTGCGGTGGTTTCGGTCACGGCGGCAGGTGCAGGTGTGGCAGCCTTCTTGGGAGCAGCCTTGGCACCATTTGCAGCCTTCTTGGGAGCTGCGGCCTTGGCAGCAGTTGCAGCCTTCTTGGGGGCGGCAGCCTTGGCAGCTACAGCCTTCTTGGGAGCGGCAGCCTTGGCAGGAGCAGCAGCCTTGGCAGTTGCAGCCTTCTTGGGAGCGGCAGCCTTGGCAGGAGCAGCAGCCTTGGCAGTCGTTGCAGCCTTCTTGGGAGCAGCGGCCTTGGCAGCAGTTGCAGCCTTCTTGGGAGCAGCGGCCTTGGCAGTCGTTGCAGCCTTCTTGGGAGCAGCGGCCTTGGCAGCAGTTGCGGCCTTCTTGGGAGCAGCGGCCTTGGCAGCAGTTGCAGCCTTCTTGGGAGCAGCGGCCTTGGCAGCAGTTGCAGCCTTCTTGGGTGCAGCAGCCTTGGCAGTCGTTGCAGCCTTCTTGGGTGCAGCAGCCTTGGCAGCAGTTGCAGCCTTCTTGGGTGCAGCAGCCTTGGCAGCAGTTGCAGCCTTCTTGGGAGCAGCAGCCTTGGCAGTCGTTGCAGCCTTCTTGGGAGCAGTAGCCTTGGCAGTTGTTGCAGCCTTCTTGGGAGCAGCGGCCTTGGCAGTTGTTGCAGCCTTCTTGGGAGCAGCGGCCTTGGCAGTCGTTGCAGCCTTCTTGGGAGCAGCAGCCTTGGCAGGAGCAGCAGCCTTAGCGGTTGTTGCAGCCTTCTTGGGAGCAGCAGCCTTGGCAGCAGTTGCGGCCTTCTTCGGTGCAGCCTTTGCAGGAGCAGCAGCCTTGGGGGCAGCAGTCTTGGTTGCAGCTGTTTTCTTCACAGCTTCAGCCTTGGGCGCGGCCGCCTTCTTGGCAGGTGTCTTTTTCTCGGTTGTGGCCTTGGCGGCCGTCTTCTTCGCAGTTGCCATCATTTTCTCCTTCGTTGATTTGCATAAGACGTCCGGCTCTTTGCAGTGCCGGACGATTCAAAGCGATGTGGAGTTACGCATCGCTAGGAACACAAATTTGCTTCACGCCAAAAATCTCAGTTTTTTGTAGCAATGAAGTGAAGCAAGTCATGACTCGCATTGTGCCTGCTTAGAAGCAATTAATCCCAAGAAAGTGCGCCTCCGGTCTGATACTCGATCACTCGTGTCTCAAAGAAGTTACGTTCTTTCTTCAAATCGATCATTTCGCTCATCCAGGGGAAGGGATTTTCTTCACCGGGGAACAGCTCTTCGAGACCGATCTGCGTGGCACGACGGTTGGCGATGTAGCGCAGATAGCCCTTGAACATGGATGCATTCATGCCCAGCACGCCGCGCGGCATGGTGTCTTCGGCGTAGCGATATTCGAGCTCCACGGCCTTCTGGAACAGCTCCGTGATTTCCTGCTTGAACTCGGCCGTCCACAGATGGGGGTTCTCGAGCTTGAGCTGGTTGATCAGATCGATGCCGAAGTTGCAGTGCATGGACTCGTCGCGCAGGATGTACTGGTACTGCTCGGCAGCGCCCGTCATCTTGTTCTGGCGGCCCAGGGCCAGGATCTGCGTGAAGCCCACGTAGAAGAACAGACCTTCCATCAGGCAGGCAAAAACGATCAGCGACTTCAGCAGAGTCTGGTCGGTTTCGGGCGTGCCGGTGTGGAAGTTGGGGTCCATGATCGCTTCGATGAAGGGGATCAGGAACTCGTCCTTGTCGCGGATGGATTGGACTTCGTTGTAGGCGTTAAAGATTTCCGATTCATCCAGACCCAGCGATTCCACGATGTACTGGTAGGCATGGGTGTGGATGGCTTCCTCGAAAGCCTGGCGCAGCAGGAACTGGCGGCATTCGGGTGCCGTGATGTGGCGGTAGGTGCCCAGCACGATGTTGTTGGCGGCCAGCGAATCGGCCGTCACAAAGAAGCCCAGGTTGCGCTTGACGATGCGGCGCTCGTCTTCGGTCAGGCCGTTGGGGTCCTTCCACAGCGCGATGTCGCGCGTCATGTTCACTTCCTGCGGCATCCAGTGGTTGGCGCAGGTGGCCAGATACTTTTCCCAGGCCCACTTGTACTTGAAGGGAACCAGCTGGTTCACGTCGGTCTTGGCGTTGATGATGCGCTTGTCTGCGGCATTCACGCGCTTGTGGGTGCTGGTGGACGCGCCGGCTTCTGCGCTGGTGGCGGAAGAGGCAAAGGTGTCGTCGTCAAAGCTCAGCATATTTATTCCTTCAAGGGCAAAAGCTGGGTGCAGTGCAATCGACATCCAGCCTTCTGATTTATCTATTTGGCAGGCACCACTAAAAACTGGCGCACTCCAAACCAAAGACACCGAGCAA
>NZ_JBKFBC010000006.1:130658-170467 GCF_053345995.1 Comamonas sp. C24C | reverse complement strand
CGTCCCCCTCCCGATGCAACGCATCGAGAGAGGGGGAAGGCGCGGGGGCCGCCTAGGCCAAGCGCCTCAGGGGGAGCCAGTCAATTACTGGCAAGCCTCGCAACCAGGATCGTCAATCGCGCAGAACTTGATGTCCGTGGCGGGTGCCTGGGCACGGGCAGCGGCGGCAGCCGCTTCCAGTGCGCTGACCGCAGGCTTGGCCGCAGGGGCTGCCGAAGCGGCAGGAGCACCGGAGGACACGGCGTTCAGCACACGGCTTTGCACGGTGGACTTCTCGATATTGGTCGCGCTGGTGGTGCGCAGGTAGTAGGTGGTCTTCAGACCGCGCAGCCAGGCCAGCATGTAGGTGTCGTGCAGCTTCTTGCCCGATGCACCGGCCATGTAGATGTTCAGGCTCTGGGCCTGGTCGATCCACTTCTGGCGGCGCGAGGCGGCTTCCACCAGCCATTCGGGCGAGACTTCGAACGCGGTGGCGTAGAGGTTCTTGATCTCTTGCGGCACGCGGTCGATGGCGCGCAGCGAGCCGTCGAAATGCTTGAGATCCATGACCATCACGTCGTCCCACAGGCCCAGGCGCTTGAGGTCGCGCACCAGGTACTGGTTGATGACGGTGAATTCGCCCGACAGATTGGACTTCACGGACAGGTTGCCGAACGAAGGCTCGATCGAGGCATCCACACCCACGATGTTGGAGATGGTGGCGGTGGGGGCGATGGCCACGCAGTTGGAGTTGCGCATGCCGTCCTTGGCGATCTTGGCGCGAAGGGCGTCCCAGTCCAGCTTGGCGGAGCGATCCACTTCCACATAGCCGCCGCGGGCCTTTTCCAGCAGCTTCAGGGTGTCGGGGGGCAGGATGCCCTGATCCCACAGCGAGCCCTTGAAGGTGGAGTAGGTGCCGCGTTCCTTGGACAGCTCGGTCGATGCCCAGTAAGCGTAGTAGCAGATGGCTTCCATGGCTTCGTCGGCGAACTCGACGGCGCCCTGGCTGGCGTAGGCGGTGCGCATTTCATACAGCGCATCCTGGAAACCCATCAGGCCCATGCCCACAGGGCGATGGCGCAGATTGGAGTCCTTGGCCTTTTGCACGGCGTAGTAGTTGATGTCGATCACGTTGTCCAGCATGCGCATGGCCGTGTTCACGGTCTTGCGCAGCTTGTCGTGGTCGATCTTGCCGTCCTTGATGTGCTGGACCAGGTTCACCGAGCCCAGGTTGCAGACTGCGGTTTCGGTGTCGCTGGTGTTGAGCGTGATCTCGGTGCACAGGTTGGACGAGTGCACCACACCCACGTGCTGCTGGGGCGAGCGGATGTTGCAAGGGTCCTTGAAGGTGATCCAGGGATGGCCGGTCTCGAACAGCATCGAGAGCATCTTGCGCCACAGATCCACGGCAGGCACGCGCTTGAACAGCTTGAGCTCGCCGCTGTCGACCTTGGCTTCATAGGCGGTGTAGGCCTTCTCGAAGGCTTCGCCGTACAGATCGTGCAGATCGGGAGCGTCGGCGGGCGAGAACAGGGTCCACTGGCCCGCTTCCATCACGCGCTTCATGAACAGGTCGGGAATCCAGTTCGCCGTGTTCATGTCGTGGGTGCGGCGGCGGTCGTCGCCGGTGTTCTTGCGCAGCTCCAGGAACTCTTCGATGTCCAGGTGCCAGGATTCCAGATAGGTGCAGACCGCGCCCTTGCGCTTGCCGCCCTGGTTCACGGCGACGGCCGTGTCGTTGACCACCTTGAGGAAGGGAACCACGCCTTGCGATTCGCCGTTGGTGCCCTTGATGCGCGAGCCCAGGGCACGCACACGGGTCCAGTCATTGCCCAGGCCGCCGGCAAACTTGGACAGCAGGGCATTTTCCTTGATGGATTCGTAGATGCCGTCCAGATCGTCGGGCACGGTGGTCAGGTAGCAGGACGACAGCTGCGAACGCAGCGTGCCGCTGTTGAACAGCGTGGGAGTGGACGACATGAAGTCGAAGGACGACAGCAGTTCGTAGAACTCGATGGCACGGGCGTTGCGGTCGGGCTCGTTCAGTGCCAGGCCCATGGCCACGCGCATGAAGAAGGACTGGGGCAGCTCGATGCGGGTCTTGCGCACGTGCAGGAAGTAGCGGTCGTACAGGGTCTGCAGACCCAGGTAGTCGAACTGTTCGTCGCGCTCGGCCTTCAGGGCCTTGGCCAGACGGGGCAGGTCGTAGTTCAGCAGCTCGGGGTTGAGCAGCTCGTTATCCACGCCCTTTTGCACAAAGCCGGGGAAGTAGTCGGCATAGGCGGCCTGCATTTCTGCGGGCTGCACGTCGCGGCCCATGACTTCGCGCACGATGGTGTGCAGCAGCAGGCGGGCGGTGACGTAGGTGTAGTCGGGGTCTTTTTCGATCAGCGTACGGGCGGCCAGGATGGACGCCTTGTAGACCTCGGCCAGAGGCACGCCGTCATACAGATTGCGCAGGGTTTCGGCCACGATGGGGCCGGACTGGATGTCGGCATTCAGATTGCCGCAGGAAGCGACGATCAGGGCTTCCAGACGCTCCTGGTTCAGCGGCACGCGCTGGCCGTTGTCGGTCACATGCAGCACGGGCTTGGAGGCGGCGGCGGCAGCCACTTCGGCGACCTTCTTCTGCTCGGCACGTTCCTGGTTGCGGCGCTCGCGGTACAGCACATAGGCGCGGGCCACGTCCTGGTGACCGGCGCGCATCAGGCCGAGTTCGACCTGGTCCTGCACATCTTCGATATGGAAGGTGCCGCCATCGGGACGCGAACGCACCAGGGCGCGCACCACGCCGTCGGTGAGTTCGTTGACGGTGTCACGTACGCTGGCGGAAGCCGCGCCCTGCGCGCCGCGCACGGCCAGGAAAGCCTTGGTCAGGGCCACGGCAATCTTCTGGGGCGCGAAAGCCACCACATCGCCGCTGCGGCGGATGATCTGGTAGCTGTCATTGGGGGAGGAAGAATTGGCTGCACCGGCAGGTGCGGCAGAAGGCAGTGAGTTCAACGCTTCTTGCATAAGTTCCTCTGAGTCAGTATGTGGATAGGCAGACAAAGGCCTGCACTGTGGGCAGGCCATCAAAAACACGATTCGGCGCCTTGGTCTACACATGGTTTGCACAGGGTGTGCACAACTTGTAAACACTAGATATGGGGTCTGAGGCGCCCTTAAACACTACCGGTAGTGTATCGCGCTTAAAACTGGCTGACCTGATGAAACTACTGAATCTGACATTTCGGCCACCGCTTGACAGCTGAAAAAATGACTTCATCCCGCATGAATAAAGGCCTGTGGCGCGGTTGCGCGCGGCGGGAGAGCGGGCCGGAAATATGTAAAAAATTTGCGTGTTTGATGCAGGCGACAGTTGTTGCGCGCGCGCCATTGACATGCCGCTTCCAGGTGCAAAAGGGATGGAGGATGCGGGCTTACAAAAAGAGGAGCGCCTGACGCCTGTCATCAGGTGACTTCAGTGCTGAATCACCAGGAATTCAAGAGATAGCGTGCGGAAGCTGCTATGAAAAGATCAGGACCGCGGTGAAACGTGCGGCGGAAATTCCCATGACCGGGTGCCGTCCGCGCTGCCCAGCTGCTGCTGCAGGCGCTGCCAGTCAAAGCCAGGGCCGGGGTCCTGCTTGCGTCCGGGGGCGATGTGCTCGTGCCCGGCGATGTAGTGCACGGGGTATTGCGCGGCGATGGCGCTGCAAAGCTGCTGCAGGGCCTGGTACTGGGGGGCTTCGAAGCTCAGACCTTCCAGGCCTTCCAGCTCGATGCCTATGGAGTCGTCGTTGCAGCGATCTCGCCCGCGCCACTGGCTCACGCCGGCATGCCAGGCGCGGTCGTCGCAGCTGACGAACTGCCAGATCTCGCCCTGGCGCGTGACAAAGAAATGGGACGAGACTTCGAGGCCGCGAATGCCCTGGTAATAAGGATGGGCGTCCCAGTCGAGCTGGTTGGTGAACAGTTGCTGCACCGCGCCCGTGCCGTACTGGCCCGGCGGCAGGCTGATGGAGTGGATGACGACAAGGTCGATCTTTGCCCCCTCGGGGCGCGGGCCGAAATTGGGCGAGGCCAGGTGGCGCGCCGCGCCATACCAGCCCGCCTGCCACAGCGGCTGCGGCAGGTCCTGAGCGAGGGGGGCGGGATCAGACATTGTCGTTCTGTTGTTTGCAGCCTTCGGCCGGCAGGTCTATGCCCAGCCGGTCGATGCGGTAGCGGATCTGGCGCAGGCTGATGCCCAGCCTGGCCGCCGTGGCCGTGCGGTTGAAGCCGTTGTCCTGCAGGGCGCGGACCAGGATGCTGCGCTCCTGTTCGTCAAGCCAGCCTTGCAGATCCTCGGGCAGTGTGGCCGGACTGCCGGCGTGCTGGGGCGCCGGTGCACCGGTCTCCGATGCCTGAGTGCCCGATGCCGGGGCTGGCGTCGCTGCCGAAGCACCGGCGCCGGTGCTGGGGCCGGACTCGGGCAGGCGCAGCGGGCCCTCATCGCCCAGCGCAATGGCGCGGTGCAGCACGTTCTCCAGTTCGCGCACATTGCCGGGCAGCGGCAGTCCGGCGATCTGGCCGAGGCTGATCTCGTCCAGCTCCGGCGTGGCCAGGCCGGACTCGCGGGCCAGCTTCTGCAGCAAAGCCTGGCAGAGCTGGCCCAGGTCTTCGCGGCGCTCACGTAGCGCGGGCAGCTCGATTTCGATGACGTTGAGCCGGTAGAACAGGTCCTGGCGGAAATTGCCGGACTGCACTTGCGCGCTCAGGTCGCGGTGGGTGGCGCTGAGGATGCGCACATCGACAGCTTCTTCCTGGGTGCTGCCCAGCGGGCGGATCTTGCGCTCCTGGATGGCGCGCAGCAGCTTGGCCTGCATGGCCAGGGGCAGGTCGCCGATCTCGTCGAGAAACAGGGTGCCGCCCTGAGCGGCCTGAAAGTAGCCGGGCCTGTCCTGCGTGGCTCCGGTATAGGAGCCCTTGCGGGCGCCGAAGAATTCGGCTTCGAGCAGGTTTTCCGGGATGGCACCGCAGTTGACGGCGACCATGGGGCCGTCGGCCCGCTGGCTGCAGGCATGCAGGGCGCGTGCCACCAGCTCCTTGCCCGTGCCAGATTCACCGTGGATCAGCACGGGAGCCATGCCCTTGGCAACCTTGGCGATGCGCTGCTTGACGCGTTGCATGGCCTGAGAGTTGCCCACCAGCGCTTCCAGCGCGTCCGGTTGGGCTGCCGGCCCCGCGTCATGGGCAGGTGCGCTGCCGCCGGCCTGTGGATTGCCGGGTTTGAGCACTGCGCCCATGCCTTGCACAGCCGAGGCCACGACCTGGCGGAACTGGCGCAGGTCCACGGGCTTGGTCAGATAGTCGAAGGCGCCGGCGCGCAAGGCTTCCACGGCGTTCTCGGCCGAGCCGTAGGCCGTCATGACGATGCAGCGCTCGCTGCGCGAGTGATCGCGCAGCTGCAGCAAGAGCTCCATGCCGATCCCGTCGGGCAGGCGCATATCGGTGATCACCACATCGAAATGGCGCTCCTGCAGCTGGGCCCTGCCTTCCTGGACCGAGCCTGCGGTTTCCACGCGGTAGCCTTCGCGCAGCAGCGTCAGCTCGTAGAGCGTGCGCAGATCGGGTTCATCGTCGACCACGAGAATGCTGGCTGCTGCGGAGGAGTGAGGCGAGGATGTCACTGGGCTTACACCATGATCGAGTCAAACAGGCCGTGGCTTGCGAGCGAGGCAGGGCCGCTGCGCAGAGTCACGATAAAGGCGTTGCCGTCCACATCGCCTTGCGGCGTGCGCAGGCTCAGGCGCTGATAGCTGATGGAGGCATCGTAGCGCTGGCAGAGCTCGCGGCAGATATAGAGTCCAAGGCCGCTAGAGCGGCTCTGGGAGGAGAAGAAGGGCTCGAACAGATGGCGCTCGACGCTGGAATCCAGCGGTGCCCCGTCACTCCAGACCATGAACCAGCAGACGTCATCCTGCGGCGCGAGACCCTGGAGCTGGCCGTTCAAAGGCCCATGGCCGCTGATCAGCTGCAGGCCAGTCTCATGGCCGGCGTTGCTGCGATGGCGCTGGGCATTGTCCAGCAGGTTGATCAGTACGCGGCGCAGATGCTCTTCATCAAACAGGATATGGCGGGCCGTGGCATTGAGCCGCAGCAAAAGCTGGCGGGATGGCGTGGCCTGCATGCGCCATTCATGGCTGATCTGGGCCAGCAGATTGTCCAGCGGCAGCGACTGACCCTGATGGGTTTCCGAGTCCTGTTGCACGCGCGCCAGATTGAGGATCTCTTCGGCAATGCGGGCCAGCCGGTCGGCATTCTGGCCCACGATGCGGCATAGCTGCTGGGGGCCTGGCTGGCTGCTCAGGTCTTCGGCCAGCAGCGCGTTGGCCTGGGTGATGGCGGCCAGAGGGTTGCGTATCTCATGCGCCACGGCCGCCGACATGCGGCCCATGGAGGCCAGCTTTTCGGTGCGCAACTGCGCTTCCATTTCGCGCAGGTCGTGAAGAAACATGACGCAAAGCGAGTGGCTGGCTTGCGCCTGCGGGCCCTCGTCCAGATAGGGCGCCGAAACCTCGGTGATGCGTGTGCGCACATGGATGCCCGTGGCGCCGTGGCGCTCATGGGCCTGCAGATGGATGGTGGCGGACAGCGGGCGGGCATGGGCGAAGCTGGCCTGTGTCGCATGCGCCAGCGGCTCCCACCAGCTGTGGGCCTGCAGGGAAAAAGGCTGGGGGTGATCCATGGCCAGGCCCAGCAGCTGCAGCGCGGCAGGATTGGCCTGCAGCACTTGCAGGCTGGAGTCGACCACCAGCACCCCGTCGGAGAAGTGGTTGATCACCAGGCTGTTGACCTGCTCCTGGGTCTGGGTGCGCAGGCGGTCGAACAAGGCCTGGGAGCGCTCGCGCCGCACACGCTTGGCCAGTTCGTGCGTGAGATAGGCCACGCAGAAATAGCCGGCGCAGGAGAAAGCCGCCTGGTAATAGGACTGGGCGCCGTCGTTGAGGCCGCCATGGTATTGCCAGAAGGTGTAGGCCAGCGTCAGCAGCGTGATGCCGGCCGTGGCGCCAAAGGCCAGCATCAGTCCGCCCAGCGCCGAGGAGATCAGGACGGGAATGGCCAGCAGCGCCATGTAGTTGAGCGAGCCGACCTGAAAGATCTGCAGCAGAAAGATCACCGCGATGTCGACACCGATCACGGGCAGCCATTGCAGGGCTGCGCGAGGTGCTGGCAAATGCCGTGCTGCAGCCAGACGCAGCACCACGGTGAGCGCCAGATAGGTGAAGCAGATCAGCCAGGCCAGGGGCGAGCTGATGTTTTGCAGCTGCAGGTTCAGCGTCTGAAGCAGGATGAGGGCCAGCGCCAGCAGCACGCGGCCGCTGAGGAAGGCCTGCCACAGGCGCACAAACGGGGCGTTGAGGCTGGCGTCCGCGCGCCGGCTGATGGCCGCATCCAGCGGAATGGCGGTGTGCTGCCAGGGTGAGGCGGAGTTCACCATGGGATCAGTGGCTGCCGGGGTCTTGCTGGGCCAGGCGGCGATGTTCCGCGCTGCAGAAGCTCTGGCCCGAGGCATCGCTTACGGCATCGGCTTGCGGCAGGTGCAGGCCGCAGTGTGCGCAGGCCACCATGGTCTGAGCTTTCGGGAGAGTGGTGGCCGTCCGGGTGGGCTCTGCCGCTTCGGCGCGGCGCTTGCTGCGCCAGATGCCGACAGCCACCACCACGACCAGCAGGACCAGCAAATACTTCATGCCGCGCGCTCCAGCAGGACTTCAATCACAAAGCGCGAGCCGACATAGGCCAGCAGCAGAAAGATGGCGCCGATATAGAGCACGCGCACGGCGCTCTGGCCGCGCCAGCCAAATCGCTTGCGCCCGAACAGCAGCACGGCGAAAGCCAGCCAGGACAGCAGCGAGAAAACGGATTTGTGATTCCACACCCAGGCCTTGCCGTAGAGCTGTTCGCCAAACAGCCAGCCCGCGGCCAGCGTGGCGGTCAGCAGCACAAAGCCGGCACCGACAAAGCGGAAGGTCAGCCGCTCCAGCGTCAGCAGAGGCAGTCCGCTGTCATGGTCGCCGCCCTGGCGCATCTGCCGCTCGGCATGGCTCATCAGCGCCCCGTGCACGACGGCTGCGGCAAACAGGCCGTAGGAGGCAATGCCCAGGGCCAGATGCAGCGGCAGCCAGGCCGAGGCGTTGACATGCAGCGGAGTGCCGGGAAACACCACGGCCAGAAGCACGGCCACACTTCCCAGTATGGACAGCGGCCAGCGTGAGCGCAGCTGCGGGTACAGCTGCTGCTCGACCACATAGACGGTCAGCACCAGCCAGGCGGTGATCGAGAGCGCGGGTGCGAAGCCGAAGCGCGGCTGCTCGCCCAGCAGGCCCCAGCCCAGCAGCAGGGCATGCAGGGCCCAGGCCAGGCGCAGGCAGCGGCGGGCGCCGGTTTCTTGCAGATGCCGGCTGGCAAGTGCAGGGATGGCATAGGCAATGGCTGCTGCCAGGGCCAGAATCCAGCCAATGGGGCCAGCTGCAGTGAGCGGTTGGGAAAGCATGCTTTCTATGATAGTGCCGCAGGCCTGCACTCATGCTTTGCAGGATGCTGCCATGCGTCAAATTTGCGCATAAAGCGCAGCCGAAGCCGCTTGCGACCCGGGTTTGAGCGCCTGGGCAGCCGCCTAACCCCATTTCCAAGGGCTTTCGCCTCGCGGCCGGTAGCCGGGCTGGCGCAATCTCCCGCGATGCCCAAGGTCTTGCAGAGTGCTTCGGGTCGCTCTCTTGCGGGCCTGCCCCGCCTTTGGGAAGGGGTTGCACGGGCTTTGCGCGCCCGGGGCAGGTCACGGCAAGCCTGCAGGCATCGTTCGCGAAGGGCAGCGGGTAAAATGCGGGTTCATGCCGCTTCGTCCCGCCCGTCTGGGTCCCGCCAGGTTCGGCCTGCAAGCTGCCCGGAGACCCGTGCCGCGCTCGCGCACGACTCCCCATCCATAACTTTCGAATGCTTTTTGCTTATGGCCTCCGCACTCACCGATAAACTCTCGCGCCTTGTCAAGGAGATGCGCGGCCAGGCCCGCATCACCGAATCCAACGTCCAGGACATGCTGCGCGAAGTGCGCATGGCCTTGCTGGAGGCCGACGTGGCCCTGCCCGTGGTGCGCGACTTCATCGCCCGCGTCAAGGAAAAGGCGCTGGGCCAGGAAGTCATCAGCTCGCTGCAGCCCGGCCAGGTGCTGGTGTCCATCGTCAACAAGGAGTTGGCGGCGACCATGGGCGAAGGGGTGGCCGACATCAACCTCAATGCCCAGCCGCCCGCCGTCGTTCTGATGGCCGGCCTGCAGGGCGCGGGCAAGACCACCACCACGGCCAAGCTGGCCAAGCATCTGATCGAGAAGCGCAAGAAAAAGGTGCTCACGGTCTCTGGCGACGTGTATCGCCCTGCGGCCATCGAGCAGCTCAAGACCGTCACGGCCCAGGCCGGTGCCGAGTGGTTCCCTTCCACGCCCGACCAGAAGCCCCACGATATCGCCGTGGCCGCGATCGACTACGCCAAAAAGCATTTCTTCGATGTGCTGCTGGTGGATACGGCCGGTCGTCTGGCCATCGACGAGCTGCTGATGGCCGAAATCAAGGATCTGCACGCCACGCTCAAGCCCGTTGAAACCCTGTTCGTGGTCGATGCCATGCAGGGTCAGGATGCGGTCAATACGGCCAAGGCCTTCAAGGAAGCACTGCCGCTGACCGGTATCGTGCTGACCAAGCTCGACGGCGATTCGCGCGGCGGTGCGGCGCTGTCGGTGCGCCAGATCACGGGCGCGCCCATCAAGTTCGCCGGTGTCTCGGAAAAGATCGACGGCCTGGAAGTCTTTGACGCCGACCGCCACGCACAGCGCGTGCTGGGCATGGGCGACATCGTGGCCCTGGTCGAGCAGGTCACCAAGGGCGTGGACATGGAGGCCGCGCAGAAGATGGCCGAGAAGCTCAAGAGCGGCGACGGCTTCGACCTCAACGACTTTCTGGCCCAGCTGCAGCAGATGAAGCAGATGGGCGGTCTCTCGACCCTGATGGACAAGCTGCCCGCCGAGCTGGCCGGCAAGGCCGGTCAGGTCGATATGGACAAGGCCGAGCGCGAGATCAAGCGCAAGGAAGGCATCATCTGTTCCATGACCTTCAAGGAACGCAAGAACCCCGCCCTGATCAAGGCCACGCGCAAGAAGCGCATCGCCGACGGCGCCGGCGTGCAGGTGCAGGAAGTCAACCGCCTGCTCAAGGAGTTTGAGCAGATGCAGACCATGATGAAGAAGTTCAAGGGCGGCGGTCTGATGAAGATGATGAAGAAGATGGGTGGCATGAAGGCCATGAAGGGCATGATGGGCGGCGGCGGCATGCCCAAGCTGCCGTTCTGATATTTGATTCCCCCTGAGCCGCTGCGCGGCGGCGCTTGCTCGCCGTCCCTGAGTTGGGGTGTGCTTGGTTTGAGATCAGCGATCTATAAAAAGTGAGCTGCTGACGCAGGTTAGATCTAGGTTTGGATGAGAAATGCATCTGAATCGTTGATCTGGCAGGCGTTAGCAGCTCACTTTTTTGTAAAGAAGCGCGCCAATCCGGGGCAATTGCTGGATGTACAGGCGGCTTTCTGAGAACATGCCTTTCCATGAAGCTACAAGACAGGACTTTCGTGGAGGCGGGGCAGCGGCAAGCTCTGCCTCAATGTCTGGAGCGCCGCAGCGCGCTGTTGGTGGCGGGTTCGCTGCTTGCGCTGCTGGCAGGCTGCTCCACCACCAGGGACAAACCACGGCCTGCCGCGCAAGGCGGCTCATCGGTGCGCCCGCTCAATGCGCTGAGCCTGGATGCCGAGTTGCGCGAGTCCCTGCTGGCGCGCACCATGCTGGTGGTCAACACGCCCTACACCTACGGCGGCAACTCCCCTGAGGGCGGCTTTGACTGCAGCGGACTGATTCAGTGGGCCGTTGGCGGCATCACGGAAACCCGTCTTCCCCGCACCACATCGCAATGGGCACAGGCCAGCAATCCGGTGGACGGGCGCGATCTGATGCGCGGCGACTTCGTGTTCTTCAACACCCTTGGCGGGCGCTATTCCCATATGGGCATTTTTGTCGGCAACGGACAGTTTGTGCACGCGCCGTCCAGCGGCGGGACGGTGCAGCGGGTGCGCATGGACAATGTGTACTTCGCCAAGCGATTCACCGAAGCGCGCAGCATCTTTGCCTGAGTGGCGCGCGGCGGATGCGAAAAGGGACTGCCAGGCAGTCCCTTTTTTACGTGCGTTGTCTGCCTATGCGGCGGACGCTGCAGCACCATCGCCGCTCAGCGGCAGATCCCAGCGCATCGCGTGCCAGGGGTGCTGCTCCTGCGTCACCCACTGGGCCACCTCTTCGATCGTGAAGGCCTTGCCCAGCACATCGCTGCGGCCCTGCGCCAGCCATTGGGTGCGGCCCTGGGCATAGGCCTGGCCGAAGGCCAGCCAGCTGTCGAAGCATTGCTGGGCGCGCTGGGCATTGAGCTGCAGGATGTCCCAGTGCAGGGCTTCGTCCACCCAGTCCAGCAGCCTGGCACTGCGCACAAAAAAGGTCACGCGCGCGCAGGCAAACGCCATGGCGGCGCGCGCATCGTCGCTGCGCTGCAGGCGCTGCAGATCCAGCATGAACCAGCGCTGGCGCATGGCATCGGGCAGCTGCTGGCGCACCTGTTCGTCGCTGAGGTCGGTGCGCAGGCCCAGGTGGTGCAGGATCATGGGGCGCAGCTGCTTGGCCAGCGCATCGTCGGCGCCATGCAGATCGCTGGCAAAGCCGCCCTGCATGGCGTGGTAGGCCATGGGGTGGGCCAGGGCCAGGGCCCAGTTGCGCTCCTGGCTGCCGGCCTGGTAGCTGATGATGTCGCCGCGCTGCTTGGCCTCCTTGAGGCGCTTGAAGCCGCCGCGCAGCACCCAGAAAATCAGGGCCACGACAAGCAGGAGAATCGTCCATGCGTTCATGAGCGAACTCCCTGGCGGCCGGGGCGCTTTCTGGCCATCAGCAAGGTCTGCTTCAGCGCGGCGGATTTGGGCATGCGCTCGATGACTTCGCTGTCCAGCGAGTCCTTGCGTGCCGCCACCATCCACTGCATCAGCGGCGACTGCAGATTGAGCTGCGGCAGCAGTGCGGGGTGTTGCTGCATCAGCCACAGCTGCTCGGCATCGGTCTGCAGCTCCTGCACCGAGCACCAGGGCGCCAGCCCCGGATGGGACTTCAGCAGCTCGGGCGGGCGGCGCACAATGCCCATGGACAGCGCGTCCTCGGGCACCTCGTCATTGAGCGGCAGATGGTTGAGCAAGGTCACCACATCGGGCATATAGCGCGCAATCGGCGGCCGGTTCTGCTTGCCCTTGATCTGCTCGATCTGCAGCTTGCCGTCTTTTTGCACATAGGCGTTGACGGTGATGCGCGGCTGGGCCGTGCCCGTGCGGTAGCTGAACAGCCGCATGCGCCCCGACTCCAGACCCTCGGCGTAATGCTCGCCATAGCCGCCGCTGAAGGACTTGCGGTTGGCGAACTGGCCCACGCAGTGGCCCATCATCTGGCTTTCATAGGCCATTTCCTGGCGCATCTGCGCACTTGTGGCGTCGAACTCCACGAACGTGCCATGCTGGCCGCGCAGCAGCCCGTGCACGGCGCCCGAGCTGTGCTCGACCCGGCCGCTGCTCTGCTTTTTCTCGAAGGCCAGATGCTCCAGCGTCCAGCGCGCCAGCGCCTGCGGGCAATTCACGCGCTGCAGCTTGCCTTCGAGCGAAGTGCCCTTGCGGGTGGAGAGAAACTCCACCAGTCGCGTCTCCAGCGCCAGCAGGGCCGCGCTGTCGGGCTGCACCCACCAGAGCTCGGGCAGCTCGAAGCCGGCCTGCCTGCGCTCCAGGCGCTCCAGCGCCCAGGGCGGCGGCTGCTGGCGGCCCGTCAGCTCCTGCAACTGCTGGATATCGGCAATGCGCAGCACGGCCGGCTCATCGGCCTGCAGATTGCCCACCACATGGCGGTAGAAGTGATTGCCCAGCCAGGCCGCGACCTCGGCCGCGTCGCCGCGCTCGGCGCTGCGTTCCTTGATGCGCTGCTTGATGGCCGGCGCGTTGACCACATCGCGCGCCTTGTAGGCGCTGGCGGCAGCGGTTTTCTCTATGACCTGATTCACCAGAATTTCCACCATGGCTTGCGACCCGCTGCTGCAGCACCGGCCTGGGCATCGCGCTCGGCCAGCTTGCGCTCGGCACGCTCGATGCCGGACTGCGACATGCGCCGCTCGTCCTCGTCGTCGTCCTGGTCCAGATAGCTGTTGGCCTGCTTGTGCAGCGCCACGGACTCTTCCAGAAGCTCGGGATAGGCTTCCAGTGCACAGGCCAGGCGGCGCAGCGGATAGCAGTCCTGCAGCGCAATGATCTCCTGCTGATGCGTGCGCAAACGCGGCAGCACCAGCTCGGGGCGCGTGCTCGAGAAAAAGTCCAGCATGGACATCAGGGACGCCAGGTAGTTGCGGCGTACGTCGCGCTGCTCTTCCTCGTCGAGGTCGTGGAACCACTGGTCCAGACGCTCCATCCAGATGCTGATCTCGTCGTCGCGGTCGAGCTTGTAGAGCGACAGCGCGACGGTGGAGAAATAGCGCGTGGGCTCATGACGGCTGTAGCCATGCTCCTGGGCGAAATGCCACAGGCGCTCGGCTTCGACCACGGTCTGCGCGTCGTCGTCCTTGCCCACCGCGCACCACAGCAGGCCGTTGTGGTGCTCGGCAAACGGGCTGCTGCCCAGCCCCTTGTGGTGCAGCTCGGCGGCCTCGTCGTAGCGATCCATGAAGCGGTACTTGATGGCCAGGTTGTTGCACAGCATGGAGTAGACATGCAGGTCGGCGTCCTTGAAGCGGCCCTGGCCGCTGGCCCAGAAATGCTCGAAGCGGGCCAGGCCCTGCTCGTAGTAGCGCACGACCAGAGGCTCGCGCACCTCCTGTGCCGGCACCTTCTTCTTGCCGCCCATCAGCGGCGCCAGATCGTCGGCATCGTCCAGGACCACGCCGGCGGCATAGCACCAGTGCGCGCCATGGGCGTCGGGGAAGGGGCGGGCCAGCGCTTCTTCCAGCGGCAGCGCGGCAAAGCGCGCCGCCCAGAGCGTGGGCAGCTTGTCGCTGTCGGCCATCTCGGGATGCTGGCCCACGCCGATTTCCAGCAGCGGCAGGGCCTGTTCCATCTGGCGCTTGCGTGCCAGGCGCAGGCCGTCGAGCAAGGCCAGCACCGGATGGGCCGGCTGGGCCGCACGCACCATGTTCAGATAGAAATCCGCAGGGTGCAGCGGCATTTCCTCCTGCGCGAGCAGCTGGCGCATGTCCTCGTCGGTCTGGCCAATGGCCAGAACCAGGGCCCAGGTGATGGCGTTGGCCGGGTCGTTGCTGAACTGCTTCTTGGCCAGCTCGAAGGCGGCTACGGCCGAGACGGGGCGCGCGTGGAGCACGCTCTGAAGCGCCAGATCGGCGGCTTGCTTCAAGCGGCCGGTCTGCTCCAGCCAGCCCAGCCAGGAGGCGGTGAAAGGATCGCCCGGATCATCCGTCAGGCCGAAGTGTCCCAGAGGGGCCAGCTGCAGGGCTGCTTCCAGCTGACCGGCCTGCGCGCAGGCCTGGGCCTGCAGCCGCAGTATCTTGACTTGGCGATGTGCCTTGACGGCCTGGGAAGGCGGGGGATTTTCCAGGATGCCGAGCTGCTGCTCGCAGGCCATGAGCAAGGCCGGCAGGCTTTGCGGAGCCAGCGGCAGCACATGATCGGCCAGCGTCATCCAGCGATCAAAGTCCACCTGCTGGTCGGGGGCAGCATCGCGCAGCAGGTTGATGGCGTTCTGCACCAGGCTGGCAGCCTCGCTGACGTGGCCGCCTTTGTGGGCCATTTCCGCCTTGCGAACGCAGACGATGGCATCGAGGTAAGCCGCATCTTCGGCCAGATCGGGATTGCGGCGCTCCTGGCCGCGTTGCAACTCAAGCCCGGTGGCTGCTGCATCCCAGGCCTGCAGCTCCGAGGCCATCCAGTGCCAGCCATGCCAGTAGTTGTCGCTGTCCACGGCTTCGGGCAGTCGGGCAATGGCCAGCGCTGCCGATCCCAGCAGCGCGCGCGCGGAGGGCTGGTCAAAGCCCATGCGGCTCTGGATATCGCTGAGGTTCAGGCGCAGCATTGCTTCGGCAGGAAGCAGCTCGTCGGCGCCGGAAAGGACGGCAGCGCGATGCTGCTGCAGCAAGGTGTTGGCCGCTTCGGGCTGATCGAGGTACAGCCAGAAGTCGTGCACGCGCTCGAGTTCCTGCACGGTGGCCGGGGCAAAGTTCTGCTGACCCATCAATTCCACCGCCGCCGCGATGCGGTCCTGACGGCTGATGCTGCCGGGCTTGTCGTCGTTGTAGTCGTTCAGTAGCTCATGGGCTTGATCCAGCAGGGCGTAGATGGCTTCGCCTTGCAGTGCAGCAGTTTGGTTCATGGTGTACAGAGTTCAATCCGAGGCAGCTTGGCCCCAATAGACCACCATCCTAGCTGCGGATTGCAGGGGCGTGTGCCATCCGGCAAGGCATGACTTTTTGTTACAAAAATTATAACCAGTCATGAAAAAAGCCTGCGCGGCATGGCCGGCAGGCTTTTGGTAGAGGAGGCCAGGGAATGTCGGGCCATCAATCCTTGAGCAACACTTCGCCGCGCAAGGTGTAAGCCTTGGCTTCGGTAATCTTCACATCCACCATCTGGCCGATCAGGCGTGCGTTGCCGGGGAAATTGACCACGCGGTTGCAATAGGTGCGGCCCATCAGTTCGCTGCCGTCACGCTTGCTCACGCCCTCGATCAACAGGCGTTGCACGGTGCCGACGCGCTCCTCGCTGATCTCCTTGATGTTGTTGTTGATCACGGCCTGCAGCTCCTGCAGGCGGCGCAGCTTGACCTCGTGCGGCGTGTCGTCCTGCAGGTTGGCCGCAGGCGTGCCGGGGCGGGGGCTGAAGATGAAGCTGAACGAGTTGTCGAAGCGCACATCGTGGATGAGCTTCATCATCTTCTGGAAGTCTTCCTCGGTCTCGCCGGGAAAGCCCACGATGAAGTCGCTGCTCATGGCCAGATCGGGACGGATGGCACGCAGCTTGCGGATGGTGCTCTTGTATTCCATGGCCGTGTAGCCACGCTTCATGGCCATGAGAATCTTGTCGCTGCCATGCTGCACGGGCAGGTGCAGGTGGCTGACCAGTTGCGGAATCCTGGCGTAGGCCTCGATCAGGCGCGGCGTGAATTCGTTGGGGTGGCTGGTGGTGTAGCGGATGCGCTCGATGCCGGGAATCTCGGCCACGTATTCCAGCAGCAAGGCGAAGTCGGCCATCTCGCTGGTGTCGCCCATCTTGCCCAGGTAGGCGTTGACGTTCTGGCCCAGCAGCGTGATTTCCTTCACGCCCTGCTCGGCCAGGCCCGCGACTTCCACCAGCACGTCCTCGAACGGGCGGCTGACTTCCTCGCCGCGTGTATAGGGCACGACGCAGTAGCTGCAGTACTTGGAGCAGCCTTCCATGATGGAGACAAAGGCCGAGGCGCCTTCCACGCGTGCCGGCGGCAGGTGGTCGAACTTCTCGATTTCGGGAAAGGAGATATCGACCTGGGGCTTGGCCTTGGCCGCACGCTGATTGAGCAGCTCGGGCAGGCGGTGCAGGGTCTGGGGGCCGAAGACCACGTCCACGAACGGAGCGCGTTTGATGATCTCGGCGCCTTCCTGACTGGCCACGCAGCCGCCCACGCCGATCAGCACGCCTTTTTCCTTGAGATGGCGGATGCGGCCCAGATCGCTGAACACTTTTTCCTGGGCCTTCTCGCGCACCGAGCAGGTGTTGAAGAGGATCAGATCGGCCTCGTCCACGTTCTGCGTGGGCTCGTAACCCTGGGCCGCGCCCAGCACATCGGCCATCTTGTCCGAGTCGTACTCGTTCATCTGGCAGCCAAAGGTTTTGATAAAGACTTTCTTGCTCATGGGGCGCTCTTGTCAGGTGGGCCTGCAGTATCTGCAAGCACAAAGTGATAGCGGCTGGCGCCTGCCATCACTGGATTTGGATATGGAAACAGTTCGAGAAGCTTGCAGAAAAAGCGCAAGCAGCTCTTTAATCAATAGCGGTCGGCGCGGGCCGAACTCAGCTGCCGAAAACGCGCTGCAGCAGGGTGCGCGGCTGAATCGGCTTGTATTTCTCGATCTCGGCAGGGGTCAGAATCCAGGCCGTGTGCAGACCCTGGGTCTGTGGCTCGATCACATAGCCCACCAGCATCTTCTGGCCTGCATAGTTGCTGGCAAAAACAATGCTGCGCTCGCGGCTGAACAGGCGAAAGCCCGGCGTGGTGCGGATGGCCGTGCCGTTGATGGCCACTTCGGGGAAGTTGGTCACGGTCAGCTCGCCGAACTGGGCTGTCGGCGGGAAGTTGCGCGTCTCGTCCGAGGGCAGGCCCTGGGCCAGGGCCGGCAGGCCGGCACTGGCGGCAGCGGCCAGCAGGGCGCAGGCCACGTAGCGACGGCTGATGAGGTCGGTGGTGCAGCGGTTCATGGTGTATATCCAGGGGCTGATCGTGGGGCGGTCAGAGCTGGAGTCATGGCCGCAATGCCGTGATTCTAGAGGCTGGAGCTTGGCAGCAGGGCTTGCTCAGGCTTTGCCGCCCGCGGCGTAGAGCACGGCCCGGGGCGGGCGGCACAACCCCCAGAAACGCAGTCCGGTCAGCTCCGCCATGCGCACGCCCATGTCGGTAGGGGCCGAAATCGTGGCCAGCGCCGCGATGCCGACCTTGGCGCATTTGCGCACCAGCTCATGGCTGCCGCGGCTTGACAGCAGTACGAAGCCGGGCTCGCCGAGGCGGCCCGTGCGCGCCAGCCGGCCGACCAGCTTGTCCAGCGCATTGTGGCGGCCCACGTCTTCCAGCACGTCCGTGATGTCGCCCGCCAGCGTGGCCCAGCCTGCGGCATGGATGGCGCCGGCCTCGGCATTCAGGATCTGATGTGGGGCCAGGGCGCCGATCGCCTTGAGCACGGTGGCGGCATCGACCTGCTCCAGCCAGTCCTGGGGCGGCAGGGCGTCAAACGACAGATCCAGCGCCGCAAAGCTCTCCACTCCGCAGACGCCGCAGCCCGTGCGGCCCGTCATGCTGCGGCGCCTGTCCTTGAGCCGCGCAAAGCAGCGCGAGGCGATGTCGAGCTGCACTTCCATGCCGTCCATGCCTTCGGGCAGGCCGGCCGCGTCGGCAGATACGGCGCGGGCTTCGATGCCGTAGCAGTCTTCAGTGCTGTCGATGATGCCTTCGGTCAGTGCAAAGCCGAGGGCGAAGTCCTCCACATCGGTGGGCGAGCCCATCATCACCGCATGCGAGATGCCGTTGAAGACCAGTGCGATCGGCACCTCGGCCGCCAGCACACGTTCCTGCCGCTCCTGCTGCCCGGCGTTGAAGAAGCGCACGGCACGGGTGTGCAGCGGTGCGATCGGCTGGGCCGGGATGGGGCAGGAGGACTCGGTCATGGGCTGATGATAGTCAGCAGGCGCATCCCTTGCCGGCCAGGGGCGGATGCGCTGCGCTCAGTCCAGCAGCGCCATGCCCTTGATCTGGGCATACACCGGCATGCCGGGCTGCAGCTGCAAGGCCCGGGCCGAGTGCTGGGTGATTCTGGCCAGCAGCCGCGTGCCGCCCGCCTGCAGCGAGACCATGACCTGGCCCGGCCCGTCCTCGCGCAGGTCCAGCACCTGCACCGGCAGGATATTGAGAATGCTGCTGCCTTCGGGCCTGAGCAGGCTGAGGCTGACATCGCGCGCTTGCACGCGCAGCGGCACCGTGCTGCCGGGCTCGCGCGGGCGGGCCATGACGAGTTGCAGCCGGCCTCCGTCAAAGACCAGGGTGCTCAGATGATCGGCGGCGTCATGGTCATGCACCGTGGCATGGACCACGCTGGAGGCCACGTCGCCATGGGCCAGCGGCAGATCAAGGCTGGACAGCAGCTCGGTGACGGAGCCCTGCGCCAGCACCTTGCCCGCGCCGAGCAGCACCATGTGCTGGGCCAGGCGTGCGACCTCGTCCATGGAGTGGCTGACGTAGATGACGGGAATCTGCAGATGACGCTGCAGCTGCTCCAGATAGGGCAGGACTTCGGCCTTGCGCTGGGCATCGAGCGCGGCCAGCGGCTCGTCCATCAGCAGCACTTCGGGGCTGGTGGCCAGCGCTCTTGCAATCGCCACGCGCTGGCGCTCGCCGCCCGAGAGCGTGGCGGGCATGCGCTCCATCAGATGGGCAATGCCCAGCAGTTCGACGGCTCTTTCCTTGGAGACCTTGCGGCGTTCCTGCGGCGTGCGCCTGAGTCCGTAATCGATATTGCGCTGCACCGAAAGGTGCGGGAACAGGCTGGCCTCCTGGAACACATAGCCGAGCGCGCGCTGGTGCGTGGGCAGCCATTGCCGGCCGGCATCGTCCTGCCATACGGTCTGGTTGACGGTGACGCGGCCTTGGGCCCGCTCCAGTCCGGCGAGGCTGCGCAGACAGGTGGTCTTGCCGCAGCCCGAGGGGCCGAACAGGGCCGTCACTCCGTGGCCAGGAAGCTGCAGATCCACATCGAGTGCAAAGTCCGGCCGGGTCAGCTTGAGCTGGGCGGTGATGAAGTGGGCAGCGGTCATGCGTGGCGCTCCGCTTTGGGTTGCAGCCAGTTCAGGGCCAGCAGCACGATGAAGGAGAACACCACCATTCCGGCCGCCAGCAGATGGGCGTGGCCGTACTCCATGGCTTCCACATGGTCGTAGATCTGTACCGAGACCACGCGCGTGACGCCGGGGATATTGCCGCCCAGCATCAGCACCACACCGAACTCGCCCACGGTGTGGGCAAAGGTCAGCACGGCGGCGGTGATGAAGCCGGGCCGCGCCAGCGGCAGGGCCACGGTCAGAAAGCGGTCCAGCGGACTGGCGCCCAGGCTGGCCGCCGCCTCCATGGGGCGCGGGCCCAGGGCTTCAAACGCACGCTGCAGCGGTTGCACGGTGAACGGCATGGAGTAGATCAGCGAGCCCACTACCAGGCCGGCAAAGGTGAACGGCAGATTGCCCAGGCCCATGGCCTGCGTGAGCTTGCCTATGGGGCCGTTGGGGCCCATGGTGACCAGCAGATAGAACCCGATGACGGTGGGCGGCAGCACCAGTGGCAGTGCCACGACGGCACCGATCGGGCCGCGCCAGCGCGAACGGGTATGGGCCAGCCACCAGGCCAGCGGCGTGCACAGCAGCATGAGCAGCACGGTGGTCACGCCCGCAAGCTTGAGCGTGAGCCAGATGGCTGCGTAGTCTTCGGCATTCAGTTGCATGGAATCAAAAACAGGACTGGCGCAAACCGGGATGCGCGAGGGATGTTTCCATCGACCCCGCACCCTTCCCGATCCGCAGCCGCACAGGCCGCAAAAAAAGACCCTTGGAGTGCCCAGCTTAGCCGAGCAGCGCCAAGGGTAGAGCGGATCGCTGGGTTGAGGCGGGCTCTAGCGCTTGCCGATCAGGCGTCAGAAGCTATAGCCGTAGGAGCGGATGATGTCGTGCGCCTTGGGGCTGCGCAGGTACTTCATCAGAGCGGTGGCGGCCTCGTTGTCCTTGGCGCCGTTGAGCACGATGGCGTCCTGGCGAATGGGTTCATGCATGTTGCCGGGCACTTGCCAGGCCGAACCCTCGCGGATCTTGCCGTTCTCCATGACCTGGGACAGGGCCACAAAACCTAGCTGCGCATTGCCGGTGGCCGCGAACTGATAGGTCTGGGCAATGTTCTCGCCCATCACCACCTTGGGCTGCACCTGTGTGCTCAGGCCGAGCTTGTTCAGCACTTCCATGGCCGCCGTGCCGTAGGGGGCCAGCTTGGGGTTGGCGATCGCGATGTGCTTGTAGTCGCCGGTCTTGAGCACTTCGCCCTTGTCGTCCACATAGCCGGCCTTGGGGCTCCACAGCACCAGGGTGCCGATGGCGTAGGTAAAGCGCGAATCGGCCACGCCCTTGCCTTCCTTGGCCAGCTTTTCAGGCGTGGTGTCGTCGGCGGCCAGCAGAATGCCGAACGGCGCGCCGTTGTTGATCTGGGCGTAGAACTTTCCGGTGGCGCCAAACGACAGCTCGGTCTTGTGGCCGGTGTCCTTTTCGAACTCGGTCGCAATCTTCTTCATCGGCGCGGTGAAATTGGCCGCCACGGCGACCGCCACTTCGGCCGCCTGTGCCTGCGCAGACCACAGGCCCAGCACGGCCGAACTGGTCACGGTCGCGATCACGGCCGCAGAGCGGGCCAGCTGAAAGGAGAAACCGGTGGGGCGGGCAGTGATCTGAGTCATTGAGATTTCGCTATTCATTGATGGAATAGCGAGTGTAACGTGAATGAACAACTGAGGTCGAGCGAGGAAATTGGCTGTCAAGGCATGATGGCGGCCTATGTCTGACACAGAAAATCTCGAACAAGAACAACTGGATATGCCCGACGACGAGGCTGGCCAGGGTGGCGCGCTATCGTCCGATTCGGTCTCCCAGGCGCTGGGCTACGACATGGCTGATCGCCGCATCGCCATCCTGCGCGGCATTGCGCATAGTGGCTCGATCTCCCAGGCCGCACGCGATGTGGGCGTGAGCTACAAGGCGGCATGGCAGGCCATCGACACCCTGACCAATCTGGCCGGCGTGCCGCTGGTCGAGCGCAGTGTGGGCGGCGCCGGGGGCGGCGGCGCACAGATCACGCCGGCGGGCGAGGAGTTGCTGCATGCTGCCGAGGCCATGATGCGCCTGCGCAGCGAATTGCTGCAGCGCATGCAGGCCGGCACGCCCGGTGGCGGCCAGCCCAATCTGGGCCTGATGACCAGCATGCGCAACCAGTGGCCTTGCAGCGTGCTCAAGGTCGAGTCCATCGGCGGGCAGATTCGTGTCTGGCTGCGTGCCGCAAGCGATGCGGGCTCGGACTGGACGATTGCCGCGCGCATCACGCCCGAAAGCTATGAGCTGCTGGGTCTGGCGCCCGGCGTGCAGGTGCTGGCGCTGTGCAAGGCCACGGCGGTCAAGGTCTGGCTGGGGCAGGAGCGGCCTGCGGCGGCCTCGCAGCCCATCAATCTCTGGCCGGCCGTGGTGCAGCGCGCGACCTATGGCGCTGCCACGGTGACCGAAGAAAGCCTGGCCAGCGACGAGGCCATCTGCCGCCTGGGCTGGGGCGCGCAGATCGTGGGCTTTGCACCTGCCATGAGCGGGCTGGTGGCCAATGACCATGTCTGGCTCGAAGTGGCCGAGTCCGCGGTGGTGGTGGCGGTGGCATCCCACTGAAGCACGGCCTGTGTCCCGTCGGGCCAGGTCTGGTGTCCGTCGATGGGCATGCCTCTTGTGCATGCCGGTCTGCGCAAGAGCGGTAAAAAAAGGCCGCCGGTCCTTGCGGACGGGCAGCCAAAAGGGAGTGTTCGGGCAACCGGACTCCCGCATTGAGTCGAAATTCTCTAGTCCACCTTCAAGCCGATTTCCTTGATCAGCGGAGCGAAACGCGCGCGTTCCTTGGCGTGGTGGTCCACGAAATCCTGGCGGCTCATGCGAGGCTCGGGCGTCGAGCCCAGGCCTTGCAGCACCTCGATTACGTTCTTCTGCTCCAGAGCCTTGAGCACGGCGGCGCGCACGGCCTCCACCACGGGGGCCGGAGTGCCGGTGGGAGCGTAGATGCCGAACAGCGTGTCGGCATCAAAGCCGGGCAGACCGCTTTCGGCCAGCGTGGGGACCTTGGGGTACAGAGGAGAGCGCTGAGGGCTGCCGATGGCCAGCAGCTTGAGCTTGCCGGCCTCCACCTGCTTGAGGCCGGGACCTGGATCGAACCAGTACTGCAACTGGCCGCTGAGCACATCGGTCAGGGCCGGGCCGGCACCCTTGTAGGGGATATGGCTGGCATCGACCTTGGCTGCGCGCTTGAACATCTCGCCGGCCAGATGGGGCGAGCTGCCGGGGCCGGGCGAGCCATAGGAGAGCTTGCCGGGATTGGCCTGCAGGTGCTTGATGAAGTCCTGCACATTGCTCACGGGCAGGCTGGGGTTGGTTTCCAGAAACACATGGACGCGTGCCACGGCGGCCACGGGGATCAGGTCTTTTTCGGGATTGAAAGGCAGCTTGCTGTAGATCAGCGGATTGATGCTGATGCCGCCGCCGCTGCTCAGCAGCAGCGTGTAGCCATCCTTGGCCGAGCGCACGGTCTCGCCGATGCCGATATTGCCGTTGGCCCCAGGCTTGTTGTCCACCACCACGGATTGGCCGAGCACCTGGCTCATGGTGGGAGAAATCGCGCGTCCCATCACATCGGCGGCACCGCCGGGGGCGAAGTTCACGATCAGGCGGATGGGGCGATCCGGCCATTTGTCGGAGGCCGAGGCGGTGGTGGCAAAGGCGCCGCAGAGCAGGGCTGGAAGAGCAGCCAGGCCCAGACGGCGCAGGCGATTGATGACAGGCTTTGAGGCCATGGTTTTTTGTCTCCTGTTTGGATTCTGTTTGTGAGCGTTGCCATGCCCGCTTGGGGCATGGCGAGAAAGCCGTCTTCGCCCTCAGGGAAGGCAAGGCGCGAAGCGGCTCGGGAAAGCGGTCAGGCCACCTCGACTTCCACCACGATGGGGCGTGGATGGGCAATGGCCTGCTTGAGCACCTGCGCCAGTTCGGCGGCGTTCTCGACATGCACACCGTCGCAGCCATGACCCTTGGCCATGGCCACAAAGTCGATATCGGGCAGCTCCGTGCCTTCGACCTTTTCGCCGTCGCGGTAGCCAAACACCTTGGAGAAATCCTGCAGTGCCGCATAGCGGCGGTTCTTGAGGATCACAAAGGTGATGGGCAGGCGCAGATTGGCGGCACTCCACAGGGCCTGAATCGCATACATTGCCGAGCCGTCGCCGATGACGGCGATCACCTTTTTTTCGGGCTTGGCCATGGCCACGCCGACCGCTGCGGGCATGCTGTGGCCCAGGCCACCGCTGCACATGGTGAAGAAGGTCTCGCTGTGGAAGATGGGCAGATGGGTCTGAATCGTGGGGCGCGAGCTGGGGGCTTCCTCCACGATGATGCTTTGCGGATCACGCACGCTGGCCAGGGTGTGCATGGCATAGGCCACCGACATGCGTTCGCCGGCCGCAGGGGCTGCGGGAGTGGCCGGTGCGGGCTTGCGCGCCGGGGCGGGGCGCTCGGCGATGCGGGGGCGCTCGAGCAACTCCTGCACGCCCAGGCGGATATTGCCCACGGCCGCCGTGCCCACGGGGGCCCAGGCAGCAATGGCGGGATCGTCAATCAGCTGAAACAGCTCGGAGCCAACGGGGATGAAGGGGCCTGCGCCTTCGACGTGATAGGTGAAGGCGGCTGCGCCCAGCGCAAAAATCTTGTCGTGGCTGCCCAGCAGCTCCACGATGCGCTCGCGCATGGCAGGCAGAAAGCCGGCGAACAGGGGGTGATCCTCGGGGAAGCTGCAGCGCCCGCTCATGGGGGCCACGAAAACGCGGGCCTGATGGCGCTCGGCCAGCGCCACGACCGCATCCCAGGCCTGGCCGCGATCCACGGCCGCACCGACCACAAAGGCCGGGGAGCGGGACGCATCCAGCGCCTCGCCGATAGCGCTGAGCGTCTGCGGGTTGGGGCGGGTCTCGAAGCCTACGTGGCGCAGCGTGACAGGTTCGCAGGGCTTGTCCCAGTCGTCCGCGGGAATCGAGACGAACACCGGGCCGCGCGGCTCCTGCATGGCGATGTAGTAGGCACGGGCCAGTGCCTGGGGCACGTCCTCGGCGCGGGCCGGCTCGCAGCTCCATTTCACATAGGGCTTGGGCAGCTCGGCGGCATCGCGCGAGTGCAGAAACGGGTCGAACTGCAGCAGCGAGCGCGCCTGCTGGCCGGCCGTGATGATCATGGGCGTGCGGTTCTTGAAGGCCGTGAAGATATTGGCCATGGCGTGACCGACACCGGCGGCGGAGTGCAGATTCACAAAGCTGGCATTGCGTGTGGCCTGGGCATAGCCATCGGCCATGCCCACGACCACGGCCTCCTGCAGGCCCAGCTCATAGGAGAAATCCTCGGGGTAGTCGCGAAACAGCGGCAGCTCTGTCGAGCCGGGGTTGCCAAAGATGCGGGTCATGCCCAGCTCGCGCAGCATGGCGATGACGGCGTGGCGAACGGTGTAGCTATCGGGCGGGGTGGCGACTTGAGACGTGACTTGCACAGTAGGTTTCCTTGATCTGGCCGCTCTTCGTGGGGGGGAGCGCTTCAGGCCTATCTTGCATGTCGGCATAATTTCCAGCAATTGAATAAAGCATCTAAGAGATATTCGTTTTATGGATATATCGGGCCTGGATCTCAATCTGCTGCGTGTTTTCGATGCGGTGTTTCGCCATGGCAGCGTCAGCCGTGCTTCGCAGGAGCTGGGCCTGTCCCAGCCCGCTGCCAGCCAGGCGGTGACGCGGCTGCGCCAGTTGCTGGGCGACCCGCTGTTCGAGCGCATGCATGGCGGCGTGCGCCCCACGCCGCGTGCCGAGCGGCTGGCCCAGGCGGTGAGGACGGCGCTGGCAACCCTGGAAGTGGCTCTGGCGGAGGCGCACACCTTCGACCCCTTGCAGGCGAATCAGTGCTTTCGCATTCACCTCAGCGATATCGGCGAGGCGCGTTTCCTGCCGCCGCTGATGCAGGCCTTGCGCGGGCGGGCGCCCCATGTGCAGCTGGAAACCCTGCCCATGCCCATGGGCGAGATTGCCGATGCGCTGGATCGTGGCTCCCTGGATATCGCGATAGGTTTTCTGCCCGGTGTGGCGGGTACGCAGCAGAAGGTGCTGCTGTCCGACCACTACGCGCTATTGCTGCGCCAGGGGCATCCGGTGCTCAGGGGGCTGAAGTCCCAGAGGCTGGATGCCGAGCATTTGCGTGGTCTCGACTATGTGGCCGTGCGCTCGCACTCCGAGACACTGCGCATTCTGCGCAAGCTCGAGCTGCAGGATCAGGTGCGCCTGTCGGCAGCCCACTTCATGGCCGTGCCCTCCATCGTGCATCAGACGGATCTGGCCGTCATCATGCCTGCCGAGATTGCCGAAACCTTTGAAGCACAGGGTGGCTATGTGGTGCTGCAGGCCGATCTGCCCGAGAGTGCCTTCGACGTGTCGCTGCACTGGAGCTGGCGCTTTGCCCGGGAGCCCGCGAACCAGTGGCTGCGGGAGCTGGTCAGCGAAGTGTTCCGGCAGCGCAGATAGAGTGCCCGGCTCATCAAAAGCCCACGCGCTTGCGCTCGCGCTGGACATCCCGAGGGAGCCGCTTGCGGCCTGGGGACGGCGCATCGGTCATGAAAAAAGCGCCAGGCTTTTCAAGCTCTGGCGCTTTGCAGGATTGCGATGGCAGCGATTCTTACTGAAGTTCCTTGCCCTTGAGCTCGGGAATCAGAAACACCGTGGCCAGCATGTCCAGCACATAGATGGCTGCCAGCAGCGCAATCGCCACCTGGAAGGAGTAGGCCATGGCCAGCGCACCGATGACGACCGGGCCCAGGCCGCCGACGGCGCGGCCGATGTTGAACAGCACGTTCTGTGCCGTGGCGCGGGCTTCGGTGGGATAAGCTTCGCTGATGACGGCGCCATAGCCGCCCATCATGCCGTTGACACACAGGCCCATGATGGCTCCCACCCACAGCATGGCCGTGGCATCGGTGAGCTGGGAATAGGCCAGCACCGAGATCACGGAACCGACCTGGAAGATCAGGAAAGTGGGCTTGCGGCCGATGCGGTCGGCCAGCTGGCCGAAGACCCAGATACCCAGCGACATGCCGATGATGGTGACGGCCGTCCACACCGACGACTTGGTCAGGCTGAAGCCCATCTGCTTGGACAGAAAGCTGGGCATCCAGATCATGATGCCGTAGTAGCCGAAGTTCTGCACCGAGGTCAGCACGATCACGCCCAGGCTGATCTTGCGCGTGGCCTTGTCCTTCATCAGCAGCTTCAGGCATTGCATGGCCGAGGGCTGCTCCTTCTTGCTGCGTGCCACGAACACTTCGGGCTCATGCAGCTTGTTGCGGATGACCCAGGCCACCACAGCGGGAATCACGCCGACCAGAAACATGCCGCGCCAGCCGATGGAAGGCAGCAGCAGCGGGGTGAGCATGGCTGCGCCCAGCACGCCCAGTTGCCAGCCCAGCGCCACATAGGACGAGACGCGTGCGCGATGGCGTGCGGGCCAGGCTTCGGCGGCCAGGGCCATGCCGATGCCGAACTCTCCCCCCAGGCCGATGCCGGCAATGGTGCGGTAGATCAGCAAGTCCCAATAGCCTTGTGCAAAAGCGCACAGGCCGGTAAAGACGGCAAACAGCACAATCGTCCAGGTCAGCACGCGGATGCGGCCGTATTTGTCGCTGAGCATGCCGAAGACAATGCCGCCGAAGACGGCGCCGATCAAGGTCCAGGTCACGAGAGAGCCGGCCTGGCCGGGCGTGAGGTTCAGGTCCTTGGAGATGGCCGAGAGCATGAAGCCCAGAATCAGCAGGTCGAAGCCGTCCATGGCGTAGCCGACGGCCGAACCCATGAGTGCTTTCCAGCTGTATCCGTTGACTTCTGTTGGAGCGGCGGGCGCGGCTATGCCTGCCACGGCGCCTGTGGTTTGTGTGGTCACGGGAGAGTCCTTGAGCGAAGACGGACTTTGGGTGCCTGCTGGTCGGCTTTTGCAGAAAAAAGCAGGCCCTCGCTGGGCGCAAGACCAGCGCGCGGGCACGCAGCGTGCGTGCGGCATCCTTGAGGTGCAACGGGCACGGAAAAGTCCTTGAAGGGGAGTTTGAGCGGCTGGAGCATGGCGGCGCGATCTGCGCTGATTTCTGCAGGGCAGAAAGGGCAGTGCGGCGCCATGTCGCCTCTGTAAAAAGCGAAAAGCCCCAGCTGCGTGAGCAACTGGGGCTTGTATTTGGTGGTCGTAGCGGGACTCGAACCTGCGACATCAGCATTATGAATGCTGCGCTCTAACCAACTGAGCTATACGACCGACAGTGCGCAATTCTAGAGGTAAAACAGTGGCCCGGCGGCAAACTTGGGAATTTTTTTATCCGGCAGCACCAGGCAAAGAAAAAACCGCAGTGCTTTTGCAAACACTGCGGTTTCCTGTCTGGTGGTCGGGGCGGGACTTGAACCTGCGACATCAGCATTATGAATGCTGCGCTCTAACCAACTGAGCTACACGACCGAAGACAGCGATTATATGCAAAAAATCGCTGCTTCAATCGGTTTTCTGAAATTTCTCGCGAAAAATCTGCTGCTTACTGGTGGGTGAAGTTGGCGGGGCGCTTGTTCACAAAGGCGTCCATGCCCTCCTTCTGGTCCTGGGTGGCGAACAGGGCGTGGAACAGGCGGCGCTCGAACATCACGCCGTCGGACAGTCCGCTTTCGAAGGCGCGGTTCACGGACTCCTTGGCTGCCATCACGGCCAGCTGGGAGAAGCCGCTGATGATGATGGCGGCGCCCAGTGTCTCTTCCATGAGCTTGTCAAAAGGCACGACGCGGCTGACCAGGCCGGCACGCTCGGCTTCTGTGGCGTCCATCATGCGGGCTGTCAGCGCCATGTCCATGGCCTTGGCCTTGCCCACGGCACGCGGCAGGCGCTGCGTGCCGCCGGCACCGGGAATCACGCCCAGCTTGATTTCGGGCTGGCCGAACTTGGCATTGTCGGCGGCGATGATGAAGTCGCACATCATCGCCAGCTCGCAGCCACCGCCCAGGGCAAAGCCGCTGACGGCGGCAATCACGGGCTTGCGGATGCTGCGAATGGTTTCCCAGTTGCGCGTGATGTAGTCGCCGCCGTAGGCGTCGGCAAAGCTGTACTTGGCCATGGCACCGATGTCTGCACCGGCGGCAAAAGCACGTTCGCTGCCGGTGATGATCATGCAGCCAATGCTTTTGTCGGCATCGAACTTCCTGAGCGCATCGCCCAGTTCGTCCATGAGCTGGTCGTTCAGGGCATTGAGCTGCTTGGGACGGTTCAGCGTGATGATGCCGACTTTTTCCGCTTCCACGCGGACTTCGATGGTTTCGTAGGCCAAGTTTGTCTCCTGCTAAAGAATGAATCGCTGCTGCCAAGAATAACCGCTGAGTCTGGCTGCCGGCTGTCGCGCAGCAGCGCCACCTTGGAGGTCTGGTTCAGGCCGCAATGCCCGTCAGCCAGCGCTCTGCCGCGGCCTTGTCGCTGATTTCAAGCCCCAGATTGGTGATGGGGCTGGCGCTATCTGCATCCTCGCTGGCGGCTTTGGCGAGCAGGCCGCCCAGATTCAGCGTCAGCTGCAGAATCTGCTGGTCGCGTGCCACCCAGGCCGTGAGCTGATCGGCTCCGGCTGCGTACAGCAACACATCGTCGAGCTTGCTGATGCGCCAGCACTGGCCATTGACGTCAACGGCCAGCCACTCGTCTGCGGCCATCATGCCGGCTTGCTCGGCCGCACCGCCGCGCAGCACGGTCTTGATCTGCACGCTATGGTTTTCCTGCACCCGCAGACCCAGCTTCTGGGCCAGTTGTGCAGGCTCGGCCTTGCTCTTGATCCCATGCGTGGCCAGCAGCTCGCGCAGCGGCAGCTCGCCGGTGGAATGCACCCAGGTCTGCAGCTGTCCGGCAATGTCGGGGTTGCCCACTTCGCTGACCACGGCCAGCACATCGGCTTCGCTGATGGGGCCGCCTTCGCTCTTGCGCCACAGACCGCGCATCACATCGTCCAGGCTGCTCGTGCCATTGGCGCGCAGGGCCAGATCCAGGCACAGGGCAACGAGCGAGCCCTTGGTGTAGTAGCTGACCGTGTGATTGGCGGTGTTCTCGTCCTGGCGGTAATACTTGACCCAGGCATCGAAGCTGGCCTCGGCCACGGATTGCACCAGGCGGCCCGGTGTCTGCAGCACCTGGTTGATGGTGCGCGTGACGAGCTTGAGGTACTGGCTGTTGTCCAGCAGTCCGGCACGGCGCAGGAACAGATCGTCGTAGTAGCTGGTAAAGCCTTCGAAGAACCACAGCAGCTCGGTGTAGTTTTCCTGCTCGTAGTCGTAGCGGGCCAGCTCGGTCGGGCGCAGGCGCTTGACGTTCCAGGTGTGGAAGTACTCGTGGCTGATCAGGCCCAGCAAGGTGTTATAGCCTTCGCCGGCCTTGGCCTCACCCTTGCGCGGCAGATCGCGGCGGCCGCAGATCAGCGCCGTGCTGTTGCAGTGTTCGAGGCCGCCATAGTTGTCATCCACCACATTGAGCATGAAGACATAGCGGTCCATGGGCGGTTGGCTGCCGTCGGCATGCCAGAAGGCGATCTCGGCTTCGCAGATCTTTTTCGTATCGGCCAGCAGGCGCTCGCCATCAAAGCTGGGCGCTGCACCAGCGACCACAAATTCATGGGGCACGCCGCCGGCCTCAAAGCTGCCGCGCCAGAACCTGCCCATTTCGACGGGGCAGTCCACCAGCTCATCGTAGTGGGCGGCCTGGTAGAGGCCGAAGCCGTTGGCGTCGACCTGTGCCGGCTTGAGGCCGGTGGCCACCTGCCAGCCCTCGGTGGAGGGGCTGTCAAGCAGCTCCAGCGCATGGGGGCGCTCCTCCTGGCCATGCACGCGCAGGCACAGGCTGGTGCCGTTGAAGAAACCGCGGCGGCGATCCAGCCAGGCCGTGCGCACCGAGGTGTCGTAGGCGCAAACTTGATAGCTGACAACGCATGCTGAATCTGCGTTGCAGGCAATTTCCCATTGATTTTTGCTGAGTTGCAGAACGGCCACGGGCTGGTCGTTCTGCACGGCTCTCAAGCCTTGCAGGTTCTTGGAGAACTCGCGCACCAGATAGCTGCCAGGAATCCACACCGGCAGCGACAGCAGCAGCTGCGCCGCGGGCCGGGCGATATGCAGCTGCACATCGAAAAGATGGGCGTCCACCGCGTTGGCCTGCACGACGAAGCGGATGTCGGGGCGAATGCCGGATGTGTTGAGAACAGAGGTCATGGCAGCTCCAGAAATGCGGGCCGGAGCATGCGAACCTAGCGCAGCGCGCCTGAAACTGCATCAGGTGCGCGCTGCTCCGGCAATGAGACAGAGATTACTTGGCGGCGGCCAGGTGCTTTTCGACCTCGGCAGCCGAGATGGCGCCGGGCACACGCACATTGTTGGAGAAGATCACGGTGGGGGTGCCGGTGATCTTGTACTTGCGGCCGAAAGCCAGATTGCGCTGGATGGCGGCGGGGTCGCACTGGGCGGCAGCCGCATTCTTGCTGTTCAGCATCTGATCCTGCCAGGCCTTGGCCTGATCCTTGGCGCACCAGATATTGCGCGACTTCTCGGCCGAGTCCGGGCTCAGGATGGGGTAGAGGAAGAGATAGATGGTGACGTTGTCCACGCTCTGCAGGTCTTTTTCGAAGCGCTTGCAGTAGCCGCAGTTCGGGTCTTCAAACACGGCCATCTTGCGCTCGCCCTTGCCGTGCACGATGGTGATGGCGTCCTTGATGGGCAACTGCTTGAAGTCCACGGCCGTGAGCTGTGTCATGCGGTCTTCTGTCAGGTTGCGGCGCGCCTTGGTGTCGATCAGCTCACCCTGAATCAGATAGTTGCCCTTGGCATCGGTGTAGAAGATGTCCGTGCCCACGCGCACCTCGTACAGGCCGCTCATGGGGGTGGAGCGCACCTCGTCGATTTTCTCGAGCTGGGGAATGCGCTCGGTCAGCGTCTTCTTGAGGTTGGCGTCCTGGGCGTGCACGTTCAGGCCGAAGGTCAGGCTGGCGGTGGCCAGCAGGCAGGCAACAAGTTTCATGGATGGTGTCTTGGCTGCAGCGGGCTGCAGCGCGAAAGGATTGAGGTCGGCTGCCATCCACGGTACATGGATGGCAGATCTGTTGCTTGGAGTGCGGGCCGCGCCAAGGGTTCCCCGAGCGCGTTTCTCAGAGCAGGCCCATGGCCTGCCGGGCCATCCAGGACTTGAGCGGGCCGCTGCGCTCGAAGCCCTTCATGCCCCAGTTGCGCAGCATCTGCACCGGCACTTCTGGGCGGGCAAACAGCTGCTGCAGCCCGTCCATGGCCAGACCCATGGGGGCCAGGGCAGCCTTGCGCTCGCGCTCATACTGGCGCAGCAGTTTCAGGTCTGCGGGGCTGCGCCAGTAGTCGCGCTCCTGAAGGATGCGCGCCAGCGCCTGTACATCGCCAAGGCCCAGGTTCAGACCCTGGCCGGCCAGCGGATGGACGTTGTGGGCGGCGTCACCTGCCAGCACCCAGCTTTGCTGGCTGTTCCTGTCCAGCGGTCCGCACCAGCGGTCGGCCACGGCCTGCTGCAGCGGCCAGGTGGCACGTTCGGCCACCAGCTCGAGCTGGCCCAGTGCGTCCTGGCTGATGGACTGCAGGCGGGTGGTGAAGCTCTCTTCATCGCTTTCCAGCCAGTCGGGCACCAGCGAATGTTCCAGCGACCAGACCACGGCCACTTCGTGACCTTCGGCCCCGCCCAAAGGCAGAAAGGCCAGAATCCCTTCGGGAGTGAACCACTGGCGCGCAATGCCGCCATGGGGCAGCTCGCAGCGCAGGCGTGTGGCTATTGCGTGCTGGGAATAGGGCGTGACGGAGAACTCCACGCCGAATTCGCTGCGTGAGCTGCTGTGACGGCCTTCGCAGACGGCGGTGAGGGCGGCCTCTACGGGTTCCGCGACGATCTCCACCTGAGGCTGATAGCGCACGGCCTCGGCCAGGCGCTGCTCCAGCGCAGGCACGTCCACGATCCAGGCCAGGGCCTGCACGTCCTGGGACGCTGCATTGAACTGAATCTGGCCGTCGAGATCGCCAAACACCTGCATGCCGAGCACGGGCGTCGCATCCTGCTCGTCGGGCCAGCAGCGCAGCGACTGCAGCACGGTCCTGGAGCTGGCATTGAGCGCATAGGCACGCACATCCTTGTGCTGCGGGGATCGAGGCTGCGGCGGCACCACCAGCGCGACACGCAGACGCTCACGCGCCAGCAAAAGAGCCAAGGTCCGGCCCGCAATGCCGGCTCCACGAATACATACATCAAAGGTTTGCGCCATGTCCGGCATTGTAGGAGGCGCGGACAGGGCCTGCGCTCATAGAGGAAACCTCAGGCCCGTTGACCACCCGTTGCGGGCAACTATGTTGTTGATAGCGGCCTGCGGATGTCAGGCAAGGGATTGGCGGCAAAATGATGAAGAATCCGTAATCGAAGGAGATGTGATGACCGACTCCAGCTATGACGTGCAGGGCAGGATTGCCGAGCTGTGGATCTACCCTGTCAAGTCCTGTGCCGGCATTGCCCTGTCCAGGGCCAGGCTCTCGCGCCATGGCCTTCAATGGGACAGGCACTGGATGGTGGTGGATGCGAATGGAGTTTTTTTGACCCAGCGCAGTCATCCGCGCATGGCACTGATCCGGCCCGAGATTACGGATGCGTATTTGCTGCTGCATTTTCCGGGCATGGACAGCCTGCAGATTCCCTTGGAGCTGCAGGGCGGCCAATGCAGCGTTCGGGTCTGGAAGGACACGGTCGATGCCTGGGATCTCGGTGAATGGGCGCAGCCCGCGCGCAGCTGGCTGAGCCAGGTGCTGGCCGAGGATTGCCGCCTGGTGCGCTTCGATGCCTCCCGGCCGCGCCGGGCCAGCGAACGCTGGGTGGGCGATGGCGATGCCCCGGTGCACTTTGCCGATGGCTACCCCTTGCTGCTGCTCAGCCAGTCGGCCGTGGACGATCTCAACCAGCGACTCACACAGGCCGGCGAAGCTGCCGTCGATGCGCGGCGCTTTCGTCCGAATATCGTGATTGCCGATATAGAGGCCCACGATGAAGACCGCGTGGAGCAGCTGGATCTGCAGGAGCTGCCCGGCCTGAGCCTGAAGCCCTGCAAGCCCTGTACGCGCTGCCCGATTCCCGATGTGGACCCCGATACCGCCGTGCCCGGGACTGCCGTGGGAGATTCAATTTCCGGTTACCGCCAGGACCCGCGTGTGGATGGTGCTATTACTTTCGGCATGAATGCGATGGTGCTGGGCCTGTCCGATGCCGCCGGTGCAGGGGCTGAACTGGCTGTGGGCCAGCAGCTGGCGGGCAATCTGCGCTTTGATTGAGGGTGGACGCAAGGCGTAGGTCTTTGTCTTTCAAGGACTTGGGGCATCCCTGTAATAAGGATGCCGCCGAAGCAGTGTCCAATAGGGTCCTTGGCAGCAGCAACGAGGGGAGGGCAGCATGGCTGAATTCAAATCTGGCGATTTCGTGGTTCTCACCGGCGGCAGCGCCTTTGCCGGAAAGATCGCCCGTCTGACGTTTCGTGCGCCTGATGGCGACTTCCGCCTGCCGGACGGCCATGGTCATATAGGCTGCGAGGCTGGAGACTGGGTGCTGGAGTTTGCCCAGAAGGTGCCGGCCCTGATGCGCGGCTGCCAGACCCCCTGCATGACCAAGTATCTGTGCCGCTCGCAGTCCCAGTTCCGAAGGCTGGAAGAGACCGCAGGGCTGGAGCAGCTGTTTGGCCCCATGCGCACTTGCTCGCCGGCGGTGATCGCAAGCTGATTCGGTATTTTCTCGCTCAGGCCTGCCTTGCGGCGGGCTTTTTGCTTGCTGGTTGCACGGGCGGTGCAATCTACCGCACAAGAGCAGAGATTGCCGGGTCATTACAATCATGGGCTTTCCGTGGCCAAACCGGGACGAAACTCTGGACGAACAGAGTGCCCAGGGGTCACGCTTCAGAAGAACCAGATTCGCGCCGATGCGGATCGGGCACTTCCGCCACATGGGTGTGGTGCTCGATAGTGCATTGATACATAAGGAATTTCCATGAGCCTCAAATGCGGCATCGTGGGCCTGCCCAACGTGGGCAAGTCCACTCTTTTCAACGCCCTGACCAAGGCCGGCATCGCCGCCGAGAACTATCCCTTCTGCACGATCGAGCCCAATACCGGCGTCGTGGAAGTGCCGGATCCGCGTCTGGATCAGCTCTCCGAGATCGTCAAGCCCGAGCGCGTTGTTCCTGCCATTGTGGAGTTTGTGGACATCGCCGGTTTGGTGGCTGGTGCCTCCAAGGGCGAAGGTCTGGGCAACCAGTTCCTGGCCCACATCCGCGAGACCGACGCCATTGTCAACGTGGTGCGCTGCTTCGAAGATCCCAACGTGATCCACGTGGCAGGCAAGGTGGACCCGATTGCCGACATCGAAGTCATTCAGACCGAGCTGTGCCTGGCCGACCTGGCCACGGTGGAAAAGGCGCTGAACCGCTACAGCAAGGCCGCCAAGTCCGGCAACGACAAGGAAGCCGCCAAGCTGGTGGCGCTGCTGACGCCCATCCAGGCTGCGCTGGATGAAGGCAAGCCTGCTCGCGTGGTGGCCGTGTCCAAGGAAGACGCGCCTCTGCTCAAGCCTTTCTGCCTGATCACCGCCAAGCCCGCCATGTTCGTGGGCAATGTCTCCGAAGATGGCTTTGAGAACAATCCTCTGCTGGATCGCCTCAAGGAATACGCCGAAGCCCAGGGCGCACCCGTGGTGGCCATCTGCGCCAAGATCGAGGCCGAAATGGCCGAGATGGAAGATGAAGACCGCGATATGTTCCTGCAGGAGCTGGGTCTGGAAGAGCCGGGCCTGAACCGCCTGATCCGTGCCGGCTTCAAGCTGCTGGGCCTGCAGACCTATTTCACCGCCGGTGAAAAGGAAGTGCGGGCCTGGACCGTGCGCGTCGGCGCCACGGCCCCCCAGGCTGCGGGCGTGATCCATGGTGACTTCGAGCGCGGCTTCATCCGTGCCCAGACCATTGCCTTTGAAGACTACATCGCATTTAAGGGCGAGCAGGGTGCCAAGGATGCCGGCAAGATGCGCGCCGAAGGCAAGGAATACATCGTCAAGGACGGCGATGTGATGAACTTCCTGTTCAACGTATAAGTCTGCTGCACATTGCAGCGCTAAAAGCCCCGCCAGCCATGGCGGGGCTTTTTTTATGCTGGCTTTCGGCGGCAAGGGCCGGGACGCTGCTTCATCGCCTCGGGGGAATGGCGGTCCGGATGTTCTTGGCACTGCCGAGCCCTGCTGACATCGCTCAGAGGAATATGCAGGGGGCGGTCCGGGCTTCGCCATCCATCAGGGCCGGCCGCGAGGCATGGATCGCGGAGCGCAGAAATCTTTGGTATACGCAAGTGACGCAAAGTAACGAATAATGAGCCCTCACGACTGCACAGTGCGCTCGAGGTCCCCAACATGATTCGTGCCAATGCCACCGCAAAGCGAACGATCACCGGCCAGTTGCTGGAGATCGCCATGGGCCAGTCTTTCTGTGCGGTGATGATTACCGATGCCAGTCTGGGCGGCGAAGGGCCGGTGATCGAGTACTGCAATGCGGCCCTGTGCGAGATGACCGGATATGCCGAAGCGGAGCTGCTGGGCCGCTCGCCGCGCATGCTGCAAGGGCCTCTCACGGACCAGCAGGTGTTGCAGCGTCTGCATGACTCGCTGGAGCAGGGCCTGCCGTTTCAGGGCAGTGTGGTGAACTACCGCAAGGATGGCGGCAGCTACCACGTGGAGTGGAATATCTCTCCGGTGCGTGACGATCAGGGCGTGATCCGGCATTTTGTGGCCGTGCAGCGCGATATCTCGGAGCGTGTGCAGGCCGAGCAGGAGCGCGCACTGCTGGCCAGGGCCTTGAATGCGGCCAATGATGGCATTCTGATCACGGACCGCAACTCCACCATCGTCTTCGTCAACCAGGCTTTTGAAGCTCTGACGGGCTATAGCGCGGCGGAACTGCTGGGCCAGCCGACCGAGATGCTGCGCTCGGGACTGCACGAGCCCGAGTTCTACGCCCAGCTGCAGGAGGCCCTGAGTCTGGGGCACAACTTTCGCGCCACCTTCATCAACCGCCACAAGAGTGGCGGCGTTTACTACGCCGAGCAAAGCATTGCGGCCCTGCGCGATGAGTCGGGCCAGGTCAGCCACTATGTGGGGGCATCCAAGGACATCAGCCGCATGGTCAAGCGAGAGATGGAGCTGCGCGAGCGCGCCAACCGCGACAAGCTGACCGGCCTGCTCAATCGCCATGCGGGCGAAGCCGAGCTCAAGCGCAGTCAGCTGCAGGCCCAGAACCAGCTGCGTCCCTATGGCGTCATCCTCGGCGACATCGATCTCTTCAAGCAGGTCAACGACCGTTTCGGCCATGTCGCCGGAGACCGCGTGCTGAAGATGGTGGCGCAGGTGCTTTCCGGCAAGGTTCGGCGCTACGACCATGCCGTGCGCTGGGGCGGCGAGGAGTTTCTGATCATTCTCTCGGATGCCAGCCTCGGCGTGGCCGTGAGCCTGGCCGAACGCATTCGGGGCGCTGTGGAGGCCTGCTCCGATTCCGAAGTCGGGCGTTTCACCCTTTCCCTGGGGGTCGGGCTCTGGGAGCCTGGCGAGACCGAGGACGATCTGCTCAGGCGTGCCGATGCGGCGCTTTACCGGGCCAAGCACAGAGGCCGCAATCAGGTGGCCGTTGCCACGGGGTCGATGAACATGCCGCTGGTGCAGGTGCCCGAGGCTCTGGCACAGCGCGATGCCCTGGCCTTTTCAGGGCAGAGCCCGGACAAGCCCTGGACAGGGTCTGCCTCACCGTAGAATTTGCCTTTCCTCCCGTCCTTGTCTCCAAAGCTTTTGAGTGGTTTGAATAATTCAGAACTGCATTCCGTGCAGGCCGATCTGGTGGCAGTGCTGGTTGCCGTCACGGGCGGCCAGCCCCGTATCCTGACCACCGGGTCCGGGCGGGCCTTGCCTGCCGGGCCCTTTACCAGCAACCACCGCTCGCTGCAGGCCAGCCTGCGCGCCTGGGTGGAGAAGCAGACCCACCATCCGCTGGGCTTTGTGGAGCAGCTCTATACCTTTGCGGATCGCGAGCGCTCGCAGCAACTGGGCATGCATGTCATCTCCATCAGTTATCTGGCGCTGACGCAGGAGCTGGACGAGACCGGTGCCGCCCAGCCGGGCTGGCAGGACTGGTACCGCTACTTCCCCTGGGAGGACTGGCGCGAAGGCATGCCCGGCGTGATCGCCGAGCGCATTGCGCCAGCGCTGCATGCCTGGAGCGAAAAAGCGTCGGACAGTGTGGCCAGAAGCGCCAGATGGCAAAGGGCGGCCATGACTTTTGGTCTCGATGAGCACGAGTGGAACGAGGAGCTGGTGCTGCAGCGCTACGAGCTGCTGTTCGAGGCCGCCGTGGTGCCCGAAGCCTGGGGAGAAGGGGAGGGCGATGCTGCCGCTTCGCTGCTGCCAGGTGCGGCCATGGGCAACGACCACCGCCGCATTCTTGCCACCGGCATGGCCCGCCTGCGCGCCAAGATCAAGTACCGGCCCGTGGTGTTCGAGCTGATGCCCGAGGAGTTCTCGCTGCTGCAGCTGCAGCAGACCGTGGAGGCGCTGGCCGGGCGCGGTCTGCACAAGCAGAACTTCCGCCGTCTGATCGAGCAGCAGGCGCTGGTGGAGGAAACCGGCCAGGTGACGGCCGTGGGTGCGGGCCGCCCGGCCAAGCTGTTCCGCTTCCGGCGCAATGTGATGCTGGAGCGCGCCATCGCAGGCAACAAGCTGCCGCTGGCCAGAAGTCATTGACCGGCTGATCTCTGCTGCGGATGGAGAACTGTTTTCACTGCAGCGATGGCTTGACTTAAGTAATGCTCAGATTTAGCATAAGTCGGCTTGCGCGAGGTGCGGCAGTGATCCGGATGCCTTCGTGTTTTTTTATTGAACTATAAATACTCAAAATGAGCATTAATAAGATTGCAGCCCTGCCCATCCCCTCCCTGCCCGATGTGATGCTGGAGCCGCTGGTGCGCATGGCCTTGCTGGAAGACCTGGGGCGCGCCGGAGACCTGAGCACCGACACCATTGTTCCCGCCGACGCCGTGGACGAGCTGCGCCTGGTGGCCAGGCAGGAGGGCGTGCTGGCCGGACTCGATCTGGCTCGCCTGGCCTTTGTGCTGATGGACAGCCGCCTGGAGTTTGACGTCCGCTGCGCAGACGGCACGTTGCTGCAGCCCGGCATGGAGATCGCCCGCATTCGCGGCAAAAGCCGGGCCATTCTCACGGCCGAGCGTACGGCGCTCAATTACCTCTGTCATCTCAGCGGCGTGGCCACGGCCACGCATTCGATTGCCCAGGCCATCAAGCCCTTCGGCACACGGGTGACCTGCACGCGCAAGACCATGCCGGGCCTGCGAGCCTTGCAGAAGTACGCCGTGCGCGTCGGAGGCGGCAGCAACCATCGCTTTGGCCTGGATGACGCCGTGCTCATCAAGGACAACCACATTGCCCTGGCCGGCGATGTGGCCACGGCCGTGGGGCGCGCCCGTGCCGGCGTGGGCCATATGGTCAAGATCGAGCTGGAGGTCGATACGCTGGCGCAACTCGAGGTGGCGCTGCAGCTGGGCGTGGATGTGGTGCTGCTGGACAATATGAGCCTGGAGGATCTGCGCACGGCGGTGGCCATGTGCAAGGGCCGGGCCATCACCGAAGCCTCGGGCCGTATCACGCCAGAGACCGCAGCAGCCGTGGCCGCCACGGGGGTCGAGCAGATCGCCGTGGGCTGGCTCACGCACAGCGCGCGCGCGCTCGACATCGGCCTCGATGCCTGAGATGGCGCGTCTCACGGCAGGACCGGCCGCTCGCCGCTTCTGGATGGCGGCTGCCGCGCTGCTGGCCGTGGCCGCTGCCGGCCTGTGGCAGTCGCATACCGGCGCGGCGGCTGCGATGCGCTTTGACAAGCCCGTCACCATCGTCGTGACCTTTCCACCCGGCGGCGGCACGGATCTGCTGGCCCGCCGGCTGGGCACGGCCCTGCAGGAGCGCATAGGCCAGAGCGTGGTGGTGGACAACCGCCCGGGCGCCAGCGGCAACATCGGTGCACGCGAGGTGGCGAGCGC
>NZ_JBKFBC010000006.1:0-130503 GCF_053345995.1 Comamonas sp. C24C | reverse complement strand
CTTCCGTGCCGTGTTCAACGCGGGCACCATCGCTTCGGTGCTGGTGCTGCCGCCGGAGGATGTCGCTCAGAAGAATGCTTTGCAGAAGGGCGCCGCCCCGGCCAGCGCACAGGATCTGACGGACGCGCTGGCCCCGTTGGCGGACGGCACTGCCCAGGCCTATGCGAGCTGCGGCAACGGCACGCCCCAGCACATGGCGGCCGAGATGCTGGCCCAGGCCCAGCACACACGCCTGCAGCATGTGCCCTACAAGGGCTGCGGCCCGGCGACCATGGCCGTGGCTGCAGGCCAGGTGTCGCTGGGCATGATGACCATCAGCAGCGCCGCACCGCTGATTGCGGCAGGGCGTCTGCGCGCGCTGGCCGTGACCGGCCCGCAGCGCGCGGCCCAGCTGGCCGGCGTACCCACCGTGGCCGAGCTGGGCGTGCGGGGTTTTGCCGTGGAGCAGTGGCATGGCCTGCTGGCGCCGGCGGCCACGCCGGACGGTGTGGTGGCACGGCTGCACGAAGAACTGGCGCGGATCCTGAACCAGCCCGCCATGCGGCAGGCGCTGCAGGAGCAGGGCTATGTGCTGGCCGCAGATTCGCCCGCTCAGTTCGAGGCACGGATACAGGCAGACATGCAGCGCTACGCGGCGCTCGCACAGCATCTGGGGCTGGGCGTGGACTGAGGGTGAACCGATAATTTTGATAGCTGCAGTCGCCAATGAATAAAGAGATTCAGTATGTTTTCATATTGAAATTGTTTATCAGAAGGCGACAGAAGCTATCAATTTATTACTCCCTGAGTCGACCACAGACTTTGCCGTCTGCAGATGCCACAGCGGCCCGTCCCTGAATCGGCGAGGCTTTGCTCAGGCCTGCCAAACCTGTGTCACAGTGCGGCGCTAGATTGTCGGGCTCGGAGCGCGAACATGCGCTTGCGCGGCCTCAGAAGAACCTATACAGACCAGGAAGAATCCATGCGCCCCATGACATTGTTGACCGCTGCCATGGCCGTAATGGCCGGCAGCGCCCATGCCGCGCGCCCCATGAACACCGACGATGCGCGCATCGTCGACGCCAAGGCCTGCCAGCTCGAGAGCTGGGTACGCCACCCCAAGGGGCATGCCGAGTTCTGGGCCCTGCCGGCCTGCAATTTCACGGGCAATCTAGAGCTGACCATGGGCGGCGCGCTCACGCGCATGGATGGCAGCACGCGCGCCAGCGCACAGGTGATCCAGGGCAAGACCCTGTTCAAGCCGCTGGAGACCAACGGCTGGGGCATGGGCCTGGTCATGGGGCTGGCACGCGACCCGCGCCGCGATGCGGGCGGCGGCCACGATACCTATGCCTATGTGCCGGCCAGCTTTTCCTTCCTCGACGACAAGGTGGTGCTGCACACCAATGTGGGCTGGCGGCGCGATCAGGGCGTGCACAGCAACCGCTACACCTGGGGGCTGGGCTCGGAGACGCAGCTGACGGGCCGCACCTGGCTGATTGCCGAGACCTATAGCGAGGGCTCGGGCCGGCCCCTGGCGCAGGTCGGGTTGCGCCACTGGCTGATCCCCGACCGTGTGCAGATCGATGCCACCTACGGCAACCGCTTTGGCGACGGCAGCCAGCGCTGGATCTCGGTGGGTTTGCGCCTGCTGACGGCGCCCTTTCTGCCCTGATGCGGCGGCATCTGCCGGGCTCGGAGAGCCGGCAGGTCCTCAGGGGATGAAGTGCAGTATGACTGCCGTCATGATCAGGTAGCGCAGGAACTTGCCAATCGCCATGTACAGCACGCAGGGCCAGAACGGCAGGCGCAGCCAGCCGGCCACGGCGCACAGCGGATCGCCCACCACGGGCAGCCAGCTCAGCAGGCAGGCCTTGGCGCCGAAACGCCGCAGCCAGTAGCGTGCCAGGCGGTGGTAGCGCGACTGCCTGTGAGGCGGCTTGTGCGGCGCGGCCTGCGCTTCGTCGCCCTGATGGCGACGGCTTCGGGCCAGCTTCCAGGCCTTGTGGGCGCCCAGGCCCATCCACCAGCTGATGGCTCCGCCCACGGTGTTGCCGGCCGTGGCCACCAGGATGGCCGGCCAGAAGAGGTGCGGATTGAGCGTGAGCAGCCCCGCCACCGCGGGCTCCGAACCCAGGGGCAGCAGCGTGGCCGAGACCAGGGCCACGATGAACACGGTACTCAAACCGAACTGCGGCAGGGCCAGCCACTGCAGCAACTGATGCATCCAAGCTTCCATAGGCTGGTGAGTTTAGGCGCTGCGCGATTTCCCTTGGACCGCGGCAGGGCCCGTGGGGCATGGCAGCGCGAGAATATTTTGCGGCGGGCAGGGCATGGGCTGAGGTATGGTGTGCACGCACAAGAACAAAGGAGTGAGTAGGAATGGCTTTCAACACAGCACGCGTGGCGATGGCCGGGCAATGGTTCAAGACGGGCCTGGCGGCCACGGCCCTGGGCCTGATCGCGGGCTGCGCCTCGCTCACGGGCGCGGCACCGGGCACGCAGGCACCGGCCGAGATCGGCACGGCGCGCTTGGTGAAGCTCTCCAGCGTGGCGCCGGGCGTGCGCCAGGATATGCGCTATGCCACGCGCCACAACTTCCTGGGCCGCCCCGTGGCCGGCTATGAGGCCGGGGAATGCTGGCTCAGCCGCGCGGCCGCCGAATCCCTGGCCGCCGTTCAAAGCGAGCTGGCCGGGCAGGGCCTGGCCCTGAAGGTCTACGACTGCTACCGCCCGCAGAAGGCCGTCGACGACTTTGTGCGCTGGGGCCGTGATCTGGCCGACCAGAAGAACAAGGACATGTATTACCCGCGCGTGCCCAAGAGCGAGCTGTTCAAGCGCGGCTATATCGCCGAGAAGTCGGGTCACAGCCGTGCCAGCACCGTGGACATGACGCTGGTGGTGGTGGATGCCAGGCGCGCCAGCAAGTGGGTGCGCGGTCCGCTGGCCGAAGGCATCGAGGTGGACATGGGCACGCCCTTCGATCTGTTTGACGAGCAGTCGCATACCGACAATGCCCAGCAGTCGCCCGATGTGCAGCACAACCGGCGCTGGCTGCGAAGCCTGATGCAGCGCAATGGCTGGAAGAATCTGCCCGAGGAGTGGTGGCACTACACGCTGGTCGGAGAGCCCTATCCCGAGCAGTACTTCGACATGCCGGTGCGCAGCAACTGAAGCGCCGGCGCCGCAGCACCCGATAGTGATTCGACCCGCAGGGTGATGCATGGCGTTTGGTTCTGCTGAAATTTTGGGCAGGTATAATCCGGCCCTCTTTTCCAGCGCCCGGTTTGCGCCAGACCCTGTCTGCCGCCGAAGCCAGATTTCTTCATGCCCGCCCTGCACATTGGTCATATTCCATTGGCAAATCGTCTGTTTGTCGCTCCCATGGCGGGAGTGACGGACCGGCCGTTTCGTCAGCTGTGCAAGGCCTTGGGGGCCGGCTATGCGGTCAGCGAGATGGTGACCAGCCGCAAGGATCTGTGGAACAGTCTCAAGACCAGCCGCCGAGCCAACCATGAAGGCGAGCCCGGGCCGATTGCCGTGCAGATCGCTGGCACCGAAGCGCTCATGATGGCCGAAGCCGCCGTCTACAACATCGAGCGCGGCGCGCAGATCATCGACATCAACATGGGCTGCCCGGCCAAGAAGGTCTGCAACAAATGGGCGGGCTCCGCCCTGATGCAGAACGAGCCGCTGGCCGTGGAAATTGCCCAGGCCGTGGTGGAGGCCGCACGCCCCTACAACGTGCCCGTCACCCTGAAGATGCGCACGGGCTGGTGCGACACACACAAGAACGCTGTCTTGCTGGCGCGCCAGTTCGAGGATGTCGGCATCCAGATGCTGACGGTGCACGGACGCACGCGCGAGCAGGGCTACAAGGGCTTTGCCGAGTACGACACGATTGCGGCCGTCAAGCAGGCGGTCCGGGTGCCTGTGGTGGCCAACGGCGATATCAACAGCCCCGAAAAAGCCCGCGATGTGCTGGCCTACACGGGGGCGGACGCCATCATGGTCGGCCGCGCAGCGCAGGGCAGGCCGTGGATCTTCCGCGAGATTGCGCACTTTCTGGCCACAGGCGAGCATATGGCTGCGCCCCTGGTGGCCGAGCTGCGCCGCCTGCTGCTCGAGCATCTGCAAGATCACTACAGCCTGTACGGCGAGGGAACCGGCGTGCGCAGCGCCCGCAAGCATATTGCGTGGTATCTGCGTGCTCTGCCGGGCGGGGAAGAGTTCAGAAAACACATCAACACCATTGAGGACTGTGCGGTGCAATGGCAGGCCGTGGCCGACTATCTGGATGCCCTGGGGCAGCAGATGGATCGTATCCCGGCGGCCACGGCCGCTGCTGAAGCAAGCAGCGAGCTGGATGAACCGGCAGAAATGACTGCATGAGCCATCAGAATTTAGAACAAGTCGTTCGCGATAGCCTGGAGGGCTATTTCCGCGATCTCGAGGGCGAAACACCGGCCAATGTCTACGACATGGTGATTCGTCTGGTTGAAAAACCGCTGCTGGAAGTGGTGATGGGCCAGGCCGACAACAACCAGTCGCGCGCTGCCGAATGGCTGGGCCTGAACCGCAACACCCTGCGCAAAAAGCTGGTCGATCACGAGTTGCTCTGAACGACGAGGCTACCGAATCCATAGCTGCAAGCGCTGATCCATCTGCACTTGCAGCTTGTTTTTATCCAAACTTTGAATTGACGCCCATGAAAGCTCTGATTTCCGTCTCTGACAAGACCGGTATCGTCGAATTTGCGCAGGCCCTGCACGCTCTTGGCGTGCAGCTGCTGTCCACCGGTGGCACTGCCAAGCTGCTGGCCGACAAGGGCCTGCCCGTGACCGAAGTCGCTGAAGTCACCCGATTCCCCGAAATGCTGGATGGCCGCGTCAAGACCCTGCACCCCATGGTGCACGGCGGTCTGCTGGCTCGCCGCGACCTGCCCGAGCACATGGCCGCGCTCAAGGAACATGGCATCGAGACCATCGACCTGCTGGTGGTCAATCTCTACCCCTTCGAAGCCACCGTGGCCAAGGCAGGCTGCACCCTGGCCGACGCCATCGAGAACATCGACATCGGTGGCCCCGCCATGGTGCGTTCCGCTGCGAAGAACTGGAAAGACGTGGGCGTTCTGACCGCCGCCGACCAGTACGAAGCTGTGCTGGCCGAACTCAAGGCGAGCGGCAAGCTGTCCGACAAGCTGCGCTTTGCGTTGTCCGTGGCGGCATTCAACCGCATTGCCCAGTACGACGGAGCGATCAGCGACTACCTGTCCAGCGTCAAGTTCGAAGACGAAAAGCTCAGCGAAGAATATGTGCCCGAGCGCGCTCTGTTCGGCGGCCAGTCCAACGGCCATTTCATCAAGGTGCAGGATCTGCGCTACGGTGAAAACAGCCACCAGCAAGCCGCCTGGTACCGCGACCTGTACCCCGCTCCCGGCTCGCTGGCCACGGGCGTGCAGCTGCAGGGCAAGGAGCTGAGCTACAACAATATCGCCGACGCCGATGCGGCCTGGGAATGCGTCAAGAGCTTTGACACCCCTGCCTGCGTGATCGTCAAGCACGCCAACCCCTGCGGCGTGGCCGTGGGTGCGAACGCCTTCGAAGCCTACTCCAAGGCCTTCCAGACCGACCCCACCAGCGCCTTCGGCGGCATCATCGCCTTCAACCGCCCTGTGGACAAGGCTGCTGCCGAAGCCGTGTCCAAGCAGTTCGTCGAAGTGCTGATGGCTCCCGAGTTCAGCGCCGAAGCCCTGGAAATCTTCAAGGCCAAGGTCAATGTGCGCCTGATGAAGATCGCTCTGCCCGCCGGCGGCGCAACCGACTGGGACAACGGCCGCAACGCCATCGAGTCCAAGCGCATCGGCTCGGGCCTGCTGCTGCAGACCTCCGACAACCACGAGCTCAAGCTGGCCGACCTGAAGGTCGTGACCGTCAAGCAGCCTACGCCCGAAGAGCTGCAGGACCTGCTGTTCGCCTGGAATGTGGCCAAGTTCGTCAAGTCCAATGCCATCGTCTTCTGCAAGAACGGCATGACCATGGGCGTGGGTGCCGGCCAGATGTCGCGCCTGGATTCGGCCCGCATCGCCTCCATCAAGGCCGAAGCGGCCAAGCTGTCGCTGCAGAACACCGTCGTGGCGTCGGATGCCTTCTTCCCCTTCCGTGACGGTCTGGACGTGGTGGTCGATGCAGGCGCTACCTGCGTGGCCCAGCCCGGTGGTTCCATGCGCGATCAGGAAGTGATCGATGCTGCCAACGAGCGTGGCGTTGCCATGGTGTTCACCGGCGTGCGCCATTTCAGGCACTAATTGCTCCCCCTGAGCGGCTTTGCCCAGGTGGCCCCGCCGCTTCCCCCTCTCTGGCGCTGAGCGCCGGAGGGGGACGACAGCCTCGCTGCGAGGCGGCTCTTGCTCGCTGTCCCTTTGATGGGGCATGCCTGTTCGGGTAAGGTGCTCAATGGCTGGCGTCTGCCGGCCATACTTTTTTGTGAATCTGCTTTGGTATGACTGATCCTATCGACGACGAAGAAAACTACCCGCCACGTCCGCGCTGGATTGGCTGGCTGATCGGGCTGGTCATGCTGGCGTCGGCCCTGGGCGTGGCCAATATCGGCTGGCGCATCATGCGGGTCAGCACGGCCGAGAAGGCGGCGGATGCGCTGGTGGCTGCCAAGCCCGAGCTGGCGGCGGCCCGAAAGCTGGTGGAGGGCGCAGACTGCATGCGCTGCCATGGTCTGGACCGCAAATTTGTGGGCCCTGGCTTTACGGAGATCGCACAGAAGTACGGCTCGCAAGCCGATGCCCAGAGCTATCTGGCAGACAAGATTCGCAGCGGCAGCGTGGGAGTCTGGGGCAATGTGATCATGCCGCGCCACCCGCAAATCAGCGAGGCCGATTCTCTGCAGATGGCCCGTTGGGTGCTGTCGGCTCAGGCGCCATCGGCCGCGGCTCAATAAGCCCGGTTGCCGAGATCCTGCGTGAATTCAAAGGCTGCCAGCGCTTTGCGCTGCCAGCCTTTTTTGCTTTGCAGCCTGCGCAGGGTGGCCGGCCTTGCTTTCATAATCCGCACATGAGAAAACCGCCCGCGCCCGCTTCTGTGCTGAGCCAAGCCGATAAAGCCCTGCACAGGCCTGTGCATGCCCCGGCGCGCCAGCGCGGCTTTGTCTTCTGGGCCATCTGGGTGAATATCGCCACCTACGCGATCTATCCCACGGCCAACTGGCTGGCCAGTCTGCGCGATCATCGCTATGACTTCATCACGCGCTGGGACGCGATGATTCCGCTGGTGCCGGAATTCATCTTTGTCTATTTCTCTTTTTTTCCGTTTCTGGCCCTGCCGTTCTGGCTGGTGGGCCAGCCCGATACGGCGGCGCTGGGCAAGCGCCAGGTGCTGGCCACGCTGATCTGCGGTCTGGTCTTTGTGCTGTTTCCGGCGAATCTGGCCTTCGACCGCGTGATCCCCGAGGTGGAGCCCTATCGCAGCATTTTCTCGACCATGTTCTTCGTGGACCAGCCGCACAATCTGCTGCCCTCGCTGCACATTGTCTACACGGCGCTGACCTGTCTGGCCATCTGCCAGGCGCAATGGCCGCGCGGTCGCCGTGTGCTGTGCGTGCTCATGGTGCTGTGGAGTGCGGCCATCTGCGCCTCCACCATGCTGGTGCACCAGCACCATGTGCTGGACGTGGTCACGGCGTTGCTGCTGACAGCCGTTCTCTGTGTGCTGATTCGCCCGGCCGATGTGCCGCCGCAGCCACCGCGCATCTGAGTCTTCAGGGCAGGCCCGGCCCATTGCGAATCCTGCGTCAGTGATCGCTTGCATGCAGGACTGCGGCGCTGTTCAGGCGCCCTGTGCAGGCTTCGTGAAGCACGCGCCTGGCTAGTCGGTTTTGCGAAGGCTGTGCTGCCGGGCTTGCACAAAACATGCAAACGGACTGGTGATGCTGCAGGGAATCTGCGCGTTATTGGTGGAATCCCTAGGATGCCGTTTTGAACAAAAGGACCAGGCCGAAAGCGCCGCGCCAAAAGCGTGGCTAAGAACGTGTTTACGACCTCCTCGCGCCGCGACAGAGGCTTTGCGGGATGGGATGCTAGGCGCGATACCGCAGCAATAGCTCTGCTATTGCGAGGATTCGCAACGCCGCAGACTGCCCGCAAAGACACTGTCCCGGAGGGTTGGTGCGAAATCGGGCGATTTGCTGCGCGCTGTCTCTTGCTTGCACCCCGGTGCAAGCGGCGAGCCATCGCTTCGAACTCATCCCGATTGCGCGCCAACGTGGCTGCGTAGAGATCGTAAACACGTTCTCAAAGCCTGGAGATATGCATGCAGTGGCTGAAAACCAAAACCATTGAACAGGCGCTGGCCGATTCGGACGAGCCGGGCCGTCAACTTCAACGCAGCCTGGGCGCGTTCGACCTGATGATTCTCGGCGTGGCCGTGGCCGTCGGCGCCGGCATTTTCTCGGTGGGCGCGCGCGCGGCGGGCAGCTTTGCCGGGCCGGCCGTGATTTTCTCCTTCATCCTGGCGGCCGCCACCTGCGCGCTGGCCACCATGTGCTATGCGGAGTTCGCCTCCAGCGTGCCGGTCACGGGCAGCGCCTATACCTATACCTATCTGACGCTGGGCGAGGGCGTGGCCTGGATCATCGGCTGGAATCTGCTGCTGGAGATGATTGCCGCCGGCGCGGTGATCGCCAAGTACTGGGGCATCTACCTGTCCACGGTGTTTGCCACGGCAGGCGTGGACATTCCCAGCACCCTGCATCTGGGAGCCATCAGCCTGGAGTGGGGGCCGTTCTTCATCGTGGCGGTGTTCACCGGTCTGCTGATCCTGGGCACGCAGGAGTCGGCCCGCGTCAACAATGTGTTCACCCTGATCAAGATCGCCATCACCCTGTTCGTGATCGTGGTGGGCTTCACCTATATGGACCTGAAGAACTTCACGCCCTTTGTGCCGCCGGCCCAGCCGCCCGTGGCAGGCCATGGCGTGACCGCCGATGTCTGGGGCCAGCCCATGCTGGCCTGGCTGTTCGGTGCCCGCCCCAGTCAGTACGGCTGGCTGGGCGTGATCTCGGGCGCATCGCTGGTGTTCTTTGCCTTAATCGGCTTCGACGTGGTCGCCACCTCGGCCGAAGAAGTCAGGGAACCACAGAAAACGCTGCCGCGCGGCATCTTCGGCGGCCTGGCGCTGGTGACCCTGCTCTACATCCTGGTCACGCTGGCGCTGACCGGCATGGTGCCTTATACCGAGCTGGCCAAGGCCGAGAATCCCTCGCTGGCCACGGCCTTCATCAGCGTGGGCGCCAACTGGGCCGCCCAGGTGATCGCCGTGGGCGTGCTGCTGGGCCTGACCACGGTGGTCATGGTGCTGCTCATGGGCTCGGCCCGGATCCTGATGGCGCTGTCGCGCGACGGCCTGCTGCCACGCAGCTGGAGCGTGACCTCGGCCAGGCGCAAGACGCCGGTACGCCTGCAACTGATGGTGGGTGCCGTGGTCGCGGTCCTGGCGGGCTTCACCAAGGTGGAGCTGCTGGAGGAGATGATCAACATCGGCACGCTGTCGGCCTTTGTGTTGGTCAGCATCGGCGTGCTGCTGCTGCGCAGGAAGCGCCCCGACGCCGGCACCGGTTACCGCGTGCCCTGGGTGCCGGTGCTGCCCCTGCTTTCGGCCATGCTGTGCTTTTATCTGATGCTGAATCTGACCACGCTGACCTGGCTGCGCTTTCTGGGCTGGATGGCGCTGGGTGCGGTGATCTACATGGCCTATGGCATGCGCCATTCGCGCCTGGCTCAGGCGGATAAAAAGTGAGCTGCAAGCGCATGGTATTGCTCGATTTCAATATGTTTTATATCTGAAATCGTTTGATATCAATCGTAAGAAGCTATCAAAACAAAAGCCCTGCACGGAACGCCCTGCAGGGCTTTTGCATTGGTTAGAGTGCTGGGCATGAGTACCGAACCCACCGAGACCACGCCGACCCGCTCTCCCACCCAGTCCGCCGAAGATGGCCAGCAGCGCTGCCGCTGGTGTCTGGCCACGCCGGGCTATGTGCACTATCACGACCGCGAATGGGGATTCCCGGTGGACAGCGATCAGCGCCTGTTCGAGAAACTCTGCCTGGAAGGCTTCCAGTCCGGCCTGAGCTGGCTGACCATTCTCAACAAGCGCGAGAACTTCCGGGCGGCCTTTGCGGGTTTCGATTTCCGGCGCGTCGCGCAGTTCGGCGATGCCGATGTGCAGCGCCTGCTGCAGGACGCGGGCATCGTGCGCCACCGCGGCAAGATCGAGGCCGTGATCAACAACGCCCAGAGGGCCATCGAAATGGTCCAGTCAGAAGGCTCGCTGGCCGCGTTCTTCTGGCGTTATCAGCCGGTTGTGCCATCGACGGGAACGACCATTCGGGCCCAGACGCCGGAGTCGCAATCCCTGTCCAAGGAACTCAAGAAGCGCGGCTGGAAGTTTGTCGGGCCGACCACCATGTATGCGCTGATGCAGGCCATGGGCATGGTCAACGACCATGCGCCGGGCTGCATCACCAGAGCCGAAGTGGAGCGCGCCAGAGCCGCTTTCCAGCGGCCCTGAGCGACTGCCAGGGTGCGCCCCGGCAGCTGTCCCAGGCGTGTGGCTTGCAGGGCATCGATGGCTAGGCCGGGATGGCCGGCTGCCGAGGTCCGGTCCCCGTCTGCCGCAAAAACAAAAAGCCCTGCAGACATAGGCTGCAGGGCCTGGTGGGCGGCTGAGATTTACAGTGTCTTGAAGACTTCGCGTGCCGCTTCAATGGTGCGGTCGATGTCTTCGTCGCTGTGCGCGGCGCTGACAAAGCCTGCCTCATAAAGAGCCGGGGCAAAGTAGTGGCCGCGCTCCAGCATGCCGTGATAGAACTTGTTGAAGACCTTGCCGTCGGTCTTCATGACCTGGGCGTAGTGCGTGGGTAGCTCGGGCAGGAAGTAGAAGCCGAACAGTCCGCCTTGCCAGTCCACGCTGAAGGGAATGCCGGCAGCATTGGCTTCGGCCTTCAGGCCTTGCATCAGGTGACCGGTCTTGAGGTGCAGCTCGGCGTGGAAGCCGGGGCGGCTGATCAGCTCCAGCGTCTTCAGGCCGCAGGCCGTGGCAATCGGGTTGCCCGACAGCGTGCCGGCCTGGTAGACGGGGCCCAGCGGCGAGAGCTTTTCCATGATCTCGCGGCGTGCACCGAAGGCCGCCATGGGCATGCCGCCGCCGATGACCTTGCCCATCACGGTGATGTCGGGTGCAAAGCCTTCGATCTCCTTGGCATACAGGCTTTGTGCGCTGCCCAGGGCCACACGGAAGCCGGTCATGACCTCGTCATAGATCAGCAGTGCGCCATGCTCGCGGGTCAGCTCGGAGATGCGGCGGGTGAAGTCCACCGAGGCCCGCACAAAGTTCATATTGCCGGCAATCGGCTCCATGATGACGCAGGCGATGTCGCCGCCCATCTTGGCAAAGGCCTCTTCGAGCTGGGCGATGTCGTTGTACTCCAGCACGATGGTGTCCTTGGCCACATCGGCGGGCACACCGGCCGAGGACGAGGCGCCGAAGGTGGCCAGACCCGAGCCGGCCTTGACCAGCAGCGAATCCGCATGGCCGTGGTAGCAGCCGTTGAACTTGATGATCTTGTTGCGGCCGGTGTAGCCGCGCGCCAGGCGCAGCGCACTCATGCCGGCTTCGGTGCCGGAGCTGACCAGACGCACCATGTCCATGCTCGGCACGAGGGCGCGAATCTTCTCGGCCAGCACCACTTCGCGCTCGGTGGGAGCGCCAAAGCTGAAGCCTTCGAGCACTGCTGCCTGCACGGCCTCGACCACTTCGGGGTGGCCGTGGCCCAGGATCATGGGGCCCCAGCTGCCGATGTAGTCGGTGAACTGCTGATCGTTCTGGTCCCAGAAATAAGCGCCTTGCGCACGCTTGACGAAGCGCGGCGTGCCGCCCACGGCGGCAAACGCGCGCACGGGCGAGTTCACGCCACCGGGGATCACGCCCTTGGCGCGCTCGAACAGTGCAGTATTCAGATCAGTGTTTTGTGTCATGGGAAGGAATCACAAAGCCTTCAATCGGCTTGGAGTCGGGTTCGTCATCGGTGGAGTCTTCGGCCTGCTCGTCTTCGGACTCCTCGTCCTCGGTGGGCTGTGCCCAGAAAAGACGATCCGGCAGGTAGTGGCCCATGCCGGGGCGAAAGCCTGCATCCAGGCTGTGGTCCAGGTATTCCAGCGCCTCCAGGGTCGCAGCGCCCAGGTCGTTGCCGGTGGCCAGCAGGGCCGTGATCGCTGCGGACAGCGTATCACCGGCACCTGTAAACGTGGCGTCAAACATCTCGTACTTGCTGTTGCCCAATACGGACTGGGCCGTGGTCAGCACGTTGTCCACGAACTGGTCGGGCAGGGGGATGCCGGTCACCAGCACATAAGGCACTTCCAGTGCCTCGGCGGCCATGGCAATGTCGCGCGCCGTGGGTGCACGGCTGTTTTCCCAGTCCGGCAGCAGCCAGCGCCACAGCGTGTTGTGGTTTCCAACCAACACCGAGGTTTGAGGCAGGACAAGCTCCTTGAACGCGTCGAGGTACTGATCCTGCTTGTCGTCCTCCCACCAGGACAGGTCCGGCATGTAGCTGATGATGGGGATGTCGGGGTAGTCCGACGAGATCGTGGCGATGGCCGCCAGATTGGCGGGGCTGCCCACGAAACCGACCTTGATGGCGGTGACGGCAATGTCCTCCAGCACCATGCGCGCCTGCTCGGTCACCGCGTCGTCGTCGAGTGCAAAGTGCTCGTAGATGCGCGCCGTGTCTCTGGCGTAGGCGCCGCAGGCCACCGGCAGCGCATGACCGCCGATGGAGGAGATGGTGGCAATGTCGGCCGAGAGTCCGCTGGCTCCGCTGGGGTCACTGCTGTTGAAGGACAGCACGCAGACAGGAGCGGATTCTGTCGCTTCTTCCTGGCGGGTGCGGCGAGGGGGGGAGGAGGAGATGGGGTTCAATGCCATGGCGCACCCCAGTTTGCACCCGGGAATGCAAGGGTGGGAGCCGGGGTTGTGACTAGATACAATCGTTGCATTCTATGTGAAGCCCCTTTAAGCTGTGACTGACCCTAAAACCTGGATGTGTTTGACCTGTGGCTGGCTTTATGACGAAGCCCAAGGCTGCCCCGAACATGGAATTGCTCCGAACACCCGCTGGGAAGATGTGCCCATGAACTGGACATGCCCGGAATGCGGTGCGCGCAAGGAAGACTTTGAAATGGTGGAAATCTGAGTGCCAGAGACACTCGATTCCATTGACGACCGAATTGGGAGGGATTTCACCGTGACAGCACCTGCTGCGCCTTTGCGCGTTCTGGTCGTGGATGACAGCAATACCATCCGCCGCAGCGCTGAAATTTTCCTCAAGCAAGGTGGTTACGAGGTTCTTCTGGCCGATGACGGCTTCGATGCCTTGTCCAAGGTCAACGACTACCAGCCGCAACTCATCTTCTGCGACATTCTGATGCCCAAGCTCGACGGCTATCAGACCTGCGCCATCATCAAGCGCAATGCGCGTTTTGCCAATACGCCCGTCGTGATGCTGTCATCCAAGGACGGTGTGTTCGACAAGGCCCGTGGACGCATGGTGGGCTGTCAGGACTATCTGACCAAACCCTTCACCAAAGATCAATTGCTGCAAGCCGTACAACAGTTCGCGCTGCAAGCTGCAGATGTGGGAGCTGCATGATGACAATTCAAAAAGTTCTGGTCGTTGACGATTCCAAGACGGAGCTGATGGCTCTGAGCGATATCCTGCAAAAGCAGGGCCTGCAGGTGCGCACTGCGGAAAACGGCGAGGAAGCCATGAAGCGTCTGGCCGAAGACAAGCCCGACCTGATCCTGATGGACGTGGTCATGCCCGGACAGAACGGCTTTCAGTTGACGCGCGCCATCTCGCGCGATCCCCTGTATGCCGATGTGCCCATCATCATGTGCACCAGCAAGAATCAGGAAACCGACCGGGTCTGGGGCATGCGTCAGGGCGCACGTGGCTATATCACCAAGCCCGTGGATGCCGCCGAGCTGCAAGCCAAGATCGCCGCTCTATAACGAGCTGCGCTGCTTATGGCGAACCGCGAAGCCCTCCGAGATCTTCAATCCCGTCTGGCCGGGCGCCTGCAGGCAGCACGCAGCGAAGGCGTCAGCGTGGCTGCCTGGCTGGCAGTCCAGGCTGGCGGACGGGACTATTTGCTGCCGCTGAATCAGGCGGGAGAGATTTTCCCCTGGACCGGCGTTCAGCCCGTCCCCTACACACAGGCCTGGTTTCTGGGCATCGCCAATCTGCGCGGCTCCCTGATGGGCGTTGTGGACCTGGCCCAGTTGCTGGGCCATGGCAACGCCCGCAATGAGCAGGAGCTGATGGATTGCAGCCTACTGGCCTTCAACCCGGCTCTGGAGGTCAACGCAGCCCTGCTGGCCGATCGTCTGCTGGGCCTGCGTGCCGCAGACGCTTTTTCCAGGTCCGAGCCCGCGCCTGATCACTCCCCGAGTTTCTTTGGAGCCGTCCATATCGATGCGAGCGGCCGCCGCTGGCAGGAGCTGAAATTGCAGCCCCTGTCTCAAACCGCCAAATTTTTGAGCATTCGTGCTTGAGGTTCCTGGATACAGCGCTATGTCCTTTGCACAGAAAATAAATCAGTTGTTCCGACGCAAGCCCATCGCGGCAGCCGCCAGTGGTGATAGCAGCATGATGGGAGACACGGTCGTACAGGATCTGTATGACGGCTCGCTCAACAGCGTGCAGGGGGCACCTTCCGTCTTCGGCGTCGAGGAGGCTGCCCGTGCGGATGAACTGGTGAGCCTGCCCATTCTTGGCACGGCCACGACCGCCAAGCACCAGCGCACCCTGTTCACCCTGCTGGGTGGCTCGGTGCTGGTGCTGGTAGTGCTGTCGGCCTGGATGCTGCGCGAAGCCAACAACTCCAATCAGCAGCTGGCGGCAACCGGTCAGGCGCTGATGCAGTCGCAGCGTCTGGCCAAGTCGGTCTCCATCGCCATGACGGGGGCAGCTCCTGCGTTTGCCGACGTCAAGGACAGCGCCGGCGTTCTTGCGCGCAACGTGCGAGCGCTGGCTGGCGGCGATTCCGATCTGGGCGTGAATGCGCTGGGCGGCGGCTTGCAGGACGAGCTCAGCTCCATCAGCACCCTGATGGAGCGCGCGGAAAAGAGTGCGGGGATGATTCTCGGACAGCAAAAGACGCTGACCCAGGTGGGCGACGCGCTGCGCACCATCAACCGTCAGTCCTCCGATCTACTGGAAACCGCTGAAACCATTTCCTCGCTGAAGTTGCAGCAGGGTGCCGGTGCGGCCGAGATCTCTGCTGCCGGCCAGCTGGTGATGCTGACCCAGCGGATTGCCAAGTCTGCCAATGAATTCCAGACCCTGGAGGGCGTGAGCCCCGAGGCCGTGTTCCTGCTCGGCAAGGACTTGAACTCCTTCAAGGAAATCTCCGAAGGTCTGCTCAACGGCAGCGCCGAAATGCGGCTGTCGGCGGCACGCGACCCTCAGGTGCGCGAGCAACTCGAGACGCTGATCAAGCAGTACGACGACACGCGCACGCAGGCCAGCGCCATTCTGGGCAATCTGCAAGGTCTGGTATCGGCCCGTGAGGCGCAGGCCAGCATCAACAACGACAGCGAACCGCTGCGTCAGCAGCTGGAGCAGCTGCAGACGGCTTTGCAGGGACTGGGCGGAGCCAGCATGCTGCAGCTGGCGCTGCTGGCCGTGGCCATTCTGGCCGCGGTTCTGAGCGGTATCGGCATCTCGCGCGTGCAGCTGCTGGACAGCCGTGCGCGTCAGCAGGAAGCCGAGCGCCATCAGGTCGATGCCCGTTTGCAGGAGCAGGAAGCCAAGCGCATCAACGACGCCAACCAGGCGGCGATTCTGCGTTTGATGAACGAGCTGCAATCGGTGGCCGAAGGCGATCTGACGCAGGAAGCCACCGTGACCGAGGACATCACCGGCGCGATCGCCGACTCGGTGAACTACACGGTGGAAGAGCTGCGCGCTCTGGTGGGTTCGGTGCAGAACACCGTGACCCGAGTGGCCCAGACCACCGAACAGGTGGACGTCACCTCGACCGAGCTGCTGGCTGCATCGAACGAGCAGCTGCATGAGATTCGCGAAACCGGCAAGTCGATTCTGGACATGGCCGGCCGTATCAACAACGTCTCGGCCCAGGCGCAGGAATCGGCCCAGGTGGCCCGCCAGTCGCTGCAGGCTGCGGACTCGGGTCTCAAGGCCGTGCAGAACGCCATCGGCGGTATGAACTCCATCCGCGATCAGATTCAGGATACATCCAAGCGAATCAAGCGCCTTGGCGAATCGTCCCAGGAGATCGGTGAAATTACCGAGCTGATTTCGGACATTACCGAGCAGACCAACGTGCTGGCGCTGAACGCCGCCATTCAGGCCGCGTCCGCCGGTGAAGCCGGTCGCGGTTTCTCGGTGGTGGCCGAAGAAGTGCAGCGTCTGGCGGAGCGCTCTGCCGACGCCACGCGACAGATTGCCGCGCTGGTGAAGGCGATTCAGACCGATACCCAGGATGCCGTGGCCGCCATGGAGCGTTCTACCCAGGGCGTGGTCGAAGGAGCCCGTCTGTCCGACTCTGCGGGTACCGCACTGTCTGAAATCGACAGCGTGTCGCGCCGACTGGCCGAGCTGATCGAGCAGATTTCCAACTCCACTTCGCGTGAAGCCAATATGGCCAACGGCGTGGCGGAAAACATTCAGCATATTTTTGCCGTGACCGAGCAAACCGGCGAGGGCACCCGCACCACTGCACAGCAGGTGCGCGAGCTCTCCCATATGGCTGAAGAGCTGCGTCAGTCCGTTTCCCGATTCAAGATTGCCTGATTTGACTGGCTCTTTCTCTCATAAAAATGCACGACCCTTGAGGGTTAAGGAACTAGAGCATGTCAGTGGTTGACGACTCGCCAATACGTGCAGCCATGTCTGCAACTGCAGAGCAGGATCTGGGCCCGCTGGCCTGGGTGCTCGATGAAGTGCGCAAGTCGCTGGAGGCGGCGTCCAAGGCGGTGAACCGTTTCATGCGCGATGCGGATGCAGCCCGTTTGTCTGATCTTGAGGAGTTGGATACATCGGCGCTGCGCATTGCTCGCCAGCAACTGCACCAGGCTTGCGGCGCCCTGGAGATGGTGGGCGTCACCGCTCCGGCGCAGGTGATGCGCAGCATGGAAGCTGCGGTCAACCGCTTCGTACAGCGTCCCGAATACTGCACGCAGGAAGCGGCGACCACGCTGGAGCGCACGCATTTTGCGTTGATGGAATTCCTGGAGGCCGTGCTGGCCGGTCAGCAGGTCTCTGCCGTAGCCTTGTTCCCCCAGTACCGCGAGACCCAGGTGCTGGCCGGCAACGACAAGGCACACCCGGCAGACCTGTGGCCTGCGGAGCGCCGTGCGCGCGAGCCCCGCTGGACCGGGACCATGCCCGAGCCGCTGGCCTATGGTCCGCATGCACGTGCCATGCTGGACGGCGTGGTGCTGCGCATGGTCAAGAGTGACGACCAGGAAGCAGCTGCGCAGATGTGCGAGCTCTGCCGGCGCTTTGCGGCCGCTCAGTCCGAAGATGTGGCGGCGCGCAGTTTCTGGAAGATTGCCGCGGCCTTCTTTGACGGCCTGGCACGCGGACTCATCACCGCCGACATCTACGTCAAGCGCATGGCTTCGCGCGTGCTCATGCAGTACGCCAGCATGGCCAAGGGCGACAGCCTTCCGCCCGCCCGCCTGCTGCAGGATTTGATGTTCTTCTGCGCGCAGGCCAAGCCCCGCGAGCAGGCCGGCGAGAGCCTGAAGGCCGTGCACGAGGCCTATGCCATGGAGCATATGCCGGTGGTGGACTACCACGTGGCGCGCTATGGGCGTTTCGATCCCTCGGTGCTGGTGCAGGCGCGCAAGCGCATTGCCGCCGCCGCCGAAACCTGGTCAGCGGTCGCCGGCGGCGACCGCAGCAAGATCCGGTCCATGGCCGAGCAGTTCGGGCTGGTGTCCGAGTCGCTGGTCAAGTTGCAGCCTGTCAGTCACGGTCTGGCCCGCGCGCTGATTCGTGTGGCCGAGACGGTGGAGCGCATCGGCGAGCCACCACCGGCCGAGCTGGCCATGGAGGTGGCAACCGCAGTGCTGTATCTGCAGGCCAGCTTCATGACCGCCGGGCATGACGACGAGATACAGGCCGCCCAGTCCAGCGTGCTGGTCCAGCGCCTGGATGCGGCGTTGCATGGCGCGCAGTCCGAGCCGCTGGAAATCTGGATGGAGGAGCTCTACCGTCAGGCCAGCGACCAGCAGACCATGGGATCGGTGGTGGGCGAGTTGCGCATCACCCTGGGCGAGGCAGAGAAGCAGCTGGATCTGTTCTTTCGTAACCCCTCCGACATCTCGGTGCTGGCCTCGGTGCCGGGCCAGATGGCGCAGATGCGCGGCGTGCTGTCGGTGCTGGGCTTCGAGCAGGCTGCGACCGCCATGCAGCGCATGCGTGACACCGTCGAGCATCTGATGCTCGGCGAGGTGGCGGTCGAGAATCAGCCCCGTATCTTCGAGAAGCTGGGCAGCAGCCTGGGCGCCATGGGCTTTCTCATCGACATGCTCAGCTACCAGCGCAATATGGCGCGCAAGCTGTTTGTCTATGACGAGGAAAAGGACGAGCTACGCATCGTCATGGGTCACAGCCGCAGTCGCGGCCCCGAAGCTTTCCGGCCGACCGTGGATATTCCCATGGATGGCGTGCCATCCGCGCAGCCTGCGGTCGCAGCGGTTGCCGCAGCGGCCATCCCAACAGCTGCAGCGGCCATCGAGCCTTCGGTCGCTGCACCGCCGCCGCCCGCCGAAGTGCAGCCTGCGGCACAGCCGCAGCCCTTGCAGGTTGGGCTCACAGACGATGAGGACACCCCGCCCTGGGCCGCAACCGAGCCAGGTGCCTTGCCCGACTTCGAGGCAAGGCCTGCACCTGTTGCGTCCGAGCCGGCGGTGGCAGGCTCCGATGCCCTGGCCGATGCCATGGCCCAGGTGTTTGCGGACATGCAATCGGGCAGACCGGCAGCGGATGAGGCCGTCACTGCTTCTCATGCAGGCCAGGATCCGGCCGGCCCGGGCAGCGCAGCAGTTGCTGCGACAGAGCCCCTGTCTGCTGCTGCCGAGCTGAGCGCCGAAGAGCTGGATGGCGATGATGAGCTGCTGTCCATCTTCCTGGAGGAAGCCCGTGAAGTCGTGGATAACGGCCTGCAGGCCCTTCAGGCTCTGGCCGATGAGCCCGGCAATCTGAGCGAACAGACCACGCTGCGCCGTGCGTTTCACACGCTCAAGGGCAGCTCGCGCATGGTGGGGCTGGATGAGTTTGGCGAAGCCGGCTGGGCCATGGAGCAGATGCTCAATGCTTGGCTGGCAGAGCAGCGGCCCATGCCGCAGGCCATGCAGCAGCTGGCTCAGGATGCACTGAAAGCCTTTGCTGCCTGGGCCCGGGATATCGAGAACCGGCAGGCGCAGAACTGGTCGGCCACGGCCTTCCGAGCTGCCGCCGACGCCATGCGTCTGCAGGGCGAGCGTGCCGACGTGGCCCTGGTTCCACGTCGCTCCGAGCGCGCGGAGCGCATGGAGCCGGTGTTGGACGTGGCCGAGGTGGAAGCCGCTGCAGCGCACGAGCCAGTGCCGGAGCTGCCCCCCGCGCTGGCCGCCGAAGTGCAGGAGTGGCCGCAGGCGTTCGAGGCCGAGGCTGCAGAGCACGGCTCCGATGCCCAGACTGCCCGGAGCGAGCCCGCATTTGCCATGCCAGAACTGGACTTCTCCCTGGAGGAGCTGTCTTCCGTGCCCGGGCAGGAGCCTGTTCCTGAACCGGAGGCGACAACGGCCGACTTTGCCTTGCCGCAGCTGGATATTCCCGACGATCTGTTGCAGCAGCTGGCGGCTCCGGAGTCGCTCGACGCATCCGCGCTGCCTACGCTGGAGTCGGAAGGCGAGCCAGCGCCAGAGCAGACCGAAGGCGCTGCTGTCGATGCCGTGATCGAGGCTCAGTCCTCGCCAGAGCAAAGAAGCAGTGCGGACGAGGTGCAGGAGCTGGACTTCGCCGCCTTCGAAGCGGCCATGCGTGAAAGCGAACAGGCTGCCATTGCCGTGCAGACCGCCCTGGAGGCGGATACGGCCTCCGTGGATACGGCCCCTGTGGAAACGGCCTCCGCTGAGACGGCCTCCGCAGATGCGGCTTCCGTGGAGACGGCCGCCGTGGACACTGCGGCCGAGTTGCCGTCCGCAGAGGCAGTGCTTGAGCTGGAGGCGATTGAAGCCTTGCTGGATGGTGCGCCCGAGCCAGTCGTGGCCGAAGAGTCGGTTCAGGCAGCAGAGTCCGAAGTCCCGGCGACGGAGCAGCCGCCCGAGCAGGCAGCCGAGCCGGACGACGGCTATCGCAATATTGACGGCCTGCGCATCAGCACAGCGCTGTACAACGTCTATCTCAACGAAGCGGACGACTGGTCCGAGCGTCTGGGCGAGGTGTTGCAGCAGTGGCTGCAGGAGCCCGGCGAAGCCATTCCTGACGATGCGATCGCGCTGGCGCATTCGCTGGCAGGCAGCTCCGGCACCGTGGGCTTCAAGGCCTTGTCTGAGCTGGCGCGTTTGCTCGAGCATGCACTGCTGCATCTGCAGCCTCAGGGCTACGCCAGCGCGCTGCAGATTCAGCAATGCCTGAGCGCGTCCGATGAGGTGCGCCGTCTGCTGCATCAGTTTGCGGCGGGTTTTCTCAAGGAAGCCTTGCCCGCCGTCGAAGAGGCGCTGCGCGAAATTCTGGACACCACCATCGATGCCAGCGCCCTGGGCGAGTCGGTCAATCTCGAGCCGGTCGATCTGGTCGGGCTGGACGAGGCAGAGTGGCCCGAGGTGCAGGCGCTGCAGCAGCCCGCCGACCTCAAGGATATGCCGCTGGACTTTGCCGCCGAGCTGTCTGAGGAAGCGTCTTTGCCCTCGCTTTCCGATGCTTTTGCTGAGGAGCCTGTCGATGAAGTCGTGAATGCAGCGGCTGCCGATCCCTTGCTGGATGTGGCGCCGCCCCCAGCGCAGCAGCCGCCGTACTCCATGGTGCCTGCCGGAGGCAGCGTGGAGCATGAGGCCGAGCTGCAACGCCGCATCGATGAAGCCATCGCGCTGGCGGTGCATGCCAGCGATGACGAAGACGACATCGATGTGCTCGATCAGGTCGATCCCGACCTGTTCCCCATCTTCGAGGAAGAAGCCATCGACCTGTTGCCCAAGCTCGGCGCCGCACTGCGCCGCTGGCATGGGCGCCCGGCGCTGGATGAAGCCCGCAACGAGGTCCTGCGTGCCCTGCACACCATCAAGGGCAGCGCCCGCCTGGCGGGTGCCATGCGCATGGGCGAAATGGCCCACCGTCTGGAATCGGCGGTGGAACGCATCGACCAGGAGCGTCCCGCTGCCGACGCGATAGAGCCGCTGCTGAGCAGTTTCGACGCTTTGCAGGCCAGCTTTGATGTGCTGCGCATGGCCGGTGAGCAGGAGCCCGAGCCGCCGCTGGCGCAGCTGGACGACCATCTGGCACCGGCAGCGCTGCATCTGGGTGCGGCAGAGACCGAGGCGACGCCGACCGCGATGGCTGCTGAAGCTGGCGAGAAGAGCGCCGCAGAGACCGCGCAGGCGATTCAGCTGCCGGCGCCGGTGGTGCCACGCGCCGCCTCGCAGCAGACCGTGCGCGTGCGTGCCCAGCTGCTGGACCGCCTGATTTCCCAGACCGGCGAAGTGTTGATTGCGCGCTCGCGCGTCGATGCGCGTCTGTCGCAGGCACGCTCGGCGCTCCATGATCTGACGGGTAACCTGGAGCGTCTGCGCACGCAGCTGCGCGACATTGAGGTGCAAGCCGAAAGCCAGATGCAGTCGCGTCTGGCCCTGTCCAAGGACACGGCGGCCGGCTTTGATCCGCTGGAGTTCGACCGCTTCACGCGCGTGCAGGAACTCACGCGCATGATGGCCGAGTCGGTCAACGACGTGGCCACGGTGCAGCGCAATCTGCAGCGGGATCTGGCGGCTGCCGAAGACGATCTGGTGGCCCAGGGCCGGCAGGCGCGCGATCTGCAGCGCGATCTGCTGCGCACGCGCATGGTGGAGTTCGACTCCTTTGCCGAGCGCCTGTATGCCGTGGTGCGCCAGACCTCCAAGGAGATGGGCAAGCAGGTGCGCCTGAACATTCTGGGTGGCACCATCGAAATGGACCGCGGCATGCTGGAGCGCATGATGCCGGCCTTCGAGCATCTGCTGCGCAACTGCGTGGCTCACGGCATTGAATCGCCCGAGCAGCGCGAGGCGCTGGGCAAGCCGGCTGTCGGCACCATCGAGATCGTGCTGAGTCAGGAGCGCAACGACGTGGCACTGTCGGTGGAAGACGACGGCGCCGGCCTGGACCTGGAGCGGATTCGCAGCAAGGCCATGAGCCTCAAGCTGTGGACTGATGAGCGCCCCATGACGCTGGAAGATGCGGCGCGCCTGATCTTCGAGCCGGGCTTCACCACGGCCACCGAGGTGACGGGCGTTGCCGGTCGCGGCATCGGCATGGATGTGGTGCGCTCCGAGGTCAACGCCCTGGGCGGTCGTATCGAGACCCATACCGAGCCCGGCAGGGGCAGCGCCTTCCGTCTGGTGCTGCCGCTGACCACGGCCGTGACCCAGGTGGTGATGCTGCGCATGGGTGCCGTGTCCATGGGCGTGCCCGCCAATCTGGTGGAAATCGTGCGCCGCGTACCTGTCGATGTGCTGGAGGAAAGCTATCGTAGGCAGGAGTTCCAGGACGGCAGCGAAGTCATGCCTTTTTACTGGGCTGGCGCGCTGTGGCAGACCTCGCTGCGCAGCGAGGAGAACCTCGGCCGCACGCGCCCCGTGGTGATTGTGCGCAGTGCCTCGCAGCGCGTGGCGCTGCATGTGGACGAAGTGCTGGGCAACCAGGAAGTGGTGATCAAGAACCTGGGCCCGCAGCTGTCGCGCCTGCCGGGTCTGACCGGCATGTCCGTGCTGCCCTCGGGTGCTGTCGTGCAGATCTACAACCCGGTGGCGCTGGCCAACGTCCATGGCGAACATGTGCGCGCCATGCTGGCCAGGGCCGAGCAGGCGGCAGCCGAGGGCGGCCAGCAGGCCGAGGCCGGTGGCGTCGATCTGCTCGGCGCCGATGCCGCGCAGACCACGGTGCCGCTGGTGCTGGTGGTGGATGACTCCATCACCGTGCGCCGCGTCACCCAGCGTCTGCTGCAGCGCGAAGGCTACCGAGTCACGCTGGCTGCCGACGGCCTGCAAGCCATGGAGCGTCTGCAGGACGAGCGCCCGACCCTGGTGCTGTCGGACATCGAAATGCCGCGTATGGACGGCTTCGATTTGCTGCGCAATATCCGCGCCGATCAGACGCTGGGAGGCCTGCCCGTGGTCATGATCACTTCACGCATTGCCCAGAAGCACCGTGAAATGGCCCGTGATCTGGGTGCCAATCACTATCTGGGCAAGCCCTATTCCGATGAGGAACTGCTGGGCCTGATCCGGCATTACGCGCTGCAGCGCAGCGGTCCTGCACCCGAGCGCAGCCCGCTTGGCGGGCCTGCCGAGGAGCCGGGAGTGGTGGTCGAATAAGCGCTGCTCCTGATAAGGAAGCGGCTTGCGCAAGTCAGTATTGCATTTCAGGTTGATATCAGTCTGAAATGTAGGAGGGACTTGCGCAAGCCGCTTCTTTTTTTTGAAGACGAACCTAATGGGTACCTGACAGCCTCGTGTAAAGCAGCATGTACCGTGCCTTTGGGCAGGACCGTCACAGGGCCTGAAGGCAGAAAGGCAGATCAGGACTCCTTCTTGAGGATTCCGTAGCGCGCCAGGGTTTTCTCTCGCGCCGCCGCATGATCCACGACGGGCAAGGGATAGTCGCGCCCCAGTGCGATGCCTGCTTCGGCCAGTTCCAGCGGCTTGGCCAGCCAGGGAGCATGCCGCAGCTTGGCCGGCAAGGGCGTCAGCTCGGGGACGTAGCGCACGATGAACTTGCCGTCCGGATCGAATTTCTCGCTCTGGGTCACCGGGTTGAAGATGCGGAACCAGGGCTGGGCATCGCAGCCCGTGGAGGCCGCCCATTGCCAGCCGCCGTTATTGGCCGCCAGATCGAAGTCATTGAGCTTTTCGGCGAAATAGGCTTCGCCCCGGCGCCAGTCCAGACCCAGGTCCTTGACCAGAAAGCTGGCCGTGACCATGCGCAGCCGGTTGTGCATATAGCCGCTGGTATTGAGCTGGCGCATGGCGGCATCGACCAGCGGGTAGCCGGTGCGGCCTTCGCACCAGGCGGCAAAGAGGGTGTCGGCTTCGGCTCCCGTCTCCCATTCGATAGCGTCATAGGCTGGCTTGAAGCTGCGTTCCACGACATAGGGTTGGTGGGCCAGGATCTGGAAGTAGAAGTCGCGCCAGATCAGCTCGCTGAGCCAGGTGGCCGCCCCTTCGCGCGCTGCGGCAGACCAGTCCTCGTTGTGCGCCGCCTCATGGGCGAGTCGGGCCAGCTCGCGTATCGACACGGTGCCGAAGCGCAGATGGACGCTGAGATAGCTGGGCCCCTTGAGGGCAGGAAAGTCGCGCGCCGTCTTGTACTGCGGCAGGCGCGGCAGAAAATCGGCCAGCAACTGGCGCGCACCGCTGACTCCGGTGGGCAGGCGCAGGCCGGCCAGCGTGTCCGGGGCAAAACCCAGATCCGCAGCCGTGGGGATCGGGCGGCGCTCGGTGTCCGGCAGATCGGCCAGCTTGTTCGCCAGATCGCGCTCGCTGGGGTAAGCCGAGAGATAGAACGGTGTGATTTTCCGCAGCCAGGCGTTCTTGTAGGGCGTGAAGACCGAAAACGGCGACAGGCTCTGGGTCAGCACCTCGTCGCGCGCAAAGATGCGGTGGTCCTTGAAGCGCAACAGCAACTGCCCCTGGCTCTTGAGGCTGCGCGCCACCTGGGCATCGCGGGCGAGAGCCGCCGGCTCGTCGTCGTCGTTGCAGAAGACGGCGCCCGCGCCCAGCTCCCCGGCCAGGGCCGGGATGATGTCCTGGGGCAGACCGCGCCGCGTGATCAGCCCTGTCTGCGGGCGCCCCGTGGTCTCGCGCAGGGCCGCATCCAGCTCGGACAGACTCTGGCAGATGAATTCCACGCGGCGGTCGGCGCGGGGCAGGGTGGCAAGAATGCTGTCGTCGAAGACAAAGACGCAATACAGCTTTTCACATTGCTGCAATGCATGATAAAGGGCCGCGTTATCGGCCAGGCGCAGGTCGCGCCGCAGCCAGATCAAGCCCACAGGGTAAGAAGGAGTCATGGATCGCCATTAAAATCGCTGCATGTCTGCAGAATCTGCGCCTATCAACTTGACGCACCACTTCCTGATTGCCATGCCCGGCCTGGAAGATGAGTCGTTTTCGCGCAGCGTTGTTTACCTGTGCGAGCATAGCGAGCGTGGCGCGCTCGGTCTGATTATCAACAAGCCCTCCAAGCTCAGCCTGCAAGGCCTGCTGCAAAAAGTGGATTTGGGTCTCAAGCGCGATGATTTGCGCGATCAGCAGGTCTTTACCGGTGGCCCGGTGCAGACCGATCGCGGCTTTGTGCTGCATGAGCCCATGGTCATCGAAGGCGCACCCGAGAACGAATCGGCCTATGCCTCGACCATGACCATTCCAGGCGGTCTGGAGATGACCACGTCCAAGGATGTGCTCGAAGCCCTGTCTGACGGTGCCGGCCCCAAGCGCGTGCTGGTCACGCTGGGTTACTCCTCCTGGGATGAGGGCCAGCTCGAATCCGAGATCGGCGAAAACGCCTGGCTGACCGTGGAAGCCGACCCCGAGGTGATCTTCAGCACCCCGGTGGACGAGCGCTATGACCGCGCTCTGGGCCTGCTGGGTCTGCAGCGCTGGATGCTGTCCCCGGAGTCGGGTCGCGCATGAACGATATTTCCTCTTCCAACAAGGCCGCCGATGCGGCCTTTTCCTCGACTTTTTCCTCGGCCGAAAATGCGGCTGCCAGGCCTGCAGCGGCACCCGCACCGCAAAAGCCCGAGGTACCGGCCCATTTCCAGCAGTTCCTGGGTTTTGACTTCGGCATCAAGCGCACGGGCTGCGCCTCGGGCAACCGCGTGCTGGGCGGCGCCAACCCGCTGCCCACCATCAAGGCCGAAGGGGCGGATGCACGCCTGGCCGCAGTGGAGAAGCTGATCCGCGAGTGGCAGCCCAATGCCCTGGTGATAGGCGTGCCCTACCACCCAGATGGCGCTGCCCACGAGAACACGGCCCGGGCCCTGAAATTCGGCCGCCAGCTCAGAAGCCGCTTCAAGCTGCCGGTGTACGAGGTGGACGAACGCTACAGCACGACCGAAGCCCTGGCGGGTGGCGCACGCGACGCCGACGCAGCTTCGGCCTGCATCATTCTTGAACAGTTTTTGAGGAGTCTCCCATGAGTGAAACCATTGCGGGTCAGGGCAGCCTGATCCTGGACGCCGAAGCCCTGTATAGCGAGCTGCTGCGCGGCGTGCAGCGCATCATGGGCCCCAATACCCGTCTGGCGGGCATCACCTCCGGCGGGGCCTGGCTGGTCGAGCGTCTGCACAAGGATCTGAACCTCAAGGGCAAGCCCAGCGTGCTGTCTTCCTCGCTGCACCGCGACGATTTTGCCCAGCGCGGCATGGCTTCCAGCGCCCAGACCCAGATCGCCTTCGATGTGAACGGCGCCGATGTGCTGGTGCTGGACGATGTGCTCTACACCGGCCGCACCGTGCGCGCCGTGCTCAACGAACTCTATGACTACGGCCGTCCCGCCAGCGTGCGACTGGCCGTTCTGGTGGACCGGGGAGGGCGTGAGCTGCCCATCCAGGCCGACTTTGCCGCAGCGCGCGTGGCGCTGCCGGCCGACCGTTCCCTGGCGCTGGCGCGCGACGAGAGCGGTGTTTTCCACTTCCGCATTCAAGAGGCCTGATCGTGCTGTACAAGCGCAACCCCCAACTCAACAAGAACGGCGAGCTGATCCACCTGCTCTCCACCGAAGGCCTGTCCAAGGACATCCTGACCCAGATTCTCGACACGGCCAGCAACTTCGTCAGCGTCAACGACCGTGAAGTCAAGAAGGTGCCTCTGCTGCGCGGCAAGAGCGTGTTCAATCTGTTCTTCGAGAACAGCACGCGCACCCGAACCACCTTCGAGATTGCGGCCAAGCGCCTGTCGGCCGACGTGTTCAACCTGGACATCGCGCGCAGCTCGGCCAGCAAGGGCGAGACCCTGCTGGACACCATCGACAACCTCTCGGCCATGGCGGCCGACATCTTTGTCGTGCGCCACAGCGAGTCCGGTGCTCCCTATCTGATCGCCAAGCATGTGGCGCCCCATGTGCATGTGGTCAATGCCGGCGACGGCCGCCATGCCCACCCCACCCAGGGCCTGCTGGACATGTACACCATCCGACACTACAAGCAGGACTTCTCCAATCTGCGCGTGGCCATCGTGGGCGACGTGCTGCACTCGCGCGTGGCGCGCTCGGACATCCACGCCCTGACCACGCTCGGCGCTGCCGAGGTTCGCGTGGTCGGCCCGCGTACCCTGGTGCCCTCGGACATGGCCAGCATGGGCGTGCGCGTCTTCCACAATCTAGAGGAGGGCATCAAGGACTGCGACGTCATCATCATGCTGCGCCTGCAGAACGAGCGCATGAGCGGCGCGCTGCTGCCTTCGAGCCAGGAATACTTCAAGAGCTTCGGCCTGACTGAAAAGCGCCTGGAACTGGCCAAGCCCGATGCCATCGTCATGCACCCCGGCCCCATCAACCGCGGCGTGGAGATCGACTCCGCCGTGGTGGATGGCCCGCAGGCCGTGATCCTGTCTCAGGTGACCTTCGGCATCGCCGTGCGCATGGCTGTCATGTCCATCGTCGCGGGGAATGAGGCTTGAACACCCCCTGAGCCGCTGCGCGGCTTCCCCCTCTCTCGCGATGCGGGAGGGGGACGACACCTCGCGTCGGGGCGGCCCTAGCTCGGTGTCCCGTGCGAAAGTCGACGAAGCAAACTGCAGTTGCTGGTTGTGACGGCTTTTAGAGATGTTTTTATAGCTGCTAGCGCTTGTGTGGCAAGGGCTGGGAGCCAATTTGGTGCCAAACCATGAAGATTCTGATTCGCAATGGCCGGGTGATGGACCCGGCACGAGGTTTCGACCAGCAGGCCGATATCGCCATCGATGGCAGCGTGATCGCCGCCATCGGCACGGTGCCCGATGGTTTTGTGGCCGAGCGTGAAATCGACGCCTCGGGCCAGTGGGTGCTGCCCGGTCTGGTGGACCTGGCCGTGCGCCTGCGCGAGCCCGGCCACGAGCATGAAGGCATGCTGCAGTCCGAGATGGCGGCTGCCGTGGCCGGCGGCGTGACCAGCCTGGTCTGCCCGCCCGATACCGAGCCCGTGCTCGACGAGCAGGGCCTGGTGGAAATGCTCAAGTTCCGTGCCGAGAAGCAGCACAAGTCACGTCTGTTCCCCATGGGCGCGCTGACCGTAGGCCTCAAGGGCGAAACGCTGACCGAGATGGCCGAGCTGACCGAGTCCGGCTGCGTGGCCTTCGGTCAGGCGGACGTGCCGCTGTCCAGCATCACCACGCTCAGCCGTGCGCTGAGCTACGCCAACACCTTCGGCTATGCCGTGTGGCTGCGCCCGCAGGACAAGGATCTGGGCAAGGGCGTGGCCGCCAGCGGCGCGCTGGCCACCCGCATGGGTCTGGCCGGGGTGTCCGTGGCGGCAGAGACGATTGCGCTGCACACCATCTTCGAGCTGATCCGTGGCTCGCAGACACGGATTCACCTGTGCCGCATCTCCAGCGCAGCAGGCGTGGAGCTGGTGCGCCGGGCCAAGGCCGAAGGCCTGAACGTGACCGCCGACGTGTCCATCAACTCGCTGCTGCTGACCGAGAACGATATCGGCTACTTCGACAGCAGCGCCCGTGTGGTGCCCGTGCTGCGCCAGCAGCGCGACCGCGATGCGCTGTCTGCTGCACTGGCGGACGGCACCATCGATGCGCTGGTTTCCGATCACTGCCCAGTGGACGAAGACGCCAAGGTGCTGCCTTTTGCCGAAGCCGAACCCGGTGCGACCGGCGTGGAGCTGCTGCTGTCCATCGCCGTGAAGTGGAGCCGCGACTACAAGGTGCCGCTGAACCGCGCACTGGCAGTCGTGACTTCGGCGCCCGTGGCCGTGCTGGGCAGTGCGCTGGGCGAGCAGCAATCCCTGCTGGGGCAGCTCAGCGTGGGCGGCGTGGCTGATCTGTGCATCGTCGACCCCGAGGCCGAGTGGACGGTCGATCCCAAGGCGCTGCAGAGCCAGGGCAAGAGCACTCCCTTCAATGGCTACGAGCTGCCTGCGCGCGTGGTAACGACTATCGTTGACGGCGCTGTTGCCTATCAACGATAGGCTCCCCTGAGCGGCTTTGCCGCTTCCCCCTCTCGCGATGCGTTGCATCGGGAGGAGGACGAGACCCTTGGTGCGCGGCGGCGCTTGCTCGGTACCTCTGACTTTGCATTGCGCCAGTCTTAGGCGCTTGCCGGTTTCAAGTTGGTGCAACTTGTGCGGGGCGAGTCGCTAAACTCTTTGAGAATCATGGCAAACGGCTTGCACAAAATCAGAACCGGCTTGCGCGCAGTCTGGCGCGGACTGCGTCTGCTGGCCCATGTGGCCAAGGGCGCCTGGATCGTGGCGTTTCGCTTTCCGCAGCTGCACTACCAGCAGCAGCATGAGCATGTGCAGGCCTGGGCCGCAGCGCTGCTGCTGCGCGCTGGGGTGCAGCTGGAGGTCAGAGGCCTGCCGCCAGCCAAAGGGCCGGTGCTGATGGTCAGCAACCATATCTCCTGGCTCGATATTCCCTTGCTGCATGCGGCACGCCATTGCCGCTTCATCTCCAAGTCCGATGTCAAGGGCTGGCCCATCATCGGCACGCTGGCGACGGCAGCGGGCACGCTCTACATCCAGCGCAGCTCGCGCCGCGATGCAGTGCGCATGGTGGGTGCCATGGAAGAGGCCTTCAAACGCGGCGAAATCCTGGCCGTCTTCCCCGAGGGGACGACGGGTGACGGGCGCAGCCTGCTCTCGTTTCACTCCAATCTGCTCGAAGCCGCCGTGCAATGCGATGCGCCGGTGCAGCCCGTGGGGCTGCGCTTTGTCGATGGCAAAACCGGCGGCACCAGCTATGCCGCCACCTATGTGGGCGACGAGACCCTGCTGGGCTCCATCTGGCGCGTGCTTTGCTCGGACCAGCTGATTGCCGTGGTGCATTACGGCGAGGCAGAGACTGGCCATGGACGCGACCGCCGCGCCTGGGCCAAGGACCTGCACACCGAGGTGGACAGGCTGCGCCAGAGCTAGGTGCTCTGCCGGCGCTTTCCGCGGTCGGTCAAACCCGTGTAGGCTGCGCGCATGCACGCCAGAGTTTTGCGCTATCTCGATGAAGTGGTCCGCCGCGGCTCCATCCGCAAGGCGGCCGAGTACCTGCATGTGGCTCCCACGGCCGTGAACCGGCAGATCCTCGATCTGGAGGCCGAACTGGGTGCGCCGCTGTTCGACCGCATCCACAATCGTCTGCGTCTGACGCCTCTGGGTGAGATGGTGCTGACCCATGTGCGCAGCACCTTGCGCGAACATGCAGCGCTGCGCGAGCGCATTGCCGACTTCAAGGGCATGAGACGCGGCGAGATCACGGTGGCGGCGACGTCGGGCCTGGCGGGCTCCTTGCTGCCATCGCTGGTGCATGACTTTCGCAGCAGCCATCCGGGGATGGTCGTGCGTGTCATCGACCTGCCCATACAGGCCATTGTGTCTGCCGTGGAAGCAGGGGAGGTGGACCTGGGTCTTGCCTACGATCTGGCGCCCAGACCCGGTTTGCGCATGCTGGCAGCCAGCGAATGGCAGATCGGAGCCATCCTGCCGGTCAAGCACCCACTGGCCCATCAGTCGTCGCTGCTGCTCAGCGAATGCGTGGGTCATCCGCTGATTCTGCCGGCACCTGCCCTGACCATACGCAGTCTGCTCAACGAAGCCTTCGCGCGCAGTGCCATCGAGGTGACGCCGGTGGCCGAGTCCACCTCCATGGCCTTGATACAGCGCCTGGTCATGCTGGGCGAAGGCATTGCCCTGCTCAACGCGCTGGATGTGCTGGAGGAGCTGGATCGCGGCTCGCTCAGTTTCGTGCCTCTGCGCGACGCACATCTGCAGCGCCAGACCCTGATGCTGTTCGTACGCAAGGGCGCGGAGCTGAGTGCCGCCGCAGCACTCATGGCGGCAAGCATCGAATCCGCGCTGGCGCGGCTCTACGCCAGAAAACACTGATTCTTTGTCCACATTTTGTGGACATGGTTGGCGGAATTCAGCGCTATCGCGCGCCTGGGCGGCTCTCTAGACTTGCGCTTCTTGTTTAGAGAGAAAGAAACCATGACCCTGATAGCCCTGAATGCCGACGTACTGGTCACCATGGATGCGCAGCGCCGCGAGATCAAAGATGGCGCTCTGGTGGCGGACGGCCCAGCCCTGCTGTGGGTGGGCACAACGGCCGAGCTGCCGGCGCAGTATCGCCGCATGGCAGACGAGGGCCAGGCGCGCGTGCTGGACATGCGCGGCAAGGTCGTGACGCCGGGCCTGGTCAACACCCACCACCACATGTATCAGAGCCTGACGCGTGCCGTGCCGGCCGCTCAGGATGCCGAGCTGTTCTCGTGGCTGCAGAACCTCTACATGCTGTGGTCACACCTGACGCCCGAGATGATTCATGTCTCGACCCAGACCGCCATGGCCGAACTCATGCTGTCGGGCTGCACCACGACCAGCGACCATCTTTACCTGTTTCCCAATGGCTCGCGCCTGGACGACTCCATCGCGGCTGCGCAGCAGATGGGCATGCGCTTTCACGCCGCACGTGGCTCCATGAGTCTGGGCCGCAGCAAGGGCGGCTTGCCGCCCGATGTGGTGGTGGAAGAGGAAGAGGCCATTCTGCGCGACAGCCTGCGACTGATCCAGCAGTACCACGACGGCTCGCGCCACTCCATGCTGCGCGTGGTGCTGGCGCCTTGTTCGCCGTTCTCGGTGACCCGCGATCTGATGCGCGAATCGGCGGTGCTGGCGCGCGCGCACGGCGTCTCGCTGCACACCCATCTGGCCGAGAACGACAACGACGTGGCTTTCTCGCGGGAGAAGTTCGGCCTGACCCCGGCGCAATACGCCGAGGACCTGGGCTGGGTGGGGCGCGACGTCTGGCATGCGCACTGCGTCAAGCTCGATCCCGAAGGCATTGCGCTGTTTGCGCGCACCGGCACCGGTGTGGCGCATTGCCCATGCTCCAACATGCGCCTGGCCTCTGGCATCGCGCCCATTCGCAGCATGCGCGATGCGGGCGTTCCCGTGGCCCTGGGTGTGGACGGCAGCGCATCGAACGACGGAGCCCACATGCTGGGCGAGGCGCGCCAGGCCATGCTGCTGCAGCGCGTGGGCTACGGCCCGGCGGCCATGAGTGCCCGCGAGGCGCTGGAAATTGCCACGCTGGGCGGTGCACGCGTGCTCAACCGCGACGACATCGGCGCGCTGGCCCCCGGCATGTCGGCCGACTTCGTGGCCTTCGACATGGAGGCTGTCGGCTATGCGGGCGCAGGCCATGACCCCGTGGCGGCGCTGGTGTTCTGCACGCCGGCCAATGTGTCCAGCAGCGTCATCAACGGCCGCGTGGTGGTCGAGGATGGACGCCTGCTGACTGCCGACCTGCCCGTGGTGCTGGGCCAGCACCGCAATCTTGCGCGCAGCCTGTTCGAGCGGGCTGCAGCAGGACATTGAGACTTTTCGGTGACGGCCATCGCGGGTCCATTGCGATGGCCGGACATCGGTGTGAGAGAGATTCCAAGCCTTTTCGGCACTGGAAGAAAAGTGGGCTCGGGACTGGTGTCAGGTGACTTGGAGTGCCAGAAATTCTTTCTCGATACCGGACAAGCTATACGGCGCCGCGCATGGGCTGTATCGGCAACGGCATATGAGAGCTCCCGGTTGCGTGCTTAGTCTTGTGGCCTTCGCGGGGAAGCCTATTCCCCGGCGATTGCATACCTAAAAAACAGGAGACAAGACCATGGAAAAACTGCTTTACGGGGTGGAAGACCGTCCGCCCAGCCTCATCACCACCACGCTGCTTTCGCTGCAGCATCTGCTCGCTGCGCTGGGCGGCATCATCGCCGTACCGCTGGTGTTCGGCGGTGCGCTCAAGCTGCCGGCCGACCAGATCGTGGCCCTGGTCAATGCGGCTTTGCTGGGCTCGGGCGTCGTCACCATCATCCAGTGCCGCGGCGTGGGGCCTGTCGGCATACGCCTGCCTTGCGTGATGGGTACAAGCTTTGCTTTTGTCGGCGCAGGCATCAGCGTGGGGCTGGAGCATGGCGTTCCCGGCATCCTGGGCTCCTCGCTGGTGGGCTCGCTGGTGATGATCATCGGCAGCTTTTTCATGCCGGTGATCCGTCGCTTCTTTCCGCATACCGTGACCAGCGTGGTCGTGACCATGATCGGGCTGTCGCTCACGCCCGTCGCCGTGGACTGGGCCGCAGGCGGCGTGGGCAGCGGCAGCTACGGCGCCGTGGGCAATCTGGCGATTGCGGGCTTTGTGCTGGCGCTGGTGATCGGCTTTGTGCAATGGGGTAAGGGCGTGATCTCGGCATCGGCCGTGGTGCTGGGGATTGCCTGCGGTTATCTGCTGTGCCTGGCCCTGGGTCTGATCGACTTCACCCAGGTGCGCGAGGCGCCGATCTTCGCGATTCCGCAGCCGCTGCATTTCGGCATGAGCTTTCCGGTATCGGGCATCGTTGCCATGTCCATCGCCTTTCTCGTGACCATTGTCGAGACCACGGGCACTTTCATGGCACTGGGAGCGGCAACGCAGACGCCGATCCGCGGCAAGCGCCTGGCCAGCGGCATGTTGTGCGACGGCGTGGGCTCGGCCTTTGCCGCCGTGATGTCGAGCCCGCCGGTTTCCACCTTCGCGCAGAACGTGGGCGTGGTTTCGCTCACCGGCGTGGCCAGCCGCCATGTGGTGATGCTGACCGGCGTAATGCTGCTGCTGGCCGGACTGTTCCCGGTGCTGGGCGCGCTGGTGGTGACGATTCCCCAGCCCGTGCTTGGCGGCGCGGGTCTGATGATGTTCGCCATGATCATCCTGGCCGGCATCCGCATGCTCAGCAGCGCCGAGCAAACACGCCGCAGCGGTCTGATCATTGCGGTCTCGCTGGGCTGTGGTCTGGCCGTGACGGTGCGGCCCGATCTGCTCTCCAAGATGCCGGCCTTTGTACGCGAGGTCTTCGGCTCGGGCATCACCGTGGGTGCGCTGGTGGCCGTAGGCCTGAATCTGCTGCTGCCTGGGCGCGAGCTCGATGCGCATGAGGAAGAGCTGGAGCCGGCGACGGCTGTCGTGACCGCCACTTCTGCTGCGGCCTGATGCCTCAGTGCTGCCCGCTCACAGCGTCATCTTGCTGTCGATGATGACGTTGCGCCAGCGCGCAAGGTCCCTGGCGATCAGATCGCCAAAGACCTTGGGTGTGCTGGGCATGGGCTGGGCGCCTTCGCTTTGCAGACGTTCCAGAATGGCCGGGCTTTTGAGCGAAGCATTGATCTGCTGATTGATTCTGGCGACCACATCGGTAGGCATGTTGGCCGGGCCGACCACGCCATACCATTGGTCGGCCTCGAAGCCGGGTAGGCCTGCTTCGGCCACGGTGGGCACCTTGGACAGCGCAGGGATGCGTTGCGGTGACGACACGGCTATCGCCTTGATCTGGCCTGCGCGGATCTGCGCAAGCACGGCGGGAATGCCGGTGAACAGGGCCTGTACCTGACCGGCCACCAGATCATTGACGGCGGGGGCCGTGCCCTTGTAGGGCACATGCTGCATCTTCAGCCCTGCTTGCAGGCTCAGATAGGCCATGGTCATATGCGCGGCGCTGCCGTTGCCGCCCGAACTGAAGTTCACCGCTCCGGGATGGGCCTTGGTGTAGCTGATGAACGATTCCAGATCATGGACCGGCAGCGAAGGATGCACGACCAGCACATTGGGCACACGCGCAACCCAGGCCAGGGGCGTAAAGCTCTTGATGGGGTCGTAAGGCAGCTTGGGGTAGAGCGTGGGTGTAACGGCCAGCGTGCCCACATGGCCCATGAGCAGGGTGTAGCCATCTGCACCGGCCTTGGCCACGCGGTCCGCGCCAATGCTGCCGCCTGCGCCGGCAACGTTTTCCGGCACCACACTCTGGCCCCAGGCCAGGGTCAGCTCGTGACCGATGGCACGTCCAAGAATGTCGGCAGAGCCGCCCGGAGTGAACGGGATGACCAGGCGTATGGCCTTGGCGGGGTATTTGGCATCTTGCGCCAGGGCTGTTCCGGCCAGCCCTCCCAGGGCGGCTGCTGCAGCCCATTGGCTCCATTGGCGACGGGTCAGCGTCAGGGGCTCGCGCTCGGTGAAAGCGGTCATTGATGTCTCCTCTTGATGTTTTGCAGACAGTCTATGAGATGGCGCACAGCCTGGCTCTGGCGCTGCCGGCATAGCTGCTATGTGACGACTGCGGGCAAGGCCGGGCTCGCTACACTGCAGCTATGAGTACAAGTACAGACACCCCCGTGAATCGTCCCGACATCACCATCTTCCACAACAACCGCTGCAGCAATTCGCGTGGCGCACTGGCATTGCTGCGCGAGCGTGGCATCGAGCCCAATATCGTGGATTACCTCGCCACACCACTGACTGCGCCGGAGCTGGCCGAGCTGGTGGCGCATCTGGGCGTGCCTGTGCGTGACTTGCTGCGCAGCAAGGAGGCCCAGTTCAAGGAACTGGGTCTGGACAACGCCGCTGTCGGCGATGTGCAGCTGATTCAGGCCGTGGCTGCGCATCCGGTGCTGCTCAATCGCCCCATCGTGGTCACGCCCAAGGGCGCCAGACTCTGCCGTCCGCCAGAGCTAGTGCTGGAGCTGATCTGAGTGAGGCGAGTCTCAGGCGCAAGAGGCCTGAGCTCACGGGGCGGCAAGTGGCGGCGGATGCCGATTCAGGAGCCTTGCTGAAAACCGAGAGCGCCTAAGTCTCGCCTAAGTGTGGATGGTCAAACTTCCCTTCAATGACACCGATCCGGTGCTTTTCTTTGAAAGGATGACCATGAACACAATTCTGTCCACGCCTCGCCGACTGGTGATGGCCCTGGTGGCTGCTGGTGCGATTGGCGCACTGGGCGCCACCGGTGCCGGTCTGGTGGGAACCCGCAGCGCAGCCCAGGCCACCGAGTCTGCTGTGGCTGCACAGCCCGCAGCGCTTAACCTGCCTGCGGTGAATGCTCCCAATTTTGCGGATATCACGGCACGTAACGGCGCGGCCGTGGTCAATATCAGCGTGGTGGGTTCCTCTCGTGCCATGAGCGACGATGAAGGCGACCAGGCCAGCGAACGTCAGCAACAGGGCCCGGGCATCAGCCCTGACGATCCCTTCTTTGAATTCTTCCGCCAGTTCGGCATTCCTGGCATGCCCGGTGGTCAGGGCATGGGGCCGCGTGCGCAGCAGCCCGATACACCCATGCGCGGACAGGGCTCGGGCTTTATCGTGTCCAGCGATGGCGTGATTCTGACCAACGCCCATGTGGTGCGCGGAGCCAAGGAAGTGACGGTCAAGCTCAATGACCGCCGCGAGTTCAGGGCCAAGGTGCTGGGAGCCGATCCCAAGACCGATGTGGCGGTACTCAAGATTGACGCCAGCGGCCTGCCCACGGTCAAGCTGGGCCAGACCAGCCAGTTGCGTGTGGGGGACTGGGTGCTGGCGATAGGCTCGCCCTTCGGATTTGAAAACAGCGTGACGGCCGGTGTGGTGAGTGCCAAGGGGCGTTCTCTACCTGATGACTCCTTTGTGCCTTTTCTGCAGACGGACGTGGCAATCAACCCCGGCAACTCCGGTGGCCCGCTGTTCAATGCTCAGGGCGAGGTCGTGGGCATCAACAGCCAGATCTACACCCGCTCGGGGGGCTATCAGGGGGTGTCGTTTGCGATTCCCATCGAACTGGCAACCCGTGTGCAACAGCAGATTCAGACAACAGGCAAGGCACAGCATGCCAAGCTGGGCGTGAGCGTGCAGGAGGTCAACCAGGCCTTTGCCGACTCCTTCAAGCTGGACAAGCCGGAAGGTGCATTGGTGGCCAGTGTCGAGAAGAACGGCCCCGCCGCCAAGGCCGGGCTGGAGCCGGGCGATGTGGTGCGCAAGGTGGATGGCAAGCCGGTGGTCGGCTCCGGCGATCTGCCAGCCTTCATCGGCCAGGCCCTGCCTGGGCAGAAGGTGACGCTGGAAGTCTGGCGCAAGGGTGAATCCAAGACCCTGAGCGCAACGTTGGGTGATGCCAGTGACAAGGCGGTGAAGGTGGCCAAGTCCTCACCCGATGGTGACAAGGGCAAGCTGGGTCTGGCGCTGCGCCCACTGCAGCCCGAGGAGAAGCAGCAGATCGGCGTGGATTCCGGTCTGCTGGTGGCCCAGGCCAGCGGTCCGGCTGCTGCCGCAGGCATCAGCCAGGGTGATGTGCTGCTGTCCATCAACGGCGCACCTGCCGGGAATATCGACGAGGTGCGGGCCGCAGTCGCCAAGGCGGACAAGACCGTGGCCGTGCTGATCTGGCGCGATGGCAACAAGATCTTTGTGCCGGTGCGACTGGGTTGACTGGCGCCTTGACTACGCAGAAAACCGCTACCGTTTCGGTTGCGGTTTTTCTTTATCCGATATTTATTGATTTAAAACAAAAAACATCTAAATAAATGATTTTTAAGTGGATTTCCCCATGTTGTTGTCATGTTTCCAGAGGTAACGAGTTGCTGAGGATGTAATGCCATAGACTGCCGGCCAAAACATTCATTCGCCTTTTGGCGCCATGCGGTGGCGATTCGGTGTGACCGCAAACAAATCGTGACGGCCCTCGAAGCAGGCGCTGCGAAGGGGACATTCTTGGATCAGCAACACAGTCTGCAAGTGCAAGGCCTGGGCGCTTCATTCGGTCCGCGAGTGGTTTTGGCCGAAGTGGATTTCACGCTGCCGCAATCAGGCGTAACCGCTTTGCTGGGTCCTGCGGGCACGGGCAAGTCCACGCTGCTGCGCACGCTGGCTGGACTGAATGCGAGCAATCCGCGCTTTCGCAGCTGGGGGCAGGTGGTCTATGCCGATCAGCCATTGCACATGCCTTTGAGTGCCGATGGCGAGCAGGTCTTGCCTCGCCTGGTGCAGCAGCATGCCAGGCTGATGCGCGCCAACACCCTTGATGCGCTGATCGAGAAAGCACGCCATAGCGAGTCACGTGCACCACTGCAATGGCGTCATTGGGTGAGCGAGCAGCTGCAGCACTATGGCCTGGCCGAGCTGGCCCAGGTACTGGACAAGCCCACCATGCTGTTGAGTGCGGTGCAGCAACGTGCCGTGGCTATTTTGCGCGAGGCCTGGGCCAGGCCGGCGGTGTTGATGATCGATGAGCCCACGGCCGAGCTGGAGGGCTATGAGGCTTTTTTACTGCTGGACGTGATCAAGCAGATCGGTCAGCAGCGCAGTGTGCTGCTGGTCACGCACCAGCAGCAGCATGCACAGGCTGCTGCGCAGCAGATGCTGTTGCTCGCCGGCGGGCGTATCCAGGAAGCTGCGGCAATGGCGGAGTTCATCCAGCATCCGCTCAGCGCTGCCGGTCAGCAGTTTGTGCGCAGCGGCAGCTGCGCCGTCCCCATGCCGGGAACGCCTGTGCATGAGCTGGCAGACGATGTGCTGCCGCCGCCTCCCTTGCCTGCCGCAGCTCTGGCCGCCATTGCTGAATTTGCCGACCTGCGCATATCGTCTTCAGCCGTGAGCGAGGTCGTGGAGCCCATGCTGCCTGCGGCAAAGCCTGTATCGGCATCAGAGCCTGCGGCGCCTAGGCCGGTCGCGGCCGCAGCGCTTGTGGCATCTGACACGACCGCTAGAGACCGCCATCAGCCTCGCCCCGTCAATGCGGCCGTGCTGATGGAAATGCAGCCATTGCAGGCCGCTGAAAATGCCGTGCCAGCCAGCCGTGGTCCGAGCGGATTTTCCTGGCTGGTGCCAGGGCGGCTGGCAGGTACTCCCTGGCCAGGCGTGGTGCACGACATGGACGCCGATCTCAAGGCTTTGGGCCGCTGCGGCGTCACCATGCTGATCACGCTGACGGAGAGGGATTTCCCGCAGGAAGCGCTGACCCGCAACGGGCTCAGGAACTTTCACCTGCCGGTCTATGACCACGAGCCGCCGACCGTGGCGCAGATGCAGATGCTGCTGGCGCGCATGTCTGCCGCCCTGCGTCGTGGCGAGGTGTTGGCCGTGCACTGTCTTGCCGGATTGGGTCGCACCGGCACCGTGCTGGCGGCCTGGCTGGTGCGCGAGGGCCTGACTGCCGAAGAGGCTTTGCGTCGCGTGCGATTGATTGACGCTCAGTACGTGCAGTCCGAGGCGCAGGAGGCGCTGCTATATGAATTCGAAAACGCATTGCTGCAAAAGATGGCGTGATGTTTTCAAGACCGCTTTGACATGTTCCCTGCCGACGGCGAAAGGGTGCATGACGCCAAAGATAAGCAATAGGAAAGAGAGAACCCAATGAGTTTGGATGCTGTGTTGACGCAGGCCGTGGCTTTGGTGCCTGAATGTCTGGCTGCTGGTTACGTGGATGCTGCCTCGGGCATGCTGCTATCGATCCGCACCGTGGATTCCCACCCGCGCGAAGTGATTGATCTGGTGGCGGCTGCCACGGCCGATCTGTTCAACGGCCCCAACGTCTCCATGATCGAGACCTTGTTCAAGCGTTCGCGCGGCATCAGCGATGATGGCCATCACTACTTTCAGGAAATCATCATCAACAGCGATAACCTGATTCATGTCTTTCTGCGCAGCAAGGCAGTCCCCGACTATGTGGCTGTCTTTGTCTGCCGCCGTACTGCCAACCTGGGCATGGCATTGACCAAGGCGCGTATGGCGATGCCGGGCATCGAAGCTGCGGTGTAACCGGCAGCCCTTCATGTGAGGTGTCGGCTTGCCCGCTTGGGGTGAGGCTGCATCGCTTGTCACGTTTCGCCTTGCGTGGATGCATGCAGGTGGTTTGCGATGCACCCTTTGTTTCTGGTACCGGGCATTCCCGCTTTAGCGGCGCTATCCTTGCGCCATGCGTTTACTGCTCGTTGAAGATGACACCATGATCGGCCAGGCCGTGCAGGCACTGCTGCGTGGTGAAGGCTATGTGGTGGACTGGGTTCAGGACGGAGCCCGGGCCGATACGGCCTTGCGCGGGCATCAGTACGATCTGGTTCTGCTCGATCTGGGGCTGCCGGAAATGGACGGCCTGCAGGTGCTGCGCCAGCTGCGCGCGCGCAAGGACGCAACGCCCGTGCTGGTCGCCACGGCGCGTGATGGGGTGCGTGATCGCATTGCCGGCCTGGACGCAGGGGCCGATGACTATGTCATCAAACCCTATGACATGGATGAGCTGCTGGCCCGCATTCGTGCACTGGCACGCCGCGCGGCCGGGCATCTGGAGGCTGTGTACGAGCATGGCGGCATCATGCTGAACCCCAATACCCGCGAAGCCAGCGTGAATGGTCAGCCGGTCACCCTGTCAGGCCGTGAATGGGCGGTGCTGCAGGCATTGCTGGCAAGGCCCGGGGCCACGCTGTCGCGCCAGCAGCTCGAAGACAAGCTTTACGGCTGGGGCGATGAGGTCAGCAGCAATGCCGTGGAGGTCTATATCCACGGGCTGCGTAAAAAGCTCGGTGCCGCAGCAGTGCTCAATGTGCGCGGTCTTGGATATATGGTGCCCAGACCATGAGCAAAAACCAGGCATTGAAGCGGCTGAAACTACCCGGTTCGCTGGGCGGACGTCTGCTGCTGTTCATCGGCATGGCGATTTTGCTGGTGGCTGTTCTGCAGGGGGCATTTGCCTATCGCAATGCACTGGAGCAGACCGATACCTTGTTCGATTACCAGATGCAGCAGACGGCGTTTGCGCTGCGAGCGGGTCTGCCAGTCGATGTCAAAGGCCGGGCGCAGGGGGCACCGCCCGAAGATGAGAACAACGAATTCATCGTGCAGGTCTGGACCAATGAGGGCCTGAGAATCTTCGAGTCGGCCCTGGGCGAGGCTTTGCCCCAGATGGCTGTGCTTGGTTTTGCCGATGTGCCGGCACGTGGCACCACCTATCGTGTGTTCTCGCTGCAGACACGCTCTCAGGTGATTCAGATTGCCCAGGACATGCGCGTGCGTCAACTTCTGGCGCGCGCTGCGGCCTGGCGCAGCCTGCTGCCTGTGGTCTTGCTGCTGCCGCTGCTGGCTTTGGCTGTGTGGTGGGTGATTCGCCGTTCGCTGACGCCCGTGCAGCGGGTGCGCAGGGAGTTGGCCCTGCGTCAGCCCCAGGATCTGGCGCCGGTTGCGGAGCATGATTTACCGGATGAAATGCGCCCTCTGGTGCAGGAGTTCAACAGCTTGCTGCAGCGCGTGCGCGAGGCTTTTGAGACTCAGCAGAATTTCGTGGCAGACGCAGCACATGAGTTGCGCTCGCCGCTGGCCGCCCTGCAGCTGCAATTGCAGCTGCTGCGTAAAGCTACGGACAGCACCGAGCGTGAGGCGGCGCAGGCGCGCCTCGCGGAAGGTATCGAGCGCGCCAGACGCCTGGTGGAGCAATTGCTGGCATTGGCCAGGCAGGAGGCCAAGCCGCAGACCGAAGGCGCACCGCTGGCCGATTTGCGCTTGCTGGTGGAACAGGCGCTGGTGGATGCCGCACCGGCAGCCCAGGCCAAAGGGCTGGACATGGGTTTGAGTGAGGAGCCGCAGCAGCAGTCCTCATTCAGCGTGCCTGCCGACACGGAGGCGCTGGCAGTACTGCTGCGAAATCTGCTGGACAACGCGATCAAGTACGTGCCCGCAGGCGGGCGTGTCGACGTGGGCTGGCTGCAGGACGAGCAAGGCCGGGCGCTGGTGGTGGAGGATTCGGGCGCTGGCATCGCCGCGGCCGAGCGCCAGCGCGTTCTGCAGCGCTTTGTGCGTGGCCAGGGAGCTGGTGGCATGGCCGGCGGCAGTGGACTGGGGCTGGCAATTGTGCAGAGCATTGCAAGAAGCAGTGGTGCTGAGCTTTTGCTTGACGAGTCACCGCAACTGGGCGGCCTGCGTGTGAGAGTGATCTGGCCTCAGGTCTAGTCCCACAGTCGATTGCATGAAAATACGGGCGTTGAAATCCGGCATTCATTGCATGATTGGCGGATTGTCTGAGCCGCATGCAAGCGATGATGTCGAGACTTCAGACCTTGTTTGAGCAGCCGCACTTGTCGTGTGTTCCTTCCCCAAAATTGCACCATGCCATCAATTGTTCAGCGCCTTTCCCGGACCGTATCCAATTCTCAGAACCTGCCCAGCTTCACGCGGCCTCTGCTGGAAATCATGGTCGAGGTGACGGATCTCGAGTCGGCCTATCTCACCACCGTGGACGAGGGACGCGGCATTCAGAATGTCCTGTATTCGCTCAACACGGGAGGGATGACGATTCCCGAAGGACTGGAGGTGCCATGGAACGACACCTTGTGCAAGCGCTCGCTCGATGAAGGGCGCAGCTATACCGGCAATGTGGCCGAGTGCTGGGGCGACTCGGATGCCGCGCGCCAGCTGGGTATCCAGACCTATGTGAGCACGCCCGTGCGCTTTTCCGATGGCGCATTGTTCGGCACTTTGTGTGCCGCCAGCGATCACTCCGTCGCGCTGGCGGGCGAGGCCGAGGATTTGCTGCGCCTGTTCGCCAAGATCATCGCGGGCTTTGCAGAGCGCGAGCAACTGGTGCGCTCGCTGCAGCATGCCAACGAGGAGCTGGCTTCGCTCGCCATGCTTGATGCCCTGACCGGATTGCCCAATCGCCGCTGCGTGACCGAGGAACTCAACCGGCTCATCGCCCATTGCCGACGCACCCGTGAATGGGTGCTGGTGGGCTTCGTGGATCTTGATCGCTTCAAACAGATCAATGACCAGTTTGGTCATGAAGCCGGGGATGCATTGCTGCGAGTCATGGCCGAGCAATTGCGCGCCGGCCTGCGCAGCAGTGACATGCTGGCTCGCTTTGGCGGAGATGAATTCGTCATGGTCGGCACAGGGCCCTTGCTCGATGAGGACGGTGACAGCGTGATCAGGGAGATGCAGCTCAGGCTGAGCAAGGCCTCTGTCGCCAGCTTGCAGCTGGCCGATGGGCGCAAGATCGACTATGCCGGCGCCAGCGTGGGCATGGTCTGCTTGATGCCTGATGAGACCGATGTGGACGATGCTCTGCAGAAAGCCGATGCCGCCATGTACAAGGTGAAAGCCGCAAGGCAGAGGCTGCCCGAGGCGATCTGAGCCGAGAGACTCCTGCGGGAGTCTTTTTTCATGGCGCCGGGACAGCCCATCGATCCTGCGCAAGAGGGCATGCGCACAGGCCTGTCGTCTCGGTAATAATTGTTGACGGAGGTATCGTTTGTGAAAAATTCTCTCGCTGAAGGTCTGGACTTTGAGGATATGTTCAACCTGGCTCCGGTATCGCTCTGGATGGAGGATTACAGCGGCCTCAGACAGATATTCGATCAGTGGCGAGCGGATGGAGTCCGCGATCTGCTGAGCTTCCTCAGAGAGGATCCGGAGCGGCTCAAGCTGTGCAGTCAGTCCTACAAGGTGCTGCGGGTCAACCAATACACGCTGGATCTGTTCAAGGCCGCAGACGAGCAAACCCTGAAGAGCCGGCTGAGCGAAGTCTTTCGCGGCGACATGCTCGACAGCATCATGAACGAGCTGCTCGCTCTCTGGGACGGGGTGCTGAGTTTCGAGACCCGTTCGGTCAACTATGCCCTGGATGGGCGGCGACTCGATGTGCAGGTGAGGGCACGTGTGCTGCCGGGCTACGAGCAAAGCTGGAGCCGGGTGCTGGTCTCCCTGGAGGATGTGACGGCCGAAGTGCAGAGCACGACGCGGCTGCAGAGCAGCGAGCAGTACGCCAGGGACCTGTTCGAGTACTCTCCGGTGTCGCTGTGGGTTGAGGACTTCAGCGTGGTCAAGCGCCTGATGGACGATGTTCGGGCGCGCGGGATCACCGATTTCAGAACCTTTCTGAAGGTGCACCCGGAGTTCGTGACGCGCTGCATGCAGGAGATCCAGGTCCTTGATGTGAATCGCCAGACGCTGCAGATGTTCGGTGCCGAGAGCAAGCAGCAGTTGCTGCAGAACCTGTCCAGGGTTTTCAGGGGCGAAATGTATGACTCGTTCGCCGAGCAGCTGATAGACCTGTGGGATGGCAAGCTGGTGCAGCAGCGGGAAGTGGTGAACTACGGCCTGGCCGGTGATGTGCTCCATATTCACATGGAGTTCGCCATCATGAGCAGCCACGCGGAAAAATGGGGCCTGGTGCTGCTGTCGCTGGTGGATATCACGGCCCGCAAGAAGGCTGAGGCTTATCTTGAATATCTGGGCAAGCATGATGTACTTACACAGTTGCGCAACCGCGCTTTTTATACCGAAGAACTGAACCGGTTGTCGCGCAAGGGCCCCTGGCCCTTGTCCATGATCGCCATAGATATGAATGGCCTCAAGGTCGTCAACGACGAACATGGCCATACGGCAGGCGATGCCATGCTGAGGCGTATGGGAGAGGTTCTGACCAAGGCCGTCGATGCGCCGGCCTGCGCAGCCCGTATCGGCGGTGACGAGTTTGTCGTGCTCCTGCCGGGAACCGATGAGCGCGGTGCCGTGGCATTGCAGGAGCGCATCTTGTCCTTGCTGGAGTTGAACAATCAGTTCTATCCGGGCCACAGTATTCAGGTCTCGATGGGCCATGCCTGCGGCCAGGAGGGCACCTCTATAGAGAGCATTGTTCAGGGGGCCGACAAGGCGATGTATGCTGAAAAGGCGCGCCTGTATCGGGACAAGGAGCGCGACAGGCGTGTGAGCCCTGTCTGAAATCAGGTTGGGTGCGGCGCGGTCCAGATCGCTCGGCAGGCGTTGGAGCTGGCATCGACCGCACATATTGCCCAATGACTGCCTCGGTCCTGCTTTGAAATGTCAGGGGAGAAATCTATGAGAGTCGCCGGATCCGCCTTGTTCATCGCCATCGCTGTCAGTGCCTGCAGCGCTGTGCCACCTCGGGATGCGGAGCGTGAAGTAGCCTTCACCTGTACCAATGGAGAATCGATCTCGGTGCGTTTTTTGCCGGCCAGCAGCAAGGCGGTCCTGATACGTGGCGGTCAAAGCGTTGAGTTGTCGCAGCAACCCAGCGGTTCCGGGTTTGTGTACAGCAACGGGCCCAACACCATTCGAGGCAAAGGGCTGGACCTGACGGTGGAGATCGGCCGCATGGTGCCGATTCAATGCAAGGCCCGTTGAGACCGAGCTTGCCTGTGATCACTCCATTCCAGTCTATGGGCTCGGTCGAAGGTACAGACTTATAGCCACACCGTCTCTGATGCGGCAGGCCGGGTGAGAGACCGGCCTTTTTCGCGAATCTGATCGCCTTATGCTGTCAGCTGCTTTTGCAACTCCTCGATAAAGCGTTGCGTGCGCTCCGAAGGAGCGGAATGACCTGGCAGTGCCAGCACGACTTCTACGGAGCATTCGGGGAGAAAGGGCTTGATGCAGAGGCTTGAGGCAAACGTTGCCGCCACATAGGGATTCACCACACCCAATCCCGTACCTTGCGCAGCTAGGCAGCAGATGGTGGAGGAGTAGGTGGTTTCGACGGTTGATCCTGGATGGACGTCATGCTCGAGCATGGTTCGCTGAAGCTGCAGGTAGATGTTGTCGTCCGAATTCAAGGTCAGCAGCAGCTGGCCCTCCAGATCTTTGACATGCAGGCTGCTGCGCTGAGCCAGCGGATGGTCTGGATGCATGACGCACACTGCCCGGGTCTGGTGCAGCACGCTTGCGTTGAGCTCGGGCGAGCCAATGGCCATGGTGCTGACCACCAGATCGAACTGACCGTGCAGCAGCCCTTCCCGAAGATGCGTGGTGCCTAGCGTCTGCAGGCTGATGTGGGTGCCCGGGTAGTAGGGCAAGAAGTTGTGCAGTGCTGCAGGAACAATGGATAAGCCCAGTGCCGGAGTGCAGCCTATGCGCAAGGTGCCGGCACCGAATTGCCGCAGCCCCTGCAGGTCGCGCTCTATGCGGTCCAGACCGACGAAGTGCTGCTGCACGGTCGAGAACAGCTCTCTTGCCTCTGCGGTTGGGCGCAGCCGTCCTTTATGCATATCAAACAGCTTCAGGCCTGCGCCTGTCTGCATCTGAGCCAGCAGGCGGCTGATGGACGGCTGCGTGGTGTGCAGCAGCTGGGCCGCAGCGGTCGTGGTGCCGGTTTGCATCACGGCACGAAAGGCTTCGATTTCCTTAAAACTCAAGGGGCGTGGCATGGCGCAGGCGGTTCGATGGTGAGATGCAAGGGTATACCAGCTGCGTATAGGTAGGTTTGAAAAATGAATTTTTCTGAGTAGGGCTGGCTTCCTACACTGACTTCCAACGAAACAATGCATGCGCTTTCTGGCATCGAGAGCGCAGAAATAAATCCAAGGAGTCATTAGATGGTTTGCATTAGCGCTCGTCGCTCTCTGTGTCTGGGTGTGCTGGCTGCCGCAACACTGGCAGGAATCGGTTCTGCCCAGGCTGAAGGAAGCTCTGCATATCCCAATCCTGCTCGTCAGATTCGCATCATCGTGCCGTTCACTGCAGGTGGCAGCTCGGATGTGCAAGCCCGCATGCTCGCCGATAGGCTGGGTCGTCTGTGGAACCAGCCAGTGGTGGTGGAAAACAAGCCTGGGGCGGGCGGTCATCTGGGCGGGAAATACGTGTCCGACCAGCCCGCGGATGGCTATACGCTGATGGTGGGGTCCATAGGACTGCATGCTGCCTACGCTGTCTACAAAAAATTGCCTTACGACCCCGCCAAGGAACTGCGCGTTGTCACCGTGCTGGCAGAGATGCCTCATGTGGTGGTGGCAACCCCCAATCTGTCAGTCAGGAACCTGCAGGAGCTGACCGCGCTTGCCAAGCAGGAGCCAGGCAGCATCAATTTTGGCTCTGCCGGCGTGGGCTCGTCGGTTCACATGATGGGGGAGTTGTACAAGCTGCAGTCCGGTGCGCCTATCGTTCATGTTCCCTATCGTGGCAGCTCGGCAGCGCTCAACGATTTGCTGGGTGGCCAGATCCAGCTGATGTTCGAGAACCCTCCGACAGTGCTGGCGCACGTCAAGGGCGGCAAGCTCAAGGCGCTGGCGGTGACCGGCAATGAACGCCTGGCCGCATTGCCGGATGTTCCGACGGCCAGTGAGGCCGGAATGAAGGACTATGTGGCCACGTCATGGACCACTGTCGCCGTGTCTTCCAAGGTGCCCCAGGCCGTGGTGCAGAAGCTCAGCGAAGACATCCGCAAGGTGGTCAATACGCCCGAGTTCCGCAAGGGGCTGCAAGAGCAGGGGATGAGTGCCGTGGCCAATACCTTGCCAGAAGCGCAGAGCTTTGTGGCCAGGGAAAAACAGCGCTGGGATCAGGTGATCGCTGCCGGAAAGATCACGGCGAACTGACCAGAGCCGGGCCTCTGTGCAGGCCTGGAACCGCTTTCGAGTCGCAGCCCGACGCTGCGACGCTACTGCTTGACATCCAATGACTACTTCCTTTGACTCTTCCTTTGTTCCCTGCCGACGCGTGGGCAGCAGCAACCTGCACCACTTCTTCGGCTACTACAACAAGTCCAACTGGGACAGGAGCAATAGCCTGCTCGCGGCGCAGCAAACACCCTGGATGGACATCTATCTGACCCCAGAGGCCAGGGCCACGATCGGCTATTTCGACACCCACGACGGCGACCGCTTTCACGCGGTGGGCGAGACTGGCGCCTGGAACTTCCAGATGGGCAGCCAGCTGCAATGGCTGGACGGTGCCTCGGGCCGCAAGCTGATCTATAACGATCGCACGGGCGATATGGCCGCTCCCTACCCGGGCTTTGGCGCCGTGGTAGTGGATGTGGATACGCAAGAGCGCCGCGTTCTGCCCATGCCCGTGTACGTGGTGGCACCCAGCAGTGACTGGGCACTGTCGGTCAACTACCGGCGCCTTTACATCACGCACGAGACCATTGGCTACAGCGAGCCGGGCCAGCCGTTTGAGTTGCCTCTGGCGCCCGCCGATGACGGCATCTGGCGCATGGAGCTGGCGACAGGCGATGCCCGGCTACTGGTCAGCTATGCGCAACTCAAGGCATTCCATCCAGTGGCTTCGATGGACAAGGCCATCCACTGGGTGAGTCATATCGAGGTCAATCCGGCCTCCTCACGCATACTTTTTCTGCATCGCTGGACAGAGCGTGTGAAGGACGAGACCTGCTTTTTGCACCGTCTTATCACCATGAATCCGGACGGCACCGACATGCGCCTGCTGGAGTGCTCCGATCATCCGCTGCCGCAACTGGCCGACGACTTCGACCCCGATGCCGTAGGCACGTTTGACTATGAAAAGTCGGAGTACCAGATCTCTCACCCGCTGTGGCAGGACAACGAGCACATCATCGTCTGGGGGCCGCATGCCGGCGAGATCCACTACCACCTCTACCACGATGTCGACGAAGGCGAGGTACTGGTGATCGGCCGCGATGTGCTGGTGGAAAACGGCCATATGACCTTCTCTCCGGTCAGTACCCGCTGGATGCTCAGTGATACCTATCCCGACGACAGCACGCACGAGCGCTTTCTGTTCCTGTTCGACATGCAGACCGGCCAGCGTCGCAATCTGGGCAGCTTCTATGCCACTCCGGAACTGAGCAAGGAAAACCGCTGTGACCTGCACCCACGCTGGAGTCGGGATGGCAAGCAGGTCTGCATTGACTCGGTGCACGAGGGCCAACGCCAGATGTATGTGCTGGATGTCTCGTCGATTTTGGATGCAGCCTGAAGACTGAAAGCAGCTCTATCGGTGATGAGGTTTTGTCGATCCGAGCTGCACTGTGCCTCAAGGGAGTGAAAGCTCTGGCGCCTGGTGGCTTCGTCTGCAGGAGATATCTGAGGCGAAGAAGCCCTGGGCGTAGAGGGCTGATATGCTTTTTTCGCTGGAACACAGCAAGTGCGGTTGTGTTCCATGTGCTGGCGCTGCTTTCGGTGACTGCAGACTTTATCCTCGGCATGTACGAGCGCCCGGGCGACTGGGCTAGAATTTCTGCATCGGGAAAGCAGCCTCCCGTCCCGCAAGGGTAGACGGTGTCCCGTCCAAGAGCTGGATATTCCCTATGGAGCTTTTATGGACACCGCTTTGCCCAGGCCCACCAATCCGGTTGCGCCCGTCTCTCTTTCGCTTTCAGAAGCGCTGCGTTTCTGGTTGAAGCTGGGCTTCATCAGCTTTGGTGGCCCCGCAGGTCAAATAGCACTCATGCATGAGGAGCTGGTAGATCGGCGTCGATGGATTTCCGAGAAGCGATTTCTTCACGCCCTGAACTACTGCATGCTGCTGCCGGGGCCCGAGGCGCAGCAGCTTGCCACCTACCTGGGGTGGTTGCTCCACCGGACATGGGGCGGCATTCTGGCAGGGGTTCTCTTTGTCTTGCCATCGCTGTTCATCATCATGGCTCTGGCCTGGCTGTATATGGCCCATGGCGACATACCGCTGATTGCGGGCTTCTTCTACGGCATCAAACCAGCGGTGACGGCGCTTGTGGCTCAGGCCGCTTACCGGGTGGGCTCCAGATCGCTCAAGAACAGCTGGCATTGGGGCATTGCGGCAGCTGCCTTTCTCGCCATATTCACACTCAATATTCCGTTTCCGCTCATCGTCATTGCGGCTGCAGCCATCGGCTTCGTTGGGGGTAAATTGCGTCCCGAAGCCTTTGGAGGCCCCAGCCATGAAAAAGGCAATGCGCATCAGTCACCAGGGGCTGCATTGATCGATGACGACACTCCCACTCCGCCGCATGCGCGATTTTCCTGGCGAGGATTCTGGCGGGTATTGCTGGTCTGCCTGACGCTGTGGGCCGGCGTGATGGGCGTGCTCGCCACGGCGTTTGGCCTGGAGTCTGCCTTGGTGCAAATGGGGTGGTTCTTCACCAAGGCCGCGCTGATGACCTTTGGGGGTGCATATGCGGTGCTGCCCTATGTTTACCAGGGCGCGGTGGAGAACTTCCATTGGTTGACGGCAACACAAATGATCGATGGGCTGGCTTTGGGAGAGACCACTCCAGGCCCTCTCATCATGGTGGTGTCCTTTGTGGCCTTTGTAGGCGGCTGGACCAAAGCGATCTTCGGTGCGGATTCGCTGCTGCTGGCCGGAGTCGCCGCAGCAGTGATCGCGACCTTCTTCACTTTTCTACCGTCGTTCTTTTTCATTTTGCTGGGCGGCCCCTTCATAGAGTCCACCCACGGCAAGCTGAAGTTCACTGCGCCACTGGTCGGCATCACCGCTGCGGTCGTGGGAGTCATCCTGAATCTGGCCGTCTTCTTTGCCTACCACGTCATTTGGCCCCAAGGCTTTGCAGGGCGCATTGAGTGGCCCTCGATTGCCATCGGGCTGGCAGCAGGCATCGCCTTGCTCCGCTTCAAGATCAATGTCATCTACGTCATCATTGCTGCCGGGATGATGGGGCTGCTCATGCAATTGTGGAGATAGGGCAAGACCTCGCACTGGGGGAAGTCATGGGCGTTCAGCGACTGCCACTGGCCGGGAGCTCTGGTTAAACTTGACCTCCCGTACCATCCACCAGGCTCCCGTTTCCTTGCCACGAGCCGTGCTGGTACTCATGCCGCATAGGTCCAGGTGATGCCTTCCGTCAAATCCGTCATCCCGCTCGAATTGGCTCCGACCCTGTTCAAGAGCGCCAAAGCCTTTGAGGCCTGGCTGAAGAAGAATCACGCTGCTTCCGAAGGGCTCTGGCTCAAGATCGCCAAGCGAGGAGCCAATGAGCCCAGTGTCACCTATCCCGAGGCGGTGGAGATTGCGCTGTGCTGGGGCTGGATCGATGGACAGAAGAAAAGTCTCGACGACCAGCACTATCTTCAGCGCTTCACGCCGCGTCGCGCGCGCAGCGTCTGGTCAAAGATCAATGTCGAGAAGGTGCAGGCTCTTATTGAGGCGGGCCGCATGCAGGCACCGGGTCAGGCCCAGATAGAGGCAGCCAAGGCTGACGGGCGCTGGGCGCGCGCCTATGACGGTGCGCGTACCTCTACCGTACCCGAGGACCTGCAGGCTGCGCTGGAAGCCGAGCCTTTGGCCAAGGCTTTTTTTGCTGGCCTCAATGCCTCCAATCGCTACGCGATACTGTGGCGTATCCAGACGGCCGCCAAGGCCGAGACACGTGCCAGGCGCATCGAGCAACTGGTGGCTATGCTTGCTCGCGGTGAGACCATCCATATCTTCAAACCCCGCCCCAAGGCCTGATTGCGCAACACGTGTACGCCCTTGTTTTGGGCGTTGAGCTGCCCGTGCTTGGGCGGCGGTGGCCAAGCCTCCGAGTCATGCGCCAAGGCTGCGGCAGAGCTGACAGGAATGTCATCGCGCTGTCCTGATTTTGATGGGCTCCGATCTCTAGCATCCACACATCTTCTCCTCAGCTTGAAGCAGGCCAAGGAGTTGTGTTCCCTAGACTTTTTTGGAGCCAACCATGTCTCAACATCGCATTTCACTGTCCCTTGCACTGGCCGGTGTGGCCACAGCCTTCACGCTTGCACTTCCCGGTACTGCTGCTGCCGCCTACGAGCATCCGGCAAACAATGAACAAGGCGTGACCGTTCATCCGGACCATTTCGTGAGCCAGAAAACCCGAGCACAGGTCAAAGCCGAGACCGAAGCAGCCCTCAAGCAGGGAGGTCTGTCGTTTGGCGAAAGCAGTTTTCCGAGAGAGATTCCCCGCAGCGGGTCCAGCAAAACCCGCGAGCAAGTGATTCAGGAATTGCGTGACGAATCGCCGTCCGCGCGAGAGGCGCGCCTGCGTTCCATCTCGGGCTAGGGAAACTTGGCGCACAGCAGCAAGTGCGAGTGTCTGGCTCAGGCAAACTCATATTGAGCGGCAGAATGTGCAGGCGGAAAGGATGTTTGCACATCTGCAAGTCGGTCTTCAGTCCTAGGGCATGTCCGCGCGCCAGTCTTGGCGACGGGGCATGATCAGTTGCTCTTTTCTGGATAATGAAAGGTGATAGCTCAGCTCGCCACTACTGGAGAGTACTGGCGATGCAAGGATGAGGTCGCCTTCTGTTCGACGCTGATAATTCCTGAGCTTGTCCATCGACGGTTTTACGGCTGGAGTGGACAGGCGCCCGAACCGCCGCCATACGATGCGTTTGAGTTGAGAGCTACTGTCATGACCACACAGTCCAATGGAAGAAGAGTGTTGCTGGCGGGCGCAACGGGCCTGGTCGGCAGCATGATGCTTCAAGCCTTGCTGGCCGACGCACAGGTCGAGCGGGTACATGCACTGAGTCGTCGGACGCTGAACATCCGCCATCCCAAGCTCCAGGTGCATATCGTCGATTTCAGCCACCTTCCCGCGCTGCCTGAGGTCGATGAGGTCTATCTGGCTTTGGGGACGACCATCAAGGTGGCGGGCAGCCAAGATGCATTCCGTGCCGTCGACCTGGACGCAAATCTGGCCGTGGCCAGGGCGGCGGTGGCTGCGGGAGCCCGGCGAGTGGGTCTGGTCAGTGCCGTGGGGGCCAGCGCACGCTCTTCGACGTTCTACAACCGCGTCAAGGGCGAGTTGGAGGATGCGTTGAAGGCGCTGGATCTCCTGACGCTGGTAATCGCCCAGCCATCGCTGCTTCTCGATAAACGTGATGGCCTGCAGCAACCTCCGCGCCTTGGCGAGCGGTTTGCAATTCCAATCGCCAGGCTGTTGGCTCCGCTGCTCCCCGGCAAGTACCGGCCAGTCCATGCACGGGCAGTCGCTTTGGCGCTGTTGCATACCGTACCGGTGGCACTGGGGCTGGTCGTTCTGGCTTCGGACGAGATGGCTCGCCTGGAGGTCGGCCGCTGAAGTCGACGGCATGATGGAAATAGAACTCTGACGGCTGATTCTTCGGTTCGGTAAAAAAGAGAACACTGCCAGGTTCTTTTCATGAAACGCAATGAAAGCCTTGGACGCATGTCCGCATTCGTCATTGTTAAAGCGATGAATGAAAGTGGCGTCAATACCCTAGCTTCAAAGCTAGGTTCGCTATTTTCAGTACTGATTGAATACCCGGAGATATTATTGAGCTGAGTCTTTATTGGTATTTATGGGAGATAAAGCTGCTCGGCAGTTTTATTTTCAGCATCAGTTTCTGGTGTGCAGCATGAACTGGCCGGCTCGGTCTCTGCTGCTCAGGTGCGCAGGGACCTCTGCAGATAGGCATCTGCAGTTGCGGCGTCACATCTTGCGGCGCGAGTGGCAGACTGGATGAGCATACGAAAAAGAGATTTTGTATTCGTATTTTCTTTGATCTGATTCTGATTTAAATCAATAAAATCAAGTGAGGAGTTGTTTCCAATGGGAGTGGTTAACTTTATTCTTAAGTCGTTCATGACTATTTCATCGAATTGCCTGCAGTCAGTTTTCCATTTGGAGATCTCCATTTAAATATATGCAATTGTGAATGCAGATAATTATTATTTCACCGACAAAGGAGTAATTGATGATCAAGGAAGTTAGCGGCGATATTCTCTTGAGCAATGCAGATTTGCTGGGGCACGGTATCTCGGCGTTCGATCCCTTTGACAGTGGCCTGGCTCTGGCCTTGCGTGAGCGCTGGCCCTCTCTGGTGAAGGATTACCGTCACGACACGCGCAACAAGTCCATTGTTCCCGGCGATGTCTGGGGCTGGACGGGCGTGCAGGAAGGTGGCGGTGTGCGCAAGATCATCAATCTGGTCACACAGAACACGATGGGGCAGGGGCCTGGCGCCAAGCCCGGCAAAGCGAGCGTGGAAAACGTGCGCCGCGCACTGCAGAACCTGTCGAGATATATCAAGGAAGAGAAGATCCAAAGCGTTGCATTGCCCCGTCTTGCAACCGGTGTGGGCGGCTTGGAATGGGAGGATGTGAAACCTCTTATTTCTCAGTACCTTGGTGAGGCGGGCATCCCGGTGATCATTTATTCGACTTATCGCAAGGGTGAGAAGGCCGACGAGGGTCTTTGATCGACAATATCGACCTCGCGGTGCAAGGCAGCTTTTAGGCTGCCTTTTTTATGCCGGGCATCGCGCTGCTATTGCACGTCTGTGCCGCATCCGCTGTTGGCGCCTTCTCTAGGCGAGGTGGGAGGCGGAGCGATTCGACGCGCATGCAGGTACCCGATCTCTCAAGCTCTGAGCCAGTCAGCCACCGACTGCTGTGGGGCAGGCGGTTCGATTGAATGCATTGGAGTGGTTGAGCGGTGCCTTGGAGCATCGCCATGCCTTGAGCTGCAAACCGAACTGCTCAAGCGGATGTCCGTCTGCGAGCTTGCGGCACAAAACGACATCAGAGCCCCCACTGTTGACAATAGCCTGCAAGAGCAATCTGTTGCCGCGTATCGCTTCGGCAATGCCTGCCAGGCATCGGGCAGGCATTGGAGATGTCGGTCACGTTCTATGGGGGTGAAACTCTGCCGTTGCTGGCACGTTTGATACCTTCAAGAAGTGGCAGTGCATGAAACATGCGAGGTTTCAAGCTCATCGGGCGGCCTATGCGGCACAGCTTTTCGTCCCTTGAAGATCGGTGGAAAACAGGTGCTCAGGGGGCGTGGGCTATGGTGTTCGGATACCACTCCGAAATGGTCATTGCTGCATGTGCATGGGCCAATCGCCAGTGATCCTTTGGAGTGCTGCCGGGCCGATCGGGTAATTCAATATGCCGGTCGGCCGCCCTGATCGCAAACCAGAGCCCGCTGCCCCAGCCGTTGTTGAGCGGTGGCTTATGAAGTGCTGGTGAAGTAATCACAATCACCCTCTTGTTTGTCGCACGTGCGTAGCCGATCTCAACCATGGTGCCATAGGCTTCAAGGTCTTCGAGATAGGCTACAACGACATCGGCCCGTGAGATGCCTTGAAGAGCTCCACGGTATGCGGCATTCTGAGCTCGATCGGGCGAGGATGAGCTGGCGCCATTCGGGTATCCGTGGTCGATGCTCTGAGCTTTCCAGGGACCTGAATACATGAACCTCGTACGCGTTCCGTGAAAGACCATTTCTCGCGGCGGAGCAATCAGCACATCGGTTTCCGAACTTTCACTTCCCAAATTCCCGCGAGCACTGGATCTGGAAACGTCGAAGATTCGCCAGCAAGAGAAATTGCTGTCTGGCTTCTGGTTACCTTCAGGCCCTCCCATTTTTCCTGCCATGTAGATAACGGGAAGCGCGAGGTTCGCTTGACGATTTGCTTTGCTTGTCTGTAGCCAGTTTTCGACATCAACCTCGAACCAGCCAATGCTTCTGTTGCTCATCGGCGTGGGATGGGGAAACTTGTCTTGCCGCAAAAGCTTGTAGAGCGTTGACTTGGAAAGCGCTGTCCGTGCCAGAACCTCATCCATGGGAATGACATGCTTGGTGGAACGTAACGTGCTTTTCCTCGGCATATGGTCTCTCTAGCTCGGACGTCGGGTGAATGAAGCGTAGTTGATCGATGCAATAAGTATTGATTTTCGATAGTTGTGTTCAATGTAGGCGAGACTCTAACATTGCTGTGAAATACGAACGATTTTTATTTCACGGCTTTCGCTTGACCACCTTTCGTCCTTGACGTCATTGCCACGCCTGATGCTTCGTGCAGTTCCAATTACGACCCCATCGGTCGAGCACGGGTCCTTCCGGCTTGGACTGGAAGAGGGCACTTCAGCCAAGTTGTCGGACTGTTTGATGAGCTGCCTGAGGGGGAGTCAAGTGAAAGGTGCTTCCACCGAACAGCAGGGAGGGCGCTGGGTAGTGAGAACCGGCGCAGGCAAACGCCAAAGATCAGGCGAATCCGGGCTACGCGCCTGATGACTGGAATGCATGGGCGAATGAGATATGCCCCAAATGTGCCCCAGGAAGTCCTCGGATTGAGGCACTGTCTACGGGCTTCAGCGTACTTCCAACTGAAGTCTGCAAAGGGAAAAGAAAAAGGCCGGAAGGTTATGCACCTTCGCGGCCTTGAATTTGGTCCCCGACAGAAATCACACTCTGCCCGCTAACCCGCATGGATGTTAGGTCTCGTACAAACGAGCCTAAGATGTACCCCCAAATGTACCCCCAGCCATGCGAGGATGCCCATGAAACTGACCGACGCCAAGCTGCGCAACCTGAGCGAGACCGGCAAATACTTCGACGGCGGCGGGCTGTTTCTTGACTACGCCAAGACCGGCGGCAAGTACTGGCGGCTCAAGTACCGTAGCAACGGCAAAGAGAAGCTGCTGGCCCTGGGCGTCTATCCGGCAGTCGGCCTCAAGGATGCACGGGAACAAGCCGTGCAGGCCCGCATGCTCATCAAGTCCGGCATTGATCCGGCAGAGCAGCGCAAAGTGGGCAAGGCCAAGGCCGAGAAAGAGGCCGTCAACACTCTGCAGGCCGTGACCGCCGAATGGCTGGAGCACCAGGCCGCCCGGTGGGAGCCCGTCACGCTGCAGCGCATACAGGCCTCTCTGGAAAACGACATCCTGCACATCCTGGGCGCAAGGCCGCTGGCCAGCATCACGCCGCTGGAGGTCATGGCCGCCGTCAAGGTGATCGAGGCCCGTGGCGCGGGCGAGCAGGCAGGAAGGGTGCTGCAACGGGTCAAGGCCATCTTTCGCTGGGCCGTCATTCACGGGCGGCTGCAAAGCAACCCCATGGTGGATCTGGTGCCGTCCGAGATCCTGCGGCCCCGCGAAGTCAAACACCGTGCGGCCATCGACGACCGCGAACTGCCCGAGTTCCTGGCCCGGCTCGATGCCTATGACGGCGAGCTGCACACCGTCAGTGCCTTGCGCTTGCTCATCCTTACCGCCACCCGACCTGGAGAAGCACGCGGTGCCCGCTGGGATGAAATCGACCTGGACGCAGCTGTGTGGACTATCCCTGCCGAGCGCATGAAGATGCGGCAGGAACACCGCGTGCCCCTGTCGCGGCAGGCAGTGGCCGTACTGCAGCAGATGCGGCCCATCTCCGAGCGGCTGGAGCTGGTCTTTCCCAGCCCGTTCTACAGCACGAAGCCGCTAAGCGAGAACACCTTCAACTCGGCCATGGCCCGCATGGGCTACAAGTACCTTGCCACGGCCCACGGCTTTCGGGCGCTGTTCTCGACCGTGGCCAACGAGGCAGGCTGGCGCCCGGACGTAATAGAGCGGCAACTGGCCCACAAAGAGCGCAACCAGGTGCGGGCCGCCTACCACCGCAGCACCTATATGGCAGAACGCACCCAGCTCATGCAATGGTGGGCCGACTATCTGGAGGCACGCAGAGTGGGGCAGATGCTGGCCATGCCGCAACAGGCTAGAGGTTAGACCGCTCCAGGCATAAGAGACTGATTACCAGCCGCCCGTCGAGGCGGCTTTTTTGTGTCTGCTAACCGAGAAGTGTCTTTTTGTTACAACGCATTTTGCTTCGGGACTATTTCTGCAAAAACCGTGGGAACGCGGGAACAAGCGCAGCAGAAATACCGGAAATGCTGATGCAGCAAGCATTAGGTGCTATCAAAAGCTGTGGGAACACAGTGGGAACAAGAAGGGAACATAGTGGGAACAAAGTAGATTTATTCAATTATTTTTATATAGTTATGGTATTCATATTCAACACATATAAGGAAGTAATCCATGGAGCAGATGTTAAAAAGAGCGGTTATTCATAAAATAGACAAAGTTGCAGGATTACCTGCTGAAATTAAGGATGCGAAAGCCTGTCTAAGTGTTGAAGATGCTCCATTGAAAAGCCTTGTTAATCAGGTTCATTCAGTCTATTCCGGAAAATCTTCAAAGAGCTATGGAAAATTCAATGAGGATTTGACACTCGTTTCAGCAGAAAGACATCTTATTCCGATAAGAGATGATAAGCCCGATGCTGACTTCCTAAGCATCACAGTAAATTTGATGAAAATTCTCAAAGCAAAATCCGATGGTGAGAATTTTTCTACTGGAGGTCATGTATTGTTTGCGGAATCGACCTCTTCAAACATCAAATGGCTACTAATTGCCGTTCTTAATAATAAAGATGGAACTACCATTGATGATGATTTAAAAGTCCTTCAATCTACGCACTTAGATATAGACGGAATAAGATTTGCTGGCCGAGTAAATATGACCAGCTGGAAAGATAGTGAAGCAGATAGGTACATCAGTTTTCTTAAGGGAAAAAATAACGATGTCTCAAAATATTTTCAGGAATTTCTTGGATGCAATGCTGTGCAGCAAGAGCTTAGTGACACTAGAAACCTAGTTGCTGCTGTAAAGAAGTTTGCTGATTCAAATTGCAAAACGGAATCAGCAAAAGAGGATTTGCTCAAAGAAGTTTACAAATATGCAGATGAAAAAATAAAAGAAGGAAAAACAATAGATCTGGTAGAATTGTCAAACAGAATTTGGCCTTCAGAGCCAAAGTTGCTGCAACAGACACTTAACGAATCAGATCCGCCAATTCCAGACGATTTCAGGCCTATCAAAAGAGGTCTTGATGGACTGAAGCGATTTACAGCTAAAGCTAAAAATTGGAAGTTGGATTTTGATAGAGATGCAATACAAACAAGAACTATTGAGTTTGATCAAGAAAAGAAAACGCTAACAATCAAAAATCTTCCTGAAGATATATTGAGTGAACTCATCGCAGAGTTCAAGCCAGACGAAGATGAAGCCGAAACTGAGTGATCTAGTAGAAATTTGTAGAGCCATGAAGTCACCCTCCTGGAGTGAGGGGGGGATTCGTGGCGAGCTAACCATCTCTGCTCAGGAGATTGCCGATAAATTAAATAATATTCTTAAAAATGATTATGTGGATGAGTTCCCCTGTTTCCTTGAAAAAGGAAATGAATCCGAATTAAAAATTAATGATGAATTAATTATTAAATTCACTCCGCCCCGTGCAGCTATCGGTTTCATATTCAAAAACATAGAGCATCTTCTGGAAAATAATGAGATTTCCTCTGGAGTTTCAAAGAGAAAATGGTATGTGCTTGAAGAGGATACGGCAAGTTGGGAATCGGGGAAAGAATTAAATAAAAAGCTGGCCACAGTCGGGAAGTTGGTTAAAACTCTTTCTTCGTCTGCAACAGTTTTCAATGAGAAAAAATCAGAATTAATATTTATTAATGGAGCAAGATTTGATATCTCTATAAATTATAGCGAGGCATTCTTAGATAAACTTGATGCTGATTTAATAGAGAAGATATACAATTCATTTCAGTCAGAAGACGTACACCTTGAGCAGAAACGTCAAATATATGCCACGAGTATTTGTAGCATGCTCGTAAATACATCGATTGATGAACGTTTTTCTAAAATATTAGATAACTTAGATGAGCTTAAAAGAAATTACGATGATGGATATAAGCTTTTTGCGTCGTCTTTTTCTTTCGATAAAATAAAAGATGAGGCTGAAGCATTAAGAATAGAATATTCAACAAAAATACATAAAACAATCTCAGATATTCATAGCCAAATATTAGGTATACCAATTGCTACTGTCGTTGTGGCGAGTCAATTCAAAGAAGTTACTTCATCGGCACATCAAATTTGGATAAATATTGCCGTGATGTTTGGTGCAACTATATTTTGTTTTGTTCTTTTTTTTGCTATTATTAATCAATGGCATACATTATCTTTAATTAGTACTGAAATAGATCGACAAAGAAAGTCGTTTGAAAAACAAAATAGAGAACTTGCTGATAGATTTTCTTCAAAATTTGACGATCTTAATAATCGAATATTTTGGCATCATGTTGCATTGGCTTTCATTCTCTCAACAGCCGCCACAGCGTGGGTGTTCAGCTTGGGGGTTTTCTGGCTGATTAGTAAAGTCCTTTTGTAGAGAGCACTTCTTCTGGCACAATCCACCCCAGCCCCCTGTCCCGGGGCTGGTGCTTCAAAACACCTGTCAACCACGGTGCAACCTCCCCGATAGCGAGGTTTTGTCACGTCTGAACACTGGAAAAGTGGGCACAGCGCCTGCACATCCACACGGTTACGGGCGGGATGGGGCTATCCGTAAGGACGTCCGCACGCCTGGTTGCGTGTTTTGAACATCCCGTCCACCTGTTTCGTGCTTCAAAACGCGGTGCAGGTGGTTCAAGTCTCAACCAGGAGCACGGAACCATGAACACCGTATCTCGCCCCCTGGCCAGCGCCCAGCCTTTTGGTGCTGCATGCCTGTCTCTGCCCGCTACGGGCAACATCCCTGACCCTATCCAACTGCACATGCAGGCGATCAACAGCCTGAGCCGCTGCAAAGCCATGCTCACGGCCCGCGAGCCTATGTACCTGTTTGCCCAGCAACTGCTTGCAGAGGCACAGCAGGCCATTGCCACGCTGCAATCTATCGACCTGAACCCAGAGGGCTGAGCCATGACAGCCCTCAACGCATCTGCTGCCCGCAACGCAGTGGCAGCGCAGCCGCTCCCGCCTTTTGCGCCGCTATACACAACCCCCATCGACGCCACCTCCGATCCGCAGGCCCGGCTCTCGCACCGCGAAGCGCGCCAGCTCGTGTGCGAGATCCGCACGTGGGCACGCCAGTTCAACGCACCCGATGCAAAAGCGCTGGCCGCAGCCATGGATGACATGGAACGCCTGCTGCTTTGGCTGTGGACGGAGATGGATGAAAGCCTGCTGCGTTTGACGCTGGCCGAGTCCGCATCGCCCCCCGAAAAAGCCGCTGAACTGCGGGCCGTGGCCATGCAGTTTTTGGGCCGCTGGCTGGGCCGAAAAAGCACCGATCAGGGCTGAAAAAACCGCTCTGGAACAGGCCGCAGGGGGCTTGTCCCCCTGAATGTCAGTGGGTCATGCGATATCAGAGAGTGATTTTTTCGGTTTTTTCAGGTGAGCTTTTGGCGTAGTTGCTAGCTCTCCGCAGAGTCGAAAAAAAGGTGCTTCAAGTTGCAACGAAAACATGCGTTTGCTATTGATTTGATTGCATTAAATCAATGCCTGATAACAGATTGATTGCAGTTACAAAATATGGCGACATGTTTTACATGGACTTGTCCGCGTATCTCTTGGACGATCGCCCGCGCTGACTTTCTTGGACTTCTTTGCACTTTGTTGGAGAGACAAAAACATGCATCACCGATCACAAGCAACGCGTGCCGTTTTGGCTGCCAGTGCCCATTACTGGCGCATGCACATCAATGCCCGCCAGTCACTGCCGAACCATGCGCCGCGCCGCTTCGCACGCATTGCTGCAGGCCCGTGCAAACAGGCTGCATCCACCGCGCCGGCCAAGTTGCGCCAGGGCTGAGGTTTTCACTTTTCTACGGAGAGCAAGACATGAACGTGCATGACATCCACGCCGCGCCGTCCCGCCAAGAAGCCGATGCCTGCAAGAAGCGCCGCCGCTCCGTGCCGGTGGCGGTGTATGCCAAGGGCGGCTTGCAGCCGGGCGATCGCCTGCTGCCGCTGGCCGAGGTGGAGCGCATGACTTCGGCCAAGAAAAGCTGGATTTATTACCGCATCGGGCAGGGGCTGTTTCCCCGTCCGATTCGCCTGTGTGCAGGTCGCCGCGTGGCATGGAGCGAGCGGGCCATTCAAGCCTGGATCGAGGCCCAGTCTGCCGGTGAGGGCGGCCTGAGCAATGTGCCTGAAAGCAATATCGAGGGAGAAAAGGTATGAGCCGATTACCCGATCAATGGACGCCCAGCCCCGCTGCCGAGAAAGCCATTCAGGCTGCGCAGTTGCAGGCGCAGAGGCTGCTGCAACTGGCCGCAGAGCATCTGCAGAGCAACAAGGTGCCGGAGGATGAAGTGCTTTATCAGCTGCGGATTCCTGCAGACCCTGGCAACCCGCATGCGGTGCTGCAATTGCAAATTGCTTGGCCCGGCGTGCTGCAGCTGGTGAATGCCCGCGTTGGCTTGCTGCAAAGCGCCAACCTGGCCGATGCGGACTGGGTGATGCGAGCTAGGCTGCCCCAACTGCGTGCCCGCTGCCCGGCTGATCGCGTGCTGCTCAAGGCGACCATGCGCCGCCCCCACACCCTGCCGGTGAAAGTGACGTTCGACGCTTCTGGCGTGTTGCGTGTGATGCATGCCCGCACCCACAAGCTGCTGGCGGTGTCTGCACAGGGCGCACCGTTCAAGCTGTCGCCCGATTTTCAGGCGCTGACCTTTCATGACCTGATGCCGAGGCTGCGATGACTGGAACGCCAATTTCTGTCGCCCTGTTGGGCGAGGCGCTGGGCTTTATCCCGGCAAGCCTGCCGCGTGACGAATGGGCACGCGTGGGCATGGCGATCAAAAGCGAGTTCCCGGACGATGCGGGCTGGGGACTGTTTCGAGACTGGAGCGCCAGCGATGCGGCCAGCTTCGACGAAGCTGCGGCGCTGAGCACATGGCGCAGCATCAAGGCCGGTGGCGGGGTGGGCGTGTCCACCTTGCTGTATCTGGCCAAGCAACACGGCTTCAAGCTGCCGCGGCGAAGCAAGGGGCCGCATCTGCCGGGCAAGTCCTTGCCGGGCAGGGCAGTGCAAAAGTCTGTCGCCGCCAAGGCCGCCGAAGAGGCGCAGCAGAAGGCCGCCCAGCAAGCCGTGGCACAGCAGGCCGTGCAGCAGTGGGAGGCCGCCAGCACCACGGGCAGCAGTGCTTATTTGCAGCGCAAGGGCGTGATGGGCTACGGCGTGCGTTATGCCGCCGATGGCTGCTTGCTGGTGCCGCTGCGTGATGAAAAAGGCGAGCTGTGGAATGTGCAACGCATTGCCCCGGTCAAGCCCGCGAAGGGGCCGGACAAGCTGTTTTTGAAGGGTGGCAGAAAGTCGGGCCTGTGGCACATGCTGGGCAGTGCAGACGCTGCCGAAACCGTGCTGCTGGCCGAAGGCTATGCCACTGCCGCCAGCTTGCGGCAGGCCACGGGATTGCCAGTGGCCATGGCCTTTGATGCGGGCAATCTGCTGCATGTGGCCAAGGCCTTGCATGAGCTGATTCCCGACGCCTTGCTGGTGGTGTGCGGCGATGACGATGCCGACGCCGAGCAGAAGATGGGCCGCAATACCGGGCGTAGCAAGGCCAGTGCAGCCGCTGCGGCGGTGGGCGGTGCGGCGGTCTTCCCCACGGATCTGCCGGACGGCGGCAGCGACTTCAACGACATGCATCTGGCCCGCAGCCTGGAGGTCGTGAAGGCGTGCGTGATGGATGCGATCGAGCAGCACCGAACGAATGCCGCCAAGGCTGCAGACTCACAGCAAGGGCATGAGTTGGGGCCGGATGCTGGGCCTGTGCAAACGGGCGACGACCCGTTCAGCGTGACGCAATACGGCGTGTGGTTTCATGGCCGCGACAAAGACGGCAATCTGGCCCGCCCGCTGTGGTTGTGCTCGCCCTTGCAGGTGGAGGCGCTGACGCGCAATCAGGAGGGCATGGGCTGGGGCTACCTGCTGAGTTTTGAAGACCCGCTGGGCGTGCCGCGCCAGTGGGCCATGCCTGCCCGCATGCTGAGCAGCGATGGCGGCGAGTACCGGGGAATGCTGCTGAACATGGGGCTGCGCATTGCCACTGCACCCATGGCCAGAAACCGGCTGACTGAGTACATCCAGACCCGCAAGCCAGGTGCGTTTGCCAGCTGCACCGACCGCATCGGTTGGCACAAGCGGGCCTTTGTGCTGCCGCACGAAACCATTGGCGACAAGGACGAGCGCATTGTTTTTCAGTCGGATGCTGCGATGGAAAACACCTTCCGCATCAAGCGTGGTGTGGATGACTGGATCGAGCACGTAGGCAGCTACTGTGCGGGCAATAGCCGCATGGTGTTTGCGGTGTGCTGTGCGTTTGCCGGGCCGATGTTGCGGCCTGCGGGCATGGAGAGCGGCGGCTTTCACATTCGGGGCGGCAGCTCGTCGGGCAAGACCACGGCGGCGCGTATTGCTGCCAGTGTTTACGGCGGCCCGGACTATATGCAGCGCTGGCGCACCACGGACAACGCACTGGAGGTGATTGCGGCCCAGCATTGCGACAGTTTGCTGATTCTGGACGAGCTGTCTCAGGTGGACGGCAAGGTGGCGGGCGACTGTGCCTACATGCTGGCCAACGAACAGAGCAAGGCGCGATCGACACGCACGGGCGCTGCACGCTCGCGGCTGTCGTGGCGGTTGCTGTTTCTGAGCACGGGCGAGCTGAGTTTGACTGATCACATGGCCGAGGGCGGCAAGCGATCCAGAACCGGCCAGGACGTACGCATGGCCGATATTCCAGCCGAAGCAGGCAAGGGTTGGGGAGCCTTCGAGCATCTGCACGGCCAGCCGGATCCGGCCTCTCTGGCTGCGTTGCTGACCCGTGAAGCCGAGCGCTGTCATGGTGCTGTCGGTCGTGCCTTTTTGCAGTGGGCCACGGCCAATGCCGAGACCTTGCCCAAGCGCTTGCGGGATGCCGTGAGCGTGCTCACCGCCGCCTGGATGCCGCAGGGTGCGAGTGGGCAGGTGGCGCGTGTGGCAGCCCGTTTTGCTTTGGTTGCAGTGGCCGGTGCCATGGCGACCGAAGCGGGCCTGACTGGCTGGAATGAAGGCGAGAGCGAGGACGCGGTGAAAGCCTGCTTTGATGCATGGCTGGCAGGCCGTGGCGGATCCGGCAGCGGCGAAGTGACGGCCATGCTGCGGCAGGTGCGGGCCTTCTTTGAAGCGCATGGCGAGGGCCGCTTTACGTGGTGGCATCGAGCCGCCGACGATCACAGCGTGAAGACGTTGCAGCGTGCTGGGTATCGGCGTCTGGTCGATGAAGAGGGCAAGCCCGTGAAGGCCGAGCCGAAGGTGAGCGGCCCACGCCTGAATGGCGACGATCAGCGGCTGTATGACGAGCTGGTGCCTGCGGTGGCCACAGAGGATATGCAGGTGGAGTTCTTTGTGTTGCCCGAGGTGTTCCGCAACGAGGTCTGCAATGGCTACGACTACACGGCGGTGTGCAGCGTGCTGCTGCAGCATGGCTGTTTGAAGCCAGGCAAGGGCCGCAGCTACGACGACAAGCAGCGTCTGCCCGGACTGGGGCAGGCACGCTGCTATCGCATCACGTCAGCGATCTATGAACTGGAGGTGTGAGTGACCGAGTGCAAGCGAACGAGGCAGGCCAGCCGCCTGCCGGAGAACCCCATTCGGCGCATGCGCATTGCAGCCCGTTTGCTGCGTGAGCAGCACGGCGAGCTGGCTGCATGGTTGGAGGCTGCGGTGCAGGAGCACATCCAGCAGGGCACCGATATGGACAGGGCGCTGGGCTTTGCGGGCACGCTGGGCCGCACGCCTCGTTTTGATGTGCTGCGCGTGTGGCGCAACCGCCTGTTGTCGCGTGCATTGCTGCATCTGCATGGCGATATGCGGGCGCTGCACCGTGAGGTGCTGTTGTACCTGGAGCGGGTTCCCGAGTACCTCAAAGACCGGCAGCAGCCGGATATGAACTGGACTGCCGCACGCCGTTTGATACACCGTGCCCATCGTCAGGGGCTGGGCCTGCCTGCCACGCTCGACGGGCTGCGCAAGGCCTTGCGAAACATGGGCTGCAGCTGAGTTGAATGTGTGAAATCGCAGCCTGAATACGCGGCCTGTGGCTGTTGATTCTAGGGCTGCAGGGCGAGCATGGCTCTTGTCACAACGGCACTTGAACGGAGAGCACATGCCAAGCTATGACAAGGCAAAGATGATGCGACTGCTGGAGGCAAAGCGGGCCATCCATCTGACCTCGAATGATTTCTACCACCGCCTGCGGGAACTGCGAGAGCACATCGGCGGCAAGCGCACCTTCATGCGCAGCAACGCCAACATGTACGAGAGCCGAGATCAGGTGGAGTCCATGCTTGAACTGCCGCTGGAAAAGGCCCGTGCGTTGACGCGAGAGCAGGTCGAAAAATTCCAGCGCCCCACATACACCGGCTCAGGCACTCAACACGACGACGCACCAACGGGCATCAGCTACGGCCTGTGGGGCGAGTACCTGCAACTGCTGGAGCGCCAGCAGCGCCTGGAGGCTGAAAAAGAGCGCGTGAAAGCGGCCCAGAGCGAGCAATTTGCATGCGTGGATCCGCTGGTGAAAGCCGTCATTCAATGGGGCTTCAACTCCCCCGAGCACGAGCTGTGAGGTTGAGCATGGAACTGATTCAAAAAATCGACAAGCTGCGCGAGCAAATCGCGCAAATCAAGGAAGAGATTGATTGGCTGGTGCAAGCACCGCTGTCCCGCGAAGACCTCAAGGCCCGTGTGTCCGCGTGGTTCGATCGCATGTCGAGCGATGCCTCAGAGGTCAACAACAAGTTCCTGAGCCTGCGCAATCCGGGGGCATCTATCACCGAGGTGAACCCCTTGGGCGTGACGCAGGGGGTGAATTTGCCGGTAGGGCAAAGCAATGCTTCGGGGATGCTGAATATCTCGATCGCACCGCAGCTGATCTGGCTGTTTGGCGACACGATCAAAAAGGTATTTCTGGCCAAGGTGGACGCCATGGACTATGTGCCCGGCCTGCCACTGACCGAGCGCACCACGCGCCGCGAACAGCTGACCATGCAGCTGCGCACGCTGGAGGAAAAAGAAGAAGAGCTGATCTGTGAAGCCGAGCTGGCCCACCTGCCGATCTACCGCCGGGCCGACGCCGACCCCGCTGTGGTGCTGGCCTACGACCCGGACGGAGACATGGGGGCACAAGGCGCACGGATGGTGAGTGTCAGCAGCAGCGCCCCCACATCGAACCCAGCCGCGCCCTAGAGCGAGAGCGCTTGCAGGTTTGTGGTGACGGGCTTTACTCCTTCGCCCACGAATTGACCACCACGGGCCTGCAAGCGTGAATGGCTGACATGACAGAGCTGCGGCTGTCATTGCCTTGTGACAGAGGCTTCAAGGACTCCTTCGGGAGTCCTTTTTTTGTTGAGGCCGTCGAGGGCTAAGAGTAGCAAAGGATCCAGCAGATTTATGGAGCTGCAGGCTTACGCTTGCGTCGCTTCTTCTTAGGTTCTGGTGGCTTTGCATGCAATGCGGCCCGGAACTCGGGACTCTGCAAATGGGCTGCCATCATTTGATGCCCTTCGTACGCACACTTGGCAAACTCCCATATGTTGCGTAGGTGGGTGTCGAAAAGCTGGTGTGTTTCGTTGAGATATGTCAGTGAAGCCTCGCAGCCTTCAGAAGTCTGCAAGTCGAAGTTTCCAAGAAAGTGATGTACGAGCTGGTTTCGACGCTCAAGCACGATTGACAGGTCCTGCGAAAGGCTCGCGTGATATTCGGAGGGCACCTGAACGTTGAATCGAAATGCCAGGTGTCCTTTGGACTCTGCTTTGTCGAGCTCACGGGTATCCTCTGCAGAACCTTCAATCCTCAAGTATCTGGCAAGTAGCTCTTCTTTGAGCCAGCCAAGCGTGGATCCGTCCACCGTCTCTTTGCGAGCGTGGGCGTCCGCTTTCACATTTTCCGGAGCCATGGAAACAAAGCGACCAACCACGAGACCCTTGAGCATTCGTTCTAGGTGCTGGCATCGCAGAAGTGCACGGCCCAGCGAGCAGTGAATGTCTGTCAGTAAAGATTGGCTCGGTGGGTCGTGGCTCATTAGGCGAAGCGTCGATTTTCAGTGGATTTGTGACTGTGCTTGTCCGCTGTGGCCGATGGCTCGGCACACAGCGGATGTTGAGTAGTTATTTTCTCGGAAGAGCGTCGAGCCTACTTCTTACCACCCCCAGCTGGTGCATTGCTACGGCCACCGCCCGAAACATTGCCTGTGGTGCTTGGCCAGCCACCGGCGTTGCCCTGGCCTCGGCCGCCGCTGGAGCCCGAGCTGCCTCCTTTGCTGCCGCCACCCTGAGATCCGCTGCCACCTTGTGAGCTGCCACTGCGACCGCCACCACCGCTCATGCCACCTTTGCTCATTGCTGTCTCCTGGCCGGTTTGAGTAGGCGACGCGTCACTATCCGGCTTTCGTAGCGCGTCGTAGAGAACGATGAACCGTATCAAGCTGCCTTGCTGTCGAAGATGTTAAGCGAGGTGAATCTGTTCCCACGTTCCCGCTGCGAATTTGGCTGTTCCCACTGAAAGTGGGAACACTTTTATTGAGCGAATTCAAAGGCTTGCAAGCGTTTTTCGCGTTTGTTCCCACGTTCCCACTAAAAAATAGTCATACCCCGAAGGAAGTGCGGTTGCATGCGTGCCTTGAGCTGCAATCTGTTCCCACGTTCCCACTGCGAATTTGGCTGTACCCACTGTGAGTGGGAACACTTTTATTTAATGAATTCAAAGGTTTGCAAGCGTTTTTTGCGTTTGTTCCCGCGTTCCCACTAAAAAAGAGTCATACCCCCGAAGGAAGTTGCATGAGTGCTTGCAGTTGCCGCGCCTGTTCAACGAGTTTTGAGCGAGCGAATGCAGTTTTAGTGGCGGCCCCGGAGGGGGCTGGGCAAGGCCTTCTGTGCGCTGCAGCGGGTAGCAGTGAGGCAGGCATGGGCACCAGAGAGGACAGTGCTCGTGCAACCTTCTGGCGCAGATACAGGCGTGGATGGCTGTGGTCACGGCCTGCAGGGCATGCCAAAACACATTTCTCTATGATGCGGATGCCCCGAGCCGCATGTGCCCGCTGTTCTACGACCCTCTATAGGGGGTTGTGTAGTGAGACCGGCCACGGGTCCTTCCCGCATAGCTTGGATGCGGGTAATTCGAGCCGCGTTGTCGGACTGTTCAGCGGGTTGCTAAGGGGGTTAAGTGAAGATCTGAACTCTACGAATCAGCAGCGTTGTGCAGTCGTAAGTTTTGAGATGGCAACCGCAGGGGGTTAAGTGAACCTGGCCTCTGGGGGTATCTGGCCCGGATCCTTGGGGGTACATCGGCAGGATCTGGGGGTACATCCTGCAGAGTGCCTTGGGGGTAGAAATGAAATGTACCCCCAAATTTCGCTGCAGTACCCCCAAAAGTACCCCCACATATGCGTGGATGCTATTGGACTCCGATGGACTCTCGTGGAAAGAAAAAGGCCGTTTTCAGAGGAGAAATAAAAAAGTCCGGAAGCCTTTGGAAGCTACCGGACTAGAAAATGGTCCCCCCGACAGGAATCGAACCTGTATCTGTCGCTTAGGAGGCGACCGTTCTATCCATTGAACTACGGGGAGGGACGCTGGATTCTACCTGCGTTACCAGCCTGCTGATTTCAACCGACGTATTTATGCCGGCTCTGTGCGGTTGACTTCGACAGAGACGTGGGTGAGTTCTTCGTGCACCGACAGCAACTGGCGAATGTAGTCGGGGGTGACGGTGGCAGCGCCCTCGACTGCGATGATGCAGGCATAGTGATTCTTGCCCACGCGCCAGACATGAAGATCAGTGATGTTGACGGGCTGCGGGCCTTGCGCGATGGCATCACGCACCTCTTGCACGACGGGGGCGTCCATTTCGGCATCGAGCAGCACGCGGCTGCTATCGCGCAGCAGACTGAAGGCCCACGTAGCGACCATCACGGAGCCGACCAGGCCCATGACCGAATCCAGCCAGGCCAGGCCCAGCAACATGCCGCCCAGCAGGGCTGCGATGGCCATGACCGATGTGGCTGCGTCTGCAATCACATGCAGATAGGCCGAGCGCAGGTTCAGGTCGCCATGCGCATGGTCGTGTCCATGGTGATGATCGTGGTGGGAGCCATGGCCGTGGTGATGGTGGTGCCCGTCCTTGAGCAGCCAGGCACAGGCCAGGTTGACCAGCAGGCCAAGAGTGGCTACGCCTATGGCTTGCTGATAGTGAATGGCGGCAGGCGAGAGCAGGCGTTGTACCGACTCAAAAGCCATCAGGGCGGCAACCAGCAGCAGGCAGATGGCGCTGGTGTATCCCGCCAGGATTTCTATCTTCCAGGTGCCGAAACTGAAGCGCCTGTCATTGGCCAGCTTGCGGGCCGCGGCATAGGCGCTGACTGACAGGCCCAGTGCCAGAGCGTGTGAACTCATATGCCAGCCATCGGCCAGCAGGGCCATGGAGTTGAAGTAATAGCCGGCGGTGATTTCCAGCACCATCATGGCCAGCGTCAGCAGCATCGCCAGCTTGGCATTTTTTTCGCCCAGCGGATTGCCCTGGTCAAAGCTGTGGGAGTGTTGTCGGGACAGGGGGGAGTCGGTGTATGAGGTCATGATTGGCTTGGTTTCATATACTCTACCCCAGTATATTTTCCATGCCGGCAGGAGGACTACAATTCCTGCATATGTCGCATACCGTTTCGAATCAAAAACCGTTGCTCGCGCGCATCCGCCGCATCAAGGGGCAGACGCAGGCTCTGGAGCGGGCTCTGGAAGAAGGGCAGGACTGTTCCGTGGTGCTGCAGCAGCTGGCGGCCGTGCGCGGGGCCGTCAACGGCTTGATGCTGGAGTTGCTCGAAGGCCATGTGCGCGAGCATCTGGGCGCCGAGGCCGCGAAGCCCGAGCAGCGTGAACATGACCTGGAGCTGGTCGTGAAGGTGCTGCGTTCCTACGTCAAATAGGGCTGGGCTGCAGGCGCGGGCGGCCTGCATGGATGAAGCGGTGGATCAGGACTGCACCAGCGCCGCCAGATCATTGACGAATGGCTGCACGTCAGGATGGCCGTGCAGCCATTGCCTGCCCAGAAATTCTTCGATCGACTGCTGCTGTAGCCCGAGGCCGGGCCGGCGCTTTGATGCGGCCTGCAGCAGGTCATGGGCGCGGTTCATGACCTGCTCGCTGTCTGCAGCCGCAGGCTCGCCCAGCTCCTGCATCCATTCCTGCTGGATGCGAAGTATGAGCTTGCCAGCGGCTCGCTCCAGCGCGGTGCGGCTGCGTGACATTTCAGAATTGATAGCTTCTATCGCTTACCAGTAAAGGGATAGAGTCATATTTCATGCTTAATCCTTGCGAACGGTATAGACGATGTCCATGGCGCTGGTCATGCCGGTTTGAGCGCGCAAGGTGACGCTGCGAGACAGGTCGTAGAAGATGTAGATGATGCCCATGGCTCCCGACAGGCTCTGCTCGTAGGTCAGATAGAGCTTGTCCGAAATGCGCTTGCCCATGGTCAGCGCAGCGCCCGCTGCATCCGTTCCGTCCCCACCGCCCTTGAAGCCGACTTCATCGAGCCCCAGGCTGCCCGCAATCTTGCCGCTGGAACTGTTGCCGCCAGCCAGCAAGGCCATGGCGGCCTGCTGAAGCAGGGCGCTGCTGGCCCCGCCGGAGGCAGGGTCGCGGCCCATGACTACCCAGGAGAGCTTTTCCGCGTCGGGCAGGGCCGGGTCCGAGTACAGCAGCACGCGTGGCGCACTGGCTGTGCCCAGCACCTGCACACCGGCCTTGACGGCAATATTCGGGCGCAGCGCCAGTATGTCCAGCGAGGGGTTGTTGTAGGGGCCATTGAAGCGAATCAGTCCGGTTTCCACATTCAGCGACTGTCCCCAGGCGCGGTAGCGGCCTTCCTCGGTACGGATTTCTCCGGTCACGCTGGGCGGGCCGCCGATGTAGCTGGCGCCTCGCACTTCAAGCTGACCCAGCAGTCGCGTGGTGATGCCAAAGCCTTGCAGCGCAAAGTCACGTCCCATGTCGAGCTTGACGAGAATGTCTGGCACCTTGCGTGGCGTGGCGCGGGCCTGCTCCTTGCGGGCCTGTTGTTCGCTACGCCGGCGCTCCTCCTCTTCGGCCTTGCGCGATGCCGCCGAGCGCACCACCACATCCTTGTCCAGCGATGGCGCGGATTCTTCGGGCAGGATGATGGAGGCTCTGTCGACCGTCAGGTCGCCGCGCAGCGTGAACTGGCCTTGCTCCAGCCGGGCCTGCAGATCACCGGAGACGCTGACCTGACGGTCGGCGCGCACCAGGACTTGCAGCTTGCTGGCCTTGGCCTGCAGATTCATGCTCAGGCCCGATTCGGCTCCCGTACCAGGTGGTGTGAACTGGGCATAGCCCGAGCCGGTAAGCTGGCCGCCGTCTTCAGGAGCTCGGGTCAGATTGCCGCTATAGCCCAAAATACGCGCCTGGCTGCCTTTTCCGCCCTTGAGGCGCAGTTCGGTGATGTCCAGTCTGGTGCCTTGCAGCTTGGCCCGCAGAATGCCGTCGCGCAGGTCCACGCCATCTAGCAGGGACACGATGTTGAGCCCATCGGCCTTGATATCGCCCTGCCACTTGGGGTCCTGCAAGGTGCCGCTGATGCTGGCATCCGCCGCCAAGCTGCCCTGAATGCGCCAGCCTGGTGGCGCAAACAAGGACCACAGCCCCATATCGGGCATATTGGCGTGCAGCTGACCGGACAGAGGCGCGGTGGCGGGTAGCATCCAGCCGTCTTGCTGGTAGCTGAGCTGGGTGCGCAGGTCGGCACTGAGCTTGCCTGCTCGCTCGCTGTCCCAAAGCAGTTTGGCGTTGACCTGGCTGCCCTGGGCCTGCACGTTGAGGCGCATCTCCTTGATGCGCGAGCGCATGCCTGCACCGCCGATCTGGCGCGTGCGCGTGCCGCCGGCGCGTGTGGCAGTGGGGCCGGTAGTCTGGATGACGGTGGTGCTGGAGCCATCGTCCACCGCCAGCCGCAGATCGCCTGCGGCGCGCTCGACCGTGAGATCGGCCTTGAGATCCTTGCCCAGGGTGTCCAGGTTCCAGCGCGCGTTGAAGCTCAGGTCGCCGGAAATCCCGGCGGCTTCCAGTGGCGGATCGTCATCGCCCAGGCTGAAGGCATCGACCCAGGCCAGTGGAATTCCAAGTGCCTGCCCTGCGCTGCGCACGCCCCATTGGCCGCTGCCGGCACGGGTGACGGAGCTCGCCTCCCATGTCAGCTGGGCGGGAGGCAGTGGCTCGCTGCTGGTACGCCGGAGGTCCAGTTTCGGAGGCGTGATCTGCAGCTTGCCGGCGCTGAGTTGGTAGACGGTGCTGAGCACCGTGCTGCCGCTGGTGCGCTGTTGGATCTGGATGGGGGCACCGGGCTGAAGCTGCACGACCCAGGGGCCGGGCTTGTTCTTGTCAGGAGTGAGCTGGGCCTGCAGCTTTTCCAGGCTGGCCTGCCAGTCCAGCGGGGCCATGCCCTTGCCGCTGGCCAGGCCGGCTTGCAAAGCGGTGTCGAGCTGAATGCTCTTGCCGGCTTGCTGGGCCTGCGCAGTCAGGCCGACCTTGGCATTTTCGGGGCTGCCGTCAATGCTCAGTGTCAGCGCAGGCAGGACGGCGCTCTGCTCGACTGCGGTGTCGGCGGGCAGATAGCGAATTTTCTCGGCGCGCAGCTTGGCCTGAATCTGCAAGCCGCTGGCGGGAATGGCCGAACCATGGGCGGCGCTCAGGCGCTTGAGCAGATTTTCCCAACCGCCCTTCAGGGCCAGTTGTAAATCTGCGCTGCCATCAAGCTGCGCACCGCCCAGTGGGTCCTTGACGCCCGGCAGCTTGCGCAGCCATTGCGTGAGCGTGCTCATGGAGCCGAGCTGCAGCTGGCTTTGGACAGCGCCGCTGGCGGGGCCCATCTGCCCTTCGATGCTCAGTTGCGCACCGGGAGCAGCGGCCTTGAGCCTGGCCTTGGCCTGCTGGGTTTCGGTATTGAACTCCACGGACCTGGCATCGACGCTGGCCTGCATTGCTTGCAGCTGCAGCTTTTCCAACTGCAGCAGCGGGGCCTGCCACTGGCCGCTGGCAGCCAGGGTTTGAATGCGCAGCGCCGAGCTGTCGCGCTTGCCGCCTGCCGCTTGCAGGTTGGCGTCAAACACTATCTTGCTGGCTGCTGGATCGCTGCTGTCGACATCGGCCTGCACGGCCTTGGCACTGATCCGGCCCTGCAAGGGCGAGGCTTCCAGCGTGCTGTAGAGATCGGCCGGGTTGAGCTGTTCCACCGTGGTCAGGCCTTCGAACAAGCGGGTGCTCGGAGTGAACTGACCGCCGAGTGCGATATGGCCCTTGCCAATCTGGATACGGGAGTCGTCCACCTGCCATTGCTGGCCATCGAAATTGATTCGGGCTGTCAGCTCGGCCACGGGCAGGCGCTGCTTGTCCCAGGGGCCGGGCAGTGCGTTGCTGAAGCGGGTGTTGAGCTTCCAGGGCTGAGCTTCCAGACTCGCAGCTGTGGGAGCGGTCTCGTCTGGGCCGGCCTGCAACTGGCCGGTCAACAGGGTGCGTGGCCCTTGAGGCCAGAAGGCCGAGACATCGAGATTCTGGAGCAGGGCCTTGGCTGCCAGTAGCGGCTGGCTGCGCCAGGGCATGATGCTGGCTTCCACATCGGCCTGCATGGGGCCCACCTCTGCCGTTGCTTCTTTGGACGGTCTCCCGCTCTTTTCCCGCTTAGGCTCGATTGCCTGCGGGTCTTGAGTTCCCGGGCCGGGGGGCGATGCTTCAGCGCTGGCATTGGCCTTGATTGCCAGCCTGGCCGCTTCGGTGGCCAGCGTGCCCTCGACCGTCACCTTGGCTTGCACGGCAATGGTGGCGCCGGCATCGCCGTCCTTGTCCAGCGGATTGGGCACTTGCACATCGCCTGTTGCTTCGGCCTGCATCGCCATGGGTGCGGCGCCCTGCAGCTTTAGCTGGGCCTGGTAGGCACCCTGGGCAAAACGCAGGCTGCTGACCTTGAGTTCATGGTCTGTGCCCGTGTATTCATAGCGACCGCGAAGGTCCTGAACCACGGCGTCGGGCGGGCCTTGCCAGATGATCTGATCGATCCTGAAGGGCAGCTCTATCTTCACTGGCAGGGTCAGCGACTGCAGTGGTTCGCTGGCGGGTTTGTCGGGGTCGGGGGTGCTGGCAATGCGCAACTCGGCGATATGGACTTCGCCCAGCTTGAGCGTGCGCGACAGCAGTAAAGGCCTGAACTGCCAGCCGATCTGTGCTTCATTGACCTCGACCTGCATGGTCGGGCTTTGCCATTTCAGCCAGCCGATACGGCCGCCGTTCTTGACGCTGCCCGTGACCTCCTTGGCCACCAGGCTCTGGTCTGCGGGCAGCCAGCCCGCCACGCGCTGCAGCGTCTGGTTGAGCGAGTCATCCCTGCCAATCCACCACAGCAGGCTGCCAAGTGCCAGCGCCAGGGCGAGCAGGGCCGCTGCAATAGTCCAGCCCAGCGCGCGCAGCCAGCGGCGGCGTCTGGGGGCTGGGGAGGAGGCCTTGGCGCTAGGGGTTGTGTCTTTTTCTGCCATGCTTAAAACGTGAAGCCCAGGCGCAGGTGCAGGCGCAGTTGCTGCTCCTGAGCGCCCCAGGCGAGATCTGCTTGAATCGGGCCGACCGGGCTTTTCCAGCGTATGCCGGTGCCAAAGCCGACGCGGGTGTAGAGCCGGTTGATATCGTCGCCGACCGTACCTGCATCGATAAAGACGGCGTGCTCGAAGTCCTGCGTATTGCCTTTGATGGTGATGGGCCGCTGCCACTCCACGCTGCCCATGGCCAGATAGCGGCCGGCAATCACGCGGCCGTTGTCGGTGCGTGCGCCAATCGATTGGTAGCCGTAGCCGCGCACCGTGTTGTCGCCACCGGTCAGAAACATGATGGTGGTGGGCAGATCCACATCTTTCTTGGCCATGACGGCGCCGACTCCGGCCTTGATCTGCAGACGACTACGGCGTCTGGTTTCCTCGTCACGCTCGCCCAGCGGTATCAGGCTCAGCCAGCGGCCCGTGAGGCGCCCGAACGGCGAGCGCTGCGGCGTCAGCGTGGTGCCTGCACCGGCTTCCAGGGCCAGACCAAAGCCCGAGGTGGGAAGCAGATTGTTGTCGAAATAGCGGGCCGTCCAGCCGTAGTTCGCCAGCAACGAGGAGGCACCGGGCGGAGCACCTGCACCCTGGGTCTTGGCATAGTCGTACTGCAGGTACATATTGCGTTCTATGCGGTCTTCGGCCTTGGAGCGGCCGAAGCGCATTTGCGCACTGTTGGTGTAGAAGTCGCCCGCAGGTGCGCGCTCTAGCTTGCCGCTGGCAAACCAGCGCCAGAGATCCTCGCCGGGAAGGCCGACCAGCTGGGTGGAGATCAGCGGGTTCTTCCTGTCCAACTGCAGCTTGCTGACGGCACGCCAGTTCAGACCGGGCACCTTGTTGTAAGTGTGATCGATGGACAGGCGCGGTCCGGTGTCCGTGCTCAGGCCCACACCGAACACCCATTTCTGCAGCTTGGCTTCGCGCACCTTGGCAATCACGGGCGAGGTGATGGCTGCGCCCTGGCTCTTGCGCTGCTCGTCACGTTCAGCCTCGGTGGCGGTCTGTTGTGGGGAGTCGGCCAGAGAAAGAAATACCGAGTCGTAATAGCCGCTGCTGACCAGACGCTGCTGCGCATCGAGCATGCTTTGCAGATCGTATTCTTGGCCCTCGGGCAGGCGCGCGATACGGGCCGTGCGCACCGGGTCGTAGCGCTCGGCGCCATCAATCTGCAGCGGACCGAAGGTATAGGCAGGGCCGGGGGCATAGCTCACGCTGACCTGTGCCTTGTTGGTATCGGCATCCACATCGGCCAGGCTGGTATCTATGCGTGCCAGTGGGTAGCGGCGTTTTTGCAGTTCCTTGAGACCGCCGCTCTTGGCGCTGCTCCAGGCCGATTGCGAGAATTGCTCGCCAGCCTGCAGCGGCCAGGTTTCCTCGATCTGCAGGCGCTGCGAGGTTCCCAGCTCATCGTTGGCATTGATGCCGGTAAAGCGCACATCGGATTTTTCAATGATGGTGGGCGGGCCTGGATCGACCTTGACCACCACTTTGCGTGGTGTTTCCTCATCAGGGGTATCGGTCAGCTCGACAGTCACCGTGGGACTGAAATAGCCCAGGGTGCCTATCAACTCGCGCACGTTGGCATCGGTCGCACCCAGCAGGCGTGTCAGCTCGCGGCGCTGCAGATCGGGCTGGTGGCGAAAGCGCTTGAGTTCCAGATGCTGCTCCAGCAGCGCACGGATTTGCTTGGGGGCATCGACTTCCAGCGTGAAGGCCGGCGGGCCGCTGGTGTCGATGCCCATGGCTTCGGCTTCTTTGTCTTTGGGGGAAAGCAGGCTGCAGCCGCTGAGGAGCAAGGCGGCTCCCAAAAGCAAAGCCGGCCTCAAGGCCGGCTTTTTCAAGGGCAAGGTCTGGGGCATGGCCCTATTTTGACAGCATGCGCATGGCGTCTTCCAAGCCTTTGAGCGACAAAGGGTACATGCGGTCACCCATCAACTGCTGGATGATGCTGATGCTCTGGCGATACTGCCATACGCCCTGGGGCTCCGGATTGATCCAGGCAAAGTGCGGGAAGGCATTCGTCAGGCGCTGCAGCCATTCGGCACCGGGCTCCTCGTTCATGTACTCGACCGAGCCGCCGGGCTGCAGGATCTCGTAGGGGCTCATGGTCGCATCGCCGACAAAGATCAGCTTGTAGTCCTTGTTGTACTTGCGAATGATGTCCCAGGTCGGAAACTTCTCGGCAAATCGGCGGCGGTTGTTCTTCCACATGAAGTCGTAGACACAGTTGTGGAAGTAATAGAACTCCAGGTGCTTGAGTTCGCTCTTCACGGCCGAGAAAAGCTCCTCCACACGCTGGATATGCTCGTCCATGGTGCCGCCCACGTCCATGAGCAGCAGCACTTTCACATTGTTGTGCCGCTCGGGAATCATCTTGATGTCGAGATAGCCCGCATTGGCTGCCGTGGAACGGATGGTGTCCGGCAGATCCAGCTCCAGCTCGCTGCCCTGGCGCGCAAACTTGCGCAGGCGGCGCAGCGCGACCTTGATATTGCGCGTGCCCAGTTCCTGGGTGTCGTCATAGTCGCGGTAGGCGCGCTGCTCCCAGACCTTGACGGCACTCTTGTTGCGGCCCGGCCCGCCAATGCGGATGCCTGCCGGGTTGTAGCCGCCGTGGCCGAAGGGGCTGGTGCCGCCTGTCCCGATCCATTTGTTGCCGCCCTCGTGGCGCTCCTTCTGCTCCTCCAGGCGTTTCTTGAGCGTTTCCATCAGCTCGTCCCAGCCCATGGCTTCGATCTTGGCCTTGTCCTCGGGGCTGAGTTCGCGCTCCAGCAGCTTTTGCAACCAGTCCTGCGGAATTTCCTTGGTCAGGTCGGCCAGCATCTCCACGCCCTTGAAATAGGCGGAAAAAGCGCGGTCGTACTTGTCGTAGTGCTTCTCGTCCTTGACCAGAATGGTTCGGCCCAGGTGGTAGAAGTCGTCCAGGCTCCAGCGATCCTCGCTCTTGGGGCCGATCAGGCCTGCGTCCAGCGCTTCCAGCAGGGCCAGAAACTCCTTGACCGACACAGGCAGCTTGGCAGCACGCAGGGTATAGAAAAAATCGATCAGCATGAAAAATGCCTCCAGCGCTTATGCAGCGGGTGCATGTTGCTCCAGAAGATAGAGCAGTTGTGCACGGGCTTCAGGCCATTCGCCACTGCGCATGCTGTACATCACGGTGTCGCGAATCGTGCCGTCGCGGCGCAGCGCATGGCCGCGGATCACACCATCTTTCTTGGCACCCAGGCGCTCGATGGCGCGCTGGCTGGCGAAGTTGAAGTTGTCCGTGCGCCAGCCCACCACATGGCAGCCCAGCGTACCGAAAGCATGGGCCAGCAGCAGCAGCTTGGCCGAGGTGTTCACATGGGTGCGCTGCACGCTTTTGGCATACCAGGTGTAGCCAATCTCCACGCGGCGAATGGCCGGCACGATGTCGTGATAGCTGGTCGTGCCCAGCACTTTGCCACTGGCATCGTCAAGAACGGCGAATGCAAAGCGGTGGCCCTGGTCACGGCCCAGCAACGCGGCCTCGATATAGCTGCGCACCTCGGCAGGCTCGGGCACGGAAGTCACGCGAATCTTCCACAGCTCGCCATCGGCAGCGGCTGCGGCCAGACCTGCCTCATGGCTCAGGGCCAGCGGCTCCAGTCGCACGCCGCGATCGCGCAGGGTTACGGTTTCTACAAAAGTCATGGCTTGCTCACTCAAAGAGATTTGCGCTTGCTGCGCCAGAATCGGGCCAGCTTGAGACCCAGACCTCCACCCAGGCCCACCATGGCGATGGCAGCAATGCTGCCGGCGCCATAACCCTGGGCGAACAGATCCAGGCCCAGTACATGGGATAGGCCCCAGCCCAGCAGGGCGCCGCCCACAAAGCCGACGGCGTCGGAGCCGCCTTCCAGCAGCAGTTGTTGTGCGGTGCTCATGGGCTGTGTCTCCTCGGTTTTTTGATGTCGGCTCAGCGATTGCGCTGGTTCATGAAGACCAGCTTTTCAAACAGGCTCATATCCTGTTCGTTCTTCAGCAATGCGCCAACCAGGGGGGGCACGCTGACCTTGCCTTCCTCGGATTGCAGGGCCGATGCGGGAATCTCCTCGGCGACCAGCAGTTTGAGCCAGTCGATCAGCTCGCTGGTCGAAGGCTTTTTCTTGAGGCCGGGCAGATTGCGCACGTCGTAGAAGACCTTCATCGCGGCGCTCAGCAGCTCGCCCTGCAGCTTGGGGAAATGCACGGCCACGATCTGGCGCATGGTGTCGGCATCGGGGAACTTGATGTAGTGGAAAAAGCAGCGGCGCAAGAACGCGTCGGGCAGTTCCTTTTCGTTGTTCGAGGTGATAAAGACCAGCGGGCGGTGCTTGGCGCGGATCATCTCGTGGGTCTCGTAGCAATAGAACTCCATGCGATCGATTTCGCGCAGCAAGTCGTTGGGGAACTCGATGTCGGCCTTGTCGATCTCGTCGATCAGCAGGGCCACGGGGCGCTCCGCCGTGAACGCCTGCCAGAGCACGCCCTTGACGATGTAGTTGTGAATGTCCTTGACGCGCTCGTCACCCAGTTGCGAATCGCGCAGGCGGCTCACGGCGTCGTACTCATACAGGCCTTGCTGGGCCTTGGTGGTGGACTTGATGTGCCACTGCAGCAGCGGCATGTCCAGCGCCTGCGCGACCTCCTCGGCCAGCATGGTCTTGCCCGTGCCGGGCTCGCCCTTGATGAGCAGAGGGCGCTGCAGGGTAGCGGCAGCGTTGACGGCCAGCATCAGATCTTGCGTGGCCACGTATTTGTCGGAACCTTGAAACTTCATGGGCGGTATCAGCGTAAGTATTGATAAGCGTGCGAAATTCTCACTGCCATAATCGTTTGCACTGCAGCAAGGCATTTGAGCACCCGTCTGAACTCTTGAAGGATTGTGCGCGCAAAATGATAAAAACTTGGACCACGGTATTGGCAGTAGTTGTCGCATCAGTGACCGGCGCGGCGAACGCCCAGGCTGTCAAGGGCGATGCAAAGGCTGGCGCAGGCAAGATCGCCATGTGCATAGGCTGTCATGGCATCACCGGTTATCAGGCCAGCTTCCCTGAGGTATACAAGGTACCCATGATCGGTGGGCAGAACGAGGCCTATATCGTCTCGGCCCTGAACGCCTACAAGAAAGGTGAACGCAAACACCCCACCATGCGCGGCATTGCCGACTCGCTGAGCGAGCAGGACATGGCCGATGTGGCGGCCTACTATGCGGGGCATGCCAAGGCCAAGGACGGCAAGCCCAAGGAAGCCAACCCAGCCGTCACGGCCCTGTTGCAAAAGGGCGCCTGCTTCTCCTGCCATGGCGAAGGCTTTTCCAAGCCCATCGATCCGTCCTATCCCAAGGTGGCAGGGCAGTATTCGGACTATGTGTTCCGGGCTTTGCAGGCCTACAGGACCGAGGGCAATCCAATCATCGGGCGCAGCAATGGTGTGATGGCCGGCATTGCCAAACAGTTCAAGAACGAAGAGTTGCAGCAGCTGGCCCGATACATAGGCAGTCTGGACAGCGAGATGCAGGTGGTGGCGCAACCGCATTTCCGTCTGGGCCAGAAATAAATCGAGCTTCGGCAAACACAAAGCCCGCCAAGGCGGGCTTTGTGTTTTTCAGAGGGCACCTCAGAGGCTGCTTTTGAAACTGCCGTCGGTGGTCGCCAGGCGCTGCACTCCGGCAACATAGGCCTCGCCATCGGGCGGGCGTTCCGAGCGCTGGCTTTCCCAGAGCATCTGGCCCAGGCATTCCATGGCGGCGTGATGGGCGTCATGCAGGTCACGCTTTCTGGTCAGCAGTTCCACGGCCTGGCGTATGCCGCGTGGCGAGTCCACGCTGCACTGCTCGCTGATGGACAGATGCATGGACAGGTGTAGAAACGGGTTGGTGCGCTCGGTCTCCGCATCGTAGTTGCGCGCCACTGCGGCATCCACGTCGGAGAGCTCGTCGAAATACTCGGGGTGCTCGTCTATCCACAGGCTGGCCAGCGTCTCGATGGCCTCCATGGGCGCGCCGCTGATCATCTTGGCGCGCACACCGCAAAAAAATCGCCGTACGTCGGCTTGACTGGGGTTGAACATGATGGCGCGCAGCGTATCACGGCTGCCGGGCGTCGGCTGGACTATGGTCTTGCTCGCTGGCCAGGGGCGTATCGGGTACATCTGCGTTGTCGGCCAGCAGATCGGCACGCTCCTTGGCCATCTGCTCCACCAGTTGCTGGCGGCCCTGCTTGGCCACTGCAATCAGCTGGTTCTTGTCCTTGTAGTGCGGGTACATGCGCTCGGCCAGCGCCAGATTGTGCTCCCTGAATCGTGCCGTGATGCGTTTGGCTTCGGCCGGACTCTGACCCAGCAGTTCCAGCACTGACTGGGCCGAGATCAGGCTGGATTCGAAGACTTCGCGCTGGGCATGCTCGACTCCGAGATCGCGCAGGCGGAACCAGTGATCCAGGTCTCGGGTACGGGCCACGATCTCGAGGTTGGGGAAATGCTTGCGCACCTGACTGGCTATCTTGAGGGACTGCTCGGTGGTGTCGACGGCAATCACCAGCACATGGGCCTGGGCCGCGCCTGCGATGCGCAGCAGGTCCATGCGTGTGGCATCGCCGTAGAACACGCGGTGGCCGTAGATCTGCGCGGCCTCCAGCATTTCCACGCTATGGTCCAGGATGGTCGGGCGTATGCCCTGGGCCAGCAACACGCGAGCCACGATCTGGCCGTAGCGGCCGAAGCCGGCAATGATGATGGGCGAGTCCTGAGGCTCGGAGATTTCTTGGGCCTTTTCCATGCCGCATTCCTCGTCACTGATGGTGGAGAAGCGGCGCAGCAGCAGTTTGTCCAGCAGCACCAGCAGCAGCGGGCCCAGCAGCATGGACAGGGCCACGGCCGCGACCAGCATGGACGAGACGCTGTGGCGAAACACCTTGTACTGCGCCGCCGTCTGAAACACCACAAAGGCGAATTCCCCGCCTTGCGCCAGCATCAGCGTGAACACCGGGCGCTCGCGCCAGGGAATCTGCATGAATCTGGCCAGACCAAAGATCATCACTGCCTTCAGCGCAATAAAGCCCGTCACCATGGCGGCCATGGTCCAGGGGGACTGGAGGATGACGCCAAAGTCGATGCTCATGCCCACGGCCATGAAAAACAGGCCCAGCAGCAGGCCTTTGAACGGCTCGATATTGGTTTCCAGCTCGCTGCGGTATTCGCTGTCGGCCAGCAGCACGCCGGCCAGGAAGGCGCCCAGCGCCATGGACAGGCCCACCTGTGTCATCAGCATGGCAATGCCCACGACCAGCAGCAGAGAGGTGGCGGTGAAGATCTCGGGGGTCTTGCTGCGCGCAATCCAGCGCAGCAGCGGCTGCAGCAGCAATCGGCCGCCGATGATGACGGCGCCAATCGTGCCCACGGTCTTCAGAATGGCCAGCCAGACATGGCTGTCGCCGTGGCTGGCATGGGCGGCCTTGTAGGCGCCCAGAATCGGAATCAGCGCCAGGATGGGGATGGCCGCCACGTCCTGGAACAGCAGGATGGAAAAGGCGGCCTGTCCGCTGGGAGTGCGCATCAGATTGCGTTCGGCCATGATCTGCAGGCAGACGGCAGTGGATGACAGTGCCAGGCCCATGCCTGCGATCAGGCTGACGCGCCAGGACAGACCGAAGGCCCAGGCGGCCAGGAACAGAATGCCGGTGCAGACCACCATCTGGGCCATGCCCCAGCCGAAGATGGGGCGCCGCAGCTCCCAAAGGCGCTTGGGCTGCAGCTCAAGTCCGATCACGAACAGCATCAGCACCACGCCAAACTCGGCAAAGTGCAGGATGTCGTCCACATTGCGGACCAGGCCAAAGCCCCAGGGGCCCATGGCAATGCCGGCACCCAGGTAGCCAATGATGGCTCCCAGGCCCAGGGCTCTGGCGATGGGGACGGCCAGAACTGCTGCCGTAAGATAAATGAAGCCGTAAGTCAGCCAGATGGGAGAGCCGTGTTCCATGGGAATGTTATGTGGTGTTAACCCTAGAGAGATTCCATTTTGGCACCCGCAGCCAAGCGTCAGATTTTTGACAGAAAGAAAAAAGCAGATGAATGTTTACCTGATGCTTATAGCGCCTGGTCAACCATGCGTCTGCAAGTTGACAGCGCAACTTTTAAGATAAGCGCTTTGTGACTGGCGCTTTAGATCGGCGTTTGGAGTGAGTATGGACCTGCACACCTGGTTTGCTTTTTTTGTGGCCTCCTGGATCATCGCGGTCTCGCCGGGGTCGGGGGCTGTGCTGTCCATGAGTCATGGCCTGTCTTATGGCGTGCGCAAGACCAGCGCCACCATCATGGGTCTGCAGCTCGGGCTGCTGCTCATCTTGTTGATAGCAGGTGCCGGCGTGGGCTCGCTGCTCATGGCGTCCGAGTGGGCCTTCAATGCCGTCAAGATCGTGGGCGCCGGCTATCTCATCTATCTGGGCATCAGCCAGTGGCGTTCGGGCGGCTCGCCGCTGGCAGCGCAAGAGGCCGCGCCCGAGGCCAGTCTCAAAAAGCGCGTGCTGACGGGCTTTCTGACCAATGCCACCAATCCCAAGGGCATCATCTTCATGGTTGCCGTGCTGCCCCAGTTCATGACCACCAGCCGTCCCCTGGCTCCGCAGTTGGCGATTCTGGCCGTGACCATGCTGGCCGTGGACACCACGGTGATGCACAGCTACGCAGCAGGTGCCAGCGCCTTGCGCGGCCTGATGCGCAGCGCACGCGCCATGCGCAATCAGAACCGCGTGTTCGGCGGCCTGCTGATGGCCGTGGGTACAGGCCTGTTCTTTGTTCAGCGCTCCAGTGAAGCCTGATATGCTTCAAAAAGCATAGCTTTTAACGCTTGAATATATTGGGTTTTCGGCATATTTGATTAAATAATCTAGGGTAAGCCCCTTGTCCCGCGTCAGACATGACATGGGGCAGGGGGCTTCTACATTGGGGGCATGAAAACCTTTCGCTCCTACTCCGAAGTGCTGGCCTCGATTGGGCAGGAAGTCGCCGTCAGCGACTGGATCACCATCACCCAGGCCCAGATTCAAATGTTTGCCGACGCCACGGGCGATCAGCAGTGGATTCATACCGATCCCGAGCGAGCTGCCCAGGGGCCGTTCGGCGCGCCGATTGCCCATGGCTTTCTCACGCTGTCCCTGCTGCCGAAGTTCTTCGAAGGCACTTTCAAGATCGAAGGAGCCAAGATGGGGGTGAACTATGGGCTCAACCGTGTGCGCTTCATGGCTCCCGTACCTGTCAACAGCCGCTTGCGGGCGCGCATGACCTTGCAGGCGGCGGAACGCATCGAGCCTGAGGGCATTCAGATGACCTGGCTGGTGACGGTGGAGCGCGAAGGCAGCGACAAGCCTGTGTGCGTGGCCGAGTCGCTGGCGCGCAGCTTTGGTGCGGCGGCCTGATTCGCGGCGTAATTTCAAGCCATGAAAAAAGCCCCTTGGCTTGTGCCTTGGGGCTTTGTTATTGAGCCGCACCTCGCAAAGCAGGGTGCTGCGCAGAGTCCGTCATTCGCCATAGTTGTCCAGCAAACCGGCCTTGCCTGCGGCAATGGTCTCCTGGCGCACTTGCTCACGGCTGAGGTTGCTGGATTGCTGTTGCTGGGACAGGGGCAGATAGGCATCGCCAACGAGTTGCAGTTGGCCCTTGGCCATGGCGTCCTGCACCTGGGCATTGACCTGAGCACGGGTCAGGGTGGATTGACCTGCAACTTCGGGAGGGTAGTGATCGCCGGTGAAGTCAAAGCTTGCAGCCTGTGCAGCGGCGGCGGACATGGCCAGGGCGGCAACGATGGCAAAGCGGTTGGCGTATTTCATGATTCGTCCTTTGGTACGTCGGGCCTGCAGTCCTGGCGGATATCGTCGGTCGGCTGCAAGTCCATGAGTCGTACTTTAGGACGATCTAATCAGGAGAAAAACCCCCTGTTGCGCAACTTATTGTTCCGAAATTAGAGACAATAAGCGGGAACTTAAAGCGCAGTCTTGGGCTCTGCAAGGGCAGCACCTGCGAAACCCTGCTGGCGCCAGGCTTCAAACACCGTCACGGCCACGGCATTGGACAGGTTCAGGCTGCGTTGAGAGGCCAGCATGGGCAGGCGCAGTCGCTGCTCGTTGGGGAACTGGGCGCGCACCTCGGGCGGCAGGCCCTTGCTTTCAGAGCCAAAGACCAGCCAGTCGCCCGCCTTGAATTCCATGGCATGGGCCGGACTGCTGCTGTGCGTGGTCATGGCAAACATGCGCTCGCGCTGGGGCTGGCAGCTTGCGAGGAAGGCTTCCCAGCTGGCGTGGCGGGCCACATTGGCGTACTCGTGATAGTCCAGTCCGGCACGGCGCATATGCCGGTCTTCCATGGAAAAACCCAGTGGCTCGATCAGATGCAGGCTGCAACCCGTGTTGGCGGCCAGACGGATGACATTGCCCGTGTTGGGGGGAATCTCGGGCGCCACAAGAACGATATGAAACATGGGGCGCTATTGTGCCGCCCGGCTTTTACCTGCGCTGCGGGCCCCGCAGTTCCAGACTGGCAGATATGGGTCAAGGCGTGCGCGTCAGCACGACGGCACTGACCGAGGCGGCGCCCGCCGAAAGCAGGCAGCGGGCTAGTGCATCCAGCGTGGCGCCGGTCGTCATCACGTCGTCCAGCAGCAAAATCGCTTGCCCTTCGATGAGGGCCTTCCGGGCAGGGTCGAGGCTGAAGACATTGCGCAGCTGGCGCAGCCGTTGCTCACGGCTGGAGGCGTGCTGGGGCAGCTCCAGATGTCTGCGCCGCACCACCCCGCTCAGCAAGGGCAAGCAGGTGTCGTACTGCGCGCAGAGGGCGCGTGCCAGCAGCAGGCAGTGATCGAAGCCGCGCTCGCGCACGCGCTCATCGGAGGCAGGCATGGGCAGCAAGGCAGCGCAGGCCCTCAACTGCTCTCTGACTTCGGGATGGCCGGCCATCAGCCTGCCCAGACTGCGCGCCAACCCCAGATCGGCCTGAAATTTGTAGCGCGTGATGAGGTCCTGCCAGGGATAGGCATAGTCCAGCACGGAGGTGCAGCGTTTTAGCCGGGGCGGCTGCTTGAGGCAGCTGCCGCAGAGGCTGACCAGGGAGGGCAGCGGCAGGGCGCAGCTTTGGCAGCGGTGCTTTTGCCGAGCCCAGCGCGTCTGGCAGTCGTGGCAGATGCGTGGTCCGGGCCAGCGTCCGCAGACTGCGCACTGGCTGGGCAGAGCATCCAGCCAGCGCTGCTGCTGGCGTTGCAGGTGCGAAAGCCATGTCGCATGAAGGTCGGGCATGGAATCAATATACTCGCGCCGCATTGATCTTCTTTCCGGCAGTTGGTGAGCTGAACGCTTATTCGGCCAGCTGCCCGTTTCTGTCTGCCCATGTCCCACGCCCTGCCACCCACCATTGATTCCATCGCTGCAAACCATTGGCAAATGGCCGCTCCGGCCGAATCCCCCTGGTTGCACGAGGAGGTGGCCAGCCGCATGCAGCAGCGCCTGGACTGGATCGTGAAGCCGCCCGAGACCTGGTGCCACTGGGAGCCGGTGCGAGGTGGCATGCAGGCACACCAACTGCTGCGCGAGCGCTATCCGCAGGCCGAATGCACGATCCATGAACCCGTGGCCCGCCGCGAGGCAGTGGCGCAGGACAAGCTCGGCAGCCGCTGGTGGCAGCTCTCGCGCTGGAAGGGGGCGGCTGTACACATGGCCGAGCCTGCGGACGGCAGCATGGACATGCTCTGGGCCAATATGCTGCTGCATACGGCGGCCGACCCGCAGACCCTGATCGAGCGCTGGCACAAGGCGCTCAAGGTCGATGGCTATGTCATGTTCTCCTGTCTCGGTCCGGATACCGTGCAGCAGCTGCACAGGCTCTACGCCGAACTCGGCTGGGGGCCGGCAGGTCATACGTTTACCGATATGCATGACTGGGGCGACATGCTGGTGCATTCCGGCTTTGCCGAACCCGTGATGGACATGGAGCGCATCACCCTGACCTTTGCCACGCCGCAGCGTCTGCTGCAGGAGCTGCGCGAACTGGGCCGCAATTTCCACCCCGGGCGTTTTGCCGGCCTGCGCGGTCGCGGCTGGAAGGCCGGGCTGCTGCAGAAAATTGAGGAGCGCTGGGCCGACAAGCAGCCCGATGGCCAGCTCTCGCTGACCTTCGAGATCGTCTATGGCCACGCCTACAAACCGCAGCCCAAGCTGCGTCTGGAGGCCAATAGCGCCGTGTCGCTGGAAGACATGAAGGCCATGCTCAAGCAGCCGCGCAACACGGGTTTGCGATAGCACATCTGTCGTTTTCCGGTCATTGATTCGACACAAAGCTGCCTACAATTTCCCCTAGTCACTTCATGGATAGCAGCAATCCTTCGGGCTTCTCTCCTGCCTGAAGGACAACAGACAGTGCGGCCCAAGCCGCCAGGGGAGATATCGGGTGTTTCGCTTTGCCAAGGGGACTGGCCAGCGGGTTCGACAGCGGCCGGTTTTCGCATTTCATCATCACCACAAGCCAGCCTCTTGCTGCGCTGACGCATCCCTGTGCCCGGCGGTGACCGCGGTACAGCAGCGTCCCATCTCCCCGCTTTCTGTTCTGGCTGCCAGGCCAGTTCCAGCCATGTCCGGCGTTTGCCGTGAGATGCGCTTGCCAGTACGAGTTTCAAGTCCGGCGAGGCTTGCCTGCGCAAGCCCGGTTGGCATGGGTTTCCGGTACATGCATTAGTGAATGCGCGCAGACAGTGCTATCAAATTCTGGGGCATGCTGCGTTGAAGTTCGCGAGGTAGTGTGAGTGTCACAGCCTTCTGGCCAGCAGCGGCGGAAGCGGTGTGAGCGAGTGGACAACTGAGGCTTTGAGGTAAGTGAAAACGATGAAAAACATTTCCACCAAGCTGGTTCCCTGGAGTTTGGCCTTGGCGGCGTGGGGCAGTTCCATGGCCTATGCGGCGCAGGATCTGCCGGGAGGTCCTGCCGTCAACCAACTCAATCTGCATCCGCCTGTGACACGCATTGCCGTGGAGCAGCACTGGCTGCACTGGATGATGCTCATCATCTGCACGGTGATCTTCATCGCGGTGTTCGGGGTGATGTTCTATTCCATCTGGAAGCACCGCAAATCTCAGGGAGCCAAGGCCGCGAACTTCCACGAATCGGTCAAGGTGGAAGTGGCCTGGACGGTGGCTCCCTTCATCATCGTGATTCTGATGGCACTGCCTGCCACCAAGGTGCTGGTGGCACAGAAAGACACGACCAATGCCGACCTCACGATCAAGGCCACCGGCTACCAGTGGAAATGGGGCTATGACTATCTGAGCGGCGAGGGCGAAGGCCTGGGCTTTGTGTCCACGCTGGATAACGCACAGCGCCAGATGTCCAACAGCGGCGATGTGAGCAACGCGCCCAGCGACTATCTGCTGAGAGTCGACAACCCGCTGGTCGTGCCCGTGGGCAAGAAGGTGCGCATCATCACCACGGCCAACGATGTGATCCACTCCTTCATGGTGCCGGCCTTTGGCATCAAGCAGGACGCGATTCCCGGCTTTGTGCGCGACACCTGGTTCAAGGCCGAGAAGACCGGCGACTACTACGGTCAGTGTGCCGAGCTGTGCGGCAAGGAGCATGCCTACATGCCCATCCACGTGAAGGTGCTGTCTGCGGAGGCTTACAGCGCCTGGGTGGCCGAGGAAAAGAAGAAGCTGGCCGCCAAGGCCGATGATCCGAACAAGGTCTGGGTGCTGGCCGATCTGGTGGCACGTGGCGAAAAAGTCTATGCCGCCAACTGCGCTGCCTGCCACCAGGCCAATGGCAAGGGCGCCGGTCCCATCAAGCCGCTGGACGGCAGTCCCGTGGTGCTGGGTCCCACGGCCGACATGATGCATGCCGTGCTCGAAGGCCGCGCCAACGGTGCCATGCCGGCCTGGAAGCAGCTGAGCGACACCGAGCTGGCTGCGGTGGTGACCTTTGCCAAGAACCACTGGAGCAACCAGACCGGCCAGCTGGTGCAGCCCGCCCAGTTTGTGGCTGCGCGCGGCGGCAAGTTTCCTGAAGGCGGCGGCAGTGCGGCACCCGCAGCTCCGGCTGCCGACTCAGCCGCTCCTGCGCAAGGTGCAGCCGCTGCCGCCAGCGACGCCGGCCCTTATCAGGTCTTTTTCGAGACCGGCAAGAGCGCGCTGGACGATCAGGCTCAGGCTGCGGTGAAGAAGGCGGCCGAGTATTGGAAGGCACACAAGGACGGCAAGATTGCCCTGTCGGGCTTTGTGGACTCCACCGGCAACGCCGACAAGAACGCGGAACTGGCCAAGGAGCGAGCCAAGGCCGTGGCCAAGCTGCTGGAGGACAGCGGCATTGCGGGTGACCGCATCGAGCTGCGCAAGCCCGAGACCATCACGGCTGCAGCAGGCGCGGACCAGCAGGCACGCCGTGTTGACATCACGGCCGCGAAGTAAGCCCCGGGTATAGAGACCGATTGGAGAAAAGAATATGAGCGCCGTAGTTCCTCCCGTCCACACCCATGAGGGCCATGGTCACGACCATGGGCATGACGACCATCACCACGCCATGCCCTCGGGCTGGCGTCGCTGGCTGTTTGCCACCAATCACAAGGACATCGGCACGATGTACCTGCTGTTCTCCTTCACCATGCTGATGGTGGGAGGCATTCTGGCCATGCTGATCCGTGCCGAGCTGTTCGAGCCCGGCCTGCAGATCGTCAACCCCGAGCTGTTCAACCAGCTGACCACCATGCACGGCCTGATCATGGTGTTCGGCGCCATCATGCCGGCCTTCGTGGGCTTCGCGAACTGGATGCTGCCGCTGCAGATCGGTGCTTCAGACATGGCGTTTGCGCGCATGAACAACTTCAGCTTCTGGCTGCTGATTCCTGCTGGCATCATGCTGGTGGGCTCGTTCTTCATGCCCGGTGGTGCGCCTGCTGCCGGCTGGACGCTATATGCGCCGCTGACGCTGCAGATGGGGCCGTCCATGGACACCAGCATCTTTGCCATGCACATCATGGGCGCCAGCTCCATCATGGGCGCGATCAACATCATCGTTACCATCCTGAACATGCGCGCGCCCGGCATGACGCTGATGAAGATGCCGCTGTTTGCCTGGACCTGGCTGATCACCGCCTATCTGCTGATCGCCGTGATGCCGGTGCTGGCCGGCGCCATCACCATGACGCTGACCGACCGTCACTTCGGCACCAGCTTCTTCAATCCTGCGGGCGGCGGCGATCCGGTGATGTACCAGCACATCTTCTGGTTCTTCGGCCACCCCGAGGTCTACATCATGATCTTGCCGGCCTTCGGCATCGTCAGCCAGATCGTGCCTGCCTTCAGCCGCAAGAGGCTGTTCGGCTACACCTCCATGGTCTATGCCGTGGCGGCGATTGCCATCCTGTCCTTCATCGTCTGGGCGCACCACATGTTCACCACGGGCATGCCGGTCACGGGTCAGCTGTTCTTCATGTACGCGACCATGCTGATCTCCGTGCCCACGGCCGTGAAGGTGTTCAACTGGACGGCCACCATGTGGCGCGGCTCCATGAGCTTTGAAACCCCGATGCTGTTCGCAGTGGGCTTCATCTTCGTGTTCACCATGGGCGGCTTCACGGGACTGATCCTGTCCATGGCGCCCATCGACATCCAGCTGCAGGACACCTATTACGTGGTGGCCCACTTCCACTATGTGCTGGTGGCCGGTTCGCTGTTCTCCATGTTCGCCGGCTATTACTACTGGTCGCCCAAGTGGACGGGCGTGATGTATTCCGAGACGCGCGGCCGCATCCACTTCTGGGGCTCGCTGATCTTCTTCAACATCACCTTCTTCCCCATGCACTTCCTGGGTCTGGCCGGCATGCCGCGTCGCTATGCCGACTACCCCATGCAGTTCGCCGACTTCAACATGATTGCCTCCCTGGGCGGCTTTGGCTTCGGTCTGATGCAGGTGTATTTCTTCCTGTTCGTCGTCTGGCCCGCGATGCGCGGCCATGGAGAAAAGGCGCCGCAAAAGCCCTGGGAAGCGGCAGAAGGACTGGAATGGGAAGTGCCTTCTCCGGCTCCGTTCCACACCTTCGAGACGCCTCCCAAGCTCGATGAAACCGCCACCAAGGTGATCGGTTGAGGAGGCGCACATGACGACACAGGAGCAACGCAAGGCGAACCGGAGGCTGGGGCTGATCCTGGCCTCAACGGCTGCCGTGTTCTTTATCGGCTTTGTGGTGAAGATGGCCTGGCTGCATTGAGGCAGGCCGATGGCAACCGAGTGAAGGAGCTTGAGGTGAGCATAGCCAAGGAAAACGCGAAGATGGTGGGCAAGCTGGCGATCGTTGCCCTGGGCATGTTTGCGTTCGGCTATGTGCTCATTCCCATCTACAAGCATATCTGCGAGCTGACGGGCATCAACATCCTGTCGCTGTCCGAAAAGCAGGTACCCGGTGCCGGCGTGGCGGGCCGCGACGTGAAGCTTCCTCCCAACAGCCAGATCGACACCAGCCGCACCATCACCGTGGAGTTCGATGCCAATGCACGCGGGCCCTGGGACTTCAAGCCGGCCAAGCGTTCGGTGCAGGTCCACCCCGGCGAGCTGGCCACGGTGATGTATGAATTCCAGAACGTGCAGAACCGGCGCATGGCCGCTCAGGCCATCCCCAGCTATGCGCCGCGCCAGGCCACGGCCTTCTTCAACAAGATGGAGTGCTTCTGCTTTTCGCAGTACACGCTGGAGCCCGGCGAGAAGCGTGAGTGGCCGGTGGCCTTTGTCATCGATCCGCGCATCTCCAAGGATGTGAAGACGATCACGCTGTCCTACACCTTCTTCGAGGTGGGCGGCAAGACCCCTGCAGCGCCCGAAGGCAGCACGGCTGCAGTCGTCACGCCCGGAGGCAGCTCATGACGCAGGATGCCAAGAAGACAGGCTTCTGGCGCAGCATCGTGGCCGTCGCCTGGGCCATGCTGGGCGTGCGCAAGGGCAAGGAGTACGAGAAGGATTTCGCCAGCATCACGCCGCTGCATGTGATTGCCGTGGGGCTGGTGGCGATTTTTGCCTTGGTATTAGCGTTGATATGGATCGTCAACCTGGTCGTTTAGCCTCTGGCTGAGGGCAGGTGGCGAATGCAGTGCCAGTGATAGTGGAGCGTCGGTCAAAACAACGATCAACAGAGTCAGGAGCCGAGTGATGAGTGCAATCCCGCAGGGCGCAACCCCTTACTACTATGTGCCAGCCGAATCCAGCCACCCCGTGATGGCGGCCATCGGCCTGTTCTTCGTGATCCTGGGTGCCGGCACCTGGATCAACGGCCACGAATGGGGAATGTATTCCCTGTTCTTCGGCCTGGTCTGGTGGCTGGCCGTGCTGTTCGTCTGGTTCCGCGATGCGGCGCGCGAGAGCGAGGCCGGGCTCAACAGCCGCAAGATCGACCTGTCCTACCGCTGGAGCATGAGCTGGTTCATCTTCTCGGAGGTGATGTTCTTCGGCGCCTTCTTCACCGCGCTGTGGTGGGCACGCGCGCACTCGGTGCCGGCGCTGGGCAGCCTGGCCAACGAGCTGCTGTGGCCCAACTTCCAGGCCGTGTGGCCCAGCGTGGCTCCCGGTGCCACGGCGTCGCCCGCGAATATCGTCGAGCCGTTCAAGACCGTGGGGCCGTTCTGGCTGCCCACCATCAACACGGCGCTGCTGCTGACCTCGGGCGTGACGCTGACCATCGCCCACCATGCGCTGCAGGTCAACAACCGCGCGCGCTGCATCAGCTTCATGTGGATGACGGTGATTCTGGGCTTCGTCTTCCTCTGCGTGCAGGGCTACGAATACCACCATCTCTACAACGACTACAACCTCAAGCTCAACTCGGGCGTTTTCGGCTCCACCTTCTACATGCTGACGGGCTTTCACGGCTTCCACGTGCTGGTCGGCATGCTGATGCTGTTCTTCATCACCATCCGCCTGATGAAGGGCGACTTTACTGACAAGCACCATTTCGGCTTTGAGGGGGCAGCCTGGTACTGGCACTTTGTGGACGTGGTCTGGGTCTTCCTCTACATCCTCGTGTACTGGATGTAAGACACTCAAAAATAGAAGCGCCTTGCGCAAGTCCAGCATGGATTTCAGTATCAAATAGCACTGAAATCATTGAATGGAAAGCGCAAGGTGCTTTTATTTTGGTAGTGCCAAAAAACGCTGCGTGCAACCGGCTATTGCCCGGGCTGCCAGCCCGTGGGCTGTATCCAGCCCAGCTTGGCTGCCATCAGAACGCAGAGAAACAGCGCAACCGACAACGCCACACGCAGGGCCAGGGCGCGAAACATCTTGCGGCTGCGTTCGGCATCGTCGGCCTCCGAGCTTTCGCCTCCGTCGCCCCTGCGCATCATGAAGAACAGCGCACTGCCAAGGCTCGCCAAGATGGCGAGAAAAGCGAGAATGATCACGAATTTCATGAACGGATTATCTGGTGCGCATTTCCCGATTTCCAGACCTCTGGCGGTTTCTCCTGATCTCCCTGGCGGCCCTGGCCTGCGTGGCCGTCACTGCATCGCTGGGCTTTTGGCAACTGGGCCGGGCAGCGCAGAAACAGGCTGTTTTCGATGCCATCGAGCGCCAGCAGGCGCTGGAGCCCTGGCACAACGCAGAGCTGGCCGCCGAAGTGGCTTTGGCAACCGAATCCACCGGCGAGGCACAGAAGGCGACGCTGCTGCATAGGCCCGTGCAACTGCAGGGCCAGTGGTTGGTCGAGCAGACCCTCTTTCTGGACAACCGGCAGATGCAGGGCCGGGCCGGCTTCTATGTGCTCACACCGTTCAGGCTGAGTGCGCCTCACGAGAACAAGGTTGTCGTCGTGCAGCGCGGCTGGGCACCGCGCAACTTCATGGACCGCTCGGTCCTGCCAGAGGTGCAAACGCCTGCAGGCACGGTCAGCATCGAGGGCCGGCTGGAGGCGCCACCGTCCAGGCTGATGGAGCTGGAACGGGCGCATGGCGGGGCAGACCCTGATGAGCAAAAGTCGCGCATCCGACAGAATGCAGACATTGCCCTGTGGGCGCAGCAAGGCGGCTTGCCGCTGCTGGCCCTGAGCGTGGTGCAAAGCGGCAGTGCCAGCGAAGGCCTGCTGCGCGACTGGCCGCAGATCAATGCCGGTGTGCAAAAGCACTACGGCTATGCTTTTCAGTGGTTCGGACTCAGTGTCTTGGTGGTGTTGCTCTATGTCTGGTTTCAACTCGTCCGACGCTTTTACCCCCGCCGCCGCGCAGCGCAGCCCGAGGGATGAACCGCTGAGCTTTGCGGTCCACAGCCTGCCCGATCCCGCGCAGAGCCAGGCACGGCAGATGCAGGCGCGCAGCGGTCGCTTGAAGATGCTGGCCGTGCTGCTGGTCTGTGCGGCGCCAGTGCTGGCCTCCTATTTCACCTACTACGTGTTGCGTCCCTCGCAGCAGCGCAGCTATGGCGAGCTGATTGCCGAGCAGCCCGGACTGCCCGATGTGCAGGCGCAGACCCTTGACGGACGCAGCGTGAATCTGGGCAGCCTCAAGGGCCAGTGGCTGCTGATCAGCACCAGTGCCGGGGACTGTGGGCAACGCTGTCAGGATCATCTCTATCTGCAGCGCCAGCTGCGTGAAACCCTGGGCCGTGAAAAAGACCGGCTGGACTGGGTCTGGCTCATCGATGACCAGCATCCGGTGCCCGAGGCCATCCTGCCCGCGGCCGAACAGGCGACAACGCTGCGCGTGCCGGCTGCGGTCATCGGCAACTGGCTCAAGCCAGAGGCCGGCCATGCGCTGGACGAGCATCTGTATGTGGTCGATCCCCAGGGCCACTGGATGATGCGCTTTCCTGCCGATATGGGCAAAGCCACAGCCGGCAAGGCCAAGCGCGATCTGGAGCGGCTGCTGCGCGCCTCTGCCTCCTGGGACGAGGCCGGGCGAGCCACGGCAGACACGGCGCAGAAATAGCTGTTGAAACCCGCGATAGCCGGCTCTCGCCAGCGCTATCAGCGATCTGAATCATGGTCAGCGAGGAGGGCCGCATGCAGGCAGACATCTCGGAGTTGAAAGTGGTTGTTCCAGACGCCATGGCGGCTTCCTCGCGCTGGGCGCAGTACCACGCGCTGACCAAGCCCAAGGTGGTGCAGCTCATTGTCTTCTGCGCCTTCATCGGCATGGTGCTGGCTGTGCCTGGCGTTCCCGGCTGGCAGGACTGGGGCCGCATGCTGGCGGCCTGCGCAGGCATCTGGCTGGTGGCCGCGGCGGCAGCGGCGTTCAACTGCCTGGTCGAGCGCAGCATCGATGCGCGGATGAAGCGCACGGCCTGGCGGCCCACGGCGCGCGGCGAGCTTTCGCATTCCCAGGCCTTGCTGTTTTCGGCCTTGCTGTGCGCCGCAGGTTCCGCCATCTTGCTGCTGGCCGTGAACGCGCTCACGCTGTGGCTGACGCTGGCCACCTTCATCGGCTACGCCGTGATCTACACCCTGGTGCTCAAGCCCCTGACGCCGCAGAACATCGTCATCGGCGGGGCATCGGGCGCCATGCCGCCCGTGCTGGGCTGGGCGGCGATGACCGGACAGGTCGGCCATGAGGCCTTGCTGCTGTTTCTCATCATCTTCCTCTGGACGCCGCCGCATTTCTGGGCCCTGGCGCTGTACCGCGTGGAGGACTACCGCCGCGCCGGCCTGCCCATGCTTCCGGTCACGCATGGCAATGCCTTCACGCGGCTGCAGGTGTTTCTCTATACCCTGGTGCTGTTTGCCGGCTGTCTGCTGCCTTTCGTGGTGGGCATGAGCGGCTATCTCTACCTTTTTGCCGCAGTGATTCTGGGGTTGGGCTTTTGCGGTTATGGTTGGGCACTGCTGCGCAACTACTCGGATGCGCTGGCACGCAAGACCTTCCGCTTTTCACTGATCCACCTGAGCCTGCTGTTTGCCGCGCTGCTGGTGGATCACTACCTAGCCTGACCGACCATGGATAAACGAGCTGCGCTGCGCGCTATGGGCGCTGCAACACTGGCCTGCACGGCCGCATTCGCACTGACCGCCTGCAAGGACGATAGCAAGCCCAAATTTCAGGGCGTGGATGTGACGGGCGCAGACTACGCCAAGGACATTCCGCTGACCGATGTCGACGGAAAGAAGCGCAGCCTCAAGGACTTCTCGGGCAAGGTGGTGGCCGTGTTCTTCGGCTACACCCAGTGCCCCGATGTCTGCCCCACCACGCTGCAGGAGCTGCTTGAGGTCAAGCAGGCGCTGGGCGCCGATGGCGACAAGCTGCAGGCCGTGTTTGTCTCGCTGGACCCCGAGCGTGACACGCCGGAGGTGCTCAAGGCCTATCTGGCCAACTTCGACGAGAGCTTTGTGGGGCTGAGCGGTACGGCCGACGAAATTGCAGCCGTGGCCAAGGACTTCAAGATCTTCTTCAAGAAGGTGCCGGGCAAGGTCGAAGGCACCTACACCCTGGACCATTCGGCTGGCACCTATCTTTTCGATCCCCAGGGCCGCTTGCGCGTCTACGAGCGCTATGGCGCAGGACCGCAGCTGCTGACCCAGGACGTCAAGGCACTGCTGGGCTGAAGCAAAGCACCCATGGCCGCATGGGCCACGGGTGCCGAAGTTTTTTGAAATTTGTTGTTACATGTTGGTGTTTGATATAGCGCAAGGGGAGCCCGCGATGCCGCGCGCATAGTGGGCGCCTTCAAACACTTGGCAAGGCTCGATCCGGCTTCCGGAAGCCGGGCATGCAGGCCGTGGATGCGGCATGGGGAGTGGCTGCACGCAGGAACGCCAGAGTGGATGTCTGGAGCTTGCGTATGGCCGAGTGCCCTTTTTCCTCGATGCTCAAACCCGTATCCGAACTGGCGCTGGCGGATTGCCAGCGCCGCTTGGGACTAGCCATGTCGGCTCGGCAGGAGGGGGTGAGTCTTTCCGTCATGTTGAGCCGGCGCGAGCGCCAGGCGCTGGACGCTGCGCCCGACGGCATTTTGCTGGTGGACCGTGACGGGAAGATGGTGACGGCCAACGCCGCCATGCTGGCCATCTCCGGCTATGAGCGCGACGAGCTCGAAGGCCGGATGCTGGACATGCTGCTGCCGCCCGAGTTTCAGGCAGGCCATGGCCAGTATCTGAGCAGCTATTTTGCCCGGCCATCGCGCCGGCCCATGGGTCTGGGCGGCGTGCTGTGGCTGCAGCGCAAGCAGGGCAATGCCGTGCCGGTGGACATTGCTCTGGGCTATTTCGGGGATGACGACAAAGGTCTGGCGATTGCCTTTGTGCGCGATGTGACGGAGCTGCATCAGATGCAGCAGCGCCTGAAGTTCCAGGCCACCAAGGACACCTTGACCGGGCTCAACAATCGCTGGCAGTTCGGCCAGGAACTGCAGGAGCAGCTCAAGCTGGCGCAGGCTGGGGGCGAGGCTCTGGCCCTGCTGCAGCTGGATCTCGACAATTTCAAGGCCATCAACGACGGCTACGGACATGCCGCAGGTGATCAACTGCTGAGAGAGGTCGCCAGGCGGCTGAAGTCCCAGCTACGCAGCGAAGGCACTCTGGCTCGATTGGGGGGCGACGAATTCATGGTGCTGCTGGTGGGCGAGAACGCGACCCGGGCCCGGTTTTGGAGCGAGCAGATTCTGGCGGCGCTCTCCATCCCCTTCAAGCACGACGGGCTGGCACTGGATTTCGGCGCCAGCGTGGGCATTGCCCTCTATCCCGACAATGCGCAGACCGGCGACGACCTGATGCGTTTCGCCGATATGGCCATGTACAGCGCCAAGGCCCAGGGACGCGGCCACGCGGTTTTTTTCGAACCCGGCATGGGCAAGGAAATGGCCGAGCGTGTGCAACTGGCCGAGCGCTTGCGCATGGCGCTCAGCTATGGCGGCCTGCAGCTGCATTACCAGCCCCAGGTCAAGGTCGAGGGTGCCACTGTGGTGGCAGTGGAGGCCTTGCTGCGCTGGCATGATCCCTTGCTCGGCAATGTCAGTCCGGCGCGCTTTATTCCAGTGGCCGAGGCTTCGGGCCAGATCGTGGCTCTGGGCAACTATGTGCTGGACGCCGCCTGCAAGCAGATCGCCCTGTGGCTCAAGGCCGGTACGCCGCTGCGGGTGGCGGTCAATCTCTCTGCCTATCAGCTGCGGCAGGTGAATCTGGTCGAGCAGGTCAGAAGCTGTCTGCAGCGCTATCAGGTGCCGCCGCAATGGCTGGAGCTGGAGGTGACCGAGTCCCAGGCCATGATCAATCCCGATCAGGGGTGTGAGGTGCTGCAGGGGCTGGCGCGGCTGGGGGTGACGATTGCACTGGATGATTTCGGCACCGGCCATTCTTCACTGGCCTATCTGCAGTATTTGCCGCTGCAGCGCGTCAAGCTGGGGCGGGAGTTTCTGTTTCCCTCGCCCAGCCGTGACAGGTTGATGGGTGGCATTGTGCATATGGCCCATGCACTGGATCTGGAGGTGGTGGCCGAAGGCGTCGAAGAGGCCGATCAGCTGCAGTTGCTGCGCGATATCGGCTGCGAGTTTTTCCAGGGTTGGCTGCATTCGCGCGCCATGCCTGCCGAGCAGGTGCGGGACTGGCTGGCAGCCTGACGCAAGGAGTGTGGCTACTGCTTCCAGTCAGGCTCGGGAAAATGCTCGTTGGATGCGGTGACGATCAGGTCCAGCACCGGCTTGCCCTCCTTGTCGAGGCGCACACCGGGGCCCCTGCGTGCCTGCTGCCGCTGGCCCGAAAACCAGAACAGCTTGCGCTCCCAGCTGCCGGGCTTGGGCGGCTTGCGGTTGGCCTGAGTCAGATGCTCTTGGATGCGTTGTAGCCCCGCTGCGAGACGCCATGGTGCCAGTTGCAGAAGCGCCGCTTGCAACTCTTGCACCCAAGGCTCTGGTACGGGCGAGAAGCGCTGGAATGACTGGCTTGCGGCCAGTCTTCGCACGCGTTCGTGCAGCTCGACGCCATACAGTGCGCAGGCCTCGCTGATCCTGCCCTGCGCCATCAGCTTGCGTGCCTTGCGCTCCAGCGCAGAGTCCTTGGGGGCATCTGCTGGCGACCACAGCCAGCGGGCATCGCTCCATTGATGGCGGAAGTTGTAGAGAAATTCGGACGATAGAAGCAATTGCCAGCCGGGCATTTTTGACTGCATCACCGATCGAACCAGCAGGCAGGGCTGGCGCTTGCGGGTGGCGGGGCCATAGGCCGCGAGCACGGCGGTGGTGCGCGCTGCAGGTCGCCCGCGATCATCGCGCGGCCATGATTGAAGCAGGCGCATGAGGTCGACAGCCGACACATCGGTCTTTAGCTGTTCAAGCGCCTGCTGAGAATCCGCGAGCTGGTCCAGCAGGCCGAGGTTCAGGTCCTGACCCATTGACGGGGCACGGGCTTCAGTCTCCGCGGGAGATGGCGTGCAAGCCTTGGCCCGGATGGTGATCTGCGCTGGCGCTGCATCAGGCGCTGTACGCCATTCATGCAGCAGCTGTGCAAAGCGCCCGGGGCTGCAGCTGACCTCATGGTGTATGACTTCACCGGCCGTATCGCGCAGCGTGATCCAGGCATGCAGCCTGTGCTCCACGCCCAACTGCATGGCCTCCTCATACCTGGTGGCCGAGAAAGCGCCGTTGCCACCGTGGTGCACAAAAAATTCGACATCCATGGAGCCGGCTGCTGCGCTGCTGCTGATGCGTGTTCTGGCAGCGTCTTTGTGTTCGGCCCGGCAATCCGGCAGCTGCAGCCATTGCTGCGAAATCTGGGCGATGAAGTCTTGCATGAAGAAGATGAAAAAGCGTCGAAATTGCGTCAGTCGTCAAAAAGACCTATGTAGCTCAGTCCGTTGTAGAGCTTGTCCGGATCGGCGATTGGCTCGGTGGGGTCGGCATAGACAAACATGGCGTTGGCCGTCTGAATGCCCTGGGCCTCGCAGGCCTGCACGATGAGCGCGAGCGATACGTCGGAGTCCAGAGTGCTGTGGCGCACCAAGGCGGCGACAGGAACAGGCTCGGGCAGCCAGATCATCAGCAGCAGGTCTTCGTCGAACAGAAACTTCCTGCCCAGGTCCCGGCAGAAGCCGCAGCCTGTGACATCTTCGCTGCTGCTTTCGATATCTTCGACTTCCAGCTCCCAGTAGCTGTCTGCATAGTCGAAGTAGCGGCCAAACTCCGCCTCGCCCAGCGGCGTATTGCCGATCCAGAAATGCAATGCGGAAAAAGGCGCGGGCGGCGGTGTCGGACCCAGCTCCTCGACCCAGTCGAACAGGGTTCCGGGCTTGAGGTGGTGGCGCTTTTCCAGTTCCGGAAAGCCGCCGCCGGGTGTGCGGTTCAGCGCTTCGTCCACCAGAGCCTTGCGAAACGCCAGCGAATAGGTCTTGCCGGATTTGTTTTCAGATTTCATTGAGCGGGTCCGTAGTGCATGACCACCAGCTTGTTCAGGGGCTCCGGGTAGTCCCAGAAGGCTTCTTCCAGCTCCTGCAACTGTTCATGCTCGGCATCCGTCAGCAGTGCCGGCAGATCGGAGTAGTCCACATTTTCTGGCCCCTCCTCGAAGCGCTTGAGCACCGCAAACATGTCCTGCAGACACTGGCACGTGATGGGCGCGCCTATGGCTTGCAGAGCCTGCAGGGTGAGCTGATGGTTGGCCAGTCCCCAGTTGCCCAGAAACTGCAGAAAGCCGCCGTTGTTGATATCTGCTTCCATGCGCCATAGAGCCACCAGCTCATGCTGGACGGGGGATATCCGGGTGATGTCCCATTGGGCGGCGATCAGCGCGCCCATAGCCTGGTTGTAGAGACTGTCCTGATCCAGGTCCCAGACGCTGACCATGCCTGCAGCAGAGGGCTGCCACAGTGCCGGCCAGTTCAGACCGTGATCCTCATCGGTCAGCACCCATGCCAGGCGTTGCTCGGGTGTGGCTTTTTCGAGGCGGATATGCCGCTTGATGGGCTCGGCCAGTTCACGTCCGTCCGCGAGTGCAAGCCAGATGGTCTGCTCATCGATGCGAACGCCTGTGATGCGGTTGCTTCGTGGGTCCATGGTTCAGCTTTGTGCGGCGGTCTGATCTATCACCGTCTCGGCGGCCCGGTGCATCTTGGCCAGCTCGCGCGCGGGGACAGGGTGCTCGCCGTTGGCCATGCGTGTCAGCAGCGAGTGCAGCATCTCGGTGGAGAGGCCGTGCAGCACCAGACGGTAGGCTGCATACAGGGTGGACAGCGGCACCATGGGGTGCTTGTTGTTGAGCAGCACCAGATGCTCGGGCGAGGCCAGGATCTTGGCGCAGTAGATGGCAACGGTTTCGTCGAGCTGCAGCGAGTTGCTGGCGCGCCAGAAGTCGTTGTCGGTCAGCAGCAACTGGTAGATGGGCGTGTACAGCTCGATGGCGCTTTGCAGATCAATGACGTTGAAGCGCCCGCGCGGCATGTCTTCGAGCCTGAGATCGGGCTCGCGGATCATGGAGAAGTCGGGCTCGGCCACGGGCACCAGTTCCTGTCCGTTCTCGCGCAGTGCCTTGTTCAGGCGGATCACGAAGTTGAAGAGGTTGAGGTCGTGCTTGAGAAACAGCTCGTCCTTTACATCGTCGATTTCCATGGGCATCAAGGGCGCGGTGCTGACCTTGGTCGGGGCATTGGCTGCGACGAAGGCCAGTACCTGGGAGCCCAGGTGAAAGTGGCGCATGATGAGCCAGTTGGCCTCTGGCGAGAGAAATTTCTTCATACCGAAGGCCAGCAGCCTGTGCAGCAGCATGGAGTGCGACCAGCGCTTGGGCAGAAAGATCTTCAGCGCCTGAATGATGATCATGGACAGCCGCGCCAGCGGCCGCATGGCGGGCAGAAAGAACTGGCGCGAGCTGCTGCTGCAGTCGCGCAGCCAGGCGGCCTTGACGTCATCGGGCAAAGGCGTGCTCTGGTCAAGGTAGAGCGCCAGCCAGGGACTGGGGTCGCGCTCGTCCCAGACATGGTCGTTGAATTCGTTCTTCATGGCTCCTCGCGGTGCTTCTTGCTGTTTCTGGTTAGCGCTCGGTCAGCACATGCTGAAACTGCATCAGGTATATGGCTGCGGTGTTGCGTGCGGTCTGCAGTATGGCCTGCTGGGCCGTGCCTTCGCTGTCCAGCTCCAGCGCCATCTGCACGGCCAGCAGCCAGCGCTCCAGATGGTTCTCGTCGTTGGCGCCGTGGTACTCGAGAAAGCGGAAGGCATCGGGCGGCAGTGGCAGGCTCTGGCGCAGCAGGGGCAGCAGGCTGGGAACGATGCGCTGGCCCGTGCCTTCGATGATGTAGATGGCGCCCAGCAGGCCGATCGGGTTGGGCGTGGCAGCCAGGCTGTGCAGATAGGCATTGAGCGCTTCGCCGCCGGGGTTGCGATGCAGACGGCTGATGTCGGTCTCGGTGCCGCCGGCCTTCAGATAGTCGCTGTGCAGAATCTTGAAGTCGTTCTGCTCCTCACCTGCATGCAGGTCGATCAGCGAGGCTAGCGTGGCGTAGTCCCCGGTCAGCGAGGCAGCGCCTTCGCGCATCCACAGACTGCCTTCGCGCACCTGGGGAATCCAGTGGCTCATCCAGCGCAGATAGTCGGTGATCTGCAACTGGCGCGTGCGCATGCGCTGGAGCAGGGGAGTGCGCCACACATTGCTGCGGTAGTCCTGCCAGATGCTGGCCAGCTCGGTCAGCAATGGAGCCAGCTGAGCTGGAGCTGTGGCTGGGTCATGCGGTGCGGCGATGCTCGAAACATCGGGAAGTGCATCATCGGCTAGCGTCGCAGTCTGCACGGATTTTTGAGGAAAATTGGCCTCAATCGATTGCTGGGTATGCGTATCCAGCTCTACTTCCCATAGCATGTAGCCGGCGGTAAAGCGGCCCGACTCGGGGATGAAGCAAAGCACGGTGTCGCCAGCTTTCAGGCTCTGGCCCTGCTTTTGCAGAAACTCCGACATCATGATGAAGATGGAGGCGGCACCCGTGTTGCCGCGCCAGGCCAGATTGCTCCACCAGCGCTCGCGTGGAATGCTGAGCTGGGCCTTGCCCAGCAGCTCGTCGACCACGGGAATGAAGCGCTCCGACGAGTAGTGGCAGAGAAAGTGGTCGATGCCGCGTTCGGGCACCCAGCCCTGGTGGGCCAGGGCTGCATATTCGTGAATGCAGACATCGAACAGATGCGGCAGCAGGCGAATGTCCTGGCGCAGTGCCAGGGCGCCTGCGGCCTCGGCATCGCTCCAGGCAGGGAAGTCCAGATGGCTTTTGCCGCGATCGGCCGTCATGCCCAGCTGCATGCACACGGGGTAGTCGCCGGCAAAGCTGCGCTGGTGCGTCCACTTGAGCTTGAGGCGCAGTCCGTTGGCCTGGGGCAGGGCCTTGGGGCCGCCCAGCAACACGGCGCCAGCGCCGTCGGAGAGCATCCAGCGCAGAAAGTGGGCGTCAAAGTCGGTGTCATAGCCCTGGGCCGCAAAGCGTGAACGCTTGAACAGACGCGAGGGCATTTCGCTGGCCACCGATAGGGCCAGCGCATGGGCGCCGCTTTCCACGGCCAGGGCTGCGGCTTGCATGGCACCCACACTGGCGGCGCAGACGCCATGCACGGACAGCGTTTCCATGGGCGGGGCGGCCATCTCGCCCTGAATCATGCTGGCAAAGCCGGGCATCAGCGCATCGCCCCCCGAGGAGCCACTGGACAGAAAGCCGATGTCGGATAGCTTTTTGCCAGCCAGGGCCAGGGTCTCCTCGATCGCGCCCGCCGCCATGCGGGCGTTGCTGAAGACGGTCTGGCCTTCACCATCAATGGCGTAGTGGCGGGTCTGGATGCCGTTCTCGGCCAGGATGCGGCGCTTGATGCGCTCGGAGATGCGGTTCAGCGGTGCGACAAACGCATCCATGCCAGCGTTGTCCACCGGGGCGCCAGGCAGAAACATGCCGGCAGATTGCAGATAGACCTTGGAATAGGCAACAGGCATAGATCCTCAACAGGTTTTTTACTTCACAGCGTCGGGCGGCATCTGCGGCTCGGTTCTTGCCGCGGGCCAGACCAGACCCAATACAAACACGCGTCCCATATAAGGCAGCAGGCCACCTTCGTTCAATGCGGGAGTGACCCGTTGGCGGTAAACGCGCTCATGCAGTCCGCTGAGTTCGGACCAGTGGGCATGCGGGCATTCATGGTGCGCGGTGTGCAGGCCAATATTAAAAAGCAGTGGGTTGACCAGGCCTTCAAAGTTGCGTGCGTAGTTCAGCTCGATACCTGGAGTATTGCGCTGTGCTCTGGTCAGTGGCCTTCCATCGGCATGGGCATGTTGAAGATAGTTGGTGGCCAGCAGCCAGTGCAGGCCGTGCAACTGGGGAACGATGATGAAAATCAGGGCCTTTTGCCAGTCCAGCCAGAGAAAAAAACCCCAGCTGCCCAGCCACAGCAGGTATTGCCCCATGCAGTAGCGAAACGCTCCGGGCCAGTGACGACGGAGATTGTTCAGCCAGCGAAAGAACAGCGGGTACAGCACGAAAGCCGCCTGCACCGGGTGAATCAGGTAGCCCCAAAGATGGTTGGTATCGCCACCCCATTCGGGCCGGTAGGTGCGCGCCAGATCGCACGGTCCGTGGCGAAAGCGGTGGTGGTTGGCCACATGAGCAGGCCAGAACACAAAGGTGGGATGGCCTTGAAGCAGGGTCAGCCAGTAATCGGTCAGGCGGTTGGTCCAGCGCCCCCGCCACATGCGCGCATGGGTGTGGTTGTGGTGGATCACGCCCACACCCAGGGTCAGAAACAGCTCGACGCCGTAGAGAATGAAGCTGAAGCCCTGCGTCCATTGCCACCATACCAGCAGCGGCAGCAGCAGCATGTAGAAGACGGATTGCCAGTCGCGCCAATGACGCAGGGCGGGATAGCGGTGCCTGCTCATTCAGCGACGAGGGCTTTGGGGAACGCTGTCCGTGACCCGCGTTCGCATGATCTGGTCCATGAAGGCCAGTGCAAAGCCATAGTTGCCAGCGGGGCGCGCGTGGTGCAGATGGTGGCGGCGGCTGGCAGCCAGTGGGTGCGTGTCGGAGACCTTGGGGAAAAAATCGTAGTTGGAATGGCCGATCAGATTGAGGATCAGGCTCAGCACCGGTACCGAGGCCAGCGACCAGAAGTAGAAGTCATGCACCAGCATGGGCAGCAAGATGATGTTGCCCAGCATCAGCGCTTCGATGGGGTGAAAGCTGTAGGTGGACCAGGGCGTGGTCACCACGGAGCGATGATGGTCGCCGTGATAGCGCACCAGGCGGCGGGTGTGCAGCAGGCGATGGTTGATCCAGAAGTGCACATCGTTCCAGATCAGCAGCGTAAAGATCTCAAGAGCAATGCGTCCGGCGCTGGCCGTGGGCGAGAGCTGCGCCCAGCCCAGCTGCAGCAAGCCCCAGGGGACGATCATGCCGATGCCGAAGATCAGAATGGAATGAAAGGACTGGCGCCATTCGCGCTGCAATTGATCGGGCTTGAGCGGGCGCGTATCCAGTGGTCTGCCGATGCCCGCTCGGGCGAGAAATGCTGTCAGAGCGCCCATGAGCAGGCCGCCCAGCAGATAAATACCCCCGAAAAAAACCAGACCCAAAGCCATGACTTGCCAGGCATTGAGCTGTGTGAACCAGGTACCAGCGTCCATGAAGGCTCCAAAAGCGGTGGCGCAGCCCCAGAAACGACAATGCGCCCGACGGCATAGCGTAAACCCATGCCTGTCGGGCGCATGATAAAGGACGCCGCGGTAGCTCTCGTTGATACCCGGAGTAGCTTCAGCGTGTGGGATGGAGGAGAACTGGCGCCCCTCATCTGCGTGACAGCGAGCAAGCGCCGCCGCGCAGCGAGGCTGCGGTCCCCCTCGTGGGAAGCCGCAAAGCGGCTCAGGGGGCGTGTTTACTGCGCCGTGATGCCCTGCTCGCGAATGATGGTGCCCAGCGCCTTTACGTCCTGCTGGATGCGGTTGCTCAGGCCTTCAGGCGAACTGCCCACGGCTTGCCAGCCTTGCATGGACAGCTTCTGGCGCATTTCTGGTGTGCGCACGATCTCGCTGACGGCCGCCGCCAGCTTGTCCACATGGGCCTTGGGCATAGACTTGGGCGCTGCCACGGCGTTCCAGATTTCCAGGTCGAAGTTGTTGACGCCGAGTTCCTTGAGGCTGGGCAGGCCGGGAGCCAGCGGACTGCGTGCGGCAGAGGTCACGCCAATGCCATGCAGCTTGCCGGCCTGAATCTGCGCCATGGCCAGTGCCGGAGGCAGCATGGACAGCTTCAAATCGCCACCCTGAATGCCGTTGAACACCTGTGGGTAGCCGGTATAGGGCACATGCACGGCCTTGATGGCCGAGCGGCTCTTGAGCAATTCCATGCCCAGATGGCCCACGGTACCGACGCCGGGAGAACCATAGCTCCATTTGTCGCCAGCCTTGGCGGCCGCTTCCATGAAGGCCTTGCCTTGAGGGGCCGACGAGGGGGCCACCAGTACCAGCGGCGCCACACCGATCAGGCTCACGGGCTGCAGATCCTTGATGGGGTCATAGCGCACAGCGGGGTTGAGCATCTTGGCAATGGTCATATTGCCGTTGATCATCACGCTGAAGGTATAGCCGTCGGCCTTGGCCACGTATTCACCGGCGATATTGCCGCCTGCACCCACACGGTTTTCCACGATGATGGTCTGGCCCAGCTTTTTTTCCAGAGGCTCGGCCAGTGCGCGCGCGCTCAGATCGGGCGAGGAGCCAGCAGGGAAGCCCACGATCAGGTGCAGGGGCTTGTCGGGCCAGTTGTCAGCCGCCACGGCGGCCGGAGCCATGGCAGTCGCCATCATGGCGACGCCTGCAGCAATCAGGCTGCGGCGGGACAGACTCTTCAGAATTTGCGAAGTGCGAATAGGCATGGCAGGTCTCTTTTGAATTTTTGATGGGTGATCGGTGTGCATGAAAACATGCATCGATTCCGAAAAATAAAAAACCCGGAAATTATCCGGGTTTGAGGTTCAGCATTTCAGCCTTTTAATGACTTGGTGCGCAAGTTGGCGTTTACGCAAACTCGGCCAGCGCTTTTTTCATCTTTTTCATGGCGGCTACTTCAATCTGGCGAATGCGCTCGGCGCTCACGCCATATTCGGCAGCCAGCTCATGCAGTGTCATGCCGCCGGAGCCGTCGTCATTGACCTTGAGCCAGCGTTCTTCAACGATGCGGCGGCTACGGTCATCCAGGCCCTCTAGGGCCATGACCAGACCATCGGTCGCCAGATGATCGCGCTGACGCGATTCCAGCATGGCGGTAGGCTCGTGGCTGGCATCGGCCAGGTAGGCGATGGGGCCGAAGGCCTGCTCTCCGTCGTCGCTGGGAGAAGGATCCAGCAGCACATCGCCGCCGGCCAGACGGGTTTCCATCTCGATGACTTCCTCGCGCTTGACGTTGAGCTTGGCAGCGACAGCGTCAATTTCGTTCGAAGTCAGGGTTTCGCGCAGGGCCAGTTCATCGTCGGCCATGGCGGCGTCGGACTTCAGGTCATGCTTCATCGAGCGCAGATTGAAGAACAGCTTGCGCTGGGCCTTGGTCGTGGCGACCTTGACCATGCGCCAGTTCTTCAGAATGTATTCGTGGATTTCCGCCTTGATCCAGTGCATGGCGTAGCTGACCAGACGCACACCCTGATCGGGGTCGAAGCGTTTGACAGCCTTCATCAGTCCCACATTGCCTTCCTGAATCAGGTCGCCGTGAGGCAGGCCATAACCCAGGTACTGGCGCGAGATGGAGACGACCAGACGCAGGTGAGACATCACCAGACGCCCGGCGGCGTCCAGATCATTGTGTTCTTTGAGCTTGCGAGCGTAGTCCTGCTCTTCCTCAAGGGTGAGCATTGGCATACGATTGACCGCCGAGATATAGGCATCCAGGTTGCCCAGCGGAGGTACCAGCGCCCAGGGGTTCGCGGGCGCCAAGGCAGTAGCAATGGAGCCGGAGGCAGTTTTCATTGCAGGTTTCCTTTCTTCCATGATCTTCATATTAGCACTCCGTTAGAGAGAGTGCTAAAGACAAAGTTCCCACAGCTTTTGTTGGTTTTCTAATGGCGCAGGCGGCCAGTAGCGATTCATGGAGAATTCTTTGCATTCCCTTCGACGCCGGCCTTTTTCGGCATCTGGAGCAGTGCTCTAGCTGGAATGAGAGGCCAGGTTGTGCAGGTTCGCTCTGATTAATGTCTCTAATTTCCTAGCCGCCGAGCTTCGAGGTGCGTGGCGGCGCATCACCATGCCCAAGGGACGTTGAATTCCAGGAGCCGACAAAGGAATCTGCGCGAGGCGGTCGGCCTGTAGCAGCGATATGGCAGTTTCGGGTAATGCACTGATCCCCAGGCCCGCGCTGACCAGAGCTCCTATGGTTGCAATATGGTCAACTTCAAAGACAGGAGCAAAGTAAAGCCCTTTTGAGAGCAGATTCGCATCAATGTACTGGCGGACGCTGGCAGAGCTGGGCATGGAGACATGCGGATAGTCCAGAGTGGTCTCGATCGGGACGGGGCCTGCCTGCTTTGAAAGAGGATGGTCATCGGGACAGATGAGAAAGAACTGGTCCTCCATCAGTTGCTCATAGGCGAGGTCTTCCTGTTTGGGATCGGCTGCCGTGAGCGCAAAGTCGACCTTGCCATCACGAACGAGATCAAACGCCGGGCCCGACAAGGTATCAAGCAAGGCAAGGCGCACCCCGGGGTGAATCCGCGTGAATTCGGCAAAGACCTTTGGCAGCAGCGAGGCGGCCAGAGAGGGAAGTGCGGCAACGGTCACCGAACCTGTTCTGAGCTGTACGGTGTCCGTCACGGCGCGCAAGGCACGCTGCGTGTCGCGCAAGATCTCCTGGGCATGGGCGATAAAGACATGGCCCGCATCGGTCAGCTCGACGGCGCGAGTGGTGCGCTCAAACAGTCTTGCCCCGATCTGGGCTTCTACACGCGCAATCAGGGCCGACAGCGCAGACTGCGAAAGGTGAACCTGGAGGGCGGCTTGGCCAAAGCTCTTGGTCTGGCTCAGAGCGACCACCGCCCTCAGGTCTTTGGTTGATAGATTGGCTTCCACCACCGCAGTATAGGTAGCGGAGCTGCAGCTTTTTGCAGCTCCGCCATCTGGGCTTATTCAGCCTTGATGTCGCTATCTTTGATCAATTTGGCCCACTTGGCGTACTCGGCATTGATGATCTTGGCCGACTCTTCAGGCGTGGTGTAGGTGGCAATGGCGCCCTGGGCGAGCATGGAGTCCTTGACATCCTGCTTGGACAGAATCACTTTCAGCGCCGAATTGACCTTCTGAATGACTGCAACTGGCGTTCCTGCGGGAGCCGAGAGTGCAAACATGGAGCTGACCTGCATGTCTGGAAATCCGGCTTCCACCACAGTAGCGATATCTGGAACCGAGGCGACGCGTTCTTTGGTTGTGGTGGCCAAGGCCCGGAGCTTGCCTGCCTTGATCTGGCTTTGTGCGGCAGGAACGGTGTCAATCATGGCATTGATCTGACCGCCGAGCAGGTCGGAAAGAGCGGGGCCGCTGCCTTTGTAGGGCACATGAACGACTTCCACCTGCGTCTGGCGTTTGAACATCTCGATCGAGAGATGCTGGGGCGAGCCATTGCCTGCGGAAGCGAAGGTGACGCTGCCAGGGCTGGCCTTGGCAAGGGCCACCAGTTCCTTGACGGATTTCGCCTGAACATTGGGATTGACCACAAATACCAGCGGAACGCTGCCAACCACCGAGATGTGAGCGAAGCTCTTGTGGATGTCAAAAGGAGTCACCGCAGGCGTTAGCGCTGCATTGATGGTGTGGCTCGTGAAGGCGCCCATCAGCAAGGTGTAGCCGTCGGCAGGTGATTTGGCGACTTGACCCGCCCCCAGACTGCCACCAGCTCCGGCACGGTTATCGACGACGAACTGCTGCCCGAGCGCATCTGAAAGCTGCTTGGCAAGAACGCGGCCGATGACATCGGTCGCTCCGCCCGGTGCATAGGGAACCACCAGCCTCACGGGTTTGTTGGGGTAGTCGGTCTGCGCAATGGCTGCTCCCGATGCGCCGGCTGCGACGAGGGCGGTTGCAAGCAGGTTAACGAGCTTGCGGTGGCGCATGCCCGGATTGACGGGTTCTGTGGGTTTCATGAAGTCTCCTTAGGGTTTTCAGGTATGCGCTTTCTTGTTCGAGCGCTCGATTTTTCTTTTAATCAATAATATTATTAATAATCAATGCATCAACAATGGTTAACCCTTCCATGACGAACAAGCCAGACCTGCAAGCCACGATTCATCCGGAAGCCGCATCGAGCGGCATCTCCAAAGGACTCACCAACTACGGTGATCGCGGCTTCTCTCTTTTTTTGCGCAAGGCCTTCATCAAAGGAGCGGGCTATACCGACAAGGCGCTGGACAGGCCTGTGATCGGTATCACGAACACCGGCAGTTCCTACAACCCTTGTCACGGAAACATGCCGCAACTGATTGAGGCGGTGAAGCGCGGCATCCTGATGGCCGGTGGGCTTCCCATGGACTTCCCGACCATCTCCTTGCACGAGAGCTTTTCCCAGCCGACCAGCATGTATCTGCGCAACCTCATGTCCATGGACACTGAGGAGATGCTGCGAGCGCAGCCCATGGATGCGGTCGTGCTGATTGGGGGGTGCGACAAAACAGTGCCGGCTCAGCTGATGGGCGCGGCTTCGGTCGGACTGCCGGCGGTTCAGCTGGTGACCGGCTCCATGCTCACCGGATCGCATCGAAGCGAAAGAGTGGGAGCCTGCACCGATTGCCGACGCTACTGGGGTAAATTCCGTGCCGAAGAAATTGATGCGGAGGAAATCTCCGACGTCAACAATCAGCTCGTCGCCAGTGTGGGCACCTGCTCGGTGGCGGGCACTGCCAGCACGATGGCCTGTATCGCAGAGGCTCTGGGAATTGGCCTTCCAGGCAGTGCGACGCCTCCCGCGGTCACTGCCGACCGCATCCGGATTGCTGAACGATCCGGTGAGGTGGCCGTGCACATGGCGCGTACAGGATTGAGCATTGACAAGATTCTCACGCCAGCTGCTTTCGAGAACGCCATGCGCGTGCTGCTGGCCATGGGAGGCTCGACCAATGCCATCGTGCATATGGCCGCGATCGCAGGTCGTTTGGGATACGAGCTGGATCTCAAGGCCTTGGACGTCATGAGCCGCAATACTCCTGTGTTGCTCGACCTCAAGCCGTCCGGCGACCACTACATGGAGGACTTTCATGCCGCGGGCGGCATGCATACCCTGCTTCGAGAGCTCAAGCCCCTGCTGCATCTGGATGCTTTGACCGTGACGGGGCGTACCCTGGGCGAGGAACTGGAGGCGGCAGGTCCCGGCTTCAAGCAGCATGTGGTGAAGACTCTGGATGCCCCTTTGTATCCACAGGGCGGCATTGCCGTGCTGCACGGCAATCTTGCTCCAGGAGGAGCCATCATCAAGCAGTCCGCGGCCAACCCCGAGCTGATGGAGCATGAGGGCCGTGCCGTCGTCTTCGAGAATGCGGAGGATTTGGCCGCCCGTATCGACTCGCCCGAGCTGGATGTTCGGGCCGAGGATGTTCTGGTGCTCAAGAATATCGGTCCCAAAGCAGCGGCGATGCCTGAAGCGGGTTACCTGCCCATTCCCAAGAAACTCGCTGCTCAAGGCGTTAAAGACATGGTGCGTGTCTCCGATGGCCGTATGAGTGGCACTGCTTTCGGCACCATCGTCCTGCATGTGACGCCCGAGGCGGCGATTGGCGGTCCCCTGGCCTGGGTGCAAACCGGGGACAGAATTCGCCTGTCGGTGCGCGAGCGCTGTATTGAATGGATGGTCAGTGAGGAAGAGCTGGCTATGCGTCAGAATGCCAAGCCTGTTCAAGTTCCTGCGGCAGAGCGTGGTTACGCGCATCTGTTCAAGAAAACTGTTTTGCAGGCTGATCGTGGCGCAGACTTTGATTTCTTGACTGCGACGCAGCGCAAGGGTTCGATTCCAAGGAGTTAAGTTCATATGCCGACGGGCGCTTTTGCCAAGGAGCGCCGTCCATCCGAGGACGGTGCATCCATGATTGCCGCGACATTGGAGGAAGATATTGTTCTGGGCCTCTTGGCTCCCAGAGTGCGTCTTGTTGAAGACGAGCTGATGGAAAGGTTCGCAGCCAAACGCCATGTGGTGCGAGACGCGCTGGCTCAGCTCGAAAGCGCTGGCCTGCTTGAGCGCAGACGCAATATTGGCTCCATGGTGAAGGCTTTCAGCAGAGATGAAGTCATTCATCTCTATGAAATGAGAGAGCTGCTCGAGCTGGAGGCGATGCGCAGAATTGCGCTGCCTCTGGACCGTGATGCCCTGGAGCAACTCAGGCGCATTCAGGCCGGGCACGACGCAGCGATCCAGCAACAGGATCCGCGCGGCATTTTTCGAACCAACCAGGAGTTTCATCGGCTTTTGTTTGCTCAATGCGGCAATGTTTTCTTGTCGCAATCCATCGAAGACTTCGCCCGCCAAACGCATGCGATTCGATTTGGAACGCTGATGTCCAGAGACCGTCAGCTGCAATCCCAACAGGAGCATCACGAGTTGCTGGCGGTACTGGCGCAGGGGGAGGGGTCGAGGGAGCGCCTGATCCGTCTGACGGCAGAGCATCTTGTGCCTCCAAGAGATCACTACTTGAAGACACAAGAGGCGCTGCTGCCTTGAAGTGCTGCTCAGTTCAGGAACAGGCTGCGAATATCGTGAGCCGTGGCCAGAGGGCGGCCCAGCGCTGCGGCCCCCTGGCAAACCTGTGCGACCAAGGCGGCATTGCTTGCCGCCGGCTCACCACTCTTCAGGAACAGGTTGTTCTCGAAGCCGACGCGTGCATGCCCTCCAAGGCTTGCTGCAGCCATCGCGCATGCATTTTCCTGAGGGCCGAAGGCGCACATCGCCCATGGATAGACATCGTCATGGGCATTCAGGAACGGCAGCAGATCGATGGGCGAAGAGGTCTGACCGGCGGAGTAGCGGCCCAGTACAAAAAGCAGAAACCATTTGTTTTCCGGGATGATTCCGCCTGCACGCAGGCGTTGCCAGGCCTGCACGTCCGCCACGTCATACAGGATGATCTGGGTCATCACATTGCTCTGCTTGAGCCATGTGAAGAAAGAGCGGATATCCGCTTCGGGAACTTCAGGTTTGAGTATCTCGCGCAAGCCGACGGAGATCGCTTCCGGCGCCGTTTCTCGTGCGACCCGCATCTGCTCGTATGGCTGGTAGACCTGAGCCGCTTCAGTGGTGACCTGAACCACCAGTTCCTGGCCCACCGCTTTGCGCACTGCGGCAGTGGCTTCAAGGTAGGCGTGGGCATCGAGCAAATGCTTGCCGTCAGGCTTGCGCACATGCATATGAATCATGGACGCACCGGAGTCCAGGCATTCCTTGGCGGTCTGTGCCAGATCGGCGGCAGTCAATGGAACCTCAGGGTGCTGTTCCCTGGTCTTGTAGGCTCCGTTGGGAGCAACGGTGATGATCAGCGGTGTATTCATCATGCGCTCTCTTCTTGCTCTGCGGCATCGCCCACGGCAGGCAACTCGCTTTTGAGAAGTTCGAGACCTGCCAGCAGTGTCCTCTGGTAGCGCTGTTTCTCTTGGGCGATGCTCTCTGGAGTCCACTTGAAAAAACCTTCACCGGACTTCATGCCGAACTTGCCTTCAGCCACTCTTTGCGACAGGCATGGGCTAGGCTCCTTGTCGGCCGCCAGAGACGGATACATCGTCGCTCCAGCGGCGCAGTGGACTTCCAGACCCGCATGGTCTCGCTGAAGCACGGGACCTGCTGCGAGAAAGCGGAATCCGAAGCCAAAGCGCACGGCTGAATCTACGTCTTCGGCTGAAGCAATGCCCGCTTCAATCAGTGCAAACGCCTCGCGAGCCAGCGCGTGCTGAAGACGGTTTGCCAAAAAGCCCGGCAAGTCCTTCTTGACCAGCACCGGCACCATGCCGCACTGGCGCATGAAGGCATGAAGGTTCTCTGCGCATTCCATGCGGGACGCCTCACCGCACACCACTTCAACGAGAGGCGTCAGGTGCGCAGGCATGAAGAAATGCAGACCCAGCATGCGTTCCTGTGTTTGCAGGCCTTGTGCAATTGCGGTAATGGGAAAGCTCGAGCTGTTGCTGGCCAGCAATGCATCCTTGCGGGCGCGCTGCTCGAGTTGCCTGAAAAGCGCTTGCTTGATGTCCAAACGCTCCGGGATGCATTCGATCACCAGGTCCACAGAGTTCCAGTCAAGCTCGTCCAATGACGATACGACGGACAGCCGAGCAAGGTGCTGAGCCGCGCCCAGCTGGATCAATCCCTCACGGACTCGCTCAGGGACTTTGGCGGCCCGGTCGGCATCGGGTTCGATCACCGTCGTGCTGCAAGCTCCGCGGCAAAGAACGACCGCGACATCGGCTCCCATTGTTCCGCCGCCAATAACCACAGCGTGTGAACGCGAGGGGCGGAAAAAATGCCCAGGCGCTCTGAAAATCGTTTGCTTCAACGGGTGTCTCCAAGTTCTAAAAATCCTGGAGGCAGTCTGGATGCTGGCAATAAATTTGTTAAGCAAATTTATTGGGATGACTATCCTGTTTCGTAAATATATGAATGTGCCCCTGCCGAGCGCAAATCAGCGATGGAGAGCCGGGCAGGACGCAGGCGCGGCGGCTTCGCGTCAACCTATCAAGAGCGTTGCCGGTAGATCCGGTTTTCCGGCAGGAATATGTTTGCCAGAACCTGCCTGCACCGATCTTCGAGAGATGCATCGCAGCGTTGGCCGCTCTCCGGAAAACGGATTGATTCAGTTGCCAAGAAATCATGAAGGCATATATTTCATTCGAGATGAATGAGATTCATTCGCAATGATGGCTACAATCCACGCCTTCATCATGCCCAGCGATCCTCAAAGCACTTTCATTGCCCACCGCCGGGAATTGCTGGCCTGGCTCATTCACCGCGTGCACGACATGCATGTGGCTCAGGACATGCTGCAGGAGATCTTCCTGCGCTTCATCGAGGTCACGGCGGCAGCACCTGTGCAGGACGCCCGGGCCTATCTGTTCCAGATGGCGCGCAACATGCTCGTCGACATGGCCCGACAGCAGGAGGCGCGCAAGACGGCAGCGGTTGCGCCAGAGGAGCTGGTGCACATCGAGGACACCGCTCCAGGACCGGATCAGTCATTGGCCGGCCGTCAGCGTCTGCTGCAATTGGCCGAGGCGCTGCAGGAGTTGCCGCCACTGACGCAAGACATCTTCATGCGTGTGCGGGTGCATGAACAAAGCTATCAGCAGGTGGCCGATGCGCTGGATATATCCACCAGCTCGGTACAGAAGCATCTGGCGCGAGCCCTGGCTCATGCCATGGCGCGCTTGCCGCTCCACTGAAGTTCTGCAGTATTTCAGAGCGCCGGATATACACCCTGGATGAAAATTACTGGTTTGCCAATGCTTGAACGTCTTCCCATCATGCTCTCCCATCGTTTGTATTCAGACGGCAGCTTTTTGTGAATCTTCCATCTCAACCCACACCTGTGCCCGATGCGTCTGACGACATCCGCCTGCAGGCAGCTGCCTGGCTGGTGCGCCGTGCGGACGAGGACTGGCTGCCGGAGGATGAGCAGTCCTTGCAGCGTTGGCTGAATGCGGATGCTGCCAACCGGCAGGCTTATGCCCATGCCCAGCGCATCTGGGCCGAACTGGGGACGCTGGGGCAGTCGGGGCTGCTGCCGGAGAAAGGCGCGGATGCCGTTTTGAAGAGCAAGCCTTTGCGGCAAGGATTGGTGCGGCGACGCCTGCTGTGCCAGGGCGCCGGGGCTGCGATCCTGGCGGCAGGTGCCTTGTGGATGGGCGCAGGCAGCCAGATCATGCTGGCTTTTGAGGCGGACCATCGCACCGGAGTGGGGGAGCGGCGCGAAGTGGCGCTGCCCGATGGCAGCCGCGTACATCTGGGCGGCGACAGCGCCGTGGCCGTGCGTTACGACACAAGGCAGAGACAGGTGACTCTGCTGCGAGGCGAAGCCTTGTTTGACGCAAAGCCCGTGAATGCGTCCGGTGGGCCTGATGCGGAGCGGCGGCCTTTTGTGGTTGCTGCAGCCGACGGGCGTACCCATGCGCTGGGCACCCGCTTCATCGTCGAGCGACTGGACACAAGAACGCAGGTGACCGGTGTGTTCCACCAGGTGGAGGTGTCGCTGGACCATGTGCCGCAGGATGCGGTGGTGATATCGCCGGGTCAACGCGTCAGCTACGACAGGCAGGGCATGACTGCCTTGCAGGTCCTAGGCGAGGATGCCGGCCAGTCCTGGCAGCGCGGGCTGCTGGTCTTCGAGCGCGTGATGCTCGCCGATGTGGTGGGGCGCCTCAACCGCTATCACACCAGCCGTATCGTGGTGCGAGACCAGGCGCTGGCGCAGCGGCGCGTCAGCGGTGTCTTTCTGCAGTCCGATGCTCACGGTGCCGTGCAGGCCATCGCTCAGGAACTGGGCGCGCGCCTGCTGCAGCTGCCAGGGCTGGTGATACTGATCTAAATAATTGAAAATAATTTTGATTCGTATTTACTGAATCTCACACGTCAACCGTCTCCTTTGAAGAGAGGCATCGCGGAGCGCACTTGGGAATTGGGTGTCGCGTCTGCCTTGCGGTCACAGAACTTCAGAGGACGCCATGAACCGATGGGCAACAGGAGCCGACAGTGCTCTGCCGCAGACATACAGTCGCCAAGTCAACGAGCACGCCAAGGGAAGTCGCACAGCCATCGCCATGGCGATAGGCATGGCCTTGCTGGGGCAGGCCTGGGCCGCCGAGAATCCGGCCCGGCCTGCTGCAGCGGCACAGGCCGATGCAGCTCAGGAGCGTGTCGAGTTCGATCTGCCCAGAGGAGATCTGGGTCAGGCTCTGGTGGCTCTCGGTGCGGCGGCCGGACTGCGCCTGGTCTTCGATCCGCAGAAGTTGCAGGGCCTGTCCGCTCCTGCTGTGCGGGGTGCGATGACGCCGGGCGAGGCATTGACCCGGCTTTTGCACGGCAGCGGCTTCGCGCATGTATTCACGGGCAATGGCGTGGTGCGTTTGAAGCCCGTGTCCGGACCCTCGGCAGAGGCCGCTTCAGCCGCAGAGACACAGGAGGATGAGCCGCCAAGCCGCATCATGTCAACCGTGCTGGTCCTGGCCGATGCCGAGCGGGATGAAAAAGACCGACAGTACCGCACGGCAGGCTCCAGCAATGTGCTCAAGCGCGAAGACATCGAACGGTTTCGCGGCACCTCGGTGGGAGATATCTTTCAGGGCACGCCCGGCGTGCTGATTGGCGAGAACCGCAACAGCGGCGGGCTGGATGTGAACATACGCGGCATGCAGGGCCAGGGGCGCGTGCCCGTGCTCGTCGATGGCGCACGCCAGGAAACCACGGTCTACCGCGGCTATGCGGGCGTGGCTTCGCGTTCCTATATCGACCCCGATCTGATCGGCGGAATACAGATCGAAAAAGGCCCGGTCATGGGGGCGCAGGGAACCGGTGCGGTGGGGGGGCTCGTCAGCGCCCGCACCCTGAATGCCGATGACATCGTGCGCCCGGGTCAGACCTTTGGCATTCGTCTGCGCGGCAGCCTGATCGGTAACAACAGCGGCTCGGCACCTGCGCCGGGGACCAAGGCAGGCTTCAATACCGGAGGCAGTTCCAGCAACGGAACGGGAGGCGTCTATCGCACCAACTGCGTGATTGCCAGCCTGTGCGAGGGGCCCTTCGACATCGCCAATGTGGTGCCGCCTTCGGAGAGCATGAACCGGCCCGGTCTGATGCAGCCCAAGAGCTGGGCGGGAAGCATCGCGCTGGCCAAGCGTTTCGAGAAGGCCGATATCGTCGCGGCCTACGCACGCCGCAGCCAGGGTAACTATTACGCGGGTACCAAGGGGCCGGTGCCAGCGCTGGACCTCTCGGAAACCTATAACCGCGGCTTCTATACCGAGGTCGTTCCCAAGGTGGTGGGGGCCACGCGTTTCCGCGGTGGCGAGCGCATTGTCAACACCAATCACGAGAACGAGTCGGTCCTGCTCAAGACGCGCCTGTACCTGCCCAATGACCAGGAGCTGGAAGCCGGCTATATGCGCTACACCAGCACCTATGGCGAGCTGATGCCGTCCCAGCTGCTGTGGCTGGGTCAGGTGGCCCAGACCTCCAACAGCAAGGTGACCGCAGACACCTATACCCTGCGTCACCGCTGGAACCCCGAGAACAATGACTGGCTGAACCTGACCAGCAATCTCTGGCACACCAACACGGACAGCCTGAATCAGAACTACTCGGAGGAAACCGTCAACGAAATGTTCGGCGCCGGTTCCGAAAACTACAAGCGCTGGGGCTTCGACGTCAGCAACAGCATGCGCTTTGCCAGCGCCGGCGGTATCAAGCTGGACTACGGACTTGCCGCGCAGCTGGAGAAAGTCAACGGCGTTGCCACCGGCAACATGCTTAGCTCCGGGGGGCGTCTGGGGCGGCGCACCGAATGGAGCCTGTTCACCGATCTTCAGTGGAAGCCTCTGCCCAGCGTGACCCTGGGGGCCGGGCTGCGCCATACCCGCTTCGAGTCGCGCGATGACAAGCCCATGCTGGTCAGCCCCGACAGCGCCTACTGTGTGGACAGCAAGGGCACGGGCAGCTGTGATCCGCTGATGATGAACAGCCGCAACAACGGCACCTCGCCCATGTTCAGCGCGCTATGGGATGTCACGCCCAGCGTGCAGCTTTACGCACGCCATGCACGTGCCATGCGCATGCCCAGCCTGTTCGAGACCACGGCGGGCTACTCCGTCTCTCCCTCGCAGGACATCCACCTCAGGCCGGAGCGCACGCTCAATCGCGAGATCGGCATCAACTTCCTCAAGGATGGGGTCTGGCGCAGCAGCGACAAGCTGCGCGCCAAGCTCGCCTACTTCAGCAACACCACCAAGGACTATCTCACCCGTACCTTCCCCAACACCTGGGAAGAAGGCTCCGGCCGCCAGTTCTTCACCCTGCGCAATATCGAAAGCGTGAGCTTCGACGGTTTCGAGGTTTCAGGCTCCTACGACATGGGGCCGGTCTTCATGGAGGCCAGCGGCACGCGCTATACCTTCATCGAGACCTGCCACTTTGGCAGTTTCCGGCGCTACACCTGCACCGACTACGGCATCGCCAACAGCTATGTCAACAACATGATTCCGCCCAAATGGCACGCCAGTGCCCTGCTGGGAGCGCGTCTGCTCGAGCGCAAGCTCACCGTCGGAGTACGCGGCACCTTCATGGGCAAGCGCAATCCGACCCCGGAGTTCAACAACGAAACCGCCCAGGGCTTCAACCAGGTCGTGCCGTGGCACTCGTATGTGCTCTGGGATGTCTTTGCCAGCTACAAGCTCAGCGACCGCGTGAACGTGGACTTCAACGTGGACAACGTGACGGATCGCTATTACCTGGATGCCCTGAGCCTGGGCATGGTTCCGGCGCCCGGGCGCACGGCACGCCTGAGCGTGACCCTGCAGTTCTGAGCGTGCATGGCACGCCTGCCTGCGTGCCTGCCTTCGATTCTTTCGCAGCATCAGCCTGCTTTATTGCAAAGGAAATTTCAGCCATGAAATTCTTGTCTCGCCATGTCCTTTGGGGTCTTGGCCTTTCCATGCTCCTGGCCGCCTGTGGCGGCGGAGGAGGCGGAGGTGATGATGGTGGCGGCACGGGCAGCCTCAACCGCCCCACGGCCCGTATCACGGCCTCCGCTGCCACGGCGAGCGCAGGCGACACCGTCACTTTCGACGGCTCTGCGAGCACGCCTGCCAATGGCAGCACACTGACCTATCAATGGAAAGTCACGGAGCGTCCTGCTGGCAGCACGGCCGCGCTGGCGACACCGACTGCAGCGACCTCCAGTTTCGCGCCCGATCTGCCCGGCAGCTACAGCATCAGCCTCGGTGTGAGCGATGCCGTGACCTCGAGCAACGAGGTCAGCGTCAAGCTGGAAGTCCGCAATCCCAATCCGGTGGCCGTGACGTTGCCCGAGCTCGCGCAGCTGGTCAACACCACGGTGCAGCTGGACGGCACGGCCAGCCAGCCGCCCGCAGGAGGCAGCGCCGCCGACCTGCGCTTCAACTGGACGCTGGTGGAAAAGCCGGATGGCAGCAAGGCCGAGCTGGACAACCCTCATCTTTCCCAGCCGCGCTTTTTGCCCGATGTGGTGGGCCTTTATCGCGCCACGCTGGTGGTCACGCATGGCAGCAAGAGCAGCCAGCCGGTGACGGTCAGGATCAACGCCAACCAGATGCATACGGCTCCGGTGGCCATGGCCGGCTCGAATATCGACAATGCGGTGCGCGGTCAGCGCGTGCAGCTCGACGGCTCGGCCAGCACGCATGCGCAAGGTAGCAGCCTGCAATACCGCTGGTTCTTCGCGCCGGCCGGTCGGCCCTGGGGTTCTCAGGCCGTGATCGAGGGCAGCAATACGGCCAGGCCGACCCTGGTTCCGGACTTTGCCGGCACCTATCGCTTGACGCTGGTGGTGTACGACGGAACGACCACGGCATTCAGCGGAATTCAGATCAAGGTCAAGAAGCCGGACGGCGCGCCCAACACCAAGCCGGTGGCCGTCATCTCCCGTCCTTTCGGCAAGTCTTTCGAAGCGGAACTGGGCACCTCCATCGTCCCCATCGGCGCCTATTCGCAGGACAAGGACGAGGACACGCTGACGCGTGAATGGACACTGGTGTCCGCGCCTGCCGGCTTTGATGCCGCAAGCAAATTCAACCCCACCTGGGGCAATTTCACGGGCACGCATTACGGCAACTACGTGGTGCAGCTGCGCGTGAATGACGGCAAGGAGTGGAGCGAGCCGGTGACGCAGAGCTTTACCGTGCTCAACGGTGCCAACCGTCCGCCGGTGGCCAAGGCCGCAGTCATGGGTGGCGCGACTGCCATTGGCGTGGGCACCACGGTCACATTGACGGGCGAGGCCAGCACCGACCCCGACAACAACCGCATGAGCTATGCCTGGACCCTGCTGGACAAGCCCGATGGCAGCACCGCCAAGCTCAGCAATGCGGCAGCCATGAACCCCAGCTTCGTAGCCGACAAACCGGGTCCTTACTCCTTCTCGCTGATCGTGACCGACGAGCATGGAACGCCCAGCTCCGACGGCGTCTCCACCCTGGACACCCAGCTCAGCCTGAACGTCAAGACCAAGAACAACACGCCCATCGCGCGTCTTGCAGCGGATGTGCTCTACACCCAGGAGCAACCCCTGGTCATCGGGAAAACCGGCAGGGAGCTGCGCTTTGGCGATTCGCCGGATGCTGCGGAGATCTGGAACAGCTTCCTGTTCAACGGCAACGGCTATGACCCGGATGGCGACATGCTGACCTATCTGTGGACCCTGTCGCGTGAACCCGCAGGCAGCAAGCTCCAGGTGCCAGAAAACATCTATATGTGTGGCAACACCGGCAGCAACCAGTGGCCTGGTGCGACGGTCTCCACGTTTGCGAACTGGATTCAGAAGAGCCTGGCCCTGCGCCAATGGACCTGCCCCGACCGTATCGGCATTGCGCCTACGGTGGCCGGTGCCTATGAGCTGCAGCTGGCAATCAGCGACGGCATGGCATTTGCCGGTCCTTTTGCCATGACGCTACACGCCGTGGAGCGCCAGAACTACCCCAGCCTGCTGCTGGAATACCTGGGGGCACCCACGATCTCGGGCACGCTGGGCGAGCAATCGCATCCCAACCGCCTGCCACAGCAACTGTTCCCCTATGCTTCCGTGCAGAGCCCCTCATTCCCCATCTGGCAGCATGAGCTGACAGGCGGTGTGCCGATGGCGGTGCAGCGCTATCGCCTGACGGCCTATGGCGGTGACTACACCATCGCTGATCTGGCCGCCACTTCGGTGCTGAGCGGTTATGCACTGAGCTTCCAGGGGCTGAGCAACGGTCAGGTGATTCGCAAGGGTGAGACGGTGGAGTTCAGCCTGCGGATGCAGGTGCCGTCTCCCGTGCCAGCGGCTGCCGATCTGAACAAGGCCAGCGAGGGCATGCAGTGGTCCTTCCGCATTGCCGAGAAGAGCGGCTGGACCTTCAGCCACAAGCCCTTCATCTTCCCCTATTGATGACAGCGCAGGCGGGCACCGGATCCAGAGGACTCGGTGCCCGCCTTCTGGATGGAAAGCGGAATTTCCGATGGATATATCGACGATAGAAGCCCAGGGGCTGAGCGCCTTGCTGCGCTCGACCTCCCAGGCCAGCCATGGCGCGCTGGATCAACGCATCATGGCCGCCAAACCGTTTGCCAGTCGCGAGAGCTATGCGCAATTTCTGAGGGTGCAGTATCTCTTTCAGCGCGATGTGGCGGCCCTGTTTGAGCAGCCGGAACTCAATCGACTGCTGCCTGGTCTGGCCGGGCGCCAGCGTTTGAGTGCGGTCACCCGCGACCTGGGCGATCTGGGCCAGGCCCTGCCGCAGGATCTGCACGCACCGGTGTTCGCGCCGGGTGCTGCCGTGGACCTTGCCACGGCCCTGGGCTGGCTGTATGTGGAGCAGGGCTCCAACCTGGGAGCGGCCTTTCTGCTCAAGGCAGCCGCAGCACTGGAGCTGAATGCCGAATTCGGCGCGCGTCATCTGGCACCGCACGCGCAGGGACGAGCCCCGAGCTGGAGGGCCTTCAGCGCCCAGCTCGATGCCGTGCCGCTGGACGCTGTGGCCAGGGAGCGTGCGGCTGCAGCCGCGCGAGCTGCGTTTCTGACGGTACATGGCTATGTGCAAACGCATTGCGAGATTCATGTCTAGGCCGACCCGGCTTCCGTCCTGGGCCGTGCTGCTGTCTCTGGTGCCGCTGGCGCTGCTGATCAGTGTGGCTGCCAGCCCGCCATTGCTGGCTCAGACTGCGCAGTGGCAGAGCCTTTACGACAAGGCCTTGCGCCAGCAGGACGAACAGGCATATGGGCCAGCCGAGCAGAGCGCACGTCAGGCACTGGAGCTGGCCGAGCAGCAGCGCCAGGGCCAGCGCCCCTATGTGGCCAGCAGCCTGAATCTTCTGGGGCTGATCCAGCAGGCCCGAGGCCTTAAGGCCGAAGCCGAGCAGTCTCTGCTCAAGGCGCTGGAGCTGAATCAGGCCAGCCTGGGCACGCATGCCAATACCGCATCCGTGGCCTGGAATCTGGGCAATGTGCAAAAGTCCATGCAGCAGCCGCGCGAGGCAGTGCAGAGCTATCGGCGGGCTCTCGAAGTGGCGCAGGCCCTGCCGGCCGATGCGGTCTCGCTGGCGCTGCGCGAAAAAGTGCTGCAGGCCCTGGGCGATCTGCACGCAAGTCTGGGCGAGCATGACCAGGCGCAAACCTATCTGCAGCAACTGTCGACCTTGCCGGTCGATGTCGCGGCCCAGGCCGATGTGGCGACCCGCGTGCAAGCCCTGTTGGCCCTGGCACATAGCCAGGAGCAGCAGGGCCGCTTGCAGCCAGCGCAGCAGGCCTTGGACCAGGCAATGGCGCTGCAGCAGCAGGCAGGTGAGGGCAGCAGGAATCTGGTGCCGGTTTTGCTGGCCCGGGCCAGGCTGCACCACCGAGAAGGTGACGATGCGAAGGCCGCCTCGCAGTACGAGCGCGCCAGGGAGGTGCTGATGCAGCAGGATCCGCAAGCCCTGGTTCTGGCCCAGGTGCTGAACGAGCTGGGCCTGTGGCGGGCGCAGAGCAAAGACTATGCGCAAGCCCATGCATTGTTCGAGCAGGCGCAGGCCATTGCCGACCGGCATGCACCCGATGTGCGGTGGCAGGCGCATCTTCTGGCCAGCCGTGCGCGCATGGCCGAAGCCCTTCGCCACGAGGAGCAGGCGCAGACGCTATATGCCCAATCGCTGGTGCTGTACCGGCAGCAGGAAGATTCCGAGGCCCGGGTGGGCGAGGCTGGCGTGCTCAACGGCCTTGCCGGTCTGGCCTACCGCAAGCGTCGTTTCCAGGAGGCGCAGCCCATGTTCATCGAGGCCTTGGGTTTGATGGAGCAGGCGCTGGGTGGCAGCGATGCACGCCTGCTGCCGCTGCTGGATAATCTTGCCGCCTTGCACCGCAGTCTGGGCCGGCCCGGCGAGTCGGAGCATGCGCGCCGGGCGGCGGCATTGCGCCGGGAGCTGGACCTGGACGGCTAGTGCTGTCTCGGGCCTGGACACGGGGCGCCGATGACGACCCTTGTTCAGGCTGCTGCGTCGTGACGGTGCAGCAGATCCAGGAACATCTGTGCCGAGCGGCTGATGGGCCTATCCTTGCGAACCAGGCTGCCGTAGGCCTCCAGACTGTGCTTGGTCCGATACGGCAGGATATGCAGCATGCCGTGCGCGGCATGAAGGTCCGCCACCGTGCGCGGAATCACGCCCACCATATTCGAGCTTCGCACCAGATTGATGGTGGTGAGTATGGAGCCGGTTTCGATCAGGCCGCGCGGCAGCGGCAGACTGTGCTCGCGGAACTCCTGCTCTATCAAGCTGCGCATGGGGCTGCCAGGCGGCTGCATCACCCAGCCATGTCCCTGCAAGGCCTGCAGACCGGGCCGCTGCAGCGACAGCAGAGGGTGCTCCTTGCGCACGATGAAGGCCAGTTGCTCGTCGTCGATCGGGCAAAAGCGGCAATCGCTGCCCGCTTCATTCGTCATGCGCCCGACGACCACCTCCAGCACTCCCTCACGCAGCTGCGCCAGCAAGCGATCGCTGGTGTCCACGGCCACTTCCAGCTCCAGCAGGGGCAGCTGCTGTTTCAGCTCCAGCAAGGCCTGGGTGAGCCGCCCGGGCGATGCGGCCATGATGCTGCCTACGGCCAGCCGCCCCGAGCTTCCCTGGCGCAGCTCTCCCAGTTCGCGATTCAGGGCCTCGATATTGCCGCGCAGCGAACGGAAATATTCCAGCACCCGCTCTCCGGCCGCATTGCGCTGCAGCCGACGGCCCACGCGCTCGAACAGCGGCTGGCCCAGGGCGTCTTCGAGTTCCTGCAGCATCTTGGTGGCTGCCGGCTGGGTCAGACCTAGTTCGGCCGCTGCAGCACGCAAGGTCTGGCGCTCGTCGATGGCCAGTATCAAGGCCACCTGACGCATGCGCAGCCGGTTCAGCAGCTGTGGCGTGTTGTCGCGTTTGTCTATCGATCCCATGGCATGGCTTCTTATTGCTTCAGGTTATCGATTAATCAATAACTTTCAGTTTACGCATATCAGCGGCTTCCCTAGGATCGGGCTGCGATGAAATAAAAAAGCCAAGGAGACAAATGTGCAAAGACGTCATCTACTTTCCATAGCCGCTGTGTGCGGCGCCGCCGCGCTGCCCTGGCAGGCCCAGGCACAGGACTCGGCTAACTGGCCCGTCAAGCCCGTGCGCATGCTGGTGGGTTCTGCGCCCGGAGGCGGCACCGATGCCATGGCCCGCGCCGTGGCCGACAGGCTGGGGCCGCTGCTCAAGCAGCCGGTGATCGTGGAGAACCGGCCCGGCGTCTCCAACACGCTGGCGGTGGACATGACGGCCAAGGCCACGGATGGGCACACCATGGTCATGGGCGTGGTCACGGCCCATGCCATCGCGCCGCATCTGCTCAAGCTCGGCTATGACAACAACCGGGATCTGGTTCCCGTGGCCTTTGTCGGCTCGGTGCCCAATGTGCTGGTGGTGGGCAACTCCGTTGCCGCCAACACGGTGGCGGAGCTGGTGGCCATGGCCAGGAAGAATCCCAACCAGATCAATTTCGCCAGTAGCGGCACGGGCAGCACCCAGCATATCGCTGCCGAGGTGTTCAAGGATGCCGCAGGCATCCAGATCACCCACGTGCCCTACAAGGGCAGCGCCGCGGCCCTGGTCGATCTGGTCAGCGGCCAGGTGCAGATGAGCTTCGACACCATGCCCTCGGTCATAGGCCAGATCAAGGCTGGCAAGCTGCGCGCCCTGGCGGTCACTTCGCCCCAGCGCAACCCTCAGCTGCCTCAGGTGCCGACCATGGCCGAAGCGGGTCTGCGCAATGTGGAAATCAGCGCCTGGTACGGCATCTACATGCCGGCCTCCACGCCCAAGGCGGTTCAGCAAAAAGTGCATGACGAGGTCAACAAGGTCATCGCCATGCCCGAGACCAAGACCCGTCTCGAAGCCGTGGGTGCCGAGCTGCGGCCCATGGCTCAGGCCGACTTTGGCAGTTTTCACCTCGCCGAGTACAAGCGCTTCGGCGACATCATTCGCAAGAACAACATCAAGCTGGACTGAGCATGAGCAAGGCTTCTCTTCCCGTTGTCGCCCTGACCCTGGGCGATCCTTCCGGCATCGGCGCCGAACTGATTGCGCGTTTGCTCGCCAGGCCGCAAGCCACCGAGCAGGCGAACCTGGTGTTGATAGGCGATCCATGGCTCTGGGAGCAGGGCCAGCGCATCGCAGGCCTGCAGGTGGCAACCGTGGCGCTGGCCGATCTGTCGGCTGCGCGCGAGCGTGCTGATACGCGGCTGCCGGCCTTTGTGGCCGTGGACACCGTCGCCCAGGCCGATGTGGTGCAGGGACAGGTGGGGGCGGCAGGCGGCCGTTCGGTGCTGCAGGTGCTCGACCAATGCATGGATGCGGCCCTGGCCGGCGATATCGACGCCATCTGCTTTGCGCCCTTGAACAAGCAGGCCATGAAGCTGGGCGGTCTGCGCCACGAGGACGAGCTGCACCACTTTGCCGAGTACCTGGGCGTGACCGGCTACTTCTGCGAGTTCAACACGCTGGGCGATCTCTGGACCTCGCGTATTTCCTCCCACGTGCCGCTCAAGGATGTGGCCGGCTATCTGAGCCAGGAGCGCATCAGCCAGGCGGCCGAGCTGATCTACAACGCCCTGCGCGCCAGCGGCCTTGCTGCTCCCAAGGTGGCGATTGCCGGCTTCAACCCGCACAATGGCGATGGCGGAACCTGCGGCCGCGAGGAAATCGACATCATCGCGCCCGCCGTCCAGGCCCTGCAGGCGCGCGACTGGCCCAGCGATGCGCCGTTCCACGGCCCGTTCCCGGCCGACACGATCTTTCTCAAGGCCCAGGCCGGCGAGTACCAGGCCATCGTGACCATGTACCACGACCAGGGCCAGATCGCCATCAAGCTGCTGGGCTTCTCGCGCGGGGTGACGGTGCAGGGCGGCCTGCCGATTCCCATCACCACACCGGCCCACGGCACGGCCTACGACATCGCGGGCCAGGGCAGGGCCAATGTGGAAGCCACCTGGCAGGCGCTGCAGATTGCCGCACGCATGGGGGCCGCGCACCGTGACCGCCAGGCTGCCCCAGCCGTCTGAGCCTACTTTCCGGGCGGCTTGGGCCGCCTGTCTTACTCACTCTTTTCTTCCGAGGTCTGTATGAAGATCAAGTCCGTCCGCGCCCGTGTCTTTGAATGGAAGGGCAAGACCGTTCCGCCCCAGGGCAACTTCTGCTCCAACGCCATGGATCTGGTGTACTCCAACACCGAGTCCATGAGCACCTTCCGCTTCCATTCGTGGACCGTGGTCGAGATCGAAACCGATGACGGCATCATCGGCCTGGGCAACGTGGCCCTGGCGCCCAAGGTCGCCAAGGCCATCATCGACGAGTACCTGGCGCCCCTGGTCATCGGCCAGGACCCCTGGGACTACGAATACCTGTGGCAGCGCATGTACCGCGCCACCCATGCCTGGGGCCGCAAGGGCGTGACCATGGCCGCCATCTCTGCCGTGGACCTGGCCATCTGGGACATCCTGGGCAAGAGCGTGAACAAGCCCGTGTTCAAGCTGCTGGGCGGGCGCACCAAGGAAAAGATTCCCTGCTACTACAGCAAGCTCTACCGCACCGACCTGAAAGAGATGCAGGACGAAGCACAGAAATTCCTGGATCAGGGCTTCAAGGCCTTCAAGATGCGCTTCGGCTACGGGCCCGCCCATCTGCAGGACGGTGTGCGCGAGAACCTCAAGTCGGTGGAGGCCATCCGTGAAGTGATCGGCTACGACACCGACCTGATGCTGGAGTGCTACATGGGCTGGAACCTGGAGTACGCCAAGCGCATGCTGCCCAAGCTGGCCAGGTTCGAGCCGCGCTGGCTGGAAGAGCCCGTGATCGCCGACGACATCGACGGCTATGCCGAGCTCAACGCCATGAACATCATCCCCATCTCGGGCGGCGAGCACGAGTTTTCGCTCTACGGCTTCAAACAGCTGCTGGACAAGAAGGCCGTCTCCGTCGTGCAGTACGACACCAACCGCGTGGGCGGCATCACGGCGGCGCACAAGATCAATGCCCTGTGCGAAGCCTATTCCGTGCCCGTGATCCCGCATGCCGGCCAGATGCACAACTACCACCTGACCATGAGCACGCTGGCCTCGCCCATGGCCGAGTACTTCCCCATTTTCGACGTGGAAGTCGGCAACGAGCTGTTCTGGTACATCTTCGACGGCGAACCGGTTGCCGACAACGGCTTCCTGCAGCTGCGCGACGACGTACCGGGCCTGGGCCTCACGCTCAAGACCGAGTACCTCGACCAGTTCCACATCATCGAGTAAGGAGCCGCAGCATGCCCGGACTCTTCAATCCCCGTTACCGGGGCATCTTCCCCGTCGTGCCCACCACCTTCCACGAGGACGGCACGCTGGACCTGGCCAGCCAGAAGCGCTGCCTGGACTTCATGATCGACTCGGGCGTGGACGGCCTGTGCATCCTGGCCAACTTCTCCGAGCAGTTCCTGGTCTCGGACGAGGAGCGCGAAATCCTCACGCGCACGGCCCTGGAGCATGTGGCCGGCCGTGTGCCCGTGATCGTGACCACCACGCATACCAGTACCAGAATCTGCGCCGAGCGCAGCCGCCGCGCCCAGGACATGGGCGCCGCCATGGTCATGGTCATGCCGCCCTACCACGGTGCCACCTTCCGCTTCGGCGAAGCCCAGGTGCAGGCCTTCTACCAGGGCGTGTCCGACGCCATCGACATCCCCATCATGGTCCAGGACGCGCCGGCCGCGGGCACGCCGCTGTCGCCGGCCTTTCTGGCCCGCATGGCCAGGGAGATAGCGCAGGTCAGCTACTTCAAGATGGAAACCGCGGGCGCGGCGAACAAGCTGCGCGAGCTGATCGCGCTGGGCGGCGAAGCGATAGAAGGCCCCTGGGACGGCGAGGAAGCCATCACCCTGCTGGCCGATCTGGAGGCCGGCGCCACGGGCGCCATGACCGGCGGCGGTTTTGCCGACGGCATTCGCCCCATCATCGAGGCGCACCGTGCAGGCGACAAGGACAAGGCCTTCGAGCAGTACCAGCGCTGGCTGCCGCTGATCAACCACGAAAACCGCCAGGCCGGTTTCCTCGCCGCCAAGGCGCTGATGAAGGAGGGCGGCGTGATCGCCTGCGATGCGCCGCGCTCGCCCTGGCCGCCCATGCATCCCGAGGTGCGACGCCAGTTGCTGGACATTGCACGCCGGCTGGATCCGCTGGTGCTGCGCTGGGCCCGTTGAGACCACTATGAATACAGGAGCTAGTTGCGCTTGTTTATTAAAGAATTCAGATACTTTTCATACTGAATTCTATGAATAAATTGCGCAGCAAGCTCCTCTATCAAGAGCATATCCATGACCCAACACCACAACCTGATCAACGGCCAGTGGACGGCTGCTGACAGCTACTCCCCCAACACCAACCCCAGCGATCTGTCCGATGTGATCGGCGAGTACGCCCAGGGCGGTGCTGAGGACGTGCAGGCCGCCGTGGCCGCCGCTGCTGCCGCGTTCCCGGCCTGGTCCACCTCGGGCATCCAGGCGCGCTCCGACGCCCTGGACAAGATCGGCACGGAGATCCTGGCGCGCAAGGCGGAGCTCGGCGAGCTGCTGGTCCGCGAAGAAGGCAAGACCCTGCCCGAAGCCATTGGCGAAGTCGGCCGCGCCGGCCAGATCTTCAAGTTCTTTGCCGGTGAATGCCTGCGCCTCACTGGCGAGACCGTGCCTTCGGTGCGTCCCGGCATCGGCGTGGAAATCACGCGCGAACCCATCGGTGTGGTCGGGCTGATCACGCCCTGGAACTTCCCCATCGCCATCCCTGCCTGGAAGATCGCCCCGGCCCTGGCCTTTGGCAACTGCGTGGTGCTCAAGCCCGCCGACCTGGTGCCCGGCAGCGCCTGGGCTCTGGCCGACATCATCCATCGCAGTGGCATCCCCGCCGGCGTCTTCAACCTGGTCATGGGCCGCGGCCGCGTGATCGGTGAGGCCCTGGTCAACCATGCCGACGTGGCGGCCATCAGCTTCACGGGCTCGACGGGCGTGGGCCGCGGCATTGCCGAAGCCTGCGTCAAAAGCGGCAAGAAGGTGCAGCTGGAAATGGGCGGCAAGAACCCCCAGATCGTGCTGGA
>NZ_JBKFBC010000005.1:373474-375341 GCF_053345995.1 Comamonas sp. C24C | reverse complement strand
GGCGAGCTGCGACGGATATCCACGGCCACATCAAACACCGCACCCGAGATCACACGCACCAGCTTGCCCTGGGCATGGGGTGGCAGCTGGTAGTGCAGCCCGCGCAGCACGCCCTTGCTGCTGCGGCTGTGGTTGTCCTGAATGAACTCGTGGTTCGTACCCGTGGCCTGGTTGAAGAGGTCTTGGCGAAAGCTTTCCAGAAAAAAGCCGCGCGCATCCCCAAACACCTTGGGCTCGATCAGAAAGACATCGGGAATCGCCAAAGGCGTGAACTTCATACGCGCACCTTTTCCTTGAGCACCTGCAGCAGATATTGTCCGTAGCCATTCTTGACCAGCGCCTGGCCCAGCTTCTCCAGTTGAGCGGCATCAATCCATTTCTGGCGATAGGCGATTTCTTCCGGGCAGGCCACTTTCAGGCCCTGGCGCTGCTGCAAGGTGGCAATGAATTGCCCCGCTTCGAGCAGGCTGTCATGGGTGCCGGTGTCCAGCCAGGCATAGCCTCGGCCCATGAGCTCGACATTGAGCTTGCCTTGCTGCAGATACATGCCGTTGAGATCCGTGATCTCCAGCTCGCCGCGCGCCGAAGGCTTGACCTGCTTGGCCAGCTCCACCACCTGCTCGTCATAGAAGTACAGGCCGGTGACCGCATAGTTGCTCTTGGGTTGCTTGGGCTTTTCTTCGAGCGACAGCACTTTGCCTGCAGCATCAAACTCGGCCACGCCGTAGCGCTCGGGGTCTTGCACATGGTAGGCAAACACCGAGGCGCCGTCCTGGCGCGCATCTGCCTTTTTGAGCAGCGGCTGGAAGTCATGGCCGTAGAAGATGTTGTCCCCCAGCACCAGGGCACTGGGAGCGCCGTCGAGGAATTTCTCGCCAATCAGAAAGGCCTGGGCCAGGCCATCCGGGCTGGGCTGCACCTCATACTGAAGATTCAGGCCCCACTGGCTACCGTCGCCCAACAGTTGCTCGAAGCGCGGCGTGTCCTGCGGCGTGCTGATGATCAGAATGTCCCGGATGCCCGCCAGCATCAGCGTGCTCAGCGGGTAGTAGATCATGGGCTTGTCGTAGATGGGCAGCAGCTGCTTGCTGATGGCCAGGGTGGCGGGGTGCAGACGGGTGCCGGAGCCGCCAGCCAGAATGATGCCTTTGCGCTGTGTCGTCATGATGAATCAATGGGTGGCTTCCAACGCTTTACCGATAAGCGTTGGAAGCGAGTTATTTGAAAATTACAGAATCTCGCGCAGCATGCGCTCCACGCCCTGCTGCCATGCAGGCAGATGCAGTTGCATGGTCGCTTGCAGCTTTTGCGTATCCAGGCGCGAGTTCAAGGGTCGCACGGCAGCTGTCGGAAAGGCCGTGGTCGGCACGGCGGCAATGCTCTGCACCTTCCAGTCCAGATCCGGGCGCAGGTTCTGTGCGCGCTCGATTACATGGCTGGCATAGGCATGCCAGTTGGTTTCCCCTGCCGCGACCAGATGGTAGAGACCGCCATCGCCTTCATGAGCGCTCGCATGGCGCACGGCATGGGCCGTGACATCGGCGATCAGATCGGCGCCAGTCGGCGCGCCCCATTGATCGTTGATCACGCTGAGCGCTTCACGCTCCTGCGCCAGGCGCAACATGGTCTTGGCAAAGTTGCCGCCACGCGCTGCATAGACCCAACTGGTGCGAAAGATCAGGTGACGGCAATGCGTGGCTGCAATCCGCTGTTCGCCCTCCAGCTTGGTGCGGCCGTAGACCGATAACGGCCCGGTCGCATCACCCTCTTTGCGCGCCGCACTGCCGGAGCCATCAAAGACATAGTCGGTGCTGTAGTGCACCAGCAAGGCGCCCAGGCTTTTGGCTTCCTGTGCCATGACTTCGGG
>NZ_JBKFBC010000005.1:292927-373444 GCF_053345995.1 Comamonas sp. C24C | reverse complement strand
GCCGCACTGCCGGAGCCATCAAAGACATAGTCGGTGCTGTAGTGCACCAGCAAGGCGCCCAGGCTTTTGGCTTCCTGTGCCATGACTTCGGGAGCTTCGGCGTTCAGGCGCAGGGCCAGATCCGGCTCGCTCTCGGCCTTGTCCACCGCGGTATGCGCTGCGGCATTGACGATCACATCCGGGCGCACACTGCGAATGGTATTCGCTAACGCCGACAGATCACTGATATCGCCACCGGTCTGCCGGTCCAGCGCAATCACCTCACCCAGAGGGGCAAGACTGCGCTGCAGCTCCCAGCCGACCTGACCGTTCTTGCCCAGCAGCAGCAGCTTCATTCCGAAGCCTCGCTGGTGTACTGCTTTTGCACCCAGTCGCGGTAGGCGCCCGACTGCACATTGGCCACCCACTCGGGGTTGGCCAGATACCACTGCACGGTCTTGCGGATGCCGGTCTCGAAAGTCTCGGCAGGCTTCCAGCCCAGCTCACGTTCCAGCTTGCGTGCATCGATCGCATAGCGGCGATCATGGCCGGGACGGTCGGTCACATAGGTAATCTGCTCGGCATAGGTCTTGCCGTCGGCGCGCGGGCGCAGCTCATCGAGCAGGCTGCACACGGTCTTGACGATATCGATATTGGCCTTCTCGTTCCAGCCGCCCACGTTATAGGTCTCGCCCAGCTGGCCGGCCTCAAGCACACGGCGGATGGCGCTGCAATGGTCTCGCACATACAGCCAGTCACGCACCTGCATGCCGTCACCGTAGATGGGCAGCGGCTTGCCTGCCAGCGCATTGACAATGACCAGCGGGATCAGCTTTTCGGGGAAGTGCAGCGGGCCGTAGTTGTTGCTGCAATTGGTCGTCAGCACCGGCAGTCCATAGGTGTGATGCCAGGCCCGCACCAGATGGTCGGAAGCCGCCTTGCTGGCCGAGTACGGGCTGTTGGGCTCGTAATTGTGCTCTTCGGTAAACGCAGGGTCCGTGGGCGCCAGCGTTCCATAGACCTCGTCGGTGGAGACATGCAGAAAACGGAAGCCGGCCTTGGCCTCACCTTCCAGGCCATTCCAATAGGCGCGCACCGCTTCCAGCAGGCGGAAAGTGCCCACCACATTGGTCTGGATGAAATCCTCGGGGCCGTGAATGGAGCGATCCACATGCGACTCGGCCGCAAAGTTCACCACGGCGCGAGGCTGGTGCTGCTCCAGCAATTGCGCAAGCTTTGCGCTATCGCCGATATCGGCCTGCACAAACACATGACGGGCATCGCCCTTCAAGCTGGCCAGATTCTCCAGATTGCCCGCATAGGTCAGCTTGTCGATATTGACCACGGGCTCGTTCACATGCGCCAGCCAGTCGAGAACAAAGTTGGCGCCGATAAAGCCTGCACCGCCAGTTACAAAAATCATGGAAACAGCCTCAAATCAAAATTCGAATCATCGCAGGTAGCAATGCACTCAAGCCCAGCGCTTTTCAGCCATTACCAGCAGGCCATCAAAGATCAGGTTGTTGATCAGCTCAAAAGGTCGGGTCATGCTGGGAGACATTTTCCAGCCAGCACCACCCGCCATGATGCACATAGGCTCTGCGCCGCAGTGTTCTGCCAGATGCTGGTACATGCGCTCCACGGCACCTGCAATCGCATAAGTGCCACCGCTGGTCAGCGCATCGCTAGTGTTCTTGGGAAAGCATCGGACTTCACCGGTAGGCACATGCAGGCCCGCAGTACCACCTTCCAGGGCCCTGAGCATGATGCCATGCCCAGGAATGATCAGGCCGCCCAGAAAATGGCCTTGCGCGTCCATGGCATCGACCGTCACTGCGGTGCCTACCATAACCGTGATCAAGGGCTTGGCCTCTCCCAATTGCAACATGTGGTGACGCGCACCAATCATTGCCACCCAGCGATCCGCCCCCAGCCTGGAGGGATGGTCGTAGCCATTGGTCACGCCAGCTTCTGCAACGGAAGGAACCACCCACTGAGGCTCGAGATTCCAGCCCAGCATGAGCTCGATCTGCTCGTGCACCCTGCGCCTTGCCGTCTCGCCGGCAACCACACAGCCCAGCATGCGCTCTGGAGCCGGCAGCCCCGCCCAGGCACCTTCTGCCAGACGCTCTATATGCTCCAGGAACTCCGCACCATGGGCCAGCAAGGCAGCACCTGGGCGATGATCTTCGTACATGGCCCACTTCAAACGGGTGTTGCCAATGTCTATGGCCAAAAATGTCATGCGGCGGATTATCAGCACTTTTCTCTGTGACAGGCAGCCGCTTGTCACATTCATTACAAGCGGGCAGGAAATTGTCAAAGAAAGCGCTCAGTCCATATCCTGCAAGGAATCATTTCGATTTCCCGTTAAAGTGGACCGCTTTCTTCCACTACTTTTGAGGAGTCGAAACCATGGGTCTGTTCAGTTTCATCAAGGAAGCCGGAGAAAAACTGTTTGGCGGAAGCGACGCACATGCGGCTGCCCCGGCCGAAGACTTGAATTCCAAGGCGGCTCAAGCGATCGCCAGCTATATCAATACCCAGAATCTTGGCGTATCCGACCTGCAGGTTCAGTTCGATGGCTCTCAAGGCAAGGTGACGGTCAACGGGACCGCCCCCACTCAGGCCATCAAGGAAAAAGTGACGTTGTGCTGCGGCAATGTGGCCAATGTTCAATCCGTGGACAACCTGATGACGGTTACCAACCCCGAGCCAGAAGCCCAGTACCACGATGTGGTGCGTGGCGACACGCTGTCGGCCATCTCCAAGAAGTACTATGGCGACGCCAACAAGTACAACGTGATTTTTGAAGCCAACAAGCCCATGCTCAGCAATCCGGACAGGATTTATCCGGGCCAGAAGCTGCGCATTCCGGCGCTTTAAGTCCTGCTCTAACAATACGGTTACATATGAAAGCGCTCGGATGAGCGCTTTTTTCATTGACGCAAAAGCTAGACTGCCGTTTATGAAAACTCTGCTCACAGGTGGCGCCGGCTATATCGGCAGCCATACCGCCATCGAACTGATAGGCCGGGGCCATGAAGTTGTGATTTTTGACAACTTCAGCAACAGCCATCCCGAAGCCATCCATCGTGTGGAGAAAATCACGGGACACACCATTGCGGTCATCCATGGCGATGTACGAGATCAGGCGGCACTCGAGCAGGCATTGCGGGAGCATGGCATTGACAGTGTTATGCACTTTGCCGGCAAGAAGGCCGTGGGCGAATCCTCAACACACCCGCTCGACTACTACGACAACAACGTCAATGGAACCCTGGTCCTACTGCGCGCGATGCAAAGTCTGGCAATACACAAGCTTGTCTTCAGCTCGTCTGCCACCGTCTATGGGACACCCCAATACCTGCCCTATGACGAAAAACACCCCACGGCAGCCATGAATCCCTATGGGCGGACCAAGCTCATGGCCGAGGAAATCCTCGCCGACCTGGCGCACTCGGACTCCAAATGGAGCATGGCTGTGCTGCGCTATTTCAACCCCATCGGAGCGCACCCAAGTGGCTTGATCGGTGAAGACCCCGCAGATATTCCCAACAATCTACTGCCCTACATCGCACAGGTTGCAGTGGGCAGAAGAGATAAGTTGCAGATTTTTGGCGGCAACTACAACACACCGGACGGCACGGGAGTGCGCGACTATCTGCATGTCGTGGATCTTGCCCGCGGACATGTCAAGGCCCTGGAAAAGCTTGAGCCCGGCGTCATGACCTTCAACTTGGGCACCGGCAAGGGCTTTAGCGTGCTCGACGTTCTGCACGCCTTCGAGAAGGCCTGCGGCAAGGCCATTCCATACGCCGTCACTGGGCGACGCCCCGGCGACCTGCCAAGCTATTACGCCGACCCCGAACACGCCCTCAAAACCCTGGGCTGGCAAGCCGAGCATGATCTGGACACCATGTGCGCCGACACATGGCGCTGGCAAAGCCAGAACCCCAATGGCTACCGGCCGAACTAGAAGCAGCGGCCCAAGCCCTGCGTCTTACTGATGCCAGGGCAGGCCGCGCTTGCGCCAGCCTCCGAGCCGGCCGCGCTGGCCACTGGCATCCACATCGCCTTCGAAACCCTCAAGAATGTTGTAGGCCTCGATCCCCAGACCGGCTGCGCGCTGGGCCGCTGCCACAGAGCGCACTCCGCTGCGGCACAGCAGCACCACTTTCCGGCCCTCGGGGACTGCAGCTCGCAGTTCAGCATCAAAGTTCGGGTTGGCGGCCATGCCTGGCCATTGTTTCCAGGCCACGGCGACAGCGCCCGGCACCTTGCCCACCCACTCACGCTCGGCATCGGTACGCACATCGACCAGCACCGCCTCGCCAGCCTGCAGCCATTGCCAGGCCAGCTCTGGCGGCACATCGCCCGCATAGCCGGCTGCGGGTTGAATCGGGGTGGTATTGCTCATTTCATTCCTTGTCTTGGTCGTTGCCTCTATTCCCAGGCGGGCAGAGGCCTGTCTCTCAATGCTCTGCGCAACTGCTTCCAGTCGGGCAGAACCTGTGCCACCACCGCCCAGAACTGGGGGCTGTGGTCCATGTGGTGCAGATGTGCGAGCTCATGCACCACCACATAGTCGATGATTTGCGGGCTGTGCTGCATCAGCCGCCAGTTCAGACGAATGATCCCGCTGCTATTGGCGCTGCCCCAGCGCGTGCTGGCGCTCGTCAGGCGCAGCGCATTCCAGCGCACGTCCATGGTGGCCGCATGGTGCAGCATACGAGCCGTGAAATAGCTGCGCGCCTCGCGCAGTATCCAGGCCTGAACGGCTGCGCGCACCTGGGCCGCCGGCGCCTGCACCGGCAAAGGCAGATGCAGGCTTTGCGATCCATCGGCCCCCTGCTCTCGATGCGTCTGGCGAGTCGCCAACAGAGGGGATGCCCCTCCTGTCAGCCGCAAGATCATGGGCTGCCCCAGATAGTCCAGCACGCCCCCGTCCTGCCAGAGAATGCGTGCTTCCTGCTTGATCTGCTGTCGCTGGCCTGCTTCCTGCAGCTTGCGCACGATCCAGCCGGCCTTGGTCTGCAGCGCTGATTCGATCTCGGGCATGGCCACCCATTGCGGAGCGGTGACTTCAAGACCTTGCTGCCCTACGCTGAAGCCTATGCTGCGGCGCGCCGAACGGCGCAGCAGATAAGCCACCTCACGCCCCTGCAACCTGGCGCTGTGGCTGGCTTCCGGATGTACGAGGAAGGTGGCGGCCTCGTTTTCCTCTAAATCAATAGCATCCACCGCAATTCCGGCAAGCGTTTCGATCCGATTTCTCTCAAATTCCAGCTCGGCTTGCTCCGAACGCTGTGCGGTGGCCTCAGGGCCGGTGGGTCGGCGCCTGCGGGGCATCAACCCGCCCCGCCCATCCTCCACCACAGGCGGCACCAGCCATTGCCAAGCTTGCTGCAAGCTATCGCCTGTGGACATGGGCAGTTTTGCGTTATTTACGATAAGCCTCAGGGTCCAGGCGCTGCATTTCGGACTCTATCCAGGCCTCGACTTCGGCCATCAATTCATCATGCTTGCGACCCACTGAAGCAATGGGCTTGCCGATGGACACATCCACCACGCCAGGCTTTTTGATGAAGGCCTTGCGCGGCCAGCACTTGGCCGAGGTAACGGCAATCGGCACCACGGGTGCGCCCGTCATGATGGCCAGACGGGTGGCGCCGGTCTTGTACTCTCCCACTTCGCCACGATTGACACGTGTACCTTCGGGAAACATGATGACCCATATGCCTTGATCGAGCAGGCGCTTGCCCTGCTCCACCACCTTGTGAAAGGCGCGCGAACGCTGGGCCCGGTCAATGTGAATCATGTCCAGCGCACCAATGGACCAACCAAAGAACGGCACCTTCAGCAACTCCTTCTTGAACACATAGGCCAGCGGGCGCGGCATGATGGCAGGCATGAGAAAGGTCTCGTAAGTGGACTGGTGCTTGACCAGCAGCACCACCCCCTGATTCGGGTCCGTAGGCAGGTTCTCCATGCCCTGCACCTGATACCGGACTCCCATGATCACACGGGCGCTGTCCACCGAGAGCTTGAGCCAGGCGCGGGCGGCGCGGTATGCCTTGGCCGACGAGCCGCTGGTCCACTTGGCCAGCAGCACAGCGAAAGTGTAGGGAATGACGGTAATGGCCATCCACAGCATGTGGAGGACAGAGCGAATCAGGGACATGACAGCAATCGAAGAACGTGAGCGCAGACCTGAGGCCTGGCCCATTGATTTGGCACGGTTATCGACAAGAAACATAGCAGCTTGCGCTGCTCTTTCAAGCAGTTGAGTCTATTTTGACCTGAAACCCGAACTCAATGCGGGGCAGGCGCCGAATCCAGGGGCTGAGCATCCTCATCCCCCCCAAGCGGCAGCAGCCTATTCACCACGGCCTCCAGATCGGGGTAGCGCTCGCTGCCTTCGGGAAGATCGGCATCGCTGCTGCACTCGGGCCTGGCAGTGGACTCCACAAACACCAGATGGGCCCCCAGGGCCTGACCCGCCTGCAAATGCTCGACACCGCTGCCAATGGCCCAGATCTCGTGGCCTTCCGCACCGTAGCGGTCGGCAATCTGCTCGAACAGCGCTGCGCCGGGTTTGCGGCACTGGCATTCTTCATCGGGAGCATGCGGGCAAAAAAACACGGCCTCCACCCGGGCGCCGACGGCAGCCATCTCCCGGTGCATCTTGGCATGCACGGCATTGAGCTCGATCACATCGAACAGTCCGCGGCCCAGCCCCGGCTGATTGGTGGCGACCACCACATGCCAGCCGGCACGGTTCAGGCGCGAAACAGCCTCCAGAGCGCTGGGGACTGCAACCCATTCATCGGGCCGTCCAATGAAGCCTTGGGCACCCCATTGGTTCAGGGTGCCATCACGGTCAAGAATTGCGATCTTCATGAGAGAGACGGTAGTCGATGACAGAAAAAAGCCCGCTTACCTAAAGGCCAAGCGGGCTTGCGATCCAAGGATGCCAGCTTACTGTCCTTCCCAGCGCTTGAGCACCAGGGAGGCATTGGTACCGCCAAAGCCAAAGCTGTTGGACAGCACGGTCTTGAGCTCGGCATCGCGGGTCTGGGTCACCAGAGGCATATCGCCCAGCAGCGGATCGGGTGTGTCCACGTTCACGGACCCTGCGATAAAGCCCTTGTTCAGCATGATCAGGCAGTAAATCGCCTCTTGCACACCGGTCGCGCCCAGCGAGTGGCCGGTCAGTGACTTGGTGGACGAGAACGCAGGCACCTGGTCACCGAACAGCTCGCGCATGGCGCGCACTTCCTGCATATCGCCCACAGGGGTCGATGTGCCGTGGGTGTTGATGTAGTCGATGGGCGCATCCACGGTTTCCATGGCCTGCTTCATGCAGGCGATGGCGCCGTCGCCCGAGGGAGCGACCATGTCCTCGCCATCGCTGGTGGCACCAAAGCCCACCACTTCGGCCAGGATGTTGGCACCGCGTGCCAGCGCATGGTCCAGGCTTTCGAGCACCACCGCACCGCCGCCGCCGGCGATCACGAAACCGTCGCGGTTGGCATCGTAGGCACGTGAGGCTTTCTCGGGTGTCTCGTTGTACTTGCTGGACATGGCACCCATGCCGTCAAACAGCAGCGACATGCCCCAGGACAGCTCTTCGCCGCCGCCGGCAAACATCACATCCTGCATGCCCCAGGCGATCTGCTGGGCCGCAGCCCCGATGCAGTGGGCCGAGGTGGAGCAGGCCGAGGTGATGGAGTAGTTGATGCCCTTGACCTTGAAGTTGGTTGCCAGGCAGGCCGACACCGTGGAGCTCATGCAGCGTGTGACCTGGTAAGGGCCCACACGGCGGATGCCTTTTTCACGCAGCGTATCGGCTGCCTCGATCTGATTGGCCGGCGAGCCGCCGCCCGAGCCCATGATCAGACCGGTGCGCGGGTTGCTCACCTGTTCGGGCGTGAGACCGGCTTGCTTGATCGCGTCTTCGAGAGCGATCTGCGAATAAGCTGCAGCATCGCCCATGAAGCGCAGCTGCTTGCGGTCGATGCGCGCCTCGATATCGATCTCGGGAATGCCTGCCACCTGCGAGCGCATGCCCAGCTCCGTGAACTGGGGCATGGCCTTGATACCGCTCTTGCCCTCGCGCAGCGAGGCCTCCACGGTTGCCAGGTCATTTCCGATGCACGAGACAATGCCCGCGCCGGTGATCACTACCCGCTTCTTGCTCATGCTGCCGTTCCCTTGGCATCACCTTCACGCAGGAACAGACCCACGCGCAGGTCATTGGCCACGTAAATTTCCTTACCGTCGGCCAGCAGGCGTGCGTCGCCGATGGCCATGTTCAGCTTGCGCTTGATCACTCGCTTGATATCAATTTCATATGTCACGAGTTTGACATCGGGGCCCACTTCGCCGGTGAACTTGACTTCACCGGCACCCAGGGCGCGACCACGACCCGGCAGGCGCAACCAGGTCAGGTAAAAACCGATCAGTTGCCACATGGCGTCCAGACCCAGGCAGCCGGGCATGACGGGGTCGCCCTGAAAGTGGCAATCAAAGAACCACAGGTCGGGCCTGACGTCCAGTTCCGCAACAATCTTGCCCAGACCGTGGGCACCGCCGTCCTCGGAGATATGTGTGATGCGATCGAACATCAGCATGGGAGGCAGGGGCAGACGTCCGCTATCGGCACCAAACAGCTTGCCTTCGCCGGACGCGATCAGTTGTTCGTAGGAAAAAGATTCAGCCATTCTCTCAATTGCTCCGCGGCAGCCTGTGCAAGCTACCTGTTACTCTATATTTGGGTGACGGGACCCGCGCCCGCTGCGCGCGCCCACTCAGGGCGGTACAACCGGGGATTATCAAGGCTCGCAGCCCTACCCGGGACACAATACCCGTTTTCAGGCCCAAGACTCTGCCACAAATGCCACAGCCGCTGCTGTCAACGTGGCTTATTCCGTGCGCGTCACTACGCCTTCCCTGGTCTTTTCGATGATCGCCAAGCCAGCGCGCAAAGCGCCAGGCACAGCAGCGTCAGAGGCAGCAGGCCCAGGGCATGTACCCAGCGGGCATAAGGCGTCAGGCCGTCGCGCCCCTGAACCCGGCCCTGCAATACCGCGCGTTCGAACGGTGCCAGTGCTTTCACCACTTGTCCTCTGTGATCGATCACCACGGTGGCTCCGGTATTCGTCGCACGCAACATGGGGCGCTCGAACTCCAGCGCACGCATGCGGCTGATGGACAGATGCTGATCAATGGCCACGGAGTCCCCAAACCAGCCGATATTGCTCAGATTAACCAGCACCGTGGGTGCCGTCGCCGCATTGCCGAAATGGGCCGCCAGCTCTTCGCCGAACAAATCCTCGTAGCAGATATTGGGCGACAGGCGCTCGCCTGCCCAGCTCATGGAAGGCTGGCCCAGTGCGCCGCGATTGAAGTCGCCCAGCGGAATATTCATGAGTTCCGTGAACCAGCGGAACATGGGCGGAATGAACTCGCCGAACGGCACCAGGTGATGCTTGTCGTACTGATAGGCCTGGGTCTGTCCGGGCAGCCAGCCTTCGACCGTATTGGTAAAGCCCTTGTCCCAGTTGCCCAGTGGCAGCCCCACCAGGGCCGCGCGGTTGGAGTCCTTGGCGACAAAAGGTGCACGCACAAAATCCAGATAGCCCTCGGGAAGCTGCTGAGGCAACAGCGGAATGGCGGTCTCGGGCGCCACCACCAACTGAGCACTGGCGTCATGCAGCTGCTGGGCATACCAGCGCAGTGCGACCACCACGCCCGAGCCCAGCTCGAACTTCTCATCCTGGGGAATATTGCCCTGCAGAAGCTCCACGCTCATGCCGGGCTGCTGGCCGGGCGCGGCAACGGCGCTGTCGCGCGACCACCAAAGTCCGCCCCATACCAGGCCCAGGGCCAGTGCGGATGCCAGGGCTGGCACGAAACTCAGCACCACACCCCTGGTCTGGGCGCGCCAGACCAGCAGCGCCAACCAGGCCGCAGCCCAGGCCGCGACAAACCCGGTGCCGTAGACGCCTATCCAGCGCGGCAGCATGGACAGCGGACCCTCCACATGGGCATAGCCTCCGGCTCCCCAGGGGAAACCGGTCCAGAGCCAGCCGCGCGCGAGTTCGGCCAGTGTCCACAGTGCCGCAAAAACCAGGGTAGATAGCGCGGCCGGGACCTGCGCCAGACGCTTGAAACACCATGCAGCCACGGCGTAATAGCCACCCAGAAAGCCCGCCAGCGCCAGCACGGCAGCCACGGCCAGTGGCGCAGCCAATCCGCCATAGGTGTGCATGGAGATGAACAGCCACCAGAAGGTAGCCACAAGCCATGCCGTGCCAAACAACCAGGCCCGGCCTGCCGCCTGCGCCGCGGAGCGGGCAGCCAGCAGCGCATGAACCAGCAACGCCAGCGACAGAATCTGCAGCCACCACAGCGGACGACCATAGCCTCCGACCAGGCTCAACCAGCCGTCGGCCTGACCGCGAGCCCAGGGCCAGGCCAGCGAAAGAGCCTGCAAGCCGCCTGCAAGGACTAGCAACAGCATGCTCATCCAGCCATGAGGCCTGGCAGCAGCAGTCTGAACGGTGGGGGCAGAGGTGGTCATAGGAATCGGCTGGCAAGAGCAAAACACCCAACCGGGTGGTTGGGTGAATTCAAGCATACGAGGTATGGCCAGGACTTGTGCAAACCAAGGGGTACAACCGGTATTTCCACCGGCATCACACCAGGCCTGACCCGGATTTGCGCAAGTCGCGATCAGTTGCGAACAAGGCTGTCCGGCGAAGGATCGCGCACCACCTTGAACCAGCGCACCGCGCCGCCCTTGGTGTGGAGCACGGTGAACTCCAGCCCGCCAAGGTGAACCTGCTCGCCGCGCTTGGGCATATGACCGATCTCGTGGGCGATCAATCCACCAATCGTGTCGAACTCGGCATCGGGGTCGCTGGCATGCAGCGCAGTCTCGAACTCCTCGCTCACATGCTCGATGCTGGCATCGCCCGCGACGCGATAGCTGTTGTCGGCCAGGGCAAAGATATCGCCCTCATCCTCGGGGATATCGAACTCGTCCTCGATCTCGCCGACGATTTCTTCCAGCACATCCTCAATCGTCACCAAGCCGGCCACACGACCAAACTCGTCGATGACCACCGCCAGATGGTTGCGATTGGCGCGGAACTCGCGCAGCAGATCGTTGAGGCCCTTGCTCTCGGGCACGAAGACGGCGGGCCGCACCAGAGCACGAATATTCAGGGTGGGAGAACGCTGCAACTTGAGCAAATCCTTGGCCATGAGAATGCCAATGATGTTCTCGCGCTCGCCCTGGTAGACCGGAAAGCGCGAATGCGCCGTGGTGAGAACCTGGTGCAGGATTTCTTCGTACGGAGCGTCGATATTGATGAGATCCATGCGTGGCGCGGCCACCATGACTTCTCCGGCGCTCATGTCGGCCATGCGAATCACGCGTTCCAGCATGACGCGGGACTCGGTGCCGATGACCTGGTTGTCTTCGGCTTCGGCCAGGGTTTCGATCAGTTCATCGGGAGATTCCGGTGCCGGATGAATGAACTCAGCCACCTTTTGCAGGAAGCTTCGCTTGTCTTCCTTCTCGGGAAGTCGCGCAGGATGGGGGTCAGACACTGTCTTGGAGTGCAGGACGTGCGGTAGTCAAACAAGTCTCCAAGAATAACGGATTGTGTTGACGGACGGCTTGCTAGCTCACAAAAGCCATGACCAGCTGTCACCGAGGGCACTCGGTAAAAGCTATTTTGATAGCTGCTTGCACTTGTCTTTATTGGGCTGCAGCATTGCCAGCTTCACAAGCCGACTTACTCGCCTGATTTATGGCGGCCTTCCTGCACACCCTTGCGCACTTCCTGCACACCGGCCAGAAAAGTCCAGAAATTGACGGCCTGCTTCTTGAGCTGATAGTCCATCTCGCCCAGATGCTCGGTCACCAGGTCGCTGACATGGGTCTCGAAGTCGGCAGGCGGCAGCTCCAGATAGGCTTCGGATTCCGAGCCTTCTCGCTTGACGGTGGCACCCGCGTTGCGCGCAATCTTGAGCATGGCCGTGTTCTCGGACAGCGCATGGATGAACATCATGCTCACGTTCTTGCTGCGCGCATGCAGCACTGCACGCGCAAACAGACGTGCACCCAGCCCCTTGCCGCGTGCACTCTTGAGCACGGAGACGCCGAACTCCGCGCATTTCTCATGCTCGGGGTGGCCGGCAAAGGCCAGATGCGCCATGGAGATCAATTCCAGACGGCGGTTGAAGATGCCGAAGATGTCATCGCGCTCGAAATCGAGCTGCTCGACATAGCGACGCACCTGTTCGTCATTGGCCGCATAGCCAAAGCGCAGATAGCGATCACGCGCATCCAGCTTGAGCAGATGCTTGATGATGCGGTCGCGATGGCGCGGACTCAGCGAACGGATGGGGACCAAGGACGGCGAGCGACGCTCGGCGCCATGGGACTTGCCCATGTCTCGCAGCCAGCCGGAGCCAGCCTGCCAGGGCGATGTCAACCAGTCTTTGGGGAGGTTCATAGCCTGAAATATAGGTAAAAACCCGAATCTTCACAAGCACCATATTGCATTGCAACAATCTTGTAAGGATTTTGCGTTAATTCAACACCTTAGCGTCTATTTCCGGCTAAGCCATGGTCCATATGAAGGACCTCCGCGGAGGCTTAGAGCGGCACGGCCGTCGTGACCTTGACCCGGTCCATGACAAAGCTGGTTTTGCAGTCCTGCACGCTGGGGTGTTTGAGCAGCGTGTCCATGATGAAACGACTGTAATGCTGCATGTCCGCCACCACCACCCGCAGCAGATAGTCCATCTCGCCAGTGAGGGAGACACACTCCACCACCTCGGGCCAGGTCTGTACGCTGGCGCGGAACACATCCATGGGATTGCGCTTGCTGGTTTCGGTGTATTTTTCCAGGCGCACATTGATATAGGCCGTCAGACCCAGGCCCACGGTCTCGGGCTGCACCAGTGCTACATAGCGGTCGATGACGCCGTTTTCCTCCAGCCGCTTGACTCGGCGCAGCACGGCGCTGGGCGACAGACCGACCTGCTCCCCGATGACGTCGTAAGTTTCTCGGCCATTGGCCTGCAATCGGCGCAAAATCGCCTTATCCAGTTTGTCGATGGTGTGCATGGGACTCATGGCGGCAGATTATAAAAACAGCGCAGTTTTTATTAATGGTTAACCCTTGATAACCATTTAAATTGCATGAAATCGAATTTTTGCGCAATTTTCATGCACGAGCAGGTTTACTGCCAAGGCATTTTTGCATGAAGCTTGCCAGCTGCCTGTCCTACAGTGAATCCATCGTCGACACCTGTTCTTCATGTGTTGTGCCCCTTCCCGATGGAGACCTCTGCCATGAACGCCCCACTGACCCAAAGCAACGCCAGCCCATTCCAGACCTGGGACAACCCCATGGGAACGGACGGCTTCGAGTTCGTCGAATATGCCGCCCCCGATCCCGTGGCCATGGGTCAGCTGTTCGAACGCATGGGCTTTCAGGCCATCGCCAAGCACCGCCGCAAGAACGTGACCCTTTATCGCCAGGGCGAGATCAACTTCATCATCAATGCCGAGCCCGACAGCTTTGCCCAGCGCTTCGCACGTCTGCACGGCCCCAGCGTCTGTGCCATCGCCGTGCGTGTCAATGATGCCAAGTACGCTTATGAGCGTGCCACCTCGCTGGGTGCCTGGGGCTATGCCCAGCAGGCCGCCCCCGGCGAACTGAGCATTCCCGCCATCAAGGGCATTGGCGACTCCCTGATCTATTTCATCGACAAATGGCGCGGCAAGAATGGCGCCAAGGACGGGGACCTGGGCAATATCAGCTTCTTCGACGTGGACTTCGAACCCCTGCCCGGTGCCGATCTGCACCCCGAGGGCCTGGGCCTGACCTACATCGACCACCTGACCAACAACGTCTACCGCGGCCGTATGGCCGAGCTGGCCGAGTTCTACGAGCGCATCTTCAACTTCCGCGAGATCCGCTATTTCGACATCGAAGGTCAGGCCACAGGCGTCAAGAGCAAGGCCATGACCAGCCCCTGCGGCAAGATCCGCATTCCCATCAACGAGGAAGGCAACGACAAGGCCGGCCAGATCCAGGAATACCTGGACATGTACCACGGCGAAGGCATACAGCACATCGCGCTGGGCTCGACCAATCTCTACGACACCGTGGACGGCCTGCAGATGAACGGCATCAAGCTGCTGAACACCAGCGAGACCTATTACGAGCTGCTGCCCAAGCGCATCCCGGACCTGCAGGAACCCATTCCCGAGCTGCTGGCGCGCAATATCCTGGTGGACGGCCAGCCCGGCGAACTGCTGCTGCAGATCTTCAGCGAAAACCAGCTGGGCCCCATCTTCTTCGAATTCATCCAGCGCAAGGGCAATAGCGGCTTTGGCGAAGGCAATTTCAAGGCCCTGTTCGAGACCATGGAGCTCGACCAGATGCGCCGCGGCGTGCTCAAGACCTGAGCCACGACGGAGTCGACCATGCACCCTCCCGGCCTGCATCTGCCCCTTCCGGCTGCTGGCAGCATGGCCGGCACGGGCTCCGGCGCTACGCCTTTTATCAAAAAGATACCAATGGTTACCACTCCGTCAAACGGACCATGTGGCGACCGGTTTCCGTCCCTATACTTTCCGTCATGCTGCACTGCCGCATTCACGTCTGACGTGGGCCGTCGCAGCCAGCTTCAACGCCCGGAAGGATCAAGTGCCGCGACCACATCAGCTCCCCGCTACAGCCCCAGAGGACTGCAGAACGCCGGGGATGGATGCGCCTGCCGGTACCTCGCACCTTTCCCGCCGTCAGGCCTTGTCGCTGGCGGTGGCATCGGCGACCGCTCTGATCGCCGACAGCGCGCATGCGGCCAGGGATGCGAGCGCCCTGCCGTCGAATTCCAGCCGCAGCCGCAACGAACTCTCCCTGGTCGTACCCTATACAGCGGGCGGCCCGCTGGACCGTGCGGCGCGCAAGCTGACGCAGGAAACCACAGCCCTGGGCAACATCAATGTGCTCAATGTACCGGGCGAAGGGGGCGCCACGGGCGCGGCCATGGTGGCCAGAGCGGGAGCGCGCGAACCCATGCTGCTGATGGGCGCCGTGGCCACACATGCCATCCTGCCCTGGCTCAACCCCCAGCTCCCCTACGATCCGCTGCGCGACTTTCAGCCACTGACACTGGTGGCACGCATGCCCCATGTACTGGTCATGCGCAGCGAACTGGCCATGCAGTGGCGCATCTATACGCCCGAAGATCTGCTGCGCTTCATGTCCAAGCACCGGCAAGCACTGCGCTATGCGTCGGCGGGCAATGGCAGCATCGGCCATATCGCGGGCCAGTGGTTCCAGTCGCTGACCCAGGTGCCGCTGCAGCATCTGCCGTTCGGCGGGGCCAGACCGGCTCTGTCGGCTCTGCTCGAAGGCACGGCCGATCTGATGTTCGACAATATTGCCTCTGCCCTGCCCCATCTGCGCGCAGGCAGACTCAAGGCCATCGGCGTGACCTGGCGCTCGCCGCTGCCGGCTCTGCCGGAGGTTCCCAGCCTGGACGACAGCATCAAGGGCATGAATCTGACCACCTGGTTCGGCCTCTTTGCCACCGCGGGAATTACGGACAGCCAGGCCAGACGCTGGTCGGACGCCTTTGCGCAGACGCTACAAAGACCCGAGGTACAGCAGTACTTCGACGCCATGGGCGTGGTGCGCGACGACCTGCGCCTGCAGGACTTTGCCCGCCTGGTGCAGGCCGAGCACGCCCGTTACGGGCAGCTCGTCAAACGCGCCCAGATACAGATGCACTGAGCCAGCTTCCGGCTCACCACTCCTTTTTCCTGCTGCGCCCGGGCCACGAGCTCCGGCCACAGCCTTCGCGACCCCTTATCTCAGGGAGTGCCTCATGAACAACATCCAGAGCAGCACCGCCAAGACCGGCAGCACAGGTGCGGCGCCCGTCGTCTATGGCCAGTCCGATCGACCGCCACGCGGCGACTACACACGGGCCCATGCCGACTACACCTGCACACAGGACTATGCCGCCTATACCGAGGCCGAGCATGACACCTACCACCGGCTCTACGAGCGTCAATCCGCGCTACTGCCGGGCCGCGCAAGCCAGCATTTCATCGATGCCCTGCCCTCGCTGGGCGCCAAGGAGCGCATTCCGCGCTTCGAGGAAGTCAACGAGCGACTATTCAAGGCCACGGGATGGGAGATCGTGGGCGTTCCGGGCCTGATTCCGGAGGTGCCGTTCTTTTCGCTGCTGGCCCAGCGCAAATTCCCGGTCACCGACTGGATACGCAAGCCCGAGGAGTTCGAATACATCGTCGAGCCCGACATCTTTCACGACCTCTTCGGCCATGTGCCGCTGCTGTTCAACCCCGTCATGGCCGACTTCATCCAGGCCTACGGTCAGGGCGGCCTCAAGGCGGCCGAGCTCGGCGTCTGCGAGATGCTGTCGCGCCTGTACTGGTACACGGTGGAATTCGGCCTGATCCGCGAGAACGGCGGCGTGCGCGCCTATGGCGCCGGCATCCTCAGCTCCGTGGGCGAGCTGGAGTACAGCGTCAACAGCCCGCAGCCGCATCGTCTGCCGCTGCAGCTGGAGCGCACCATGCGCACGCTCTACAAGATCGACACCTATCAGCAGACCTATTTCGTAATCGACGACATGCCCCATCTGCTGAACCTGGCCGATACCGACTTTGCGCCGCTGTACGAGCAACTGCGCCAGCTGCCCACCATTGGCGCCAAGGAACTGCTGCCCGGCGAACAGCTGATTTAGTCAGCGGATGTATACCGGCACGGGCCCCGGCAAGCGCGAGTCCATGCGCCGAATTTTTTGATGAAAATTCGGCTCCACCCCTTTTCAGCAAAGCGCATGCAGCTCCATTTCCGATAGCAATCGATGCTGAATATCCGGGCTGCAAGCCCTGTTTGGCCCGGCTGCGCCCTGAAACCCTGCCCGCTGCATTGCACCTATAGTGAGCGCCAGAGGCAAACTGCCGCCCACTCACTTCTTCACAATGCATTACCGCTGCAACCAACTGCTGCGCTGGCTTTTAGCGCTCCAACTTTGCATAGGTCTGGCCGTCGCGGCCGAACTGCCTGCCAACGGCGATATCCAGACCACCTCCATCGCCCAGATTCAACAGGCATCGACCACGCTGGACAAGGTACGCCAGTCGCTGGACGATGCCGACACCTCCGAAACGCTGCAGGCCCTGTCCGAAAAAGCCCTGCAGTCCAAACGCGATGCCGACAACGCCGTCACGGCGCTGGAGCCGCTGCTCAAACAGATCGATGCCCGCATTGCCCAGTTGGGGCCGGTGGCCGAAGGCAGCGAGGAATCGCCGGAGCTGAGTCTGCAACGTAAGGATCTGGCCCAACAGCACAGCGAGCTGGACTCCGCGCTCAAGCGCGGCAAGCTGCTGTCCATGGAGGCCAAGCAGACCACGGACAGCATCGAGAAAATCCGCACCCAGCAGTTCAACGCGCAGATCGCCCGCAAGGTGGCGTCCCCGCTGTCACCTTCGTTGTGGAAGCAGTTTGCCGAGCATCTGCCGACCGATCTGCAACGCATTGCGGCCCTGACACGCCAGGGCCGCACCAGCTTTAACGCCGCCATTGCCGAACATGGCTGGTCGGCCACGCTGACCGGCATTGCCCTGGCTCTGTTCGTGATGTTTCCGCTACGCATCGGCCTGCGCTATGCGGGCCGCAAATTTGCGGCCTCCGACCACGCCCCCAACGGACGGCTGCGCCGCACGGGTCTGGCCGTCTGGATGCTGGTGGTGGGCACGGCACTGCCCGGCCTGGCCAGCCTGGTGTTCATCGAGAGCCTGCGCTCCATAGACGCGATTGCGCCGCGTCTGCAAACCGTGGCCGACGCCTGGATTCAATCCTCATTTGTCGCGGCTTTTTTCCTCTCCGTCAGCGCCAGCCTGCTGGTGCCCAAGCGCCCCACCTGGCGACTGCTCAATATCGACGACATCGCCGCCCCGGCGCTCACACGCTTTGCCTGGGGAGCCGCCGGCCTGACCTGGTTCTCCATGATGCTCAACGCGGTGGACATAGCCGCGCGCACCAGCGCCGTCAGCAGCGTGGCCCTGGACGGACTGATTGCACTGATCTATGCCGTGCTCATCATGTCGGTGCTGGTGGTCATCAACAAGCAACGCAAGCGCCAGCAGCAGGCCGAACGCGAAAAAGCCGCCCACCATGGCGACGACTACCGCCCTGCGGCAACCAGCCGCTGGCTGATGCTGGCCTGGCTGGGCGGACATCTGACGGTGCTGGCCGCATTGATCGCGGCGCTGATCGGCTATCTGAACTTTTCGGTCTTCGCGGCCACGCAGATGGTCTGGATCACGGTGGTGGTTCTGGCCACCTCGCTGCTGATGAAGTTTGCCGACGACCTCTTTACCTGGCTGTGCTCAAGCGATAGCCGTATCGGCCAGGGCTTCGCTGCCGGCACGGGGCTCAAGCAATCGCGCCTGGAGCAGGTCGGCGTTCTGCTGTCGGCCTTCACGCGTGTCTGCCTGCTGCTGCTGGGGCTGATGGCGCTGATCGCACCCTTCGGCAACTCCAGCAGCCTGATCGTGCTGGCCGATACGCTGACCAACGGCCTGCCCGTGGGCGACTCCTTCCTGCGCCCCATGACCATCTTGCGCGGCCTGCTGGTGCTGGTGGCGGGGCTGACGCTGTTTGGCGCCTTGCAGCACTGGCTGGTGGAGACCTTTCTGCCCAAGACCGAACTGGACATAGGCGCACGCAACTCCATCAGCACCGTGGCCCGCTACACGGGCATTCTGCTGTCCGGCCTGTGGACGCTCGCAGCGCTGGGTATTGGCTTTGAAAAAGTGGCTCTGCTGGCCAGCGCCCTGTCCGTCGGCATCGGCTTTGGTCTGCAGGCCATCACGCAGAACTTTGTCTCCGGCCTGATTCTGCTGGCCGAGCGCCCCGTGAAGCTGGGCGACCGCGTGCGCATCGGCGATCAGGTCGGCGATATCCGCCGCATCAGCGTGCGCGCCACCGAGATCCAGACCGATGACAAATCCACCGTCATCGTGCCCAACTCGGAGTTCATCACCAAGTCCGTGCAGAACCTGACCATGGACGGTGCGCTGGGCCGCATCTCAATCGCGTTCTCGGTACCGCTGAACACCGATATCGTCAAGCTGCGCGAGGTGCTGCTGGGCCTGTATGCCGAGCATGAGGCCGTGCTGAGCACCCCCGCTCCGTCCATGTATGTGGACTCCATCAACGGCAGCGTGGTCAACATCACCAGCTTCGGCCATGTCTCCAGCTCGCGCAATGTCTACAGCACGCGCAGCGACCTGCTGTTCGGCCTGCTGCAGCGCTGCGCCGAGCAGAAGATCGCCCTGGTCTCCGCCACCGACATCCACCTGATTCAGGACCCGCAGGCGCGTGCCCCGGCATCGGATGCGGAGACACCTGCCTCGGCAGCCTGATAGCGCCCTTGCGATCGCCCCTGCAGCTGCTCCCGCAGCTGCAGGCAGTGCTGCCACACCCGCTGGTCAAACAGCAGCTGCATATGCGCTGCATCGTCGACCTGATGACACTGCGCATTCGGCAGGAGCGCCAGATCGGGAGGAAAGACGATGTTGTCGCTGCTGCTGCACCAGCAGCTGAATGGCACGTCCTGGGGCGGCGGCCCCAGCCGCTGCAACCAATCGCTGCCCTCGCGCATGTCCATGGCCGGCAGGCGCCGCGCAAACCGCGCCAGCCAGGCGCCGCCATGCGGCGTGGCCACCGTGACCACATGGGCTGCATAACGCGCACGCTCATCGGCATCGAGGCGCTTGAGCCAGGCTCGCACCACCAGGCCGCCCATGCTGTGCGCGACCAGAAGCGGCGCGCGATGCGTGTGCTGGACGATCTCCTTCACGCATCTGTCGAGGTCGTCCACCATGGCATCGACAGGACTGCCATGCGCGGGCTCCAGCGTCATGGCCATGCAGGGAATTCCGCGTGCCTTGAGCGCGCGCAGCCAGACGGCCCACACGCCACGGTTGCAAAAATAGCCGTGCACCAGCACCACGCCCACCCGCCCTTGCACCTCCCTGCCCTCGCCATCCTCAGGCACTCCATCGGGCTCGGCATGTTCGCCAAAGGGAATCTGCCAGCCGAACAGCCGCCAGGCCCAGCGCCACTCCGACAGCCAGGCCCGCAACGCGACCATGGCAGGCGGTAGCGGCACGCCCCGACTGCGCAGTACCGCCCGCATCATCAGCATCTGCGTGCCCAGTTGCAGCCCGGCTCCGCCCGCAATCAGCATCGCGCCCAGCAGGGCCACGGCAGCTGAGCGCGGCCACCAATAACTGCACCAGAGCAGCAGTGCCAGCCAGCTGCCCATCACCACACAGCGCCAGAACCAGGTATTCAAAGCGGCACCTCCTCATGCGCAGCGTAGCAAGCATGCCGGTCAACGCCTAGGACAAGCCCCCGTAGACCCTGGCAGACCGCATCCGCAGAATCAGCCGCAGCGCAGGTTTTGCATGCTGGCCCCTTTGTTCAACCCGCCGCCCGCGTCCCTGGACGACGAGCGGCTTCTGCAAGGTAACTCTTCTATGGACGCTGCCGCCCCCTGGTTCAAGAACTATCCACCCAATGTGCCGCACGATGTGCAGCCCGAGCAGTACCGCTCGCTGGTGCACCTGCTCGAAGAAGCCTTCACCCAGCATGCAGAGCGTCCGTTTTCGGTCTGCATGGACCGCTGGATGAGCTATGCCGAGCTGGACAGGTTCTCCGCACAGATGGGGGCCTGGCTGCAGAGCCTGGGCCTGGAGCCAGGGGCGCGCGTGGCCATCATGCTGCCCAATGTGCCGCAGTTCGCGGTCACCATGGCCGGCGTGTTACGTGCGGGCTTTACCTGTGTCAACGTCAACCCGCTCTACACCGCGCGCGAGCTCGAGCATCAGCTCAAGGACTCGGGCGCCACGGCCATCATCATTCTGGAGAACTTTGCCCGCACCCTGGCCCAGGTGCTGGAGCGCAGCCATATCCGCCATATCTGCCTGACCAGCATGGGCGATCTGCTCGGCGGTCTGTATGGCAGCTGGATCACTTTTGCCGTACGCCATCTGGCCAAGATGGTGCCGGCCTTCGATCTGCCCCTTGGCGCGGCTCCTGGCAGCACCGGCCCGCAGCGCCAGGTCACGCTGTTCAGCAAGGCCCTGGCAGAGGGCGCCGGGCGCAAGCTCGTTGCCAGCACGGCCACGCTGGACTCGGTGGCCTTTTTGCAATACACAGGCGGCACCACGGGCCTGTCCAAGGGCGCGGTGCTGACCCATCGCAACATCGTTGCCGCCACGCTGCAGGCTCATACCTGGTTCACCCCTGCGCTGGAAGGCCGGGTCAAGGCCAACGAAACCCATATCGTCGCGGCCTTGCCGCTCTATCACATCTTCGCGCTCACCGTGAGCCTGTTCGCCATGCGACTGGGCGGCAGCCTGAGCCTGATCCCCAATCCGCGCGATATCCCGAAATTCGTCAAGGTGCTCAAGAAGCGCCCCTTCCACGTGCTGCCGGCCGTGAACACCTTGTTCAACGCGCTGCTCCACAACCCCGAGTTCCGCCAGCTCGATTTCTCCCAGCTGTTCATCTCCCAGGCTGGCGGCATGGCCGCCTCCGAAGGCACGGCACGTCAGTGGCAGCAGACCACGGGCTGCGCCATGATCGAAGGCTGGGGCATGAGCGAGACCTGTGCCATCGGCACGAACAATCCGGTGACCAACAAGGAGTTCACCGGCACCATCGGCCTGCCGCTGCCAAGCATTTCGGTCGCCATCAAGGACGATGAAGGCCACAACCTGCCCAACGGCCAGGCGGGCGAGCTGTGCATCAAGGGCCCCAACGTCATGCAGGGCTACTACAACCAGCCGGCAGAAACCGCCAAGGCCTTCACGGCCGACGGCTATATGCGCACCGGCGATATCGGCGTTCTGGACGACGAGGGATACACCCGCATCATCGACCGCAAAAAGGACATGATGGTGGTCAGCGGCTTCAACGTCTATCCGAACGAGCTGGAAAACGTCATCTCCATGTGCCCCGGAGTGCTCGAATGCGCCGCCGTGGGCGTCAAGGACGACCAGCAGGGCGAATCCATCAAGGTCTATGTGGTGCGCAGCGACCCCTCGCTGACGGAAGAGCGTGTCATGCGCTACTGCCAGGAGCAGCTGACGGGCTACAAGCGACCACGCCATATCGAATTCCGCGACGAACTGCCCAAGACCAATGTGGGCAAGATCCTGCGACGCGAACTGCGCTCGAACTGACTTTTTTCAGAAAATTTACGAGTTTTCCCGAAGGCCGCCAAAGTTGCTGCTAGAATTGCGGTCTTCGGGTGATTAGCTCAGCGGTAGAGCACTGCCTTCACACGGCAGGGGTCACATGTTCGATCCATGTATCACCCACCAGTTAAAGCGCGATTAGCTCAGCGGTAGAGCACTGCCTTCACACGGCAGGGGTCACATGTTCGATCCATGTATCGCGCACCAGACAAAGCCTCTTGAATTTCGGTTCAAGAGGCTTTTTCTTTGCCCGCACGGCAGACCGCCCCCTCTTTTTGGAGGATGCCTACCCACCGATACGGCTTGCATAATGGTCTTCAGAGACAAGCTGCGCACACTCCGAAGCATTCACAAGAAGACATTGCCATGAGCCACACCGCCACCCTGGTCTGGGGAGACCATCTGCTCATGGGCAACGGGCCCATGGACGAGCTGCACGAGGAATTCGTCGAGCTGATTGCCCTGCTGCAAACTGCCGAAGACAGCGAGCTGCCCGGCCTGCTGCAAGCCATGGAAAGCCATCTGCAGCACCACTTTGCCGAAGAAGACCAGTGGATGCTGAGCACCGGTTTCCCGCCGCGCGACTGCCATATCGACGAACATGCGGCCGTGCTCAAGTCCGTGGCAGAAGTCCGCGTCAAGCTCGCCGAAGGCAATGTCGCGCTCTGCCGCGATCTGACCCGGGCCCTGGTGGACTGGTTCCCGGGCCATGCCACGCATCTTGATTCGGCCCTGGCGCACTGGCTGTCCAAGCAGCGCTTTGGCGGCAAGCCCGTGGTGATTCGCCGCAACATCCTGTCTTCGGCCGAATCGCACTGAACTGCACTGAGCAGCTCGCCCGCGCGACAGTTGCGCGATGAGCGGTCTGCTAGGCTTGTGCAAAACACAAAGCACCGCACAGGAGACCAGTCCGATGAATGCATCCCCGGCAATGCATGTCCCACTGCCGCCCGGCATGACCGTGCTGGAGCGCGGCTGGCTGTCGGCCAACAACGTCGTCTTTGCCGCGCAGGCCGGCGATGCCGAAGGTGCTGCCGTCATCGATACCGGCTATGTCGCGCATGGCGCGCAAACCCTGGCGCTGATCGAAAGCACGCTGGCCAGTCAGCCGCTGGCGCGCATTCTCAACACCCATCTGCATAGCGACCATTGCGGCGGCAATGCCGCACTGCAGCAAGCTTATCCACAGGTGCAGACCTTTATCGCACCGGGCCAGGCCGAGCAGGTGCGCAACTGGGACGAAGCCGCTCTCAGCTATGCCCCCACGGGCCAGGAATGTCCGCGCTTTGCCATCACGGGCCTGCTGCAGCCCGGCAGCACGGTGCGCCTGTCGGGACGTGACTGGCAGATCCATGCAGCCCCAGGCCATGATCCGCATTCGGTGATTCTGTTCGAGCCCGACAGCCGCATCCTGATCTCTGCCGATGCGTTGTGGGAGAACGGCTTTGGCGTGGTCTTCCCCGAAATCGAAGGCATTGCCGCCTTTGACGAGGTCGCCGCGACCCTGGACGTGATCGAGCGCCTGGAGCCCCGCCTTGTCGTGCCCGGACACGGTGGTTTGTTTGGCGATGTGCAGACAGCTCTGGGCATTGCCCGCAAGCGGCTGGCCGGCTTTGTCCAGGCGCCGCAACGCCATGCCAGCTATGCCGCCAAGGTGCTGCTCAAATACAAGCTGCTGGAGTGGCAAAGCATCAGGGTGCAGGAGCTGCAGAACTGGGTTCATGCCACTCCCTATTTCGGCACTCTGCACCAGAGCTACTTTGGCGCGCAGACGGCACAGCAATGGCTGGACAGCCTGATCGAGAGCCTTGTGGCCAGCGGCGCAGCCGAGCTGCGGCGCGATGCGGCCGGTACTCCCGTCCTGCTCAATCAGTGAGGAACGCTCAGTGCTGCACGGTGGCGGCAACCAGCCGCATGACCAGCGGACGCACCAGCACCACGCAAGCAAAGGCCGAGGGCATGGCCAGCGCATAGGCCTTGAGCACTCGCCATCCATAGCCAGCCCCCAGGCCGCCGTTGGCCGCCACGATGATGCTGCACATGAAGAACGCCATGATCAGCGCCATGTAGAAGGCAAACACCAGGGGTGTGTAGCGCTTGTGCAGCTTGCGACGCGGTATTGCAGTGAGTCGTGAAGGCGGGCTTGTCTCTTCAGTCATTCGCGCTCAGTTCCTCGTGGTGAGCAGCCTCGCCCTGCTTCCAGTAGGAAGCAATCCGCATGCGCTTGGGATTGGCTTCGGGCTTGGCCAGAATGCGCTTGCGCAGATCGGCCATGGCACGATTCTCGCCCGCCGCCCAGACAAAGCCCTCGCCCTCCGGCAGCTCCAGCGCATCGACGGCAGCGGCCAGGGACTCCACCCATTGCAGATCCAGCTGCGCGGCACTGCTCCAGCGGCGCTGGTCTGCCGGGTTGCCGATCTGCACCCGCACGATGGCGCGGCTGCCGGCCGGCAGTTCCGCCAGACGGCGCTCCATCGCGGGCATGGCGCTTTCATCGCCCAGCAGCACATGCCATTCCAGATCGGCGGGCACGACCAGGCTGCCGCGCGGGCCGGCCAGACCCAGCCACTGACCGATGGGGGCTGTGCGCGCCCATTCCACGGCGGGGCCCGAGCCATGCTCGGCGAACTCCAGCTGCAGCGTGTTGCGGGCGGCGTCGTAGTTCAGCGGCGTGTAGTCGCGCATGGTGGGGCGCTCGCCGTCGATATGCGGGCGACCGTCGACCATCTGCGGCAGATTGGGCCTGTCCATCCCGGCCTGGGGCAGGATGAGCTTGGTGTGGTCGTCAAAGCCCGCGCTGACAAAGCCTGCCAGCTCGGGGCCGCCCACGGTCAGGCGGATAAAGCCTGGGCTGAGCTGCTCGCGTGCCAGCAACTGCACATGGCGCGAGCTGAATTCGTGGCGTACACGCTGCATGATGGACACTGTCTCGGTGTTGGACATGATTTTCATTAAGTTGATAAAGTCCACGAAATATCCATTAATAAGTTGACTAAGTCAACAAACAACCTTTCCCACCATGAGTTCATCCATTGCCGCCGATGTGTTCGAGGTGCTGCACGATCTGCTGCACCTGTTTCGGGCGCGCCTGCTTGAGTCGCTTGAAGCGGTGCAACCGGGTCTGACCTTCAACGAATTCCGCATCCTCATGCACACCGGCCGCCACCCCGGCATCACGCAAAAGGAACTGGTCGAGCACAGCCACACCGACAAGGCCCAGATGGCGCGCACCCTGGCCCAGTTGCAGGACAAGGGCTGGCTGGAGCGCTCGGCCAGCGAAGCCGACAAGCGCGTGCGCTGCCTGCAGCTCAGCGCCCGGGGACAGCAGCTGTTCGACCAGCTCAGGCACCGGCGCGAGCAGATAGCCACCGAGCTGCTCAGCGACTTTCCCGAAGCCCAGCAGGGCGTGCTGCACGGGCTGCTGCTGCAGGCCAGGGACAGCGCGCAGGCTACGCGACCGTAAAGACTCTTAAAAAAGAAGCAGCCAGCGCATGCTGCTAGATGATTTCAATGGCCTGGCACCTTGAAATGCATGTAGGAAAGGCGGTAGCCGCTCTCATATCCGAAGTGAAGCGAGTGCCCGCCTATCCCGACCATGTTGCTGTGCAACAACGCCAGACATGATTCTCCGTAAACTTTCGCAAAGTTATATTAAGAATCATTATCATTCGCTGCATTCGTACCCGAGTACGCTTTAGCCAGCCAGGACTTCGCCGGACGCCACCCGCGTCTGCGCTCGCATCACAAGTGCAGACAGCCCGTACCAGCCAGCCAACGGTCTTCACTTCCAGTCCTTTCAACATGGCTCAATCCAACATCTATATCCAAAGCCGCAAGCATTCCGCGGGCCGCTTGCCTTCCTCCGCCGGTCTGGTCGCCTGCGCCACCGTGCTGGCCGGTGCCACCCTGGCAATGCCAGCAATGGCCCAGACTGCAGAAACCGCACTCAAGGAAGTCAAGGTGGAAGGCAATGCCGACACCGGCTATACGCCCGGCCAGCTGTCTTCGCCCAAGTTCACCCAGCCGCTGGTCAACACCACGCAGACCGTCAACGTCATCAAGGAGCAGCTGCTGCAGGAGCAAGGCGCCACCACGCTGACAGAAGCGCTGCGCAATGTGCCCGGCGCCGGCACCTTCTACGCAGGCGAGAACGGCAACACCAGCACGGGCGACGCCGTCTATATGCGTGGCTTCGACAGCTCCAGCAGCATCTACGTGGACGGCGTGCGCGACATCGGCTCGATCTCGCGCGATATGTTCAACATCGATCAGGTCGAAGTCACCAAGGGCCCGGCCGGCACCGACTACGGCCGCAGCGCCCCCACGGGTGCCATCAATCTGGTGAGCAAGCAGGCCAATCTGAACAACAGCTTCGGCGGCTCGCTGGGCCTGGGTTCGGCAAGCTACAAGCGTGCCAGCATCGACCTGAATCGCGTCGTCAATGCCGAGACCGGCACGGCCGTACGCCTGAACGCCATGGCGCAGGACGCCAATGTGGCGGGCCGCAACGGCATCGAGAACAACCGCTGGGGTATTGCGCCCTCGTTTGCCTTCGGCCTGAACTCGCCCACCCGCGTGTTCGTGAACCTGCTGCACATCAAGCAGAGCAATGTGCCCGACGGCGGCGTGCTGACCATGGGCCTGCCTGGCTACACCTCGCCGGACCCCGCCAAGCGCGGCTATCTGAGCGGCGCGGCGCGCGTCAACAGCAAGAACTTCTACGGCACGGCCTCGGATCACGACGATGTGACGGCCACCATGGCCACGCTGAAGGTGGAGCATGATTTCTCCGCCACCACCAAGCTGCGCAACACCACGCGCTGGGGCGAGACCAAGCAGGACTATCTGCTGACCGCCTTCATGGCCGGCAGCACCCAGCTGGTCACGCCCAATGCCAACGATCCGTCCACCTGGACCATGTCGCGCAACATCAACACCAAGGATCAGGTCAACCGTATCCTGACCAACCAGACCAATCTGAGCACCAGCCTTGCCACCGGCAGCGTGCAGCATGATCTGAGCCTGGGCCTGGAGCTGACGCGTGAGGAACAGACCAACTACGGCCTGGCCACCAAGGGCACGGTGCCCGCAGTCAGCGTCTACAACCCGGACTCCAGCATCTCGCTGCCCGACTACCAGCGCAACGGCGCCGACAGCAAGGGCAAGACCGACACCGTGGCGCTGTATGCCTTCGACACGCTGAAGTTCAACGACCAGTGGCAGGCCAATCTGGGCCTGCGTCTGGACCGCTACAAGACCTCGTACAACGCCATGGCGGTCTGCACGGCCACCTCGACCACCCAGCCCTGCGGCAGCAACCCCGTGGGCACCGTGGTGCCCACCACGTCGGACGGCCTGAGCAAATCCGGCACCTTGCTGAGCTGGAAGGCCGGCGTGCTCTACAAGCCCGCCCCCAATGGCAGCGTCTATCTGAACTACGCGCTCTCGCAGCAGCCACCGGGCGGCAGCAACTTTGCGCTGTCGGCCGCAGTGAACAATGCCGCCAACCCCAATATGGACCCGCAGAAGGCCAAGACGCTGGAACTGGGCAGCAAATGGGAGCTGGCGGAAAAGAACCTGATGCTCAGCGGCGCGCTGTTCCGTACCGAGGTGACCAATGAAATCGTCACCAACTCCGACGGCACCGTGGGCCAGACCGGCAAGAAGATCGTGCAGGGTCTGGAACTTGGCGTGATCGGCCAGATCAGCAAGGCCTGGGGCGTGAGCGCGGGCTACACCGTGCAGAACACCAAGGTCGACACCGGCGCACTGGTGGCAGCCGACGCCAGCAACGGCCTGACCTATACGCCCAAGAATGCCTTCAGCCTGTGGAGCACCTACCAGCTGCCCTTCGGCCTGACGGTCGGCGGCGGCGCGCGCTATGCGGGCGGCCTCAAGCGCGGCACCGACGGCGCCGTGGGCACGCCCAACCACACGGACTCCTACTGGGTGTTCGATGCCATGGCCAGCTACCGCGTGAACAAGAATCTGGACATCCAGCTCAATGTCTTCAATCTGTTCGACAAGGACTATGTGGCGGCCATCAACAAGAGCGGCTACCGCTACTTCCCCGGTATTGCACGCTCGGCCCGTCTGACGGCAAACTTCAAGTTCTGATTGGAACTTCTCCCCCTGAGGCGCTGGCGCGCCTAGGCGGCCCCGCCTTCCCCCTCTCTGGCGCCGAGCGCCGGAGGGGGACGACAGCCTCGCTGCGCGGCGGCGCTTGCTCGCTGCCCCCTTACCTGGATCGCGCCGTCTTCAGCGGCAGCGATCCACTTTCCGTCTTGCAGCCTCGCCCAAGCGGGGCTTCTCCATTTCAAAGAATTCTCACCATGATGCTGCATATCCCCCAGGTCCTGAGCCGCGAGCAGGTCGCCAGCATGCGTGCCGCCATCGATGCCGCCGACTGGGTCGACGGCCGCGCCACCGTGGGCAGCCAGGGCGCCCAGGTCAAGCGCAACCGGCAGCTGCCCGAGCACTCGCCCGTGGCCCAGGAGCAGGGCCGCATCATCTTGCAGGCGCTGGCAGCCAGCCCGCTGTTCTTCAGTGCCGCCCTGCCTGCGCGCACCATGCCGCCGCTGTTCAATCGCTATAGCGACAGCGAGACCTACGGCCTGCATGTGGACGGCGCGGCACGCCGCGTCGCGGGCTCCGAGCAGTGGCTGCGCACCGATGTGTCCTGCACGCTGTTTCTCTGCGAGCCCGAGGACTACGAGGGCGGCGAGCTGGTCGTGGTCGACACCTACGGCACGCACGAGGTCAAGCTGCCTGCGGGCGACCTGATCCTCTACCCGTCAACCAGCCTGCACCGGGTCGAGCCTGTGACACGCGGCGAGCGGGTCTGCTCCTTCTTCTGGGCCCAGAGCATGGTGCGCGACGACGCGCGCCGGGCCCTGCTGTTCGAGATGGACCAGGCCATCACCGGCCTGCGCGGAAAACTCGGCGAAACCGAGGAGACCGTGAGCCTGACCGGCCACTATCACAACCTGCTGCGCATGTGGGCCGAAACCTGAGGCCCGCCGGAACGCTCAGGGCCGGTGCTTTTCGGCGCAGCCGACCAGGTGGTTGTACATGCTGGTCATGCACTGGTACATATCGCGCGAGCGTCCCGTGGCGGCCTTGCAGTCGCTGACCGTGGCCTGGGAGCGCAGCTTCACGAAGTTGCCCGCCGAGCTGTCGTACTGGGCCTGAGTGATATAGCCGCCCTTGAGGTTTTTCTGGCCGTTTTCCAGCATGGTCTCGATCTGGCTGCGAATGTTGTCCACCGCCAGCGCGCAGTTCAGCGCCACTTCCTTGCCGTCGACCTTTCTCAGGCCCTGGGCCAGACCATCCACCATTTCCTGAGCGCCCTTGGGCAGCTTCCTGGTGCCGTCGGGATTGCGTGCCTCGGCTCCTTCGCCAAAGCGCCCCGCCCCCGCACCCGAGCTGCCATTGGGCGAGACCTTGACCTGTGATGCATCGGCCTGCTGCGGCGGCAGTTGCGAGCCGTAATGCGTCTGCCCCTGCGCATCCACCCATTTGTAGACGGGCTGTGCCATCAGGGCACTGGCCCAGACCAGTCCCAGCGTGGCGATGAGCACGCGGCTTCTTGCTGCTGACATTGCGACTTTCTCCCTCACTCGGTATGGGTCTGCCATGCGCAGAACCGGCACTTGTAAAGAAGTGTAAACAATAATCGCCAATATGAAAACAGGAGCTGCCAGCGCTTCTTCATCCTTGATTTCAGACCTGAATCAGTTTGAAACCTATGGGTAAAGTGCACTGACAGCTCCTGATTCAGAAGCTCAAGCCGCTGCTGAAGCGCTCAGCCTCAGAACTTCATGTTCGCCGTAATCCAGAAGGTACGACCGGCCTGGGTCACGCCCGACACCGAGGAGCCGCCCTGGAAGTAGCTGTTCACCCAGGTCGGCGTGCCGTTGACGCTGACCTGCTGGTACTTGCGGAAGTCCTTGTCGAACAGATTGAAGATGCTCGCGTTCAGGCTCAGGCTCTTGTTGACCTGATAGCTGCCGCCCAGATGGAACAGCGCATAACCCTTGATATCGCCCACGGCATCAAACACGGCCTTGTTGGCGTTGCTCAGATTGTCGTAGGAGCCGCTGAAGCGCGGGCTCTTGCTGCGGTACTCGCCGCGCGCCCACAGGCGCCACTGGCCGCTCGGGGTCCAGTCCAGCTGGGCGCTGGCAATATGCTTGGCGGTGTTGGCCAGCTGACCGTTCTTGCGGCCGCCTTCGATGACCTCGCTGTTGGTCCAGGTGTAGCCGGCCTTGACGGCCCAGTCCTTGGCCAGCTGGGCGCGGCTGCTCAGCTCCAGACCCCAGGTCTTGGCCTTGTCCACATTGATGGCGTAATCGGCCGTGGGGTTGTAGGCACAGCTGGAGATGGCTGCCGTGGCGCAGGAACCGCCCGAGGCAATCTTGTCCTTGACGTCGTTGTGGAAGAAGGTGGCCGAGCTGGTCCAGCCCGCCTTGTTGTCGAACAGGGCCGACAGCTCCACATTGGTGCTGGTCTCGGGCTTGAGATTCGGGTTGCCGATATTGATGGTCGTGCCCTGGCCGCTGACGCCGCTGACGCCGTCGATCAGCTGGTTCAGGCGCGGCGCCTTGAAGCCCTGGCTCACGCCGCCCTTGAAGGTCCAGTTCGTTGTCGCATCCCAGACCAGATAGGCGCGCGGGCTGAACTGGCCGCCAAAGGCGTCATGGTGGTCATAGCGACCGCCCAGCGTGGCGGTCAGGCCCTGGCGCAGACGCCATTCGTCTTCCACGAACAGCGACCACATGGTCTGCTTGTGGCTTTGCGGCAGCAGGCCGTCCTTGAGCTTGGCATCCCAGAACTGGCCGCCCACGGTCAGCATGTGGGCATCACCCACGGGCGCCACCAGCTTGCTGTCCAGCACCAGATTGGTGGTCTTGAGCTCGCGGTCTGCGCCGCGGCGTGGGTCGTTGGTCGGCACTGCCGCGCCGGGAATGGTGCGGCCGATGGTCTCGGTTTCGGTATGCATCAGGCTGCTTTCCAGCGTGCCGAAGCCCAGACGGCCGGTATGACCGATGGTGACCTGATCGCGGTTGAAACGCAGCGCATCCTTGTAACCGGGCGGATTGCGTGGCGCTTCCGCATCACGATTGCCCAGGCGGCCATCTTCGTTGTTGTACCAGGTGCGGCCCTGGTCCACATCCAGCCAGATATCGTGATAGCGGTTGGGCGTCAGCGTCAGGCGGGCACCCAGATTGTGCTGGCGGCTTTGCGCAGGCGCGGGGTTGCGTGCACCGGCGGGCTGGGCCGCGCCGGGTGCCAGCACCCAGTCGGAAGCATCGCGGCTATAGGTGCTGCCGCGCACGGCCAGACCCAGCAGATCCTGCTTGATGGGACCGTTGACATAGAAATTGCCGCGGTACTGGTTGCCCCATTCGCTGTCCTGCGGCAGGCCCATGCCCACGCTGACCTCGCCGCCCCATTCCTTGCTGACCTTGCGCGTGATGATGTTGATCACGCCGCCCATGGCGTCCGAGCCGTAGAGCGTGGACATGGGGCCGCGAATGACCTCGATGCGTTCGATGGCCGAGATCGGCGGCATGAAACTGGTCAGTGCCGCACCGAAGCCGTTGGGCGTGACATCGCCGGCCACGTTCTGGCGGCGCCCGTCGATCAGGATCAGCGTGTAGTCGCTGGGCATGCCGCGGATGCTGATGTCGAGGCCGCCGGTCTTGCCGGTGCCGCCCATCACGTCGATGCCTTCCACGCCCTGCAGGGCTTCGGCCAGATCGCGGAAGTTCTTGGTCTCCAGCTCCTGGCGCGTCACGACGGAGATGGAGGCCGGGGCATTCTTCAGCTCTTGCTCGAAGCCGGAGGCCGAGACCACCACCTCCTCCATGGTGGACTCCCTGGCTTGCGCAAAAGCGGCAGTGCTGGCGCAGGTGGCGGCAGCGGCCAGGGCCAGTAAACGGGGTTGCCAGCCAATGCGGCGGGCGCGGCTGATAGCGGCGTTGGACATGATGACTCCTCGGCCTGCCCTGGGGGCAGGTCGTTCACAAACAGGGTAGAAAGCGGTGGCCCGTGGGGCCTTCTTGGCAGCTGGCAGGCAGCTTGAGGGAGACAAAGCCGAGGTTGTATGTAGCGTTATGGGCTTTGACGGTTGCAATTATGTATTTTTTGTAAACGCAAACCAGTCTCATTCGCCATCTATTTGTAGGTTATTTACCTACATCAAACTTTGCGTGGTATTTCGCGCGCCCCGGCACGCCCGAGAAGATATGAGCAGTTTCGCGAGAGCCGGAACACCATGAAAAAAGCGCCCTGACCCTTTCGGGCAGAGCGCTGCAGGCGGTGAATCGGCGAGCCGTCCGCTCGCACTGCCGATGCTTACGGCAGGTCCTTCATGGTTTCGGGATCGTTGGCCGGGCGCGGGCCTATGGTGCCCAGACGGCTTTTGAGCGACTGCGGCTGGCCGGTGATCAGCGCCGCATAGCTGGTGGTATTGGAGAGCACCTTCTTCACATAGTCGCGGGTCTCGCTGAAGGGCACGTTTTCGGCCCAGATGGCAGCGTCCAGTGTGGGCCCGTTGCGCCAGTTGCGCGGGCGGCCCGGACCGGCGTTATAGCCTGCGGCCGCCAGCGCCATCGAGCCCTCGAAGTCGTCCAGCGCCAGCTTGAGGTAGGAGGTGCCGATGGTGATATTGGTGTCGCGGTCGTTGATCATGTCGGGCGTGAAGCCCGTCATGCCGATCTTCCTGGCCGTCCATCGCGCCGTGGCCGGCATCACCTGCATCAGCCCCGAGGCGCCCACGCCCGAGCGCGCATCCATGATGAAACGGCTTTCCTGGCGGATCAGGCCGTAGACATAGGCCGGGTCCAGCCCGATATTGCGCGACTTGGCCAGCACCGTGTCGTGATAGGGCATGGGAAAGCGCTGCTTCCAGTCGGCAAAGGTCTTGGTGCGCTCGCTGGTGTTGATGCAGCGATCCCAGACCTGGCGCTCGCAGGCCAGATCGGCGGCCGCATACAGCTCGCGGTCTTCCATGCCGCCTGGCTGGTGCAGATTGGTGGAGTAGTTCCACTCGCGCACGCCCTCGCTGCGCAGCCCCATGCCTATGGCATACAGGCCGCGATTGAGACCGGGGTTGCTGCGCGCAGCCGCCTTCTCCTGCGCCGTCAACGGTGCCGGTGCAGGCGGCACCGTGATGCGCTGGCCGATCTCCTCCAGCGCCAGCTGCTCGTAGAAGCTGCCGTTGCCGGCCGTGTCTTCGAGCAACTGCCGGGCTTCGGCCTTTTCCTCGGCATTGGGGCGGCCTGCCAGCATGGCCCTGGCCTTCCAGTAGGCCCAGGTCGGGTCGGTGCGCTCCGGGCCCATGGCGTCGATGGCGCGGCGAACGGCCTTCCAGTCGCCGGCGCGCAGCGCGGCACGGGCCTTCCAGCCCAGCAGGTCATCGCTCAGGTCTTCGTTGCGGCGCACCTTGCCGAAGTAGTTGTTGGCATCGGGCGAGAGCTTGAAGGCGGCCTGCTTGCCGGCCACGGCCCAGGCCCAGTTGCGCTCCTCGCCATTGAGCTGGGCGCCCCAGCCGCCGTCGATCTGGGTGGCGGCCGCATCGGGGTCGCTGGCCGCCATGCGGATCAGCGCCAGCAGGGCCAGCTCCTTGCGCTCGCGACCGCGCGCCTTGCTCTGGCCTGACAGGTATTTGGCGGGCGAGGCAAACACCTGAGCCACCTGGTCGGCCGCTTCGGGGGCAACGATGGCCACCGCATCACGGGCCGCCTTCTGGCGATTGGCTTCGGTGGCCACACGGGCACGGCGCCAGACATCGGCGTCGGTGATCAGCTTGCTCGCATACAGCTGGCCGGCGGCCGTGGTGCAGCCGTCATCGGCATCTTTTTGCGCCATCCACAGATCGCGTACCTGCTGGCCCACATTGGGTGCGCCCCGGCCTTGCAGGGCGTCGGCGAGCAGGGCGTAGCAGGTGACGGACTTGTCGTCGCGCATGCGGAACCTGGGATAGACCTGGCTGAAGGTGCTCCAGTCACGCTGCTTGCCCAGCAGCAACAGCCAGTCGTTGCGCAAGCGGTCTTCCTGGTAGGTGCCGGCGTAACGGTTCAGAAAGCCCTGGATTTCATCGGGCGATGCGGTCTCCAGGCGGTTCTTGAGTTCCCAGTAAGCGGCCCAAGGTTCGAGGGGGTGACCGGCAGCCTGGGGCAGGAGCTGGGTCAGCGCCGCCTGATTGCGGCTGCGGAATGCTTTTTGCATGTCCAGCAACACGGCATCGCCCGGGTTCTGTGCCTGCGCAAAAGGAGCAGCTACAGTCAACAGGGAAGCCGCACAAAGCGGTGTCAAAATCTTCAGCCAGTGCATGGAGGAAATTATCCGATGGACAAAGCAGCGTTACGCCGCAAGTTGATTGAACTGCGCCTCAACCTTCCAGATCGCCTGCAACGCGCCGATGCGCTGCAGCAGGTGATGCGCTTTTGGCTGATGGAACGGCCCGATACCGTGATTGGCGCCTACTGGCCCATCAAGGGTGAATTCGATCCGCTGCCAGCTCTGCATCGCTGGAAGGAAGATGGCGAGCTACAGGGTACTCCACAACGGCGCAGGATTGGGTTGCCGGTGATCGACAAACAGCGCAAGACGCTGAGTTTTCACGCCTGGTACCCCGGTTGCCCCATGGAGGAGGACGCCTATGGCATTCCCAAGCCCAAGGATACCGAACTGCTGGTGCCCACGCTGCTGTTTGTCCCCTGCGTGGGTTATGCGGCCGGCGGCTACCGTCTCGGCTATGGCGGCGGCTTCTATGACCGCACGCTGGCCGAGCTGAGCCCGCGCCCTTTCACCGTGGGTCTGGGCTACACCAATGGCTATGTCGATGACTTCCAGCCCGAGACGCATGATCTGCCGCTGGACGCCATCCTCAACGACAACGGCGTGGTCTGGCCCGTCTGAACCCCTATTTCGCTTTGCCATGAGTCGTCCCCGCAAGAACATTCCCCAGCGCAGCTACCGCCCGCGCCCCCCGCTGACCGTGATGCGGCTGCCGCTGACCGAGCTCGAGCTGCAGCGGCTGCAAACCCATATGCGTCGCCATGGCCCGCTCAGCCTGACGGCGCGCCAGCACGATGCCATCTGGGACTTTCTGTTCGAGCGGCCGGAAAGCCAGGCCTGGCTCAGCCAGATGACGGCGCAGATTCAGGCCGGCCAGATCGCCACGCGGCCCAGCGCCTGAATCGGGCCCATAGCGTAGATGCTCCTCATTGAGGAGCATCTACCGCATTCAATAAAAGGATTTCAGAGTCTTTTCGACCTGAAATCCTTTTTTATCAAGCGCAAGCAGCTATCAATTTCAAGCCGACTGGCTGGCGCGCCAGTTGTGCCAGCCCGATGCACGCAGCTCGCAGGCCGGGCAGCTGCCGCAGCCATAGCCCCAGTCGTGCAGCACATCGCGCGTGCCCTGGTAGCAGGTGTGGGTCTCGGTGCGAATCAGCTCCACCAGATCGCTGCCGCCCAGGTCATGGGCCAGTTGCCAGGTCTGGGCCTTGTCCAGCCACATCAGCGGCGTATCGATGCGCAGCCGGCGCTCCAGGCCCAGGTTCAGCGCCAGCTGCTGGGCCTTCATGGTGTCGTCGCGGCAATCGGGATATCCGGAGTAATCGGTCTCGCAGACGCCGGTGACGATCACCGTCAGCCCGCGGCGATAGGCCAGCGCGCCGGCCAGCGTCAGGAACAGCAGATTGCGGCCCGGCACAAAGGTGTTGGGCAGGCCGTCGGCCTGCATGGCAAAAGCCACATCCTCGGTCAGGGACGAGCCGCCGATCTGCTTGAGCACGTCGAGCGACAGCACATGGTCCTCGCCCAGACGCGGCGCCCACTGGGGAAAGCGCTCGGCCAGCTGCTCGCGCACGCCGGCGCGCACCTGCATCTCCACGCTGTGGCGCTGGCCGTAGTCAAAGCCCAGCGTCTCCACGCGCTCGAACATGGCCAGGGCCTGGGCCAGGCAGGTGGTCGAGTCCTGACCGCCGGAGAACAGCACCAGCGCGCCCTTGTGGTGACCCGCGCCGGCCAGGTTTGCAGAAGAAGTCGAAGTATTTGCCATAGTGCTGCGATTACATCATCAGGCGCGGCGCCCCGGCATGACTGTGGAATCAAAACACACAGACCGCCCGGCCCAAGCTTGATAAGCTCGGCGGCAGATACACACAGGAGTCCGCCATGAAGCTCTATATCGGCAACAAGAATTACTCATCCTGGTCCATGCGTCCCTGGGTGCTGATGCGCCAAAGCGGCATCAGCTTCGAAGAGCTCACGCTGCGCTTTGACAGCTTTGCCCCCGACTCCAGCTTCAAGCTGCAGGCGCTGGCACTTGCGCCCACCGGCAAGGTGCCGCTGCTGGTCGATGAAGGGCTGACCATCTGGGACAGCCTGGCCATCTGCGAATACCTGGCCGAGCGCTTTCCCGACAAGCACCTGTGGCCGCAGACCGTGGCCCAGCGCGCCCGCGCCCGCAGCCTGGTGGCGCAGATGCACAGCGGCTTCGGTGCGCTGCGCAGCTTCTGCCCCATGAATATCGAAGCCCAGCTGCAGGAGACCGGTGCCCGGCTCTGGGCCGAGCATGCCGATCTGCGCAGCGATGTCCAGCAGCTCGAAGAGCTCTGGACCCCGCTGCTGAACGCCGCCAGCGGCCCCATGCTGTTCGACCAGTTCAGCATTGCCGATGCCTTTTTTGCGCCGGTCTGCATGCGCATCAACAGCTACGGCCTGCCGACCTCGGCCCCGGTGCGCGCCTATGTGCAGCGCGTCACCCAGCTGCCCGCCACCCAGGAATGGATTCAGGCCGCCCTGGCCGAGCAGGACTTTCTGCAGTTCGAAGAGCCCTATCGCCAGCAGCGCTGAGGCAGCAATCCCGCAATTGCGGTATCTGCAGGCCGATGCGCAGCCACTAACATTGCAGCATGAGTGAATTCAAGGTTTTCAAGGTAGGCGGCGCCGTGCGCGATGCATTGCTGGGCCTGCCCGTCAACGACACGGACTGGGTGGTGGTCGGTGCCACACCGGAGCAGATGAGCGCACGCGGCTTCGTGCCCGTGGGGCGCGACTTTCCGGTATTCCTGCACCCTCAGACCCATGAGGAATACGCGCTGGCGCGCACCGAGCGCAAGAACGGCATGGGCTATCGCGGCTTTGTGGTGCACACCGCCGCCGATGTGACCCTGGAGGAAGACCTGGCGCGGCGCGATCTCACCATCAACTCCATCGCCGCTCCCGCGGACTGGAGTGGCAAGGACGAGATCCAGGGCCTGGTGGACCCCTATCACGGCCAGCAGGATCTGAAGGACCGCGTGCTGCGCCATGTGACCGATGCCTTTCGCGAAGACCCGGTGCGCATTCTGCGTCTGGCGCGCTTTGCGGCGCGCTTCACCGATTTCCGCGTCGCGCCCGAAACCATGGAGCTCATGCGCGAGATGGTGGCGGCCGGCGAGGTCGATGCCCTGGTGCCCGAGCGCGTGTGGCAGGAAATCAGCCGCGGCCTGATGGAGGAGCGGCCCTCGCGCATGTTCGACATCCTGCGCGAATGCGGGGCGCTGGTCCGGCTGCTGCCCGAACTCGACAGACTCTGGGGCGTGCCCCAGCGCGCCGAATACCACCCGGAGATCGATTGCGGCGTGCATGCCATGATGGTGCTGGACATGTCGGCGCGCCTGCAGGCTCCGCTGTCCGTGCGCTTTGCCTGCCTGTGCCATGACTTCGGCAAAGGCACCACGCCGGCCGATGTGCTGCCCCGCCATATCGGCCATGAACAGCGCAGTGCCCGCCTGCTTTTGCAGGTCTGCGAGCGCTGGCGCGTGCCCAACGACTGCAAGGAGCTGGCCGAGGTCGTGGCACGCGAGCATGGCAACCTCCACCGCAGCAACGAACTCAACGCCGCCGCCCTGCTGCGCCTGCTGGAGCGCTGCGACGCCATCCGCAAGCCCCAGCGCTTCGAGGAAGCCCTGCAGGCCTGCGAATGCGATGCACGCGGCCGGCTGGGTTTCGAAGAGACGGCCTACCCGCAGCGCCAGCGCCTGGGCCATGCCCTGAAGGCGGCACTTGCCGTGGAGACCGCTCCCGTTGCCCAGGCGGCGGCGCAGCGCGGCCTCAAGGGCAAGGCCATTGGCGATGCCGTGAGCAAGGCGCGCGAGCAGGCGATTGCCGCCTATCTGGAAGGCGGCGCCTAGCCGTCAGCGCACCGAGGCCCGCGAGGCAGGGATGGGCGCGGCTTGAGCTAAGTCAAAGAAGGTATGCTGCAGCCATTGCACAGTACGAGACGGCGGTGGCGATGCGCTCCGCCAAGGCCATGCAGCGGGTCACGAAACCCGCTGTAACACCCATGCCTTGACGGCGTGGTTCTTTGACGGGCAAGTGTCCGGCCCACAGGCCAAGGCCTTGCCCTCTTGCTTCAAGGAGGTGCTCTGATGTCCTTACCCCAGACCATGAAAGCCGCCGTGGTGCGTTCCTTCGGGAAACCGCTCACGATCGAGGAGATGCCGGTTCCCCGACCGGCAGACGATCAGATCCTGGTCAAGATTGCCGCCTCCGGCGTCTGCCACACCGATCTGCATGCGGCCGAAGGTGACTGGCCTGTCAAACCCCAGCCGCCCTTCATCCCCGGCCATGAAGGCGTGGGCTATGTGGCCGCAGTGGGCAAGAACGTCAGACATGTCAAGGAAGGCGATCGCGTGGGCGTGCCCTGGCTGCACAGCGCCTGCGGCTTCTGCCGCCACTGCATAGGCGGCTGGGAGACCCTGTGCGAATCTCAGACCAATACAGGCTATTCGGTCAACGGCGGCTTTGCCGATTACGCACTGGCCGATCCCGCCTATGTGGGCCATCTGCCGTCCAATGTGAGCTTTATCGACGTCGCTCCCGTGCTCTGCGCCGGGGTCACGGTGTACAAGGGCCTGAAAGTCACCGACGCCAAGCCCGGCGACTGGGTGGTGATTTCCGGCATCGGCGGCCTGGGCCATATGGCCGTGCAATATGCCAAGGCCATGGGCTTCAATGTCGCAGCGGTCGATATTGACGACGGCAAGCTCGCGCTGGCGCGCCAGCTGGGCGCCACGGTCACCGTCAACGCCATGAACACCGACCCGGCGGCCTATCTGCAAAGAGAGATCGAAGGCGCCCACGGCGTGCTGGTCACGGCCGTATCCCCCAAGGCTTTCGAGCAGGCGCTGGGCATGGTGCGTCGCGGCGGCACGATTTCGCTCAATGGCCTGCCGCCGGGCGACTTTCCGCTGCCGATCTTCTCCATGGTGCTCAAGGGCATCACCGTGCGTGGCTCCATCGTCGGCACGCGCCTGGACCTGCAGGAATCGCTGGACTTTGCCGCCCAGGGCAAGGTCAAGGCCACCGTATCCACCGACAAGCTGGACAACATCAACGACATCTTTGCCCGCATGCACGAGGGCAAGATCGAAGGCCGCGTGGTGCTGGACATCGCCGCCTGAGAGTCTGACCGGCCCCGGGCCGGGGCCGGGTGAGCGGGCCGGCTCCCGCGAAACCGCCGCTCAGATCACCGAGCGCACCCAGCGCACGATCTCCGAGGCCGGCAGGGCCCCGGAGATGCGTGCCAGTTCCCGGCCTTCCTTGAAGATCACCATGGTCGGAATGCTGCGGATGCCCAAGGGCGCCGCAGCCTGTGGATAAGCCTCGGTATCGAGCTTGGCCAGCTGTGCCTGCCCCGCCAGTTGCTGGGCCGCCTGGGCAAAGGCCGGCGCCATCATGCGGCAGGGGCCGCACCAGGGAGCCCAGAAATCCACGACCACGGGCAACTGGCTGCGGCCGGTGTGCCTCGCAAAGCTGTCGTTGTCCAGGGCCACGGGCTCGCCCGTCACCAGCGGCTGGTGGCAGCTGCCGCAATCGGGCTGATTGCCCAGCTGGTCGCTGGCGATGCGATTGGTGGTGTGGCAATGAGGGCAGACGTAGTGCAGGGATTCGGACACGAGGCAACCTTTCTGGGATTTACGCAAACAGGAACGCGACAACGGCCTGCTTCCTGAGGCAGTCGCTAGGCCTGAACCCGCTTTGCGCAAGTCGTACTTTCTTTGGCAATACCCGGCTTGCGCCGGCAGGCGCAGGTCGGGCTCAGGCTTGTATGTGCAGCCAAAGCCCGCAGATTCAAGCCGTAACCTGCCTACGCTCTCAGAGCTTCACAAAGCGGGCAATCAGCGCCGCCACCACGCTGAGCAGCACCGTGCTGGCCACCGGCAGGAAGAATTCCTTGCCGAACAGGCGAAAGCGGAAGTCGCCGGGCAGACGCCCCAGCCCTATGCGCTGCAGCCAGCCGTGCAGCCCGTTGACGAGCAACAGGGCCAGAAAAATGACGATCAACCAGCGAATCATGAGGTCGCAAGTATAGAGGCGCGCCGTCCTGGCGACCTGCGCGCCCATGCTGTCAGGCAGCCATTCCGTTTATGCATGACATGCTTCCCAAAGATTGATTGACCTCAATTACCCCCTCTGCCCATGATGTCCAAGCCCTGCGCCATGCAGGGATCGGGCCCATGCGTCTGCCGTCACGGCCCGCCAACTACAAACAACGAGACATACCGTGCCCCAGACCTTTTCACGCAAACAGTTTCTCCTCAGCGCAGCGCTGCTAGGCGCCAGCCTGGCCCTGCCGGCCGCGGCCGACAGCTTCCCCAATCGCCCGCTCAAGCTGGTCGTGCCTTTCTCGCCCGGTGGCAACACCGATGTCGTGGCGCGCCTGGTCGGCCAGGGTCTGGCCGAGGCCCTGGGCCAGCCGGTCGTGGTGGAGAACGTCCCCGGCGCCAACGGAGCCATCGGTGCCAGCCGCGTCGCGGCCGCCGCCAATGACGGCTACACCCTGCTGTTCGGCACGGCGGGCACGCAGGCCATCAACCCCAGCCTGTACCGCAATCTCAGCGAGAAAAGCCTGGACGACTTCGAGTACATCGCGCTGGTGACCTCGATTCCCAACGTACTGGTGGTCAACGAGTCCAGGACACCAGTCAAATCGGTGGCCGAGCTGGTGAGCCATGCGCGCGAGCGCCGCGCCGGCATGAGCTATGGCTCGCCGGGCATGGGCTCCACCGTGCATCTGTCGGGCGAGCTGCTCAAGAGCGCCGCCAAGCTCGACCTGATCCACGCTCCCTACAAGGGCAGCGCTCCGGCGCTCACCGATCTGATCGGCGGGCAGATCGATTTCATCTTCGAGAACATCACACCGGCGCTGCCCTTCATCCAGAGCGGCAAGCTCAAGGCGCTGGCCGTGACCTCGGCCGAGCGCCTGCCGATGTTGCCCCAAGTTCCGACCATGAAGGAAAGCGGCTTCCCGTCCTTTGTCACCGCCACCTGGAACGGCGTTCTGGCACCCAAGGGAACACCGCGCGCCGCAGTCCAGCGCCTGGAAGCGGCCACGCTCAAGGTGGCCAGCAGCCCCGAGTTCAAGGCCCGCGTCGCGGCCCTGGGCGGCGAGCCCCGCCTGCTCGGCTCGACCGCCTTCCGCGACTTCACACGCACCGAGTACAAGCACTGGGGCAGCATCATCCAGGCCGCCAAGCTCGAAAAGCAGTGAGCTCGGCGGGCACGCAGACGCTATAGCCGCTATAGCCGGTGCGTGCGGTCGCCCTGCACAAAGCCCAGCGGCGTCCAGGGCTCCACGCCCTTGGACAGGGCAACGACCTTGAACAGCTCGCCCATCTCATGCTCCATGACCAGCTTGGAGGCCATGGAGCGGGCCTTGATGCCGACCGCATCCAGGCGGGGCGCAAGCCCGCAGTTGATGAGAAAGTGCGCCTGATTGGTATAGCCCAGCACGTCGAAGCCCGCATCCTGGGCCGCCACTGCCGTGCCCGTGAAATTGACGTGGGCCGTGATGTCCTTGAGGCCGACCAGCACCAGCGGATCGTTGTCCACCTGATGCTGGTAGTGGCAGACCAGGGTCCCCATATGGCGCTGCTCGTGGTAGTACTCGCTCTCGCCAAAGCCGTAATCGATAAAGAAGGCAGCTCCCCGGGTCAGACGCTCGCCCAGGGTGTGGATAAACGCCTCGCCCTGGCGGTGGATTTCGGTCAGAAAATCATGCGGCCCACCGATATCCACAGGCGGGCGCAGTTCGGTTGCCCGGTCTTCCCAGGCGAAGGCCGCTTCATCGCCGCCTGCGCCGAGCACCACGCCGCGCTCATGCCATTGGCCTGCGGTGCGCTGCAGCAGCTGCACCGGCATGGCATCCAGCACCTCGTTGCCGATGATCACGCCTTCCATGGTCTCTGGCAGCGCGTCCACCCAGCGCACCAGATGTTCGTAGCGCGTCAGCGCCAGCTTCTGGCGCGCACGCAGCGTGCCCGAGAGATCGACGATGGTGTAGCGCTCTGGCAACGCACCCTGAGCCGCCAGCTCGTCGAGGATCTGCAGCGCCAGCGCGCCGGTTCCAGCGCCGAACTCCCAGATCTCGCGGGTATTCGTTTTTTGTAGCGCTTCCCGTAACTGGGACGCCACCAGCTGACCAAAAATAGCTGAAATTTCCGGCGCTGTTACAAAGTCGCTCCCCGACTCCGGCATGGTGCCGAACTTGGCCGTTTCATTGGCGTAATAGCCCAGTCCCGGCGCATAGAGCGCCAGCTCCATGAAACGGTCGAAAGGCAACCAGCCGCCCACGGCGGCAATCTCCTTGGCAATGCGGGATTGCAAGGCGCTCGTTAAACTTGAGGGTTCTGTCGTCACAACCCGCATTTTCCACGAATGTCCTCACCCGCCCGACCACGCACAGTATTGGTGACCGGTTCTGCCCGTCGCCTTGGACGTGACATGGCCCTGGCCCTGGCCCGCGCGGGCTGGCAAGTGGCTGTGCACTACCGCGACTCCCGCGATCAAGCTATGCAAACCGTAGCTTCCTGCGCAGAGCTGTCGGGCGATAGCGCCGCTTTTGATGCTGATTTCTTTGACGAGGAATCGGTACGCTCGCTGGTGCCGCGTGTGGTGGAGCGCTTTGGCCGCATCGACGCCGTGGTCAATAACGCCTCGCTGTTCGAACATGACGATGCCCAGAGCTTCAGCTATGTGGCGCTGGAAGCGCATCTGCGCAGCAACACGGGCGCGCCCATATTGCTGTCCCAGGCGCTGCACGCCCATGTGCAGGAGCGCGTGGCGGCGGGCGAAGAGTCGGCCCAGGGCGCCGTGGTGAATGTGCTGGACCAGAAGCTCTGGAACCAGAACCCCGATTTCCTGAGCTACACCCTCTCCAAGGCGGCTCTGGAAGCCGCCAACACCATGCTGGCCCTGGCTCTGGCCCCAAGCGTGCGCGTGGTGGGCGTGGCGCCAGGCCTGACGCTGACCAGCCATATGCTGAGCCAGGAAAAATTCGAGGCCCTGCACGCCATGAGCCCGCTGGGACGCTCCTCCTCGTCCGAGGACATTGCCGCCGCCGTGTGCTTTGCACTGGAAAACCGCTCCATGACGGGCACCACCATGCTGGTCGATGGCGGCCAACATTTACAGCGCTTCGAGCGCGATTTTTCGATGATGTGAGCCCGCCGAGGCCGCACCCTTTTCCATGACTTCCACTTCCGGACAACAGATTCTCACGCTCACCGGCCTGCGCTTTGACGCCAGCCTGGGGATTCTTGCGCATGAGAAACAAGAGCCTCAGCCGATCCAGGTCGACGCCGAACTCAATCTCGGCCCCCAGCCCCTGGCTCCGCGCGATGACGACATCCTCCATGTGCTGGACTACCGCAAGGTGCGCCAGATCATCATCGACGAATGCACCTCCGAGCATGTGAACCTGCTCGAGAGCCTGATCGGCAAGCTGGCCCAGCGCCTGCTGCAGCTGCCCGGCGTGCGCGGCGTGCGTGTGAAAATTGCGAAGCTGGAAATTTTTGACGACTGCGAAGTAGCCATTCGCATCGAAACCGGACAATGGTGAACCCCATGAATGCAGTAAACGACAACCCCTGGATTGCCGAAGAGGCAGAAGCCGCCGATGCTGCGGCCGCAGAGAACGCCAACGGCGAAGAAGCTGCCAAGCCCGGCAAGATCAAGATCGAGCGCGAACAGATCAAGCTCGAAAAGCGCCTGTGCCGCGAAGTGGGCAAGGCCATCCTCGACTACAACATGATCGAGGAAGGCGACAAGGTCATGGTCTGCATGTCCGGCGGCAAGGACAGCTACACCCTGCTCGACATTCTGCGCAAGCTGCAAAAGCGTGCGCCCGTGAAGTTCGACATCGTGGCCGTGAACCTGGACCAGAAGCAGCCCGGCTTCCCCGAGCATGTGCTGCCCGAGTACTTCCAGAGCATCGGTGTGGACTACCACATCGAGAACCAGGACACCTACAGCGTCGTCAAGCGCGTCGTGCCCGAAGGCAAGACCACCTGCGGTCTGTGCTCGCGCCTGCGCCGCGCCATCCTGTACAAGGTGGCCGACCAGCTGGGCTGCACCAAGGTGGCTCTGGGCCATCACCGCGATGACATCGTGCAGACCATGATGCTCAATATGTTCTACGGCGGCCGCATGAAGGGCATGCCGCCCAAGCTGGTCAGCGACGACGGCAAGCATGTGGTGATCCGCCCCTTGTGTTATGTGCCCGAGAAGGACACGACGCGCTGGGCTCAGTACCAGAACTTCCCCATCATTCCCTGCAACCTCTGCGGCAGCCAGGACGGCCTGCAGCGCGTGGCCGTGGGCAATATGCTGCGCGAGTGGGACAAGAAGTTCCCCGGCCGCATCGAGAGCATGTTCCGCGCCATGGGCAACATCGTGACCACGCACATGATGGACCCCCAGCTGCACGACTTCAGGAACGCCAAGGCCACGGGCATTGCCGATCCCAACGGCGACATGGCCTTTGACCATGAAGAGCTGCCAACCATGGCCGCCCTGCCCGGCGGGGTACAAGTGGTACAACTGTCCTGAACGGACTTTTGAACTAAAACCGGACCCAGCAGTCCAATCAAAGGCCCATCCCATGGGCCTTTGTCGTTTTCAGAGAAATCATCATGAACCTGCGCAAAACCTCCTTACGCTGGATCGGCCTTGTGGCCCTGACTGCGACGGCTCTGCTGGCCGGCTGCAGCACGGTGCGCGAGGTGAACAGCACGGTGCAGAGCTTTTCCGCACTGAACACCATCCCTGTGCCGGCCACCTACCGGCTGGAGACCCTGCCCTCGCAGCAAGGCCAGGTGAACTTCGCGGCCGTGGAAGCCCAGGCCCAGCATGCGCTGGCCCGCGTCGGCCTAACGCGCGATGACTCGCGCGCCAGCCTGGTGGTGCAGATCAGCGCCATGGCCCGCTATGCGCGCGACTACGCCAGCTGGCCCTATTACGACCCCTACTGGGGTCCGCGCTGGGGCTGGGGCATGAGCTACGGGCGCGGCTTCGGCTGGGGCTTTGGCGGCGGCATGATGTTCAACGAGCCGCCGCTGGAGTATTACCGCGCCGTGAGCATCGTCATGCGCGACATCAAGACCCAGCAGATCGTCTACGAAACCTCGGCCCAGCGCCAGGATGTATGGACCGACGACCCGGCCATCTTCGGCATCTTGTTTGATGCCGCGCTGACGGGCTTCCCCAAGCCGCCGCAGGGCCAGCGCAATGTGCGCACCGTCATCCAGCCGCCGGGAGCCCAGCCTGCCAGCGGCACGCCGGCAGCTCCTGCACAGCCCGCCGCATCGGTTGCACCGGCCGCCCCGGCCACCGTGGCACCGGCCACCGCGGCGCCAGTACGTTGATTTGCAATCTTCAACAGTTGCCGGGCCTGACGCGTGCTAACGTGCAGCTCGGCTTGAACCGGGGCCTCCTGCCCGGGCCTTCGCCATGAAAAGGATGAAGTCATGAAGAAATTTGCTCTCTCCACCCTGCTTTGCGCCACAGTGGCCGCGGGCTCCTTCAGCGCCCATGCCAGCGGTCTCGGCGACGCCTTGCGCGGTCAGCTGGGCGGCGGCGCGGCCGAGAGCAGCTCCAGTACCTCGGGCCTGGGCGGCATGCTTGGCGGCTCCGGAGGCTCTTCTGCACTGTCGGCCCTGGGCCTTGGCAATCTGAGCTCCGGCACGGCCAGCAATGCCGCCGGTGTCCTCACCTACTGCATGAAGAACAACTACCTGAACGCCGATAAGGCCGCCCAGGTCAAGAATCAGCTGCTGGGCAAGCTGGGCCTGGGCCAGAAGGAAGAGCCCAAGGATCAGGGCTACCAGAACGGTCTGATGGGCATGGTCACGGGCGCCGACGGCAAGAGCTTCAGCCTGGACAAGGTCAAGAGCAACCTCAAGGAAAAGGCCTGCGACTTTGTGCTGGACAATGCCAAGTCACTGATCTGACACCGAAAGCCATGACAGCCGGCGCTTGAAGCGCAGATGCTGCAATGCCCGAAAGGCCTGCAACCACGGTTGCAGGCCTTTTTTCTTGCCGGCTGCACCTCGATGCAGGCCGGGCGTCGAAAAGTCTGTAACAACAGACCGGGGTACAGGCAGACTTTGTTTGCAAGACAATGACTGCCTAATAAAACAACCTACGCTGAACGAGCCAAGACATGCACGCCACGCGCATCATTGCCATCCGGCACGGAGAGACAACCTGGAACGTCGATGGACGCATCCAGGGGCATCTGGATATTCCCTTGAACGACACCGGCCTGTGGCAGGCCGAACAGGCCGCCCAGGCGCTGGCCGACGAGAGCATTGCCGCCATCTACAGCAGCGACCTGCAGCGTGCCCATGTCACGGCGCAGGCGATTGCCCGCACATCCGGCGCCCCGCTGCACGCCACCACCGGCCTGCGCGAGCGCTGCTTCGGCGATTTCCAGGGCCGTACCTTCAAGGATGTGGAAGCCACCCAGCCCGAGGACGCACAGCTGTGGCGCACGCGCAACCCGGTCTATGCCCCGCCCGGCGGCGGCGACTCGCTGCAGGCCTTGCGCGAACGCATCTCCACCACGGTGGACCGGATTGCGCGCCAGCACGAGGGCGAGCAGATCGTGCTGGTCGCCCATGGCGGCGTGCTGGACGTGCTCTACCGCCTGGCCACGCGCCAGGACTTCCAGACGCCCCGCACCTGGGAACTGAGCAACTGCGCCATCAATCGCCTGCTCTGGACGCCTGACGGCCTGTCTTTGGTAGGCTGGGCAGATACCGCACACCTTCAGCAAGGCAGCCGAGATGAAGCACATTCCTGAGCATCTGCAAACCCTGGTCGGCCAGGCCGTCAAACGCATAGACACACCCGCCCTGGTCATAGACCTGGACGCCATGGACCGCAATATCGAGCGCATGGCCCGCTTTGCCCAGCAGCATGGCGTGCTCTGGCGCCCGCATGCCAAGCTGCACAAGAGCGCGCATATTGCCCATCTGCTCGAGCATGCCGGCGCCTGCGGCCACTGCGTGCAAAAAGTCAGCGAAGCCGAAGCCCTCGCCCAGGGCGGCATCACCAATATCTTCATCAGCAACGAAGTCATCGCCCAGACCAAGCTGGCGCGCGTGGCGGCTCTGGCCAAGGCACTGAATGCCCAGGGCGGCCGACTGGCCCTGGCCGTCGATTGCGAGGAAGGCATCACGCGGCTGGCGCGGGCCCTGCAGGATGCGCAGGCAGGCGATGCGGCCATGGATGTGCTGGTGGAAATCAATGTCGGCCAGAACCGCTGCGGCGCAGAGCCCGGCGAAGCCGCCCTGGCACTGGCACAGGCGATTGCGGCCCAGCCCGTGCTGCGCTTTGCGGGCCTGCAGGCCTATCACGGCGGCGCCCAGCATCTGCGCGGTGCCGAGGAGCGCAAGACCGCCATCGAGCAGGTGCTCAAGCTCGTCAACCGCACGCGCCACGAGTTCGACCGCGCCGGCCTGGCCATACCGCTGATCACGGGCGCCGGCACGGGCACCATGGTCAACGAGGCTGCCAGCGGCATCTATGGCGAAATCCAGCCCGGCTCCTTCCTCTTCATGGACGCCGACTACGCGGCCAACCAGCGCGACGCGGCCCAGCCCCTGTTCGAGCATGCGCTCTACGTCAAGACCCAGGTCATGTCGCTCAGCAGCGATCACGCCGTCTGCGACGCCGGCCACAAGGCCCATGCCATAGACTCCGGCCTGCCACGGCTGCATGCGCTGGCGCCCGAAAACGCACTGCGCTTTGCCAACGGCGGCGACGAGCATGGCGTGCTGCACCCCGATGCCGATGCGGGCAACCACAGCGGCTGGCTGCCCGCCCTGGGCGAGACGCTGTGGCTGATTCCCGGCCACTGCGACCCCACGGTCAATCTGCACGACCATCTGATCGGCGTGCGCGGCGGCCGGCTCAAGGGCGTGGTCGAGCGCATCTTTACCGTGGACGGGCGCGGTGCGCTGACCTGATAGAGGCTTCCATCACTATCAAAAACAGAGCTTGTATCGCTTTCCATGCATTGATCTCAAGGTAAAAACAACCTGAAATTCATACTTGACAAGCGCAAGCAGCTCCTCTATTGATAGAGCTTGGCCATATGGCGCGGCATCAGGCCGCGATCTTGTGCGACGCCTGCAGCCGGCGCAGGGCTTGCGGATGCTCCGGCCTTTGCAGGCCCAGGTGCTCGCGCAGCGTGCGGCCCTCGTACTCGGTGCGGAACAGGCCGCGTCGGCGCAGCTCGGGCAGCACGAGTTCGATGAAATCGTCGAGCCCGCCCGGAAACCACGGCCCCATGATGTTGAAGCCATCGGCCGCTCCCTCCTCAAACCACTGCTGCAGCTGGTCGGCAATGGTTTGCGGCGTGCCCACGATCTGCTGGTGGCCGCGCGCGCCGGCGATCTTCAGATAGAGCTGGCGAATGCTCAGGCCGTCGCGCCGCGCCAGATCGACCAGCAGGCGCTGGCGGCTCTGCGGCCCCTCGGTGGGCGGCAGTTCCGGCAAAGGGCCGTCCAGCGGATAGGCCGAGAGATCCAGCTCCCCCGCAATGCCCGCCAGCAGCGACAGCCCGACCACGGGGTCGATCAGCGACTGCAGCTGCTCGAACTTGGCTTCGGCCTCGGCCTGGGTGCGGCCCACCACGGGGAAGATGCCGGGCATGATCTTCACATCGTCGGGGTGGCGGCCGTAGTGCTGCACGCGTGACTTGATGCTGCGGTAAAAGCGCTGGCCTTCCTCCAGCGTCTGATGCGCCACAAAGATGACTTCGGCCGTGCGCGCGGCCAGCTCGCGCCCCTCGTCCGAGGCACCGGCCTGCACCACCACCGGCCGCCCCTGGGGCGAGCGCGCCACATTGAGCGGGCCGCGCACCTGGAAATGCGCGCCCTGGTGGTGCAGCGCATGGAGCTTGCCGGGATCGAGGTAGATGCCGCTTTCCTTGTCGCGCACAAAGGCATCGTCCTCCCAGCTGTCCCACAGGCCCACGACCACGTCATGGAACTCGGCTGCACGGCGGTAGCGGTCGCCATGCGCATCCTGGGCGCTGCGGTTGAAGTTCAGGGCCTCGGCCGTGGTCGCCGAAGTCACCAGGTTCCAGCCCGCACGGCCGCCCGAGATCTGGTCGAGCGAAGCGAACTTACGCGCCAGGTTGTAGGGCTCGTGGTAGCTCGTGGAAGCCGTGGCGATCAGGCCGATGCGCTGCGTCACGGCGGCCAGTGCCGACAACAGCGTCAGCGGCTCGAACTGGTCGCTGCGTGCAATGCGGGCCAGCGCCTGATCGTTGTCGGAGCGCACCGCCACGCCATCGGCCAGGAATACCGCATCGAACTTGGCGGCCTCCGCCTTCTGCGCCAGCGCCGCATAGTGGCCGAAGTTCACGCCCGCATCGGCCTGCGCGCCGGGATGGCGCCAGCCTGCGATGTGGTGGCCGGTCTGCATGAGGAAGGCTCCGAGCCTGATCTGCTTTTTCTGTGTGGTCATGAGAGGCTTTCAATGAAGGGAAAAGTCACCATGCAAAGCGCAGGCCGTCGTGCGGCAGCCAGAGCGCCGCGCGCGGCTCGGCCGGGGGCGGCACATCGCTGGGGCCGCGCCGCTCGGGGCCCAGAAAGTCGGACAGCAGCGCATCGCGGATGCGGAGGAAGGCCGGGTCGCTGCGGTTGCGCGGATGGGGCAGGTCCACGGGCGCGATGCGCCGGATGCGGCCCGGATGCGGCTGCATGACCACCACACGGTCGCCGAGGAAGACGGCTTCCTCCACATCGTGGGTCACCAGCAGCATGGTGATGCGCTCGTGCTGCCAGATGCGCTGCAGCTCGCCCTGCAGGCGCGTGCGCGTGAGCGCGTCCAGCGCGCCGAAAGGCTCGTCGAGCAGCAGCACGCGCGGGCGGTTGACCAGGCCGCGCGCAATGGCCACGCGCTGCGCCATGCCGCCCGAGATCTGGCGCGGAAAGGATTGCTCGAAGCCCTGCAGGCCCACCAGCGCCACGTGCTCGGCGATCAGCTCGCGCTTCTCGGCCGCGCTGCGGTCGGCGTTGCGCAGACCCACGGCAATGTTCTGCTCCACCGTGAGCCAGGGAAACAGCCGGTGATCCTGGAAGACGATGCCCCGGTCCAGCCCGGGCGCCGTGATGCGTTCGTCACCCAGTGCGATGTGACCCTCGTAGTCCACATCGATGCCCAGCACCAGACGCAGCAGCGTGGACTTGCCACAGCCGCTGGCGCCCACGATGCTGATGAACTCGCCGGCGCGCACCTGCAGGTCGATGTCCTGCAGCACCTGCAGGCTGCCGCTGGCGGCCTGGGCATGATCGAACTGTTTGGAGGCGACGTGGATATGCAGATCGTCTGTCGCGGTCGTCGTTGCCATAGGGAAGATGCTTTCCTGGAAAGAAGAGAGAAGACGCTCAGCGCCCGAGCCGCCGCGCCAGGGCGCGTTCGAGTGCACGGGCACTGGCGTTCATGAGCCAGCCGACGAAACCGATGGTGACCATGCCGAACAGCACCAGATCCATGCGGAAATGCTCGCTGCCCTCGATGAGCAGATTGCCCACGCCGCGCCCGGCCACCAGCAGGTACTCTGCTCCTATCGTGGCCAGCCACGAATAGACCAGCGCCAGGTAGATGCCGGTGAAGATCGAGGGCGCGGCCGAAGGCAGCACCACATGCCAGGTGGTCTGCCAACGCGTGTAGCCGTAGACGCGCGCCACCTCCAGCAGCGAGGCAGGCGTGCTGCGGATGCCGTCCACGGTGTTGACCACCACGGGCACCAGGGCCGCGAGCGAGAGAAAGACCACCTTGGCCACGTCGCCCAGCCCGAACCACACCGAGATCAGCGGAATCCAGGCAAACAGCGAGATCTGCTTGAAGGTATTGAAACTGGGCCCCACGAGACGGCCGAAGCGCGGCCACAGCCCCAGCAGCCCGCCCAGTACCAGCCCGCCCGTGCTGCCGATGACAAAGCCGGTCAGCTCGCGCAGCAGACTGGCCCGCAGGTTCAACCAGAGCTGGCCGCTGGTGATGAGCTCCAGGCCCGTGCCCAGCACCTGCAGCGGCGACACCAGCAGCGCCGAGTTGACCAGGCGCAGGTGCGACGCCAGCGCCCACAGCAGCACGGCCGCCACAGGCAGCACGAGGCCGCGCCAGCGTGCGGGGACGGAAGACAGGGTGTTCGGTGTGCTCACAGCAGTCCTCCCTCGACGACCGGGCGCACGCCGTTGCGCGCCGCCAGCCGCGCCTCGGCCGCATCGAGCAGGCGGTCGATCAGATAGCCCAGCGCGCCCACGATGATCACGGCGGCCATGACCAGATCGAGCTGGAACAGCTGGCGCCCATAGACGATGAGGTAGCCCAGGCCTTCGCTCGACGCCACCAGTTCCACCACCACCAGCGACAACCAGGCCTTGGTAAAGCCCAGGCGCAGCCCCGTGAACAGCGTGGGCAGTGCCGTGGGCAGCACGATCTCCAGCACCTGCTGACGACGCGTGTAGCCATAGACGCTGCCCACCTCCAGCAGGTTCTGCGGCGCCTGCCGAAAACCCTGCAGCGTGGCCAGCGTGACGGGCACCAGGGCGGCCTTGGCGATGAGGATGTACTTGAGCGGCTCGCCTATGCCCACCAGCAGCAGCACAAAAGGCATCCAGCCCAGAACGGGAATCTGCACCAGCGCATTGAAGCTGGGCAGCAGATAGGCTTCCACGAACCGCGACAGGCCCATGAGCGCGCCCAGCAGCAGACCCAGCAGACTGCCCGCCAAAAAGCCCACCAGCACGCGCTGCAGGCTCGCGGCTGTGTGGGTCCAGAGCTCGCCATTCGTGGCCAGCTCGGCCAGGGTTTCCCAGACGAACTGGGGCGATGGCAGTACCTGCGGCGAGATCCAGCCGCGTGCCGCGCCCAGGGCCCAGAGCAGCAGCAGAGCCAGGGGCAGGAAGAAAGGCTCGGCACTGCGCAGCAGGTTCTGCCAGAAAGGCGGGCCGGCAGGACGCTGACGCGTCGCAGCGGCATCAATCAGGATATCGGCCATGGGCATCAGCGCAGTGCCACCGGGCTGGCATCAGGGTTCTGGCCCCGGACCTTGACCTGGCCTTTGGCATCGAACACGGTCCAGCGCTTTTCCAGCCCCTGCTGCTTGAGTGCAGCCTGCAGATAGCGCGGCTCGAACCAGCCCTCCAGCGAAACCGGCCGGCGGATCAGCTTGAGCTTGGCCGCATCCTCGGCCACCGAGCGGTAGCGCGCCACGATGAAGTCATCAAGCAGCGGCGAGTTGCGCACGGCCAGAGCCTGCTTGTCGAATTCCGCTTCCCAGGAAGCCGCAGGCGTACCCGTTCGTGCCCAGAGCTGGAACAGCTCGCTGCGGTTCTTCTCGTCCGAAGCCCAGTTGGCTGCGCGCACGAACTGGTTCACCACCTTCTGCACCTGCTCGGGATGCTCCTTCTCGAACTCCTCGCGCACCAGCAGCGCCGCCTGGCGTGTCAGGGCCGGGTCCTTGCCCTGGGTGGAATACACCACCCTGGCCAGACCCTGGTCGCGGATCTTGAACCACTCGTAGCCGCCGAACGAGGCATCCACACCGTTGGAGACCAGGGCCGCCTGGGCGCTTCCCGTGTCGAGGTTGATGGCCTTGAGATCACGCTCGGCCAGCCCCACGCTTTGCAGCGCGTTGATGGCCACCAGATGGCCGTTGGTGCCGCGGAAGATCGCCACCTTGCGGTCCTTCAGCTCCTCGATGCGCTGGATGCCCGACTGCGGCGGCACCACCACATAGAGATTGTTGCGTGCACCGCTGGTCACCAGCAGCCGCGTCCTGAGTCCGTTGGCGCGCCCCACGATGGAGGGCAGGTCGCCCTGATAGGCGAAGTCGATCTGCTTGTTCGACAGCGCCTCGTTCACGGCCGGTCCCGCACCCTTGAAGAACAGCCATTCCACCTTGATGCCGGAGTCCTTGAAAGCCTCTTCCAGCCACTGGTTGGCACGCACCACACCGCCAGGCGAGCCGCCCCAGTTGATGGGTTCGCCGCCGCCCGCCGTGGCCACGCCGATGCGTATGGCCTGGGGCGGCGCCGCGTGGGCCAGGGAGCCGAACAACAAGCCCAGGGCCGCCAGAGCGGCACGACGGCCCCAGGGCCGGGAAATCAGGGAATGGGTCATCTGCAGTCTTTCAAAGGCAAAGGCTGGCCCCGGCGCCGCGCTTGTGGCGCGCCGCTCTCTGGGGCCGGAACGGGAAAAAATAGGGAGAGAGATCGCGGCCGCTCAGCGCGCGGCCAGCTTGCTGGCGATGTCGGTGCCCGCGAAGAAGTCGGGCCTGGCCTCGGTGTAGAAGCGGTAGGGGTTGTCGAACACCAGCGCGCGGAAGTCTTCGGCGCTGATGACGCCCTGCTCCACCAGATCCCAGCTCTCGGCCAGTGGCTCGGTCAGATCGGGAACGTCCCAGTGGCCGATATCCGAGGACCAGATGGCATTGATCCTGGCACCCAGCGGATTCACCCGGGTGTTGAAGGCCGCGGCCACGGTGCGGTCGTCGGCCTCGGCACCGAAGAAAAAGGGTTTGACCCAGCGCTCGCGGATGTCCTCCACGCTCTCGATGCCGGCGGCCAGGAAATCGTCAAGTTCGTCGCCCTGCGGGTCGCGGCTGTGCGGCAGCGCGGAAATGCCCAGGCTGTCGCGCAGCAACGTCTCCTTGTTCAGCGGCCTGCCCTTGGTGAGGTCGGCGCCGTATTGCTCGAACAGCGCGGCCAGCAACTCCACATCGGCATGCGCGGGGTTGTAGTTCTGCACGGCATGGCGGTTGCGCTTTTCAAAGCGATCCACCAGATGCGTGTACACATGCGAGCCCCAGTCTGCCCCGCCTTCGAGCAGGCCCACGCGCAGCCCCGGAAAGCGACGCGTCACGCCGCCGAAGAACAAGGCCTTGGCAAAGGCCTGCGAGCCATCGGCAAAGTGGCCGATGTGGTTGAACATGTAGTTGCTGATGGACTGGCGCCCGGTCCAGCCCTGGCTGCCGTAGTGCGTGGTGACGGGCACGCCCAGCTCCACCACCTTGGCCCAGAACGGGTCGTAGTCGTAGGGACTGTCCAGGCCGTAGAAGTCGGTGTAGCTCGCGTGACGCGCCACCTCGGGGTGCTCGGCCTTGGGGTATTTGGCCGCAATCGCCGCAATCGGCCTGCGCACCCCGCCCGCGATATTGATGACCTTGAGCCCCAGCGTCTTCACGGCGAACTCCAGCTCCTCGATACCTTCCTGCGGGGTATTGAGCGGAATGCCCGCCACGGGCGTCAGCCGGTGCGCATGCTTGCGATACAGGTCGGCATGAAAGTGATTGATGGCGCGGTGCAGCGGCTGACGGAATTCGTCGCCCGCAGCAGCCGGTGCCAACACATCGTTGGGAAACAGCACCGAATAGTCCGCCCCCTGCTCCTCAAGCCGCTCGGCGAGCAGATCGGGCAAGGTGTAGGTAGCCAAGTCCAGCGTGTTGCGCGTCACCCTGGCCCACCAAGGCGAGCGCAACGTGCGGTGGTGCTGGCGTTCCTCGGGGCTCTGCTGGTACCAGTCCCTGCCCTCGGCAGAGCGCGTCGCGAAACGCCCGCCCAGCGCCTTGCGCAGCGCATCCACCAAGGCGCTGCCGCCGTAGTGCTGAACATAGTCCTCCAGTGCCGGCGTGTAGTCGTTGACATGCACGTCGGTGTCGATCACGGGGTAGTCGAGGCGCGCTTTCACGGCCACCGAGCGCGAGGAGGTCTTGTTCGGAAGTCTGTTCGTCATGACGTTTTCCTTCGTGGATGCGTAAGCGCAGAGTACGCAAGCCCGAGGGAAAACAGAACGAATAAAAAATACGCTTCTTATGAACGATTTGACTTAGATATTTGCGTCATTTCGCCATGCGCGCGAGCAGTCCTCTTGCTATGGGCTTTCAGGCCACCAGCCGTCGGCCCGGCGCTCCATGCGCGGGCAGTCGTAGGCCGCGACCACGGGGATGGCGCTGCCATCGGCACGCACCAGCTTTTGCTGCCACTGCGTGCCCTGGCGCATGGCCACGGCAATGGCGGCCACTTCGGCGCCGCAACGCTCCAGCAGCTTGAGGCCGGACACCATGGTCGTGCCCGAACTCACGGCATCGTCCACCACCAGCACGCGCTTGCCGGCAATCAGGCCCAGCTGATTCGGGTCGATATAGAGCAGCTTGCCCTTGCCCGGCGTGGTGATGGAGCTGACGGGCTCGGAGAGCTCGTCGCGATACCAGTATTTGCGCGAATAACCCAGGGGCACATAGCGGCTGTGGCCCAGTTGCTTGGCCACCAGCGGCGCAAAAGCCAGGCCTAGCGTGGGCAGGCCTATGACCATGTCGAAGTCGTGCGCACCGGCGCCTTGCGCCATGTGCAGCGCCAGCTGCTCCACCACCTCCATCGAGGCCTGGTTGGCAATCAGGGAGGCCACGCAGCGGTCCGGCGCCGAGCCATCGGCTGTCGGCATGCCGCGCAGCGGAAGCAGCAGATAACGGCCGTCGGGCAGTCTGGCCGGGTAGCTCTTCGCATAGGGCGGCAGCGGCGACTGGCTCAGCTCGGCCTCGGTGACGATGGCTTGCCAGTAGTCGGTCGTGGCGTCGAAGCCGGGCAGGTTCTGGCCGCAAAGATCGGCCACGGATGCAATTTCACTCATACAAAACTCAGTCGCGGCGCAGATAGCTCTCGGCCAGTTTCACCCAATACGAGGCAGTCACGGGCAGCAGGTTGTCGTTGAAGTCATAGGCCGCGTTGTGCACCATGCAGCCGCCTTCGCCCATGCCGTTGCCGACGATGAAATAGTTGCCGGGGACCTGGTTGAGCATGATGGCGAAGTCGTCGCTGGCCTGCAGCGGCTGCAGATCAGGAATCAGCCATTCCTCGCCCAGGAATTGCCGCGCCACCTCGACGGCAAACTCCGTCGCGGCCTTGTCGTTCATGACGGGCGGATAGCGCCATTTGTAGTCCACCTCGGCCGTGGCGCGGTGCACGGCGGCCTGGGCATGGGCCATGGCCGTGATGCGCTCGCGCAGCTGCTGGCGCACCTCGGGGCAGCGCGCGCGGATGGTCACGCGCAGTTCGCAGGTTTCCGGAATCACATTGGGCGCATCGCCCGCATGGATGGCACCGATGGTGACCACGGCCATGTCGTTGGGGTCGATCTCGCGCGAACGAATGGTCTGCAGTGCCAGCACCAGATGCGAGGCCACGACGATGGGGTCCACGGCCACATGGGGCATGGCGCCATGGCCGCCCTTGCCGCGGATGGTGATGATGGCCGTGTCCGAGCTGGAATACATCACGCCCGGGCGAAAGCCGAACTGCCCCGCCGGATAGCCGGGCTCGTTGTGAAAGGCGTAGAGCGCATCGCAGGGAAACAGCTCGAACAGGCCCTGCTCCACCATCTTCTGCGCACCGCCATGGCCTTCCTCGGCAGGCTGGAAGATCAGATTGAGCGTGCCCTGGAGCTGGTTCTTGCGCCCGGCCAGCACCCTGGCTGCGGCCAGCAGCGTGGCCGTGTGCCCGTCGTGGCCGCAGGCATGCATCTTGCCGTCGTGACGACTGGCATAGGACAGGCCCGTGGCTTCACGGATCGGCAGCGCATCCATGTCGGCGCGCAGGCCAAGACGTTTGCCGATGTGCTTGCCATTCGCGTGATCGCCGCAGCGCAGCGTCCCCACCACGCCGGTGTCGCCCAGACCGCGATGGACCTCGTAGCCCCATTCGGCCAGCCTGGCGGCCACGATATCGCCGGTGCGATGCTCTTCGTAGGCCAGCTCGGGATGGGCATGCAGATCATGGCGCAGGGCCAGCATCTCGTCCGCGACGGCAGCCACTTCGGGCAGCACGGGCGGATGGATCTCGGCATGCACCGGGTTCAGAGGCGCGGTCATGGCTTATTCCGCCTGGATGTTGGCCGACTTCACGATCTGGGCATAGCCGGCTTTTTCCTTCTTCAGGAACTGGACAAAGCTGGCCTGGGTGCCGGAGCCGGGCGTGGCGCCGCCATCTTCCAGGCGCTTGCGCACATCGGGCATCTTGAGCACGGCATCGAGCTCGGTGGCCAGACGCGTGACCACGGCCTGAGGCGTCTTGGCGGGCACGAACAGCCCCGTCCAGGTGTTGAGGTCAAAGCCCTTGAGTTCGGCCGTCTCGCCAAAGGTGGGCACGGCGTGGATGGCATCGATGCGCTTGGCCGATGTCACGCCCAGACCTTCGAGCTTTTTCTGCTGGATCATGGGCACGGCGCTCACGGTGGTGAGCATGCCCACATCGACCTGACCGCCCATCACGTCGCTGGTGATCTGGGCACCGCCGCGATAGGGCACATGCACCAGCTTGATCTTGGCGCGCTCCTGCAGCATTTCCATGGCCAGATGCAGCATGGTGCCCACGCCCGAGGTGGCATAGGTCAGCGAGCCGGGTTTGGAACGCGCCAGTGCAATCAGCTCGCTCAGATTGTGCGCCGGCAGGCCGGGACGGGCCACGGCGACCACGGGTGCGATGGTGGTCAGCCCCACAGGGGTCAGATCCTTTTCGGCGTCGTACTTGACGGCGGAATTCACCAGCTGGGCAATGCTGATGGGGCCGTCAAAGCCCATGAGCAAGGTGTAGCCGTCGGCCGGGGCCTTGACGGCCTTGCTCACCCCGAGCACACCGCCGGCGCCAGGCACGTTGTCCACCACGATGGACTGGTGCAGGCGCTCGCCCAGCTTCTGGCCGATCAGGCGCGCCGTGGTGTCCACATTGCCACCGGCGCTGAACGGCACGATCAGCGTGATGGGCTTGGTGGCGGGCCAGGCATCGGCGGCGGCGAAAACGGCGGGCGCGGTAAAGCCTGAGGCCAGCAAGGCGGCGGCGGCAACAAAGGAGCGGCGGGATGTGGACATGGGCATGCAGCAAGAAAGCAGACAGGCTGACGGCTCCAGGCCCATCCCGGCGTCGCAGCGTCGCTGTACTGGCCGGTAAATTTGAGTGCGCCCTCCGGCGGACGGGCAAGCCGCCGATTATCCCAGAGCACCTTGTTGACTGCCATAACTGGAAATACTTAGCAATCCTGATTCACCCTTGAAACCTGATGAGGCCTGCAGCGCCGGGCGCTAGGGTTCATGCCAAGCCGCCGGACACCGGCCCGCTCCAGAATCGGAGTCCATGCTCTCCCCCAGCCAAGTCATCGTTCTGGCAACGCCGGTCTTTTTCGCACTGATTGCCGTGGAATGGATCATCAGCCTCAAACGCGGGCGCAATGCCTATGCGCTGGCCGATGCCATCAGCTCGCTGAACCTGGGCATCCTGAGCCAGACCAGCGCCGTCTTCACCAAGCTGCTGACGCTGGGCATCTACACCGTCGTGGCCAGCCATGTGACGCTGATCGAGGCCGATGCCTTCTGGCTCAGCCTGCCGGGCTGGCTGCTGGCCCTGCTGTTCTACGATCTCTGCTACTACTGGCTGCACCGCATGGGCCACGAAGTGGGCGTACTCTGGGCCGCCCATGCCGTGCACCACCAAAGCCAGGCCTACAACCTCTCCACCGCGCTGCGCCAGACCAGCTCCGGCGCACTGCTGGGCTGGATCTTCTATCTGCCCATGGCCCTGGCCGGCGTGCCGCCGCTGGTGTTTGCCGTGGTTGGGCTGATCGATCTGCTCTACCAGTTCTGGGTGCATACCGAGCAGGTCAAGAAACTGGGCTGGTTCGACCGCTGGTTCTGCGCGCCCAGCAATCACCGCGTGCACCATGCCGTCAACGAGCGCTATCTGGACCGCAACTACGGCGGCATTCTCATCGTCTGGGACCGGCTCTTCGGCACTTACAAAACCGAGGACGACGAGGAGCCCTGCGTCTACGGCACGCGCGGCCTGCTCAAGAGCTGGGACCCGCTCTGGGCCAACTTCAGCGTCTACCGCCAGCTGGCCCATGACAGCTGGCATGCACGCAGCTGGCTGGACAAGATCCGCGTCTGGTTCAAGCCACCGGGCTGGCGGCCGGCCGATGTGGCGCAGCGCTTTCCCAGGCCCGCCTTCGATCTGGACGAGCACCGCATCATCTATGCCCCGCCCATGGGCCGGGCGCTGCGCTGGTTCGCCGGCCTGCAGTTCGCGGCGCTGATTGCGGGCACCTCGGTCTTTCTCTGGCATGCCGACCAGTCGCCGCTGGCCACCAACCTGATCTGGTTCGGCGTGCTGCTCACCGGGCAATGGGCCTTGGGTGCAGCCATGCAGGGCCGCATCAGCCTGTGGCTGGCACTGATGCTGCAAAGCGGCGCACTGGCCACGGCCACGGCGGCGCTGGGACTGCAGGCATGGCATTGGCTGCTCAAGCCTGCCACCATGTTTTTTGCTCTCATATGCGTAGCTTCTTGCGCAATACAGGCATCAAAAAAGATACAAAAATTGCCTCAAAGGCATGTCCATCTGTTGCTGGCAGCTATTGTTTTCTCCATGTCCGGCGATGTCTTCCTGATGCTGGACGGACAGCTGCCCACCAGTCTGTTCATTCCCGGCCTGGTCAGCTTTTTGCTGGCCCATGTCTGCTACGTTGCGCTGTTCAGGCTCGATGTGGCCTGGTTTGCGGATCGCAGCGCACTGCTGCTGGTGGCTGCGATCGGCGCCTCCATGTATGTCTTTCTCTGGACCCATGGCCTGCCTGCCGCCCTGCGTCTGCCCGTGGCCGCCTATGTCGGCGTCATCGCCCTGATGGCGGCTCAGGCCTGGGGACGCTATCGTCAGCTGCGCAGCCGCGCCGCACTGCTGACCGCCCTGGGCGCCAGCTTTTTCATGCTCAGCGACTCCATCCTCGCCATCAACCGTTTTGTGCAGCCGCTGCCCTGGTCCGCAGTGAGCGTGCTCGCCAGCTATTACGCAGCGCAGTCACTCATCGTCTGGGGCTGCGTGCGGCAATGGGCCGAGCCCGCAACTCGACAGGCCCCGGCGCAATTGCAACTGAAAGCCACCTAGGGTTGACCCTGGGACCGGTCTCGGCCGATAATCGGCAGATCGCAATTTCAGGAGTCCCCACGTGGACAGTGCCAGTTCAACCAGTGATTTATCGCACGCCGCAACGGCTGCGAAGCTGGCCGACTGACAGACTCCCCCGGATCGGGAGTCGTCATCGACCGCCCCGCATCCCTTGCCCCGCGCCCCTCGCAACTTGCTGTTTGGCTTCCCGACGTTCGGGACGGCCCGCCGTGCGCAGCACGGATAGTGGCCTCAAGCTCGCAAGCTCTGCTCATCACTGAGTTCTCGCGTCGCCATCCCCCTCCGGCAGCATGCCGGTTCGTGGCCGCGCCAGAACGCTTGTGCCGCACTGCCGCCTGGCCCGCTCCCTCAACCGATGAGGAGACCGCCATGAGCAATCGCCTGACCCGCACTCTGCACCAGCTGCGCCCTCTGCTGCTGCGCGCCCGCGCCACGCCTTCCCAGGCTGCGCCCGCCGCACCGGCAGCCTTGCCGCAAGCGCTGGAACAGACGCTGGAGCTCGACGCCCTGACAAGCTGGCCCACGCACCGCATCCGCAGCTACCTGAGCAGCCGCAGCGTGCGCTGAGCAACCCGGTCGCGGACCGGCTCCGGCCCGCTTTCACTCACTCTTAACCAAGGAACACGTATGGATCCCGACCCTAGTCGATCTTGCAGCGCGCCCCATGCGGCGCGCTGTCAAGCCATTGGCCTGCGTGTGACCTTGACGGCTGCACGCAGGGACTGGAACCCCGACCTCGGGGCTGAATGCCTGATGCAGTAGCAGCGGCGGGCAGCTCCCGGGTCACCCCAAGGAGCATGCCCATGCAACGCCTCGCCTGGCTGCGCGTGCTGCAACGCAGCCGCCCTGCCCCCCGCCTCGATGACACCACCCGCCACCATGGCCTGACCCATGCCGTGAGCTCGGCACTGAGCGAGCGCCGCACCGATGTGCTGCGCCACCTGGTCGACCGCCATGCCGCGCCCCTCATGGCCAGTGCCATGGCCAATCTGAGCATCCGCCAGCGCGCCGATGCGCTGTCGCTGCTGACCCGCGAGCAACGCAGCCGCCTCGACGCACAACTGCGCTCCAGTCAGGCGCAGCTGCCATGGACGCAGCTCGCTAGCTCCGGCAAGACGCTGCACTGACAGGAGGCCGTGATGCAAATCCTCAAAAACCTGTTCCGGGCCTTTTTGCGCAGCCACCGCCTGGCCGGTCTCTTCGGTCGCCAGCCGATGCCCGCTGGCGGCCCCTCCACCGCCGTCACCGTGCCACCGGCACAGGTACAGGCCCTGCAATCCGCCGCCTGCAGCCCCGTGGCTGCCCTGCTGCAGCAGCTGGACACATCGAGCCGGGGCCTGAGCCCCGAGCAGGCCCAGCAGCGCCAGCTCCACCATGGACCCAACGAGGTCGCGCATGAAAAGCCGCTGCCCGCATGGCTGCACCTGTGGCATTGCTACCGCAACCCCTTCAACCTGCTGCTGACGCTGCTGGCCGTGGTCTCCTACCTCACCGAGGATGAGAAGGCCACCATCGTCATCGCCAGCATGGTGCTGCTGTCCACGCTGCTGCGCTTTGTCCAGGAAGGGCGCTCGCGGCGCGCCGCCGCGCGCCTGCAGGCCCTGGTCAGCAACCGCGTCACCGTGCGCCGCAGCAGCGATGCACAGGCCGCAGACTTTCGCGACAGCGGCGGCGGCCATGACGCCTCGCTGTCCGAGCTGCCCATGCGCGAGCTGGTGCCCGGGGACATCGTGGCCCTGTCGGCCGGCGACATGATTCCGGCCGACTGCCGCCTGCTGTCTGCCAAGGACCTGTTCGTGAGCCAGGCAGCCATGACGGGCGAATCGCTGCCCGTGGAAAAGGATGCACGCACCCTGGCTGCCCTGCAGACAGGCCAGTTGCTGGAAGCCGGCAACCTGCTCTTCATGGGCACCAATGTGGTCTCGGGCTCGGCCATGGCCGTGGTGGTCGCCACCGGCAACCAGACCTATTTCGGCACGCTGGCAGCGCGCATCACCCACCAGGACCGCACGGCCACAGCCTTCGAACAGGGCGTGAACAGCGTCAGCTGGCTGCTGATCCGCTTCGCAGCCGTGATGGTGCCCGTGGTGCTGTTCATCAACGGCTACACCAAGGGCGACTGGGGCGAGGCCTTTTTGTTCGCGCTGTCGGTAGCCGTGGGCCTGACGCCCGAGATGCTGCCCATGATCGTCACCTCCACGCTGGCCAAGGGTGCGGTGGTGCTGTCGCGCCAGAAGGTGATGGTCAAGCGCCTGGACGCGATTCAGAACTTCGGCGCCATGGATGTGCTGTGCACCGACAAGACCGGCACGCTGACGCAGGACCGCATCGCGCTGGAGCGCCATACCGATGTGCAGGGCCGCCCCAGCGACGAGGTGCTGCAGTTCGCCTACCTCAACAGCTACTACCAGACCGGGCTCAAGAACCTGCTGGACCGCGCCGTGCTCGAGCATGTGGAGCTGCACACGCGGCTGCATGTCAACGAGGACTATCGCAAGGTCGACGAAATTCCGTTCGACTTCCAGCGCCGGCGCATGTCCGTGGTGGTGGCCGAGCGCAACCACCACCACGAGCTGATCTGCAAGGGGGCGGTCGAGGAAATCCTGGAGGTCTGCACGCATATCCGGGACAGCGGGCCGGACGGCGAGACCGTGCAGGCCCTGACGCCGCAGCGCCGCGAGCAGGTGCGCGCCGTCACCGAAGGCCTGAACCGCGAGGGCCTGCGCGTGGTGGCCGTGGCCATGAAGGAAGTGCCGCCCGACAAGAGCACCTACGGCATCGCCGACGAGTCCGAGCTGACCCTGATCGGCTATGTGGCCTTTCTCGATCCACCCAAGGAATCCACCCAGGCCGCCATCGCCGCGTTGCTGCAGCACGGTGTGACGGTCAAGGTGCTCACGGGCGACAACGAGCTGGTGGCACGCAAAGTCTGCCGCGACGTGGGTCTGCAGGTGGACGAGGCGATTGTCGGCAACGACATCGAAGCCATGGACGAGGAGCAGCTGCGCCGCTGCGTGGAGTCGCACCTGCTGTTCGCCCGCCTGACGCCGCTGCACAAGGAGCGCATCGTGCATGCGCTGCGCGCCAACGGTCATGTCACGGGCTTCATGGGCGACGGCATCAACGACGCGCCTGCGCTGCGCGCCGCCGATATCGGCATCAGCGTCGACAGCGGCGTGGACATCGCCCGCGAGGCGGCCGACATCATCCTGCTCGAGAAAAGCCTGATGGTGCTGGAGCAAGGCGTGCTCGAAGGACGCCGCACCTTCAGCAATATGCTCAAGTACATCCGCATGACGGCCAGCTCCAACTTCGGCAACGTGTTCTCGGTGCTGATCGCCTCGGCCTTCATCCCGTTCCTGCCCATGCTGCCCATGCAGCTGCTGATGCAGAACCTGCTCTACGACCTGTCGCAGATCGCCATTCCCTTCGACAACGTGGACGAGGAAATGGTGGCCAGGCCGCTGCGCTGGAACCCTCAGGACCTGGGCCGCTTCATGCTCTTCTTCGGCCCCATCAGCTCGCTGTTCGACGTGCTCACCTTCGCGCTGATGTGGTTCGTCTTCCATGCCAGCACGGCCGCAGACCAAAGCCTGTTCCAGTCTGGCTGGTTCGTGGTGGGACTGCTGACGCAGACGCTGATCGTGCACATGATCCGCACGCCGAAGATCCCGTTTGTGCAAAGCCGTGCCTCCTGGCCCCTGCTGGCTGCCACGGCGGCCATCATGGCCATAGGCATCTTCCTGCCCATGGGACCGCTGGCCGGGCATTTCAAGCTGCAGGCCCTGCCGCTAGGCTATTTCCCCTGGCTCATCGTCATATTGCTGGCCTATGCTGTGCTGACGACGCTGCTCAAGCGCGTCTATATCCGCAAGTACGGCTGGTGAGCACCGGGCAGCTTCGCGTCTGCCTTGCGGAGCAGGCGCGCCAGCCCGGGCCACATGTTTCATGAACCCAGACACCGATCCATCACCAATAACAATCGGAACTTCATGCAATCCCTACAGAACTTCAATCTGCTCGCCACGCTGAACACGGTGCTGTGCCTTGTCGTGGCCTTTGTCTGCGGCAGCATCATCGGCCTTGAGCGCCAGATACGCCAGCGCACGGCGGGCCTGCGCACCAATACCCTGGTCGCCGTGGGCGCGGCCGTTTTCGTCGACCTGGCCATGCGCGTCTCGGGAGCCGACGGCGCCACGCGCGTCATCTCCTATGTGGTCTCGGGCGTGGGCTTTCTGGGCGCCGGCGCCATCATGAAGGAAGGCGCCAACATCACGGGACTGAACACCGCCGCCACGCTGTGGGGCTCGGCTGCCGTCGGCGCCTGTGCGGGCGCGGGTCTGCTGCCAGAGGCCGGCATTGCCACCCTGTTCGTGCTGGCCAGCAACACCTTGCTGCGCCCCGTGGTCAACTACATCAACCGCCACCCCGTGGCCGAGCATGCCAGCGAGGCCACCTACTATGTCTACGTGATCTGCGGCCAGCAAGCCCAGGCCGATGTGCGCGAGGGCATGCAGGAGCTGCTGGAAGCGGCCAATTACCCCGTGCGCGCGGTGGAAAAGCACGAAATCCCGCCACACAACACCGAAATAGAGGCCGAGCTGTTCGCCACGGCCGTGCATGCCGAGGAGCTGGACCAGGTGGTCACGCAGATCGAAGCCTTGCCCGGCGTGCTGCAAGCCTTCTGGAACGCCGGACCACAGAATAATTGACCCCCTGAGCCGCTTTGCGGCTTCCCGTTGCACGCCCCCCAGGGGGACGACGCCTTCGCTGCGGGGCGGCGGTGCCGCCCGGGCCCTTGCTCGGCACCTATGGCTAGGGTGGGGGCGCCGGTTCTCGGTGCTTATGCAGCCGTATCGTCTGCCGGGGCCTGCAGGCCCAGATGGCGGTAGGCGGCTTGCGTGGCCATGCGTCCGCGCGGCGTGCGCTGCAAAAAGCCCTGCTGGATCAGATAGGGCTCGATCACATCCTCGATGGTGCCCGACTCCTCGCCGATACTCGCCGCGATATTGTCTAGGCCGACCGGGCCGCCATCGAAACGATGCACCACGGCCTCGAGCAGCTTGCGATCCATGATGTCAAAACCCTGGGGGTCCACATCGAGCATGGCCAGCGCCTTGTCGGCGATCTCGCGCGTGATGCGGCCGTCGCCCTTGACATCGGCATAGTCGCGCACGCGGCGCAGCAGGCGGTTGGCGATACGCGGCGTGCCGCGCGAGCGGCGTGCAATCTCGAAGCAGCCTTCCTCGTCAATCGGCGCATTGAGCAAGCCCGCGCTGCGCTTGACGATGCGCGAGAGTTCCTCGGAACTGTAGAACTCCAGCCGCGCCACGATGCCGAAGCGATCGCGCAGCGGATTGGTGAGCATGCCGGCGCGCGTGGTCGCCCCCACCAGCGTGAAAGGCTGCAGGTCAAGCTTGATGGAGCGCGCGGCCGGGCCTTCGCCGATCATGATGTCGATCTGATAGTCCTCCAGCGCCGGATAGAGGATTTCCTCGACCACCGGGCTCAGGCGGTGAATCTCGTCGATGAACAGCACATCGTTGGGCTCGAGATTGGTGAGCAGCGCCGCCAGATCCTTGGGCTTTTCCAGCACCGGGCCGCTGGTCTGACGCAGGTTCACGCCCAGTTCGGCCGCAATGATGTGGGACAACGTGGTCTTGCCAAGGCCCGGGGGGCCGAACAGCAGCACGTGATCGAGCGCCTCGCTGCGCTTCTTGGCAGCGCTGATAAAGATCTCGAGCTGCTCGCGCGCCTTGGCCTGGCCCACATATTCATCGAGCTGCTTGGGGCGCAGAGCCCTCTCCAGTGCCTCCTCCCCCATGAAGGCGCTGCCTGCCGACACCACGCGTGGTGCCGGCTCGCGCACGGCTTCACGCGATGAATCACGCACTGGCTTGGGGGATGGCGTTGCCGCAAATTCGTCCACATGAATCGTCATAGGCCTCAATTGTGCCGTGCATCGGCACCGCACTGTTGCGCACAGACTGTTGGCGCCGCCTGCATGTCACAGCTTCGTCACAGATGTTTCACAGAATGCAGCGCAAACGCCCCGCACAGTTCTGCACGGCAGATACATCGATGCGCTTGCACCGATATCCCACCACCTCTTCCTGAAGCCCCCTCCATGCGCCTCAACCCTCCCACGCCAACTGGTGCTGCCTTTCGCAGCCTCGCCCAAGTCTCCGTTCTTGTTGCGGCCTCGGCAGCCCTCGCGGCCTGCGGTGGTGGCGATGGATCACCAGCCCCGGCTCCCGCGCCAGCGCCCGCTCCTGCGCCCGCACCCGCTCCAGCACTGGCTCCCCTTGCAGGCAGCAACAGCTATCTGGGCACGCTGAGTTTTGGCGATACCGTGGCATTGAGCCTGGACAGCACCACCAAGCAGATCACACTGCGCTTTGTGGATTCGCGCTTTGGTCTGGCCGGAGCCATCACCAGCGTCTACAGCGTGGATGCCAACGGCCAGTTCGTGGCCCAGAAATTCCAGGCTGTGGCAGGCAGCAATCTCCCTGCCGCTCTGGTGAGTCGTCTGAGCGACGTCACTCTGCGCTTTTCAGCGGAAACCGGACTGGTCACCGGCAACGTTGACGGTTTGCCCAATTTGCTGGACACCTCGGCCACATCGACGGCATCGCTGCAGGGCGTGCTGACCGCCTCCAACCAGGGGGCGGCACAGATCAGTGCACTGGCCGGTACCTACAACTATCTGCGCAATGAGGCTGTGTATTCCGCCTCGGGCAAGCCCGGCGCACCCAGCGCCAGCGCGGGCCAGTTGCGCATTGCCAATGATGGCGTTGTGCGCGTCTGCCCCGGCCAGGGCGCAAGCGACACCTGCGCCAACGGCATCACCGGTCGCGTGACGGTAGATCCCGACCAGACCACCTATCCCGGCGCCCTGGTGCTGGAGCTGGGCGGCCAGCGCATCGGCCGTGCCGTGGTGGGCAAGCGCAGCGACGGCGCGGCCCTATCCGTCGATGTCTACAGCGCCGCTGCGGGTGGCAGCTTCACCTCGGGTAACTGGACCTTGCAATCTGCCGCCACGGCCCCCGTGGCCGCCACGGCGCTGGATGGCGAGTGGCTGTGCACCCATCCCGAGCAGGCAAGCACGGGCCGCAGCATGCGCCACTATGTCTCCATCGGCAACGGCCTGCTGCAGACCGACACCATCGACATCGATCTGAAGCTCAGCGCCAATGCCGCGTCCGGCACAGGCGGCGCGGCCAATGGCCTGTTCGGCGGCCAATGGGCCGGCGGCAACGGTGCGGCGCGCACGCTGCTGCCGGTCTCGGCCAACAACTTCTACTACGCAGGCAGCGGCGGCCCTGCAGATACCGACACCAGTGCACTGGGCGCGTGCCAGCGGTTGCCCGAGCAGGCAGTGCTGCCCAAGTACCTGGACAAGAGCGCAGCAAGCACCGACCCGGTCATGATCACGCTGGCAGATGCACTGCCCACGCAACCCGCCATCGGCTACGACCAGATCTACTACAAGCAGGGTCGCTACACCCACACTGCGACCGGCAGCGTGGCCTCTTCGCAATGGCAAAAAGCCTTTGATGACTTGTGCGAAGACAGCGGCCAGGATTCCACGGCCAAGAATGGCATCACGGCCAGCTCCAAGCTCAACGACCGCAGCAGCTTCACCTGCAAGGCCCAGGTCGCCAACTACCAGAGCCTGCTGAAGACCGCCGTGGTCGGTCCCAAAGGCCAGCTCTTCCTGACCGACGGACATCACAGCTTCACCAGCCTTTGGGAAGCCCCCAACAGCAACGGCAATGTGGCCAACGGCCTAGCCGGTGGTCAGGTGCAGATGCCGGTGATGATCAAGGGCAATTACAAGGACGCCAACAACGCCAGCTTCTGGCGCACCATGCGCGCCAACAAGTTCGTCTGGCTCAAGCTGCCTGACGGCTCGGCCATCACCCCCGCCGATCTGCCGCGCCAGCTGGGCTTGTCCAATGGTCTCAAGGACGACCCCTTCCGCTCGCTGGTCTACTTCACCCGCGAAGTGGGCTACAACAAGCCGGTCAACCCTTCCGAGTTTCTGGAGTTCTACTGGAGCGAATGGCTGCAGGCCTCGCCGCGTAATTTCAAACTCAGCCAGTACAACCTGAGCCAGGCGGGCAACGGCTCCGACGGCGGCTATATGCAAGCCATCAAGGATGCATCCAACCTGATGCTGGCCGCCAATCCCTCGGAAATGATCGGAGCTTCGGGCTACAACGCAGTGCAGATGGGACAGATGGCGGCCTTTGGCACGGCCACCTATACCGACCTGTCCACGCCCAAGCCCGCAGATGGCAAAAAGGCCGGCAAGCTGGCCTATGCGCTGGAATACCGCGCATCACTAAGCAGCGCAAAGTAAGCACGCAAGCCAAGGGGCCGGCAAGAATGCAGTAGGCCGGACAAGAGCAGGGCGAATGAGGGATGGCGAACAATCCATGGCATCGTAGAGACCACACACATGTTCTTAAAGGCTTTGCCATGTTCAAGATCCATCAGCTCGCCCCTTGGCTGCTTGCCGCCCTGCTAGCCCCCGCTGCTCAGGCCGCACTCAAGGCCGGCGATGCAGCACCCGGCTTCAAGACGCCCGCCGCCGTAGCCGGCAAAGCCTTTGACTTCGACATGGCCGAAGCGCTCAAGAAAGGGCCGGTGGTGCTGTATTTCTTCCCCAAGGCCTTCACCCAGGGCTGCACGCTGGAAGCCCATGCCTTTGCCGAAGCCACGCCCCAGTTCGCGGCCATGAAAGCCACGGTGGTGGGCATGTCGCATGACGATATCGACACCCTCAAACGCTTTTCCACCGAGGCCTGCCGCGACCAGTTTGCCGTGGCCTCGGACCCGCAGGCCGTCACCATCAAGGCCTATGACGCAGGGGCTGCAGCCAACCCGGCCAGGGCCGACCGCATCTCCTATGTGGTGGGCCAGGACGGCAAGGTGAAGTTCGCCCTTGTCAGCAGCGACCCGCTGGCCCATGTGGAGCAGACCAAGGCAGCCGTCAGGCAGCTGCAGGGGAAATAGCCCTGTCCGGCCTGGCCCGGCCCTCCATCACTGCGCCAGCCAGTTCCCGATCTGGCTGCTGAAGGTCCGGTCGAAGCGGCTGTAGACGTCCGAGCCCCCGCTGACCGTGCACGAACTGCTGCCGCCGGACAGCGTGCCCACCACGCGTCCGCTCGCAAACATGGCTGAGCCGCTGCTGCCGCCTTCGGTCACGCCCTTGCTCCAGCCGACATTCACGAAATCGCTCTGGGCATTGCCTGGGTTGCAGGTGATGCTGCCGGCGCCCAGGGTGCAGTTTCGGTAGCTCTGCACCTGGCCTTCGCTGTATTTGAGCAAATCGCCTTGCGGGTGATGCAGTCCGTAGATGGCCGTCCCCGTCACCGCCGTTCCTCTCGCATCCCAGCCGGCCAGCGTCGCACCGGCGGGCGCTGCGTCATTGAGCCGCATCAGCGTGGCATCGTGCGCCGCAGTGGCATACAGCAAGGTGGCACCGCTCTGCAGCGCCGTGGTCTGGGCACTGGGCTCGAAGCTGTTGCAGCTGGCCGAGCGGAAGAACCAGTCCGTGCGCAGCGAGGTGGCCGATGCCTGGGTGGAGATGCAGTGATTGGCCGACAGGAAATACGGCGTGAAATCGCGCCGCGTGTTGTTCAGCAGGGAGCCCGTGCAGTAGTAGTAGCGGTTGTCGGAGCCCACATAGGTCATGCGCGCCACGGCATTGCGCTCGGTGGCGTACTGATCGGCGCAGCTGGCATCGAGCTCGCAACCCGCGGCATCGCCCACATTCCGGGGCACGAGGCTATCGCGCAGTTCCAGCTCCGTCGGCAGGGCCAGATTGACATAGGCATGGGTGAGCGTGGGAATGGCAACGCGCAGCTGCGATGCCGACAGTCCCGCAGGCAGTGCGATCTCCAGCGTGACCTCATCGGCTCCCAGGTCAGGAGTCCACCAGATGCTGGCCGCCCGGGTGTCGCCATCGGCCCGGCGGTTGCGCGCAATGGCCTCGTTGATGGCCTGGCCCGTGGTCTCGAACCCGGTCTTGCTGCGATCCTTGCGGTACAGCCTCAGCTCGGCGGCATCGGGCATGGCGTCGACCACCAGGCCCAGCCGCAGGCCATGGGCGCCGGCCGAGGTGATGCTGATCGCCGCCACCTGACCGCCCCCCGGGGTCTCGGACCAGTGCAGCGTGCGCGCCATATCGCCTGCGGACTGCAGCGAAGCCAGCTCACGTGGCGCCCCGATCTGCATGGGCAGGCCGGGCATGGGCATGACCGGCGAAGGCGCGTCGCTCCACTGCGGCAATGCCAGACTGACGGCCTTGGGCCGCACCGCCACGGATGCCACCGTCACGCTTCTGGTCGCCGCCGCAGCCTGGGCGGCGGGCACGATCAGTGAATCCAGCACATTGGCCGTGGGCGGACCCGAAGGAGAACTGATCTCTGCCGCGCCGCCAATGATCGCGCCATTGCCGCCCCCGGTCCCGCCCCCGCCGCCAGGGCCGGGACCGGGGTCCGGAACACTGCCTCCACCCCCGCCGCCGCCGCAAGCCGTCAGCACCACCAGCATCAGGCCTGCGCATCGGGAGGGAATGCGTCTGCCCTGTATCCACCAATGCATATCGTGTTCTCCTGCAGTTCACGATCGGACTGGCACAGGGCCAGCGGAGCTATTTGGTCAAAGCCTTGAGCGCGAGCTTAATGCCCTCGCTCACCCCTACTTCGGGTGGGAGTTTCTTGAGGGCGGCCGAGGCTTCCTTGTCGGAATAGCCCAGCGCCATCAGCGCCTGCTGGATATCGTTTTGCTCGCTGTTGTTGGCAAACAGCGACTGCGCACCGGTATCCGCGCCGATCTTGCCCTTGAGCTCCAGCAGCAGACGCTCGGCGGTCTTCTTGCCGATGCCCGGCACCTTGACCAATCGCCCTGCTTGCTGCTGCGATACCGCGTCCGCGAGATCATCGATGCTCATGCCGCTGAGCACGGCCAATGCCATGCGCGGACCGATGCCGGTGATCTTGATGAGCTCACGGAAGGTCTGGCGCTCGCGGGCCGTTGCAAAGCCGAACAGCAGCTGGGCGTCTTCCCGCACCACAAAATGGGTCAGCAGGGCCACCTTGGCGCCATTGGCGGGCAGGTTGTAGAAGGTGCTCATGGGCACCTGCACCTCGTAGCCCACGCCAGCGCAGTCCACCAGGACTTCGGGCGGGTTTTTTTCCAGCAGCGTTCCCGTCAATTTGCCTATCATTGAAATCCTTTGCCGCACCGTGCGGCGATTCTTTTGAGAAATTATCCGCGTGATCCTGCGCCATACCTTCACTCCCCATAACAATACGCGCCTGACCCATCTCTGCGGCCCGGCGGATGCGCATCTGCGCACCATCGAAGTCGCGCTGGGCGTCAAGATCGCTCACCGTCACGAGCAGTTCAAGATCGACGGCCCCAAGGCCAAGGCCAATGAGACGCTGGAGCTGCTGCAGGCGCTCTATGAAATCGCCGACTACGTGATCGCCGAAGACACGCTGCAGCTGATGCTGGCCGGCGATGTCGAGATGCTGGAGGCCGATCTGACGGCTCCGCAGCTGACCACGCGCCGTGCCGATCTGCGCGCCCGCACGCCCAACCAGGCGCTGTATCTGGAAAACATCGCCAATCACGACATCAGCTTCGGCATCGGTCCGGCCGGCACCGGCAAGACCTATCTGGCCGTGGCCTGTGCCGTGGACGCACTGGAGCGCAGCGCCGTGCAGCGCATCGTGCTGACCCGGCCCGCCGTGGAGGCCGGCGAACGCCTGGGCTTTCTGCCCGGCGACCTGACGCAGAAGGTGGACCCCTATCTGCGCCCTCTGTACGACGCGCTCTACGACCTGATGGGTTACGAGAAGGTGCAGAAGGCCTTCGAGCGCAATGCGCTGGAGATCGCGCCGCTGGCCTTCATGCGCGGTCGCACGCTGAACAATGCCTTCGTGATCCTCGACGAGGCACAGAACACCACGCCCGAGCAGATGAAGATGTTTCTGACCCGGATCGGCTTTGGCGCCAAGGCCGTGGTCACGGGCGACGTCAGCCAGGTCGACCTGCCCAAGGGCGCGCCCAGCGGCCTGGTCGATGCCGAGCGCGTGCTCAGGCGTGTCAAGGGCATCTCCATCAACCACTTCACCAGCGCCGACGTGGTGCGCCACCCGCTGGTGGCCCGCATCGTGGACGCGTACGACGCGCGCGGGCGCGTGTCCGAAGGCACTTCGGCGCCCAAGCACCGCAGCAGCAGCCCGCGTACGGCCCGCTCCCTGCCCACGGCCGACGAGCTTTAATCAAAATCCATAGCTACTAGCACTTACCAAATAAGGGCTAAAAGCCAAAATGACCTTGAATCAACTGCAACTATCGCTGCAATTCGGCCCCAGCGCCGAGGCGGCCGCCCACCGCGAACTGCTGAGCCGCAGCCGGGTCACGCGCTGGATCCGCCATGCGCTGGCCGTGGATGCCGAGATCACGGTGCGCATCGTCGATGCCGAGGAAGGCCGCAAGCTCAACCGCGAGTACCGCCAGAAGGACTACGCGACCAATGTGCTGACCTTCGACTATCAGCAGGAGCCGACCGTGATGGCCGATCTGGTGCTCTGCGCCCCCGTGGTGGAGCGCGAGGCCCAGGAGCAGAACAAGACGCTGGAAGAGCATTACGCCCATCTGCTGGTGCATGGCACGCTGCATGCCCAGGGCTGGGACCACGAGACCAGTGAGGAGGACGCCGAAGAGATGGAGGCCTACGAGACCGACATCATGAAGGAAATGGGCTACGAAGACCCCTACGCCAAATAGCGGACAGGCATCGGCCCACGTGCCGTAGACTCCTGAAAAAAGAGCTGCCAGCGCAGGTCAATCATGTGTTTCAAAGGCATTTAGCCTTGAAACTCAAGAATGACAAGCGCAGGCAGCTCTTTTTATGAGAGTACCCCGACCGGGCTTACTCCACGCTCAGGCCGATGCTGCGCACCAACTGGGCCACGCGCACATCTTCGGTCTTGATCTGTCTGGCAAACACCTGCTGGCCCTCGCCCACGGGAGTGATGCCCTGCTGCAGCAGGCTCTTGCGCAGCTCGGGGTCCTTCAGCGCCTTGTCGGTATCCTGGGCAATGGCCTGGACCACGGCAGCCGGCGTGCCCTTGGGTGCGAACAGGCCGAACCAGGCACCGGCCTCAAAGCCCTTGTAGCTCTCGGCCAGGGTCTGCACCTGGGGCAGCAACGCGTGACGCTGCAGGCCGGACACGGCCAGCGCCGTGAGCTTGCCGCTCTGGATCTGGGTGAGCGCCGGAGCGATCGCAATCAGCATCACATCGACCTGGCCGGCCAACACATCCTGCAGGCCCTGAGGGCCGCCGCGATAGGGAATGTGCGTGGCGAAAAAGCTTGCGCGCTGCTTGAACTGCTCCATGGCCAGATGCTGGGCACCGCCCGTGCCCGAGGAGGCATAGTTGATCTTGCCCGGGTGGGATTTGGCGTAGGCCACAAAGTCCTGCAAGGTCTTGAAGCCCTTCCTGGGATTGGCCACCAGCACGAAGTCGGACTGGCCCAGCTTGGTCACCGGCACCAGATCGTTCTTGACGTCATAGGGAAGATTGCGCTGCACATTGGGCATGATGGTGATGGCGCTGTCGCCGCCCACCAGCAAGGTGTAGCCGTCGGGCTGGGCCTTGACCACGGCATCCACGGCCGCGACGCCGCCAGCCGCCCCCTTGTTTTCCACCACGACGGCCTGCTTCCAGTCCCTGCCCACCAGATTGCCCACCTGACGGGCCAGCAGATCCGGAGCGCTGCCGGGGCCGTTGGCCACCACCAGCTTGACGGAATGCGCCGGGAACTCCGGCTGCTGCGCCATGGCTGCGCCCGACACCCAGGTTGCGGCCAGCATGGCCCATGCGGTGCGGGAGAGGAAACGGGGCAGGTTCACGGGAAAACTCCTTAACTAAGGAGTTGATTGTCAAAACAATCACTTATTCCTCAAAATACTGTTTTCAAATTCTTTTATTTCCAAAAATAATTAACCACGCAAGAAAAGAACAAAGGCGACGCGGGCCTGCGCCTAAGATCGTCCTCATCACAAGGCGCAAAGCCGACAGAGAAAATCAGGAGACAAGAACATGGAGAACCTGGGCCACCTTGCCCTTTTGCTGGCCGCAGCTTTCACGGCCGGCACGCTCAACGCCGTCGCCGGTGGCGGCAGCTTTCTGACCCTTCCCGCCCTGGTCTTCACGGGCGTGCCGCCCGTGATTGCCAATGCCACGGGCACTGTGGCCCTGCTGCCAGGCTATATCGCTGGCGCCTGGGGCTTCAAGGACGATATGCAGTCCCCGCCAGGCCTGTCCATGAAGCAGGTGGTGGCTCTGTCCCTGATCGGCGGCTCCGCCGGCGCGGCGCTGCTGCTGTTCACGCCCGACGCCACCTTCCGCAAGGTCGTGCCCTGGCTGCTGCTGGCCGCCACCGCCATGTTCGCCTTCGGCCCGCAACTGCGCGCCTGGGCCTCGGGCAAGAATGCCGACCACGCCGCCACATCGGCGCCCAAGGCCGCTGCAGGCATGCTGATCGTGGCCATCTACGGCGGCTACTTCAACGGCGGCCTGGGCATTTTGCTGCTGGCCTTGTTCGGGCTGCTGGGCCAGACCTCGCTCAACGCCATGAACGGCATGAAGAACCTGGTCTCGGCCCTGCTGACGGCGATTGCCGTGGTGATCTACGCCGTGGGCGGCATTGTGGAGTGGAAGCTGGCCCTCGTCATGATGGTGGCCGCCACCCTGGGCGGCTATCTGGGAGCCCGCACGGCGCGCAGGATTGCACCCCATGTCCTGCGCTGGGGCATTGTGGCCACGGGGCTGGTGATGGCCGGGCTGTTCTTCGCAAGAGGCTGAAGCGCCGCCCAAAATAAAAAAGCCTTCTCTGTCACGAGAAGGCTTTTTTGTGAGCATCCAGCGCCTTGTGGACAAGCGCTGGAATCAATCTGACGGCTGATTCTTAGAGCAGCCGCGCCTTCACGGTCTTGCCCTTGACCTTGCCCGCATTGAGCTTGGCGCAGGCAGCCGAGGCGATCTTGCGGTCCACGGCCACATAGGTGGAAAAGTCGTTGACGCTGATCTTGCCGATCTGGTCGCGGCTGTAGCCGAAGTCGGCGCACATGGCACCCATCACGTCGCCGGCGCGGATCTTTTCCTTGCGCCCGCCGATGATCTGTATGGTCATCATGGGCGGCAGCAACTCGCCGCCAGCGGCGGGCGTGAGCTCGTCCACGGGGAAGAACTGCGAAGCACGGCCTTGCAGCTGCTCGATCTTGCCCACGCTGCCCATCTCGTCCATGGACACCAGATTCAGCGCCAGCCCTTCGGCATCGCCACGGCCGGTGCGGCCGATACGGTGGATGTGGACCTCGGGGTCGGGCGTGACATCCACATTGATGACGGCAGACAGGTCGGCGATGTCCAGTCCGCGCGCCGCCACATCGGTGGCGACCAGCACGCTGCAGCTCTTGTTGGCAAACTGCACCAGCACCTCGTCGCGCTCGCGCTGCTCCAGCTCGCCGAACAGGGCCAGGGCGCTAAAGCCCTGGGCCTGCAGCTCGCTCACCACGTCGCGGCATTGCTGCTTGGTATTGCAAAAGGCAATGCTCGATTCGGGACGGAAGTGCGCCAGCAGCCTGGCCACCGTTGTCACTTTTTCGCGGGCGCCGACTTCGTACCAGCGCTGCTCTATCTTGCCCGCGCTGTGCTGGGTCGCGACCTTGACGGTCTGCGGGTCGCGCATGAAACGGCTGGCCAGCGAGGCAATGCCTTCGGGGTAGGTGGCCGAGAACAGCAGGGTCTGGCGATCCGCCGGGCATTGGCGCACCACGGTTTCGATGTCGCCGAGAAAGCCCATGTCCAGCATGCGATCGGCCTCGTCCAGCACCAGGGTCTTGAGGTTGCCGATATCGAGCTTGCCGCGCTCCATCAGATCCATCACGCGCCCGGGTGTGCCGACGACGATGTGGGCGCCGTTTTCCAGCGAGGCGATCTGGTTGCGCGAGGGCACGCCGCCATAGACGGTGACGACCTTGATGTTGTCCTGCGCGCGCGCCAGGCGGCGGATTTCGGTGGCGACCTGGTCGGCCAGTTCGCGCGTGGGGCACAGCACCAGGGCCTGGACGGCAAACCAGCGCGGGTTCAGGCGATCGACCATGGGCAGGCCGAAGGCAGCCGTCTTGCCGCTGCCGGTGCTGGCCTGGGCGATCAGGTCCTTGCCCTGCAGGGTCAGCGGCAGGCTGGCGGCCTGGATGGGCGTCATCTGCGCATAGCCGAGCTGCTGGAGATTGGCCAGCATTTCGGGTGACAGGGGCAGCGCCGAGAAAGCGGAGGAATCAGAGGCCTGGGCGGCGCTGGAGGAGGTATTCATGGGAGCGGATTATCCCGGGCCTGCGCCACAAAAGCCTTGTGCCATCGTTATTCACGGTGCCATTTGCGGGTTGCCCCTCTTCAATTCAAGCCGGCCATGCTCCTAGTCTGAAAGCGCGCTCTCCATGAGCTGCCTCTGTTTGAAGCCAACCACAGACCCTCACATGCACCATAGCCTTACCCGCAAGTTCTGCGCCGTCGCCGCGCTGGCCGTCACTCTGGGATCGGCCCAGGCAGCGGAGCTGGACCCCCAGCCGCTCAAGCCCCAGCTGCAGCAGCTGATCGCCCAGATGTATCCGCAGATGCGCGGCATCTACGAAGACCTGCATGCCAATCCCGAGCTGGGCTTTCAGGAAACGCGCACCGCCGCCAAGCTGGCTGCCGAGATGCGCAAGCTGGGCTTTGAAGTCACCGAGGGCATTGGCAAGACCGGCCTGGTCGCCATCTACCGCAATGGCGCGGGCCCCACCGTCATGGTGCGCACCGAGCTGGACGCCCTGCCGATGGAGGAAAAAACCGGCCTGCCCTATGCGAGCAAGGCCAAGGCCCAGTACAACGGCAAGGAGAGCTTTGTCGCCCATAGCTGCGGCCACGACATGCATATGACCAGCTGGCTGGGCACGGCGCAGGCGCTGCTGGGCCTGAAGAACCAATGGAAGGGCACGCTGATGTTCGTGGCCCAGCCGTCCGAGGAAACCGTGACCGGAGCCAAGGCCATGCTGGCCGACGGTCTGTTCAAGAAATTCGGCAAACCCGACTACGCTTTTGCTCTGCATACCGGCTCCATGCCCTACGGCATGGTCGGCTATGTGGCCGGGCCGGCGACCTCCAATTCGGACTCGCTGGACATCACGTTTCATGGCCGTGGCAGCCATGGCTCCATGCCGGACAAAGGCATTGACCCCGTGCTCATGGCCTCACGCTTTGTGGTCGATGTACAGGGCGTGATCAGCCGCGAAAAAGATCCCATGGAGTTCGGTGTGGTCACCGTGGGTGCCTTCAACTCGGGCAGCGCGGGCAATATCATTCCCGACCAGGCGCGGCTGCTCGGAACAATCCGCAGCTACAAGAGCGAGGTGCGCACAAAAATGCACGAAGGCATTGAGCGCACGGCCAAGGCCGAAGCCGCCATGTCGGGCGCTCCTGCACCCGAGGTCAAGCTGGTCAAGGGCTCGGATGCCGTGGTCAATGACGCGGCACTGGTAGGCCGCACGGTCAAGCTGTTCAAGGCCGCACTCGGCGACCGCAATGTGATCCCCATCTCACCCATCACGGCCAGCGAAGATTTCTCGGACTTCATCAATCAGGGTGTGCCATCCATGTTCTACACCCTGGGCGTGTACGACCCCAAGAAGGTGGCCGAGGCCAGTCAGCCCGGTGGCAAGCCCCTGCCCTTCAATCACTCACCCTTCTTCGCCCCAGAACCCGAACCCACGTTCAAGACCGGCGTGGAAACCATGACCCTGGCGGTCATGAACGTGATGCAGTAAGCAGCGCCAGCCCCGCCATCGGGGCTGCCGTCACTGCATCTGCTGCAGATTGCCGATGCGCACCAGCATCTCGGTGAACATCTGCATATCAGTGCGCAGGTCCGGCAGTTCCTGGTACTCCAGCGCATTGTGGGCCGTGTACTTCTTGCCGGGCATGGCGGGGCCGAAGTTGATGGCGTTGGGCATGAGCTTGGCGGTGGTGCTGCCGGCAGTAGGAACGGGCTTTGCATCCAGCCCCGTGGTGTCGCCAAAGATATTGAGCAAAGTGCTCAGCCATGCGCCCTTGGGGTCGCGGGCCATCCAGTTACCCTGCGTGTACTGCACGGTCACCGCGACCTTGGCCGCATCGCTCCAGCGAGCAATGCCCTGCTCCACCTCGGCGCGCAGCTGCTCCGGCGTCTTGCCCCGCGGCATGCGCGCATTGGCCGTCACCTCGAGCTTGCCGTCCGCGGATTTGATGAGATTGGGCGACAGCGTGAGCGGCCCCATGAAATCATCGGCATAGGCAATACCCAGCTGCTTGCCGAAGTAGTCGAGACCGAACACGCCATTGATATAGCGCACGGCCTGGCTGTACTGATTGGGCTGCACCAGTGCTGCGCCCTGTTCGGGCATCAGGCTCTGCTGCAGGAACAGCGCCAGACGCGGCACGGGATTCACCCCTTCCTCGGGGCGCGAGCCGTGAGCGGATGCGCCGCTGACCTTGACCATGACCTGGCCCTCGGCGCGCTGCACATCGATGGAGAACTTCCCCTGCGCCTCGTGCCGGCGCACAAAGTCGTCCTTGTCCTTGGACAGCCGCTGCGCGATCAGATCCAGCGCAGCCACATCGGTGGCGGAGACGGTGGCGGAGGCCGTCTGCGCAATGGAGTTGGCCGAGGCGGCGCCGGCCATGGCGGTGATGGCAGGCTTGGCGGCATCCACGGCGACATCCGCAAACAAGGCCTTGAGCGCGCCCGTGCCCTTTTCAGCGACCACGGCCGGGTACTTGCTGTCCAGCACGATGTTGTACTGCGGCAGCGAGGTCTTGCTCTGGTAGTACTTCATGGCATCGCCGCCGGTTTCCTCGGTGGTCTCTATCATCAGGCGAATGCTGCGCGACAGCGGCAGACCGCTGTCCTTGACCGCCTTCATCGCATACAGCACTGTGGCGATGGAGCCCTTGTCGTCAATCGTGCCACGCCCGTAAAGCCGATCGCCCACGCGGGTGACCTGGAAAGGATTGATCTGCTTGCCGTCCAGTACCCATTCGGCGGCCACCACCGGCACCACATCGGCATGGGTCAGGATGCCGAACTCGGGGGCCTCGCTGGCGCGGCTCGCCGCATTGGCAGGCAGCGTCACCTCAAAGATGCGGTTGTCCACATTGCGAAAGCGCAGCCCGAACTCGGCAGCCATGGATGCAACGAGCTTGCCGAAGTCCAGGATGGCCGGACTCTCATGTGGAGGCACCTTGGGATCACGCACCGTGGGCAGCGCCACCATGCGCTGCAGGCTTTCCAGCACCGCAGTCTCCTGGGTCAGGCGGTTGTACACCCCCAGCAACCGGGCGATATCCGCGAGTTCGCCGTCCGACAGCGTCTGGCCGCGCGTATAGCGCTGCACGGCAGCCGCCACGCCAGGCTCGGCCCTGGCGGCCTGTTGCGCAAAGGCCTTGAAGGATTCGGACGGGGTCGCAGCGGACGATGCGATCAGGGCGTCCAGCGCGGGTTTCTTCAAGGTCTGCGCCTGGATGGGCAGACTGACGCCTGCCAGACCGAGAATCAGGCCGGCGGTGATGAGGGGCAAAGAGGGCTTGCAGGATGGCTTCATGGACAGCTGTTGTTGAAGTCGTGGTGACGGATGGGTTCGCAGGCCTGGCCTTGCCTAGACCTGTGGCTCCATGCGCATGGGAATGGTGACGGGGCCGTCATTGACCAGATGCACCTGCATGTCGGCGGCAAACTCACCGGTCTGCACCTGAGCATGGGCCAGCCTGGCCTGGTCCA